>JAZGFI010000169.1:0-7748 GCA_036479435.1 Planctomycetota bacterium | reverse complement strand
CCGCGAGCTGGTAGAACCAAAAAGTGTAGCGGCCAGTGGTCGGCACCTCAAACTCGATACTGCCGTCAGCTTGGACCGCGTAGTCGTTGGAGGAGCTATCTCCCCATGGGTAGGGATCGGTGACTCGGCAAAAAAGGCCTTTAGCACTGAGGGCCTTTTCTCCATGCCGCAGCTGGCCGCGTACGCGTAAGGCTGGCTGGAGCTGATGGTGTCCCGGCGCAATATTTTTGGCAAAGATGAGAGGGCGGTGGCCGGGAGCCCTGATGATCGCGGGGCGCTGAAGGTATTGCCTCGGTAGTCGAGTCGGCAAGGCAAGTCCGCGGTAACCGCGGAGCAGCAGCGTGCTTTTGAGGGGCCTGCCGTCGGTGGCACTCGCGGCAAGGTGTTCAAGACGGAAACTTCCGCGCAGGTCGATGGTGAGAGGGCACTGAATCGGGATGTCGAGGATTTGGCGAGCCAGGATGGGGGCGGCGACGGGCTTCGGCGCACCATCATCGCGCCAGTTGGACCATTCCATGGGCGGGCGGTACTCGATGGTGAGTTCGAGTTTCCCCGCGCTGAGGCCATCCATGTGAGCGGCGGTGATCTGGGTATCATCGGCCAGGGCAAGCGCTTGTTGGAAGTCCCATTTCTTAAGGCAGGTTTTTACTGATGGTCCTGAGACGCGGAAGATCATGCGGTCGGAGGATAGGTCACGGTCGTGCTTCACGACGAGGCTCAAGTGATGAGAGCGTTGCAGGATGATTTCAAACGGTTCCGGATTGAAGGCCATGATGTCCACGGACTTCATCTTATGGCCGGAGGCACTCGCCCAGAGTTTTCGTTTAGCGGGCGCCGGGGATTCCACCATGGATTCGGAACTCTCATCGAAGTCACACTCGGGCCACTCAAGAACTTCGAAGTAGCCGTCTCGGTCGCTGAAATGGTCGCCCGTGCCAAAGTAGCTGTGTTCGACGTCGGAGTCAGACTCTTGGACCCACAAAGGCGCGAAAGCAAGGCCTTGGCCCGCTGCATCCACGATGCGGCCTCGTGCAACGGGCCGCGCACTCTCCATTTCAATCGTGCCGAGATCGAGATCTTGCTCCGGGGCAAGGAGTGGCGTCTTGATCTCGGCCCGGGGGGCGGTGTTCGGAGGCGAGCTGCCGCTCGCAGGCAGGGTAAAGCGAAAAATGCCCTGCCAGAGGTGACCGTCCTCGCGAAAGAGTTTCGAGATCTCCGCCATGATGCCATCGACCGTCGGGCTGAGAGCAAGCTCGATGTGTCCTTTGGTGTCAAGCTGGATCGTCTCGTGGGTCGCGACGGTGGCCAAGAATCCGTTTTCATATCCCCAGTGGACTTTCGCATTAGAAAGAGGAACTCCCTTCGAATCGACGAAGGTCGCAATCAGTTTTCGATGGCGACGAAGTCGGACGAGATCCTGTATGAACTCGCCTTTCCCGGTTTGGGGGACTTTGAATTGGAAGAGAGTTTGTTCTGCGTTGGGGGCATCTTGGCGGGGAAACCAATAGTTCGGAGCGATGACCTCAAAGGCGCTGCCCGGAGCAACAAGACCGACGTCAATCAAACCACGCTCGCCCAGGAAGTCGTACCTTGCGGGTTGCGTGATCAGCACCTGTGGATTCAATTTTTTACCGCGGAGGAAATGAGGCGGGAGTTTCTCAAGGCTTGCTGAAGCAAGGTCGCTCGGATGCGGTCTCAGCAAAAGCCGGCGTAGGGCGGGAACGACAAAAGTGCCGTGGAGCACTCCCTGCGGACTGTGCCTTGCCGCAGCCCAGTCAGCCACTTTGACTTCCAACCCTTGCGTCGCCAGTCCCGGGATATCGAGTCCGAAGACCAGGTCATCAAAACTCGTATACCCGTCATCGATCCAGGTCGATGGCCCGTAGAAGTGGCATTGACCGTCCGCATCCGAGGCTTGCCGAAGGATCGTTGAGTCAATCGCGCCTTGGCTCCGAGCAAACAGCGCGACCGGGATGTTTTCCACGGGCTCGTCGTTGTGGTTGAGGACCTTCAGCCGCAGAACTCCACTGGGCTTCAAGCGGAGCGTCAACAGCGGCGGGCGAAGTCGGTCGAGAAGCAGACCACGATGGTGAGCTAGTTGCCGTTGATCTTTGGAACGAGCCAGGACATGAAGGTGCCCGCGGCTTTGGGGAAGATCGGCCTGACCAAAAAGGTCGCAAACAATCGGTGAGGTCTCGAGCCGGCGGCGGAGTTCTTGTTGGGCACTGGCCTTACTCCAGCTCCCAAAGTGATCGTCTGCAGGCTCCCAAAAGACTTGGACTTCCGCTTGAGCCGCGGGCTTTGCATCCGAAGTTTCGACACGAAGACGAAAGTGATGCCGACGTGGAAGGCGGGGGAGGGTTGGGTCAGCGTCACCCGCTTGATCCGATTCGGCTGATTTGCCATCGACAAAGGACGCCGGAATCTCAGCCGACCCAAGTGAGGACATCCCGTGTCTTTTAGGTGACTGGGAGCCTGCTTTATCTTGAAGGCTATGTCGTCCGAACTCGCCACTTTCTTCCGAATCGAAAAAGGCCCGAGCGAAAAAGAGCCCGAGGCAGACAATCGCCACGAAGAGCGCGAGCAGTAGTCGTTTTTTTGCCATCGCCTGCTCGCTCCCCCTCCGAGCCCGACATCTTGCCGGATCAAGAGGACCAAGCCTTGAGCTTGCCTTTGCCCATTATCTACGCGTTCTTTGATCTTAGAGCGAGCTTGAAGACTTGGATCCAACGTTCATGTTCATTCGGGATTGTGACGTCTCGATCCGGTCGACGTGACCCTGCAAAAGTCCGCTGCATTCTTAGGGTCGGCCCGCGATTGCATTTAGTCTTTTTCCCAGGTGTACCGGACTTTCAGGCCGTTGAGATGCGAAAAGGGGAGAAGCCCTTCCCGCTGAAGGCGACCGACCACGATTCCCGGCGCTATCCCTACGCGCCTGGCGAATGCGCGAACTTTTTCGGCAGACACCCGCGGGCCGAGGGTCCGAAGGTCGCTCTCGTACTTCGGTGGAATCAAGATGTTACGGGCAAATCGATCTGCTTCTTTTTCCTCGTCGGTCGATTTGCCGTCCACTTCGACAAAGACGAGTCTTTTGCCATGGAGAAGGATGTGGCCAGCCTCGTGGAAGAAGGCGAACCACAAGTGGTCGTTTGACTTGTGAAGGAGACTCAGAACGATCAGCGCCCGCTCGGGGCTTATCCACTTAGTGACCCCACTTACCGGGCATTTGGGTGGCCGTGGGACGAATACGACCGCTACGCCAACTTCAGCACACCTACGACCAAGCTGTTGGGCGAACGAGTTGGCGTCCTGGTCACCCGTCATAGCTCGGAAACTCTGCAGTGTTTTCTGGAAGGCATCTCTGTCGAATGGCGCGCAGCGCCTCGCCTCCGCTAAACGCTCGGCCCTCCTCATCCACGCCGCCACCGCACCAACTTCTGTCTGTGCTTTGGTGGACTTGCGGAACGCGGCGACGGGCTCTTCGTATTGTGTTCTCCAGGCCTCGACCGAGGCGACGCCAAAGTACCCCAGGCACGCTGCTACCTTATCGGCCTTTTTCTTAAGGTCGGGGATCCACCCCTTCTTCCGCATGAAAGCGACAGGCAGCTCCTTGAGCCATTCGGCTTGTTCCTCAAGTGATTCTTCGGCCGCGATTCTTTGCAAAGCAGCCCGGTACTGAGCTTCGCGAACCATCCAAAAACCCGTTGTTGAGCCGAGCACACGTGCGAGCTTCTCGGCGGCATCCGCGGAGATTCCCACCTCGCCGTTGACGAGCTTGCTCACGTGCTTCTTTGTGAATCCAAGCCTTTCGGCGAGTTCAGTCTGCGACCATCCGCGCTCTTCGATGATGTCCGCCACCGTGTCCCCGGGCGCCGAAGCCCAATTCGGATTGAAAGCTGTTGTCTCAGTCATGATAGTCACCGACATAAATGATGCGCATCGACGTGATCTGTTCCCAATCGACGCTGTTCGAGTTTGCCACCATTGGAATAGGCTCTTCGGCGGGCACAAACACCAAGCGCCAGCCGCTGTGTAGGTCGACCGCAAATTGTCCCGCGCGGTCTTTCTTCAACGGGTGTGGGTGGCCCGCTATCAAGTCTGTCACGCGCTCTACCGCCCACAAGTCAGCAAGGCGCGTTCGTAGTTTCTTTGCTCCAGCTCGCCCCAATGCTCTCTGAGCTTTCTTTGGATCTTCGCAGAGCGCTTTGAGCTGGTTGTTCTCGAAGGTGACTTGCACGCTCGCGTCGATCTCTTGTTATTCATAATTGTATACCAATTAGGTTAACGAAATAGGCCGATGAGAACAAGGCGTTGGGTTCCATGGTACTCGACAGTCTTAGTGCCCTTGCCATTGATTGGCATTGCTGTGGAGATGGAAATTCGACCAAGTTGACACGATCTGGGGTAGTCTTGACGGGACCCCTGGGAGTCTACGGTCCACACAAAACAAACGGCGTTCTGGAACCGCAGTTCGTCAATTTCGTCATGCCGTGACCGGTGTTGTTTCGAGGTCCGGGGCTTGAACTAAAACACGAGGACTCCAAAGCCAGCGCTGCTTTGTCCATCCGTCAACGTCACTTCAACCCCGCCCTTAAAAGCAGCCGGCAACCGGAAGCAAATAGTGGCCTTGCCGTCTGTGTCCGCCTTCACGGTCAGCGACACGGACATGCCGCCAAAGCTGATCGTTGCGCTGACGTCACCTTGAGCTCCGCTTGTGGACAGCGTGAGCTTCGAGCCCCGAGGAAGAGTTGAAGGTCCGGTGACGTCCATCAGGAATTATTGACACGCGTCAACAAGTCGGTGAGGAAGTTCTTCCAGTTGGGATCTGTTTCCGTTTGAACGGCAATGACAAGCGACGCGGCGTGGGGCTTGAGATCGACGAGGGCAACGCCGTTGGCGGCGAGCCTCGCCACATCCCGGACCGCAATCCGGTTGTCGAAGGTGGCGGCCGCAAGCACATCGAACAGCGCAGTGTGGTTTCGATCCGCAATCCACCGAACCACCATGATGGCGCTTTGGTTCGTGCCAGCATTGAACAGGGGCATGACGCCGGCGCGACCTTGCGCTGCCATGAGCTTGTCCAGCTTCCCAAAAGTCATTTCTTGAATCTTGCTGACACGTTCTGCGATAGGGTTGGAAATCGGAGCTTTCGCCCCCAAATTCGAACTCGCTCCCAGCATGTAGGACGACAGCCCCGTGATCGCAACAACTCCCGCCGCCGCGAGAAACTTAAGGCCGCGGCGTCGGCTCACATGCACCGAGTCCGCCGGCACATCAACTGGCGTTAGCGTCGCTTCACAATGAGCCGCCGCACGGCAGCATGGGCATTCACTGATGTGGTGGATAGCGGTTTCCGTGTGGTCTCCTTGGGCCCCAGCCGCAAGGTAGGTTCCACACTCAAGTCCGACGGGTGCATCTGATTTCATGACAATTCTTCTCTCGACCTGAAGCGGTCTTGCCAGCGTGAATGCGGTTGGGTGTGCTGTCAACTAGATTCTCGTGGCAATCTGGCGAATCCAAGGGCAGGTGGCCTTGCTCCGCAGGTCGAGTGACAGTCGTTTCAAACTAACCGAATTCGCGTTTCCTGAGTTTTTGCTTCGCTGGTGGGTTGCGAGTGTCGAGAAGTCTTGAGAGACTAAAGTAGTCCAAAGAGACTAAAAAAGTCCAATTGGCGGTCATCGCGAGCTGTGAGGCTTGGCAGCCTTGCCAATGTCGGAGCCATCGTCAACGCGCTCAAGGAGTTCAGAAGCCATGCCAGTTGAGACCGCAGACCAAAGACTACGGTGGCGGACCTCCTTGGGTGAACGCATCCGATTGGCTCGGACCCAGCGCAGCTTGAGTCAAGCCGAACTCGCTGCGTGGCTCAGCATCACTCAGTCTCAGTTTTCAAAGACAGAGCGTGGCGAGCGCGAATTGTCTTTCTTCGAAGTTGTCCAGCTCTCAGGCCACCTCGGGCTTCCCCTGCAGTGGTTTCTAGACGGGCGCCTTCAACCCCGAGGAGATCGAAGGAGCCTCATTGCAGAGCTTATCGCCTACGGTATTCGAGACCTCCAGTCTGCCGGGCCCCTGGGTACAGTGGGAGCCATTCGAAGTGTCGAAGAGGTGTTTTGCCGATCACTCGAGGGACGTCCCGACCCCCGCGTCCTAGCGGCGCTTCCAGCCTTAGTCTTGCTAAATCCCATCCGTCACGAACTCTTGCTCGCCTACGCCACGAGACTCAAAGTACTCCGGCGCAGCGGATTTCTCTGCGACCTCGCCCGCCACTTTCACGCGAACGCGCCTTGGGGCCAAGCTGCCGCCGTCGACTTCGACGAACCCCAGATTATTGAGTTCCTCAAGTCCGCCCGTTCTGCGCTCGTACAACACCCCGAAGACAAAGCCCCGAAGACTGCAAGTCGTCACCCAATCTGGAAGCGCTGGGTGGCGGGACTTGGAATCACTCACGAAGAATTCAGAGACCGCTGTCGAAGTATCGTCGAAGAAGCGAGTCGAGGATGAGTCGAGAGTCAGTGGAGCAACTGATCGATCGAATCATTGAGTTTTGGAACAAAGAACAGCGATCACCCCTGAATTTGTATCTTATGGGTGGCGCGGCCGTTCTCATGCAATTTGGCGGCGCGCTTACCACCAAGGATGTCGACGTCTCCGTTACGTCGACAGAACGCGATCAGCTCGAGCAAGCCCTCGGTGACTTCATGTGTGGAGGAAGTAAAGTTAGCTCTAACGGCGTGTACTTAGATCTCATTGGCGACAGTTTTCCTCCCATGCCTTGGCTTTTCAGAGAACGATCTACTCTCGATCGGGAAGTTGCCTTGGTGAAAATATGGCGTCTCCATCCCGTCGACATGGTCCTCTCAAAGATACGCCGATTTAGCGCGAAAGACCGGCGAGATATCGAAACCGTGATTGAGAATTGCAGCGAGGACATGAGCGCAAATGAGCTGCGTCGCGTATTTTCCGAAGAGCAATTCTATTTCGAACCAGACCTTGAGGAACGAAGCCTACCTCGCCTTGAGCGCATCATCGCTTTCTTGAATGGTTCGGTCGATACCCTTGATTGAGTTGGTCGCAGTCCTGACTAGCCGACGGCGATCTGAAGGACGGTAGATTCGCGCCCATCCGTCACCGTGACTTGCAGAACGCCCTTGAACGAGGCGGGCAAGCGATAGCAGAAACTGACGGTTCCATTGGGCTTGGAGGAGCCGCGAACGTTCACCTCGTTGCCGCCGACATCGATGCTGGCGCCAACAGCACCCTGGGCTCCGTTCACTGAGAACGTAAGCTTAGAGCCGCGTGCAAGTGTATCGGGGCTCGTGACGTTCATCAGGCATCATTGACTCGTTGCACGAGTTCCTGAAGGATCTGTTTCCAGATCTGGTTGGCCTCAAGTTGAGCCGCGGTTTCGATGGAGATGACGAAGGGCTTTAGATCGATGGGGGCCACTTGCCGACAAGCCCCGCAAGCGCCGTACTTGACCTTAACCCGATTGTCCAAAGTCGCAGACGCCAAGATGTCGAAGTACGCGGTCTGATTTCTTCGGGCGATCCAGCTGACTAAGGTTGTGACCTTGTTCAACGAACCCGCGTTGAACAAGTCGACAATCCCAGGACGACCTTTTGAAGGGGTGTGGATCCTCTGGTGAGCAAATCTTCTGTATTCTGATCGGATCCATACCGGGGCTTAGATGCGGCGTACCGAGAGCACAAACAGCCGGGAATCGGTGTAGAAGTGTCGTATTCTTGGTTTGA
>JAZGFI010000168.1:0-6602 GCA_036479435.1 Planctomycetota bacterium | reverse complement strand
AAGTTGGCGTCGCCGTCGTTGATGTAGAGTTGTTGGCCGGAGGACTTGCCGTCGATGATGACGTCGAGGTCGAAATCTTTGTCAATATCGACGATGTTGACCTGCATCGCGCCAACTTTGTTCGAGGCATTCATCTTGCTGGGCTCGTTGCTGAAGACTCCTGAACCATTGTTGATGAAAAGTTTGGCGGTCGATCCCGCGCCAAACTGTGAGGCACCAGTGTCCGAAAAGACGAGGTCAATATCACCATCACCGTCGAGGTCGCCACAGCCAACTCCAAACGAGCCGAGGTTGATCGTCGGGAAACGCGCCGCTGTTTCGTCGGTGAAAACGCCGTTGCCGTCGTTGATCAAGATCCGCGGCTGTGTCAGGAAGGCGTTCGCGAAGATGATGTCCTCATCCCCGTCGTTGTCCACATCGCAGGTCGTTATGCCCTTGCCTTGCTGGATGAACCCGGCAGGAATGCGAGACGCCGTTTCGTCGACAAACACCGCTGAACCAGGCACGGCCTGGTTAATGAGAAGCTGCGGCGCCAAGGAGCCACCAGCCGAGTCGAAGCCGATTCCATTGGTGTAGATGATGTCGAGCCAACCGTCACCATTGACGTCGAGGGTTTCGACACTCTCGGACCAAACGGATGTACCCGACGCGAGCGCGCCAGCTTGTGCCACAAACTGCAACTGAGCGGTCAAGTTGCCGCCGCTCAAAAACAGCGCGAGCAGCAATGCGAGACGAATGAGCTTCATGAATTTTTCTCGATGAATCGAAAGTGTGAACGTCGCAAGAAGGTAGCAAGTGGGTGCGTGCAGGCGAACGGCAACCTATTTATGCCCGGGCTCGCGTCTTTTCTCACGCTGGCCACGGTCTTGGGCCGCGCAAGAAGTCGGTCTCGCAGCGGACATAGAGTGTGGTTTCGCAGCCGGATTCTCGACAACAGACCTAACTGCCTGTGCCCAAGTGACTTCCCAATAGTCTGACAAGCTTGGCGCCGCTTGGCTAAGCTTGCGGGGTAAGGGGGGAGGATTGATGAGCAGATTGCGGGGAGGAATGTGGACGGGGGCGGCACTGCTCGTATTCCTGCTTGCCTCATGGCGTTATTTCGCCTCGGCTCATGAGCCCTGGGACAATTCGATCGAGTCCTACAACAACGGTTTTTACATAGGTCAAATCGTTCGCAATTTTGATCGCGTAGGGTGGAGGCAACTTCGCGGCGAACCCGTCTTGTCCTATGTGCCTGGCGACGGCGAGGCTTTGGTCCGACAGTATCTTCACCACCCGCCATTTTACTCCTGGCTCTTGCACGCGGCGACGCGCCCGGGCGGGTTGAGCGAATACACCCTTCGGCTGCCATCGATCTTGGCGACCTTGCTCACCGCGGCCTTGATCTGGGGCTTCGTTCGGCGGCGCTCCGGCGATGTGCCAGCTTTGTTTGCTTTGCTTTGCTACCTCGGATGCCCCTTCATCCTGCGCTACGGCGACATGGTGAATTACGAGGCTATTTGTTCCTTGCTGACTTTGGCCGCGGCCTTGGCTTGCCTGCGCCCCAAAAGTGAATGGCGTGTCGCCGCGCTCGTCTTTTTAGCGGTGGCGATCGACTGGCAGGGAGCCTTTGCCCTCGCCAGCGTGGCGATCCTTCGAGTTGGAAGAAATCCGCGAGCTTGGATGCGCTCGGTTTGGCTTCCCGCCGCCGCCGCATTCATGTCCGCTGGGGTCTCGGTCCTTTGTTTTACCTACTGGCGTTTCGGCGAAGGTTCTGCGTCCGACGAGACTTTTCGTTTGGCGACCAGCTCACTGTTTGGAATCGAGACGCCGTTGCTCTGGTGGACCAATCAGGCTGGCTTTTTATTCCTCCAGATCGGAGCACCACTGGTCGCGCTGAGTGTGTGGGGGATGTTCGCTCGAGCTACAAGCTCAGTTTCACATCGAAGCCTGGCTCATTGGCGCCTCATACCTGCCTTGGTGGCGCCTGGGTTCCTCAATGTTTTCCTGTTTCGGCGCCACTCCTTTGAGCATCCCTACTGGTGGCAGTATTCGGTCGCGGGGTTTGCGATTGGGGCCGCGTTGGGATGGGCCCAGATCTATCGTCGTTGGCCGCGACCAGCGCTGGTCATCGCTGCGTTAATGTTGCTTGTTCAACTTGCCCTTGTCGTAAGAGACCAAGACCAAGAGCACGTTTCGCTTCTGCCGCGGGCCGCGGCCGCTAACGCGCTTTTCGAACCCGATGATCTCATGATTCGGCCCGACGGTTTCGGGCCCGAAGCCTACTACTACGATTTTTGGTCCTACGACGAGGCACGTAGCCCAACGATGCTAGTGGCCTTACACCGGGCCTATAAGCAGGGCCGCGTTAGCGTGCGGAAAATCGTCTATGTCTTGCCGCGTAAAGTCGCGGAGGCTCATCCCGAGTTGAAGGCGACCTTGGATTCCTTTGTGTCGCCGCGAAAAATCGACAGCTTTTTTGTTTACGAGTGGTAGTTCCAGCGCGCGGATTGAATGTCCCGGCGCTTCGCAAGGGGCTTTCCCGCGGCCAGTGCCTGGCGGATCTCCTCCATGTCTAGCGCAAGGGGAGCGCAGATTTCGTGCCGGTGATTGTCACCCGGATTTTGAAACCTCAAGGACTCGGCGTGGAGCGCCTGCCGTTCAAGCCGAGGGTGTTCCTCGTCGGCAAGTCC
Source organism: Planctomycetota bacterium (assembly GCA_036479435.1). Taxonomy (GTDB): domain Bacteria; phylum Planctomycetota; family DRQF01; genus JAZGFI01. The sequence goes on along the minus strand of JAZGFI010000168.1, from coordinate 3,930 downwards.
TAGGCTTCGGGGATCGCCGTACAGTGGGTCGCAGAAAATTGGATGGCCGATGTAGGCCAAGTGAACGCGGATCTGATGTTGACGTCCGGTCTTCGGCCGCACGCGAACGAGACTGCTGTCGGCAAATCGCGCCACGACCTCGTAGGCTGTTAGGCTAGGCAATCCGCCAGGAGACACTTTCATCTTGAGCCGGATCTCAGCCTCGGTATCTGACCCGATATCGGCGTCGATGACTCCACGGTCTGGCTCGACCACGCCTTCCACCAGGGCTAGATAGCTCTTCTCGGTGCGGCGGTTTTCGAACTGCTCGGCAAGATCTCGCTTCGCCGCGAAGTTCTTCGCGACGACAATGACCCCGCTGGTATTGCGGTCTAGGCGGTGGACGACATGTGGCTCGACACCCCGCGCCGCCTCGCCGTTTTCGCGGTATCGAAGAAAAAGCGCGTTCATCAGGGTGTCGTAGACATGTCGACCCGTGGGATGCACCACGAGGCCCGCCTGCTTGTTCAATGCCACCAGATCGGCATTCTCTTCCAAGATCATCAGTTCAATCGAAGCCGGATCTTGGTCCGGAAGATCGCTGGCTTCGACCACGACGGTAATTTCTTGCCCCTGGTGGACGCGCGTCGCCGGCTTACATGTCTTGCCGTCCACCGTGACCTTGCCGCGCTTGATGCGGCTTTGAATGTCCGTGCGGGACCGCCAGTGGACTTTGTCGATTAGGACATGATCCAATCGTTGGCCATCATCCGTCGCCCCCACGGCGAAACGAACTTCCTGTAAAAATTGAGACAGGTCCTTGGCCATGTAACGATGGTAGCGACATGAATGAACTCGGCAAAGACAGAGCGAAGAAGCTGGCCAAGCTCGCGACCGCCAAAGGCCGGCGTGAGCAGGGACTTTTGTTGCTTGACTCAGCGCCTCTCGTCGAACGTGCCCTCGACCTGGGCTTGGTCGAGGAGCTTTTTTTCGACGAGCATCGCGGCCCCGAAGTGCAGGCCCAAGCCGAGCGCGCCGCGGCGGCGGACGTTTTCATCACTGCAACCGACGCCGATCACCTTGCAAAAATCTGCGGGGTTCAAACTCCGGCAGGTCTAGCCGCCCTCATCCCCCGTCTTGCCGCCCCCGAACTCGCCGACATCGCCGGACAGCCCGAGCTCAGCATCGTCTTCCTCGAGAAAATCTCTGACCCCGGAAACCTCGGCACCATCGCGCGCAACGCGGCGGCTTTCGGCTGCGACCTTCTCGTCGTCTCCGAAGGCTCGGCTGACCCCGAATCTCCCAAAGCCATGCGCGCCTCCGCGGGGTCTCTTTTGTCACTCCCCTGCGCGCGCCTATCCCTCGAAGACCTGCGGCCTTTGATCGACGAAGGCGTCACCTTGCTCCGCACGGTCGTCCAAGGTGGCGAAACGCTCACCGATCTCCCGGCCATCCCGCGCCGCATCCTCTGGCTCGGTAACGAAGCAGAAGGTGCCAGCGCGGCCCCCGACAACATGCCCAGCCGCGACGTCACCATTGCCATGCAGCGCCCATCCGAGTCCATCAACGTCGCCAGCGCCGCCGCCATCTTCCTTCAAGCGATGGAAGCCAAGATTTAGCTCGCCTTCCGCCGCCTATCGTCATTTCAGTCTGGCACCGGAGCCGACACCAAAACCCCTCGACAGGGCTTGGCCCCAATGAGAGACTGCCCCCCCAGAAGTTCTTGATTGAGCCATCAGTATTCTTGGCGTTAAGAAGTACCGAAGGACTAACCGGGAGATCCGCCAGATGAGCTTGAACCAAGATAAAGTTGCCGAAGTCGCCATGGCGCTTCTGTCGCTCACGATGTTCGAAGACGGCTCGGGCCACCGTGCTTGGAAAGGAATGGACTGGGACGTCCTCGAAGACCTCTTCAATCGGGGCTGGATCCACGATCCGAAGGGCAAAAACAAGTCCGTCGTCTTCAGCGACGAAGGAATATCCAAAGCCCTTGAATTCCAGGCCCGCCACCTCCAGTAAGCGGCAGCAAGCGGATCATGCTGCGATTAAGCCCTCAATTCGTAGGCCTCTTTCAGCCACTTTTCCCAGACGGTCTTTGGCAACGGCTTTTCGGCCGTGAAGCGTGTTGTCACCCAGCCGTTAGATCCAACTTCGAAACGATCCGGTTCTTTGGCCGCCAGCTTCTCCGCTTGCGGCAGTGACTTCTCAAGTTTGAACATGGCTTTGAAGCCCACCCCTTTGGCCCCGGGCCCAACGAAGAAAAAGGACTGCTTGCCAATCTTGAATGAACTTTGATTGCAAGAAGTGCCTTGGACGGCACCAGGAAACGCCGCGGCCTTTCTGAGGATCGGCACCGTCGGGTCTTTTGCGTTCGCCATGAGCTTCTCTTTCCTAGAGAATTTGGAGTGGGCATCACCTTGGGTCCTAAACGCTTGGTTCCAAGCGTGCCCTTAAATGGTTTCGTAGATCGTGATGAAAAGCACGACCAAGACTCCTGAACTCACCATGCAACTCGGGACGGCGAGTGCCGAAGCCAAGCAGATCTTGCCAAAGCCCGTTTCTGCCTGCCCGGCTCGGAGCAACTTTATTATCCGCCACATCACATAGAAGCCAAGAAACGGAACCACCAAAGACATGAGGGCTATCTTGAGGACACGATCCGTCGGTGTGTCTGGTGACTCTTGCCGCAGGGGCTCAAAATCATCAGCGGCATCACCCCAGTCGAAGACGCCTTATTCGCCCATGACCACGACATTCAAGCCGTCATGACCGTGCAAGAACTTACGAGCTTCTTCTTGTTGCGTCGCCGGGACCATCACGCAATGTAAGGGAGTCTCGAAGCTCTCCCCGGTCAAAAATATTTGATTGGCGTACCGGGGCTCATAGCAAGTCGCCGTGATCCCGTGTTTGATCAGAATCGCTACGGTCTCGCGGGCCCCTTCAATGGTGTAGCTACGAGCAATGATGATTTCATCTTTGCCCCTTCTTGCTGGTTCATTCATTGTTCGCCCCCAATTAGGGATTCCTGTCTCTCTAATTGCCTGTCCGATCCTCGGGCAATCGGCAGCTTACTGCAAGCTTGATCTTTGGTCGAGACTTCCCGAGCGGCGACTCCGTTAGGAATTCCGGCTTCCGAAGTCACTTGAAGGTCGGCCAATGAGAGGATCTTCGAATCAGATAGGTGCTGAGTTTCTGATAACCTTGATGGGTCTCAGGCTTCAGGTGGAGAATGGAAGATGGCAACAGTACTACGAGCGGCGTTGGTTTTGGCGTCTTTGGCCCTAGGCCTCGGTGCGCAGTCCCTGAAGTTGAGGTTGGACGATCTCGATCTGGTTCTGCAGCTGCCCGCAGGCTGGGTCGTTGCCGAGCGCCGAGAAGAGGTCGGTCGAGACAAGCCCTACTTGGTGGCTGAATCCGAGGAAGGATCAAGCCTCACCATCTTTTTGGTCAACGACAAAAAGAGATCGTTGGCGGATGGTGCCGACTACTTCCGGCGTGAGTTGATTGGCGATGGCGCGGTTGCTTCGAAGATCCGCAATGGCAAAGTCGGTGGAATCAAAGCCAAAGTATTCGACGCCGAAATGGACGACGAGTTTCTTCACTGCGTTGTCGCTGAAAAGCAGTCGGCTCTTTTGGTCTTTTGTGTAGCGGACCCTGAGAAGCCGCAACTCAAGCGACTATTGAGGACGATCTTAAGGAAGATCAAGATCGGTCGCGGTGAGTTCGCATTAGGGCTGACTCCGCAAGAGCCCGCGGATCGAATGTGGTTTGGCGTCGACTACGACGGCAAGCGTTTTGTGCACCCGGTCAGCGGATTGCTAGTCGAAGAAAACGGCGAGTGGAAGTTTGGCGTCGACGACATCAATCGAGCGATTTCAGAACGAATTTGGATGTTCGATGAAGAAGTCGCCTTCGGTGTCGAGCTAGGCCATTCCTTTTTGCCCGCAGACT
>JAZGFI010000167.1:0-5466 GCA_036479435.1 Planctomycetota bacterium | reverse complement strand
ATCGAATACTCCGGGATGAATGCCGACGAGATCGGCCGGATCGCCAAGACTTTTCGCGAACTCGAAGGCCCCTTTTATGTGCACTGCTTCCACGGTCGTCACCGGGGACCGGCCGCCGCCGCGATCGGTCGCATCGTCGTCGATGGCGCCTCGCGCGATCAAGCCTTGGCTGAGATGCGGCAATGGTGCGGGACTTCGGGCAAGTACGACGGGCTCTACCAAACCGTCGCCGAGTCGAAGATTCCGAATGCGGAACAATCGGCCGCACTGAGATGGGACTTCCCGTCGCGCCAAGTCCTCGACGGGTTCCGCGCCATCATGGTCGGAGTCCCCCGCGCCCACGATCACCTGAAGGCCTTGAAGAAGCACAGCTGGCGCGCGGACCCGATGCACCCCGATGTCGACGCCCGTAACGAAGCCGAAAAGCTGCGCGACCTTTTTGAAAGCAGCCAAAAGCTGCCCGATGCCGCGACGGAAGATGAAGACTTCCGCGCTTGGCTTCAAACCAGTGTCGACGCGAGTCGCGAACTCGTGGAACTCTTCAAGGCGGCTCCCGTTCAAGGCTTGAATGCTGCGCAGTTGCTGCGCGCAAAATCCGTACTCGACCGCATCACCTCGACCTGCACCGCTTGTCACGCCATCTACCGCGACTAGGCTGGCTGTGATGATGACGCGCAGCTAATAGGCCCTGGATTGATCGCAGCTAAGAAGCCCTGAATTTGATCGCAGCTAAGAAGCTGCGCTGGGCAACCAACCCGCAATTACACTGGATGGAGAATCGAAAGTTCCGTAGGCCGGGTCACCGAGTTCTCCGAGCGCCCAAGCGCAGGCTTTCTTTACTTCACCCGCCTCGCTGTTGAATCGCTTCTCGAGGCGTTTTTTGGCCTTGGTCCATTTCTTCGAACCAATGGCAAAGTAGGCCGCGCCGCGAATACGCGAACTCTTGTCGCGCGCCGCCTTGATGACTTCAGCTTCCAGCGGCACTTCCTTCGCCATCAAACCGATCAAGTACAAGGCGGTGAGTCGGTCAACATTGGAACGGCTCTTGAGCATCTTGTTTAGCGACTTGGCGTAAGCATCACTTTCGCCCCCGGCACACTTGGCCCAGGCGCGCATCAACAAAGACCGCACGTTGTCTTTTCGCTCCTTCTTCACGGCCTTGGCCAAAACCTCCGCGCTTTCGACCAAGCCAATGGTGCCGATAGCGTTCGCCACGTTGCTGCGAATCTGAAAACTCGATTCTTTGGGGAGCAACTTGTGCAGACAATCCAAAAACTTGATCTGGCCCTTTTGGGCCATGGCGCGAATGGCCTCCAATCGACGCTGAGTCTTCACGGTCTTACCGGTTTGCTTGATGAGAAACTCGATCACCATCGGATGATCCTTGCCCGCGAGCTTCGCCATCGCGGCGCGGCGCGTCACCATGTTCTTGTCGTCGCTTAGCTTGACGAGTTCTTCGACCTCGACGACTTCATTCGCGTTGATCTCCTTCATATCCTTCGGCAAATCCCAGCTGGGGTCGAAGAAGTGAAAGGCCTTCTGCATCTTCTCCAGGAGGCGTTCGGGTGAAAGCGTGTAGACGTGGTGAAGCAGCACGGACTCGCCGTCTGGTTTCAAAAAGAAGAACTGCGGCGTGCTAACTCGGTTGGATTCCAACAGGCCGTAGCGAGCGTCGTGCTCGACTTTTTTGAGTTGTTCGAGAGTTGCCGTCGGCTCAAGCTTCTCAACCAACTCTTTGCTGAGATCGGTGGTCTCGCCTTCTTCCAAATCTCGGAAGGTAGACAAAGCCAACAGACACACGAACTTCTTGCTCATCTCGCAGATCAGTTCGTCGCGGAAGTGTTCGTCGCAAACCGTCTCGTTGGCAGGCTCGCCGCGCAAGATAAAGGCAACCATGAGCGGCTTCTTCTCTATTTTGGCGAGCTTCAAGGCAGCCTCGTAATCGGGCTGCCACGCGACCATCGGGCGCTTTTCGCGCTTCGCTTTTTCGGCGTCGGCGTCGGCGTCTTGAGCCAAGACACTGGGCGCAACGAGAAGAGCCACCACCAGTAGTTCGAGGAGTTGCCGCGTCATTGAAGTTCTCCCTAGACCTGATCCGCTTTCATCCCAGGATGGACGAGTTACTCGCCCATGGCCAACGGAAATTCGCGGCTTTTCGCACTTATCTAAGAAGGTGACGTTTCAGCTGACGATTCGTTCATCGAATGTCAAAACGGCCAAAGCTATTTCTTTTCAGAATCTTTCAAAAACATCTGAATCTCCGTCAGATAGCGCTTCGGGTTGCCTTTGAAGATCATCCCCGGCCCCTTGCGGTAGACCTCACGGCTGGGAAGAGCAAACTCCAAGCCCCGTTCCTTGGCGTATTCAAAGAGTCGGCCGTAAGAGCGAGGCAGTTCGTCGTAAGGCCCTTTGTGAAGTAGCGAAAGACAGGTGCCTCCGGGAATTTCACGAACAACCATGTCGTCGCGCGAGTCGCCGCGCTTCACCGGCATGCAGACCTCAAAGTCGGCGTCGCTTTCGCGATAAGATTCGTCATAGATCAACATCATGGGCTTGCCCGCCAAGTGCCGGCCGTAGCGTCTTCCCAGCTTCGAGAAACTGGGGCCGCAATCCCGATAGGCGCCCTTCATCCGCAAGCCCGCGATTTTCAGCGCGGCGATCGTCTTCTCTTCGATTTCGTAGTCCACACCACTCATGAGTTCTCTCGCTTCCGATTCGTGTTTGAGGATTCCCGCCAAAGCCCGTTGGATAGCCGTTAGTCGTCTGGTTTCGTTGACAAGCTGGCGATTCTTGGCCTCAAGAGCGCCCAGGATGTCGGCGTCATCATCGGCGCCGGCGAGGAGTTCGCGAACCTCACGGACGCTGAATTCAAGACTGCGGAGGCTCTGAATGACCCGGGCCCGATCTATCCGGTCGGCACCGTAGTAGCGGTAGCCGTTGGCCGGATCGACGGAGCTGGGTAGCAGAAGATCCTGCTCCTGGTAAAAACGCAGCGTCTTCACCGGCAAGCCGGTCATCTTCGAGAACTCTCCGATTGTGTAGTGCTGCACGGCGCTCTCGGGGCCTTTTCAGGAGTACTATCGTTGGTCGTCCAAGCATCCTAGGGCCTCCCCTTGGGGGAGGGTCAAGGCCAAAAAAGAAGGCGCCATGGATCGCGGCACCCCGGGCTGTTACCTTGGTACCATGGTAAGCCAAAACAACAAAACTAAAGTCGAGCGCGTCCAAACCGGCGTGCGGATGGAAAAGCGCCTCGTGAAGGTCCTCAAGGGCCTCGCGGAATACAAAGACATCACCCTGGGTGATTTATTAGAGGGGATCTGCCTCCACGCCTTCGAAGGCCAGCCCGCCTTTGGTGCTGAGACGCTCGCCAAAATCGCCGACTTCAAAGGGATCTACGAACTCGATCTCGACGCTACCCACAGTCATCTCCTCGAGGAGTAGTAACCCTCGAGAAACGATGAAAAGCCCATCGGCCACCAGACCAACATCTCTGTGACCAAAGGCATCGAGAACCGATGTCATGGTGATCGCCGCAACGATGGTGGTCGGTCGGGGGGGGGGGGGGCTCATGGCTGGCAAGGGTGCGAACGCCGCCGACAACCTCGATCAAAGAAGCCCCCAACGCAAAACAACGTTGAGGGCTTGATGTCGACTCGCTTGCCATTCTTGGCGGAGAGCGGGTGGAGGGAATCGAACCCTCGTAACCAGCTTGGAAGGCTGGGGCTTTACCACTAAGCTACACCCGCCGATTGCGGGGCGTATCTTGCCCTGCTGTGGAGAGCATTTCAAGGAGGCCCGCGTGCTGGAAGAAGGCAAACGCGAACAGCCCCCGAAGCTCGGATTCGGCTCCTCATTTTTTCTGGTGGTCTCGAGCATGATCGGGGCCGGAGTGTTCACGACGAGTGGCTTTTTGGCCGCGTCGTTGGGGAATTCTGGAGATCTGCTTTGGGCCTGGGGCCTCGGCGGGCTGTTGGCGGGAGCCGGCGCACTTTGCTTCGCGGAACTCGGAGCCATGATCCCAAAGGCGGGCGCCGAGTATGTCTATGTCCGCGAGATTTTCGGCCGCCGGGCGGGATTTTTGTGCGGGTTCGTGAGCTTGGTGGCGGGGTTTGCGGCCCCGATTGCCGGAGTCTCTTTGGCCATCGCCAAGTACGCCGAGGCCTTGGGCTGGGAGGGGTCGCCGCGTTTGGTGGCGGTGCTCGTAGTCCTTTTGCTCACCGCCTTGCATGCGCGCGGATTGGGCTTGGGATTGGTCGCCAATAACGCGGCCACGGTCTTGAAGATTGTGCTCTGTTTGCTTTTCATCGGCGCGGGCTTCGCGGTTGAAGAAAGCGCTTCTTCGGCGGTGACGGCAAGTGCTGTGTCGCCCGGAATCATGTCGAGTGCTTTTGCGTCGGCTCTGGTCTTGGTGGCCTTTGCTTACACCGGATGGAACGCTGCAGCGTACTTGGCCGGCGAAACGAAGAACCCGGGGAAAAACCTTCCGCGGGCACTGCTCGCGGCCTGTGCTTTCGTCACGCTCCTATACTTGGGGCTGAACTTGGTTTTCTTACGGGCGCTCTCGCTCTCCGAAATGAGCGGCGAAGTTGCCGTGGGGTATGCCGCCGCCGTGAAGCTCTTCGGCGAACGGGCGGGAGCTTGGTTCGGAGTCGGCTTTGTAGCGATCTTGGTTTCGACCGTTAGCTCCTTCGTGCTGGCCGGCCCCCGGATTCTGTGGGCTATGTCCGAGGCGGGACAGCTCCCAAAGGCGCTGGCCCATAAAAACGGGCGGGGATCGCCGGCGCGGGCCCTGTGGCTGCAAGCGGCCCTCGCTTCGGTCATGGTGGCCTTCGCGGCACTTGATGATTTGCTGACCTACGTTGGCATGACCTTGAGTTTATTCGCGGGAATGGCGGTCTTGGGTTTGATGGCATTGAGGCGGCGCGATCCAAACCGTGAGCGACCCTTTCGAGTTCCCTGGTATCCTCTGCCGCCGCTCGTTTTTCTCGGCCTGTCGGCGTGGATGATGGCTTGGTCACTTAAGGAAAGTTGGATTCCGGCCCTGGCTTCGGCGGGAACACTGGCGCTGGGCTTGAGTCTGGAGTTTGTGCTTCGACCCCAGCCACCAAAGACCTAAGGGCTCGGTCAAGAATAAGTTCGCAGAGTTCGCACTCAGATTTGCGTCAAATTCGGTTCGGGCGATTGAGCGAGAACCGCAGCATGCTTCCTGTATTCGAGGATTCTCGCGATTGAGCACGGACCGAAGATGGCGTGAAGCTGAGCGGCGAGAATGTGAAGTTATTCTTGACTGAGCCCTTAGGGCTCGGTCGAGAATAAGTTCGCAGAGTTCGCACTCAGATTTGCGTCAAATTCGGTTCGGGCGATTGAGCGAGAACCGCAGCATACTTCCTGTATTCGAGGATTCTCGCGATTGAGCACGGACCGAAGATGGCGTGAAGCTGAGCGGCGAGAATGTGAAGTTATTCT
>JAZGFI010000166.1:0-11589 GCA_036479435.1 Planctomycetota bacterium | reverse complement strand
CACGATTTCAACAACATCCTCACCGCCATCATCGGCAATGCCGAGCTGCTTCGGAGCCAAATCAAATCTGAAAAGAGGATCGACAACCATCGCGATTACATCGAACAGACCTCGGAGATCACCGCTTGCGCGGAGCGAGCCGCAAGGTTGACCAACCAGCTCTTGGCCTTTGGCCGGCAACAAGTTCTGCACGCGACGGCATTGAATCCGGGCGAGGTCATCCGGTCGTTGAAGCCAATGCTCAAGCGTTTGTTGCCAGTTGATGTTGAACTGCTCATCTCGGGGGGGCCCAAGACCCGTTTGATTAGGGTCGATCGCAGCCAGTTCGAACAGGTGGTCATGAATCTGGTGTTGAACGGACGAGATGCGATTGTTGGCATGGGCACCATCACCATCGAGCTGACCGAGATGGCGGTGGCTGACATCGCCGAGTTGGAGGGGCTCGACGGTGATTTCGTTGCGTTGAAAGTCACGGACTCCGGGGAGGGTATCCCCTCGGAGTTGTTGCCGAATATCTTTGAGCCCTTCTTTACGACCAAGGCCGAGCATCGGGGCACCGGACTCGGCTTGGCCTCTGTACACGGCATTGTCATGCAGTCCGGGGGGCGAATTATAGTGGCATCTGAGCCCAAGGAAGGCACGACCTTCAGCGTCTACTTCCCCGTGGCATGAATTGACTTTACAACGCCACCTGTGTCCTCGAATGTTCGAGGCGTCCTCGGTAGGATTCGCGGTGCGGGCCAGCCCGCCTAGCTCAGCAGACATTGAGGAGACCGGCTTTTGGCTTGGAACGGGCTTTCAGTTCTTGCGGTTGTTCCCGCGCGCGGCGGTAGCAAAGGCATACCTCGCAAAAACCTCGCCCGGGTCGGGGGACGCTCGCTTATCGCTTGGGCGGCTCACACCATCGCCGAACTGCCCTGGATCGATGCCGCAGTCCTTTCCACCGACGACGAAGAGATGGTCGAAGAAGGGCGACGTTGTGGACTGAGTGTTCCCTTTCTGCGGCCGGATCAGTACGCGACGGATCTGGCCAGTTCTGTGGGCATGTGGCAGGACGCTTGGCTGAAGAGCGAAGCGCACTTCGATCAGCGATTTGACGTCTCGGTCTTACTGCAACCCACGACGCCATTGCGGCGGTCGGAAGATGTTCGCCGTTGCGTCGAGGCGGTGGTCGAGGGTGGTCATCGAGCCGCGACCACGATTTCAGCGATGCCGGGTCATTACGTCCCAGAAAAATGCCTCCTTCGCGATCATGGCGGCCGCATCCAGTTCTTTTGGGACAGCGTTGCCGGTGGTGGCGGCGCGGTTTCGCGGCGCCAGGACGCCAAGAGCTACTTCATCCGCAATGGAATCTGCTACGCCTTGACCAGGTCGACGCTTGTTGATGATGGGCACATTGTCGAAGATGACTGCGCCGGAGTCGTCGTCGATGGCTTTGTCGTCAACATCGACGAGCCCATTGAACTGGAGTTAGCCGAGTTCATGTTTCAACGATCCCAACCAAAAAACGAAAACGAAAACGAAATCGAACCATCATGAGCAAGAATAAGGCCATGCCCATGCCCATGCCTGACTCCTGGCTTCACAACCCGCGCCCTGGGGCTCCCGCCACCATCATTGTGGAAGTCGCCCAGGCTCACGATGGCAGTCTTGGTATGGCACATGCTTACATCGACTGTGCCGCGCGCTGCGGCGCCGATGCCATCAAGTTTCAAACTCACATCGCCGAAGCCGAAAGCACGCCCTCAGAACCCTGGCGGACGAAGTTCTCGTCGCAAGATGAGACGCGTTTTGACTACTGGAAGCGCATGGAGTTCTCTAAATCACAGTGGAGCGAGCTGGAGGCGCACGCGCGTGAAGCCGGGTTGCTCTTTTTGTCGTCGCCATTCTCCGCCGAAGCGATCGACTTACTCGCCGACGTCGGAGTCGCCGGCTGGAAAGTCGCTTCTGGTGAGACTAATAACCACGCCTTGATTGCAGCGATGGCGCAAACCGGTAAACCGGTCTTGATTTCGACGGGGATGAGCGCTTGGCCCGAGATCGAGGCCGCCGTTGAGCTGGTGCGCGGTCACCAAGCACCCGTTGGCGTTTTTCAGTGCACTTCCGCCTACCCATGCCCACCGGAGAAACTCGGACTGAACGTCATCGCCGAGATCCGCGAGCGTCTGGGCTGCGCGGCCGGTTTGTCGGATCACTCGGGGACGATCTATGCGGGAATCGCGGCGGCGACGGTGGGCATCGAGTTTTTGGAACTCCATTTGACGTTTAGTCGTGAGATGTTCGGACCCGACGTGCCGTCTTCGGTGATTCCAGAGGAACTCGCACAGCTCGTGGAGGGAATTCGATTCGCCGAGACGCTTCGCGCTTATCCCGTCGACAAATCTCGAGTGCCAGATGACATCGCGGGCTTGCGCTCGGTGTTCATGAAGAGTGTCGTCGCGAAGGACGATCTTGCCGCGGGCACGGTTTTGGAGGATCGACACCTGACGGCGAAAAAGCCCGGAGCCGGAATCCCCGCCAATGACCTTCCCACCCTCATCGGGCGCCGGTTACAACGGGACGTCAAGCGAAACGCTCTTTTGTCCCACGACGATCTTGAGGCCGCTCAGTCATGAAACGAAAGATCTGCGTCGTCGTTACCGCCCGGCCGAGTTATTCGCGTGCGCGTTCGATTCTGAAGGCGGTCAAAGATCATCCCGATCTAGAACTTCAGTTGGTCATCGCCGCCTCCGCGCTCTTGGATCGCTACGGTGCCACGGATCGCACGATCGACGAAGAGGGGTTTTCCATCGATCGCCGGGTGTACATGATTCTCGAAGGTGAGAATCTCGTAACGTCCGCAAAATCGACGGGACTCGGCGTCGTGGAACTCGCGACCGTTTTCGACAATCTAAAGCCCGACGTGGTGGTCACGATTGCGGATCGATTTGAAACGATGGCGACGGCTATTGCGGCGAGTTATCTCCACATTCCTTTGGCTCATATCCAAGGCGGGGAAGTTACCGGTTCGATTGACGAGAAAGTTCGCCATGCGGTCACGAAACTCGCGGACATCCACTTTGTCGCCTCAGGGCCCGCCGCCGAGCGCGTCATCAAGATGGGCGAAGAGCCGTCGCAAGTTCATGTTACGGGATGCCCTTCGATTGATGTTGCGCTGAAGGCGCTCGAAGATGACGCAAAGGACTTCGACGTCTTCGAACACTATTCGGGCGTTGGCCCGCGCATTGCGCTCGACGACGGCTACGTCGTTGTCATGCAGCACCCGGTTACCACCGAATACAAAGCCTCCCGGCACAACATCGAAGAGACTCTGTTTGCGATCAAAGATCTCAAGCGGCCCACCCTGTGGTTTTGGCCCAACGTCGATGCCGGATCCGATGGCACCTCAAACGGTATTCGAGCTTTTCGCGAGAACCAATCACCCGATCACATTCATTTCTTCAAGAGCCTCGCACCTGAGCACTTCATTCGAATGCTGAACCGCGCCGATTGCATCGTTGGCAATTCGAGTGTGGGGATTCGCGAATGTGCGTTCTTGGGGCTTCCAGCGATCAACATTGGCGGTCGGCAAGCGGGAAGAGACCGGGGACCCAATGTTATCGACGTCGGCTACAACCGCAGTGAGATCATCAAGGGAGTCGAAGCGGCGCGGCAAGTGGGTCGCTTGGAGTCGGACCCTCTTTACGGAACTGGCGGTGCCGGAGAACGCATCGCCGCACTGTTGGCCGAGCTACCGCTAAAGACTGAAAAGCGGTTGACATACTGAGATTTGATGGCGTGTCCGAAGACCTCAAAGTCTGGGTGCTGCTTGGCGACAAAGTTGGCGACAACGCTCAGGCCCTAAGCCTTGCCCGAGGATGGGGCTATTCCTTCGAAAAAAAGATGCTCAAATATCGCGAGTTGCGGCGCTTGCCGAACTGGTTGCTGGGCACATCTTTTTGGAGCCTCGCGGAGGGGGAGGAGTCTTTGGTCGCGCCCTGGCCGGACTTTGTCATTGGCGTCGGTCGGCGCAGCGCCCCGATCGCCCGCGGCATCAAGCGCCTTAGCGGAGGTAAGACGCGGCTGATTCATCTGGGCCGGCCGCGAGCACCTTTGGCGGCTTTCGATCTGGTCGTGTCCACGCCGCAATACTGCCTGCCGCCTCACGCCCGCCATTTCAGTGTCGACCTTCCTATCTCAACCGCTACTCGCCAAGAGGCTTGCGAATCTGCCGTCGCCGAAAAGTACGCGCTACGTTGGGGCGCTGAGCAGCAGCCTAAGATCGCCTTGCTCGTCGGAGGCGATGCGCCGCCCTACAGATTCGACCCCGAGACGGCGGCGAAATTGGGCGAAGAGGCTTGCGCCCTGGCGGCCGAGACCGGGGCTCAGTTGCTCATCACTTGCGGCCGGCGCGTCTCCAAAGAGGCCGCGGATGCCCTTCGGAATGCGACTCAGTCAACCTGTCTCCACTTTCATCGTTTCTCCGAGTCTAGCGACGAAAACCCCTACTTGGCCTACCTTGCGGAAGCGCAGCTATTCGTCGTGACGGCCGACAGCGTGTCGATGATGGCCGATGTCCTCGCGGTCGGCGGGGAGCTGCGACTGTTTACCCCACCGCGTCGACCCTCGGCTTGGCAGAAGTTCCGTGCTGCGCTTGAATCGCTGTCGCGGGCGGTCGTTCCGAGGGCTTGGCGGGAAGCGCTGGTGGCAAAAGGCCTTGTGGTCCCGTTGCGGCGCAGTGAACTCGTGGCGAGCAATCTCGTCGACAAGGGAATGGCCCGCTGGCTCGGGTCAAATTCGGCCTCTCTGAAAAGAAGTGAGCAAGCGTCGACACTTTTTACTATCTTGTACAAGTTAACCGAGACCTTTGGGGTCGCACGGTTGGGGGAACAAATTCGTGAATGAGACGATGGCTAGCTTCGGCTACCCGCGAACACTCGTCCGTGAATACGACCATTGGGTGGTGTTGCTGCGCAGCAAACAGGTCACCTTGGGGTCTTGCGTTCTTATTTGCCGTGAGCCTGCGGAGGCTTTTTCCGATATCAGTGCGGAAGCGTTTGCCGAATTCGGATCTGTCATTGTGGATCTCGAGCACGCTCTTTCCGCCGCTTTTTCCTACGACAAGATCAACTACCTCATGCTGATGATGGTCGATCGCCAGGTTCACTTTCACGTAATCCTGCGTTACGCCGAACTCGTTAGTTTTGAGGGGAAGGACTATGCTGACCCCGGTTGGCCCGGTCTTTGTGATCTTTCGCAGGGAGCAAACGTGGATGAAGAGCTTGCCAAGAGCTTGATCGGGCGCCTGAAGAACGCCTGGGAAGCTGGTAAGTGACTTAAGTCGCTGTGTCGGAGTCGGTTAGGGGTTTGATCTTGGTGGTGAGAAAGGCGGGGTGTGAGCAGTGAGGCTCGTTAGCATACCGCCGACACGCTGACGTGGGGATGAACAAATGAGTCATGAGGTCGATTTGACGATGGGCCAGGTGAGCACTGCTGCCGCTGGCCAATCAGAGATGCCTCGCCTCGAGCCGCAACGGAAGCCCCGTGGCGCGGCTCTTCGAATGGGTGTCATCATGGGGCTCGGATACCGAAACCTGTGTGGTGACCTTGATCGCGTCACGCGCGTGCTCGACGAATTGCCCGTTCCTCACATTGTGGTTCGAAACCCAGATGACGTCGGCGCGGCGCTTGATGACTTTCAAGAGTCGGGCATGGATGTGGTTGCGGTCAGTGGAGGAGACGGAACCGTCTCCATGGTGGCGACTCACCTACTCAACCGCAAGAAATCGATGCCGCTCCTCGCGGTACTTGAAGGCGGTCGCACCAACATGACCGCTTACGATGTCGGTCTTCGAGGCGACCAGATCGAACAACTGCAACGTCTCTTGAAGTGGACGGATGAAGGCGGCGCCCCACCATTTGAAATCGTCGAGCGTTCGGTGATCGCTGTCTCGAAGAACGGCAGCCGGCCCGAGTGTGGCTTCTTCGTCGGTGGCGGTGCGGTCTACGAAGGTTCGCTCAAGACTTGGGCATTCCGAGACGACAGCAAATTGCCCGGCATGCGCACGGGAATTGGTACGGGTGTTAGCGTTGCCAAACTGGTTGCGAAACACTTCTTGAATCGCAGCGCGTTCAAGCCCAGTCGTCAGCGCATCTTCGCCGACGGCAAGCTACTGCCTGAAGATCGCTGGTGCGTAACGCTGGCGAGTACGCTTGAGCGTTTGGTGTTCGGCATTTACCCGTTTTGGGGCGAGGGCGAGGGCCAGGGTCAGATCCGTCTTACCGCGGTTTCTGCTGATCACCGCCACCTTTTTCGTGCGGGCCTTGCGGCGATTCGTGCGAAGACCGGTACCTTCAACACTCCAATGAAGGGTTACCATAGCTGCATCGCCAGTGAGATCGACATTGAGCTCGATGGTGGGGTGACCTTGGACGGCCAGATCATTCATCACGAAGGACCCGGCTTGCGGCTCGGCATCGCTGGCTCCCTGCGTTTCCTCCGCGGATAGTGTTCATACGGTGCCGGCCAGGCATCGTTGATCTCGTGCGAGGCACCACGCCGTCACTTTTCCGTGCCAGGCACCGAATAGTGACGGCGCAGTGCCTGCCACCGTTGGTGATCTCATTTATCGCAACCGCCAAGTCATCGCGATCGCTGCCGCAAACGCCATGATGGCGGGCAGTAGTCCCATGACCCTCGAGTCATAGCCGCCGATCTCGCCACCGTAATGCGAGGCTTGCACGGCGACGTGAATCATCGCGCCGATAATGACGCCGACGATCAAGCGCTTGCCTTTGCTTGCAGGGTTCAAAGAGCCGACGGCGAACGGGAGAGCCAACATCAGCATGCAGCCGCCAAGTAGGATCCCGCCCAGTTTTCGCCAAAACCACCTCTCGAGGCTTTCATGACGTTTGCGAGCGGCAGCCTCAGCTGGTGCTTTCGAGTTTTGGACTTTGGTTAGTTCGTGGCTTATGGCGCGCATAGAGAGTTCGGCGGGGCGGGCAATCAAAAGGTCGAGGTTCGCAGGATCGCGCGCTCCTTTGAAGGTCAAGTTCGCCAAGGTCGCTTGTGTTTTGGCATCCAAGTCATCGCGGCGGACTTGACTCAAAGTCCAAGTACCGTCAGGTTCGACCGTCGCGGTCTCGGCCCGGATCACCGCGGCCAGGTTTTGACGGTCACCGAATTCGAAGATTTGCACATCGCTCAGCTCTCCCGATTCTTCGACCATGCCGATGCGAACGATAGAGTTGTCATTGCGGAGCCAAAGATCCTCTTCGGTGAGGGCGGCCCGGTCGCTTCCTAAGGCGATACGCTTTCGCCGCGATGCCTCTTGCGAGCTGAGGGGCGCCAGCTGCTCCATCACCGCAGCGCTGCCGAGCATGAGAAGTACGGCGCCGAAACCGACGGAGAGCAGCATTCGGCGTGGCGATTGGCCGAAAGCCCTAAGCATGAGTAGCTCTCGCTGCGAAGACAGTGAGCCCAGTCCTAGAATTCCCCCGACGAGGGCAGAGACGGCCATAAGGTCTAAGGCCCTTTGGGGGAGCGTCAGGCCGACATGCGCCACGGCATCGATCAGCCCGTAGTGGCCCTTGCCGACGTCTTTGAGCTCGCCCACGAGCGCGGCCAGGCTAATCAGCACGACGAGACCCAGCAACACCAATAAAAAGCCCTTCAGGGCCGCTCGGGCGAGGTAGCGATCGAAGAGCTTCATGAGTTCGCCCCACCGGTCGTTGTCGCCCTGCTGCGTCGCGGACTGCGTCCGCGACGGGTATACAAGGCGATCACGATCAAGGCCAAGAGCGCGTCGACCCACCACATTCCCGGCCAGGCGTCGACGATTTCATCGCGAACCCAGCGCCGAGCGCTGATGCTGATCAAGTAGTACGCGAGGCAGACAGCGACTCCAATTGCAATCGTACGGGTTGAACGCTGCGAAGTCCGCGCCCATCCCGCCACAAACAATGCCAAGAAACCGAGGAGAAAGGCTGATATCGGGCGGGTAACTCGCCACTGAAACTCTGCGATGTCGTCGGCGTCATCTGACCTTGCAAGCCGAAGAGTAGAAGCGGCTTTACGTTTGTAGCCCAAAGGCGTGATACCGGAGAAGTCGACGCTGGCCGTCAACTCGCCGGAGTCCGCGATGATCTCGCAGCCTTGCTCGGCGATGCGCCAAATGCGAAGGTTCTTTGATTCGACGATGTCGCGACCTTGGCTGTCTTCAATTCCCTTGGGGCGAAGTCTGTCGGCCCGTAACACGAGCTCTTCGCGATCGTTCTTGCTCCAAATAAAGACGCGCCGCAACTCACCGTCTTCGCTTTTGCCATCCACCATGACGACCCGCTGGCCCTCGTGACCGACGTAAAAGCGGTTCGGTTCCAACGCGAGAAGATCGAATGCGGCTTCCGCCCGGGCGTTGGTGAGGTAGACCTGTCGGTAGGCGAGAGGTCGCAACCACATTGACAGCAGGGCGACGAGTAGCGCAAACGCAAACAAGAGGCCGGCAAGAGCCTTCGCCGCCTGCCGAGGACCGAATCCCAAAGCCTGCATGGCGGTGGTTTCATGCCCGCGCTTTAGTTGTTCGACGGCAAGGAGCACGGCCACGTAGACGGATATCGGCAGGATGATCTCAGTCGCGATCAGAGTCTTCGTCAAGACGAGCTGAATGACGAACTGCGGCTTGATGAAGCCGGAAGCAGCTTGCGAGAGGTAGATCGCCATTGAGTACCCGGAGAAAACCGCCGAGAAAACGCCAGCGATGAGCAGCACGCGACGCGCCACTCCTCCCGTCAGGTATCGCACGAAAATCGTCACGCCTTGCCGCGTCCCCTGGCATGTATTCGAAAGCCGACCTATCAAAGGGTATCATCGCGCGGCCACCGTCGCCCGGGCTGGCTCGCGGTAAGTAATTCCTCGGAGACGCTGGTGCTCGAAGCTCACAATCTCAGTGCGCGGTTTCGCGGTCGCGCGATCTTAGATGGGGTCACTCTTTCGGTTGAACCCGCCAAAGTGGTCGGTCTTTTGGGCCCCAATGGTGCCGGCAAAACGACCTGTTTTCGGGCGATCTTGGGCCAGGTTGCGCTACTCGGCGGTCGCGTCATCTTGCACGGCGAAGACATCAGCAGCCTTCCCATGCATCTCCGCGCGCGCCGCGGCATTGGTTATCTGCCTCAGGAGGCATCCATCTTTCGCGGCCTCACCGTCGCCGACAATATTCTCTGCGTGCTGCAGATGCGCCGGGATTTGAGTCGTGGCGCCTGTCGCGACGAGCTCGAAAAACTCATGGCAGATCTTCGTATTACGCGCCTTGCCGATTCAAGTACGGCGGTCCTTTCTGGTGGAGAGCGCAGGCGTTGTGAATTGGCGCGCGCCCTTGCCGCCAATCCGCGCTACATGCTGCTCGATGAGCCTTTTGCCGGCGTCGACCCCGTCGCCGTGGGAGAGATCCAACGCCTCGTGGCCTATCTCACCACGCGCGGCATTGGCGTGTTGGTGACGGACCACAATGTGCGCGAAGCTTTGAAACTCTGCGACTCCGTCTACACCTTGAGTGAAGGTCGAGTCCTGGCATCGGGAAGCCCGGACGAAATCATCAAGAATGAGGCAGTAAGAGAGCTTTATCTCGGCGACACCTTCGAACTGTAGGTGTCCGCTTAGACGCGGTTCCTTCGCGGCTGAGTTTTGCGGTGCGGTCAAAGGGTAGTGAAAATGGTCTGACGCGAACGTTAAGGGTTTGATCTTGGCGTCAGTTGGAAGAGATCGAGGCTGCGCTGGCGAACGCGCGGTGAAGTTGGCAGAGAAAGGGCGGTCGCGAATTGATCGACTTTTTGTTGAACGAATTCTTCGCTGAGTTCGGGGAAGCGCTGGCGTCTAAAATCTTCGCCGTAGCGCGCGACGCCGAATCGCTGTTTAAATATCTTATTCAGTTGGCGCCACTCGGCGCGCATCTTGCCCCAGGTGCGGGTCGCAAGCCCGCTGAGTTCCCGTCGCGGATGACATTCATCGAGCATCGCGACAATGCGTTGGCTCGAGAGCTCGCCGTCCAAAGAGCCGATGAAGCGCGTGGCCAGGCTGCGGCGGTTGGCGAGAACCTCTGACGACTCAGCGCTGCCCGCAAGCGCGGCCAAAACCTCCTCAATGTTGCGACACCTCGGACCCAAGGCGTTGGGTAATGCGAACTCGTAGCGGTCATCGTCCTCTGGGACAAAGGACACGATCTTGGTGCCCAGAACAAAGCCCTCTACCGCCGTCGTGCAGCCGTTGTGGAGCAGAGCCGAGCAGGCCATGAGCCAGGGCACCACGTTGCCCTGGGCGATCACCTCGATGTTGGGATGGTCGGCAAGTCGGCGCCGCCAGTCCTCGTGGTCTTCTGAGGGATGAGGCCGCAAGATGATACGGCGCTGGGGCTTGGCGGCGGCAAGCCGTGGCAATATCTCGCGGAAGCCTTCAAGGACTCGGGATCGAAACGCAAAGAGCCCCTGCGCATAGTCCAAAGGCATGCCTTTGGAGCCGCGCCCCATGGTCCAGGTGCCGCTCTCGTCTTGGCGCATTAGATTCAGCTTGTCGGTGTAGCCATTGACGGAGCCGAAATTGGTGTTGACCAAAACAAAGTCGCCGTGTTCGGACCGCAGAGTCTCGGCGCGTTCGCGGAAAAACTCTCGTAACTCGGGGCGTAGAAGGTCGATTCGAGGGTTGCCGAGAATTCGCGATAGCTTGGGATCAAATCCGGGATGACCCCGCATGAGCTCGTCGTTGTCTTCGCCCCAGCATACGTAGCGATCGATGAGTTGAAGCGCCTCCTGACCGACGCGCCGCCGATAGTAAATTTCGGCGGGGTAGTGGACGACTGCTTCTTCGTCCCAGGCGATCACGAAATGGCCGAGCTGTCTTTTGATGCCCAGCATCTTGGTGTTGGCCGGTGAGATCGATTTGGCGAAGTAGATGCTCGGACCGAATCTCGCGATCTGATAGTCGATATAGCCCTTCCACCCGATGACCGAAGAATAGCCTTCGAGGGCGGCCATCGTGGCCACGAGGAGTTTGGCGTCGAGTTCGCGGACTTGATTTTCGACGGGAAGCAGCAAGAGCGGGCGGGATGGTGATGAGGTCACGGGGTTGATGCGCTCGCGCAGTTTTTGATCAACTGTTCAACGATTTTCCAGTCTTCCACGGAGTCGACGTCAACCGAAGCCTCGGGGAAGGGCAACTCCAGGGCGCGGATACGGATGCCGAGTTTTTTTCCGATGTGGTCGAGCGTCTGCTCGAGGCTGTGGCGACCCAAGAGAAAACTCAAAAGAAACCTCCAGCCGATGGTACGTGCGATTCGCCAGGGGCGTTTTCGGTCCTTCTCGGCGCGGCGCCAAAGTTCGGCGGCTCGCCGGCTGTCTTTGCTGGCGAAGTAAAACAGATTGCAGCCGCACCAGGCTTCGCCTCGCAACTTGTGTGCGGTCTTTTTAAGTCCGGGAAATAGAACTTGGACCGATTGGTGCCTGACGACTCCAACCCAAAGATCGACGTCGGCGGCGGCGGCGGCCCGGCGGCAAAAGTCGTCCACAATCTCGCCGCGTAAAAAAGCGTGGTCGGCCGTCGTCACCAACAGCGGGGTTGAAAGC
>JAZGFI010000165.1:0-2417 GCA_036479435.1 Planctomycetota bacterium | reverse complement strand
GTAAGCGCCCGGCGAAGGACGGGTTGTCGTGCGCGGTCAGATCGTGGCAGGCGACGAGTTCTCGGACGTCCAGTTTTCGGGCAAGAGCTCGTCGAGTCGCGAGTTCTTCCATCCGGCGGACAGCTTGACGAGAAGGTCGTGAATGTAGGCGCGAAGATCGATTCCTGCGCGCGCGGCGGTTTCAATCACAGTCATGATGACCGCGGCGCGTTCGCCGCCGGCATCGGATCCAGCGAAGAGCCAGTTTCGCCGCCCGATTGCGGGCCCGCGAATGACGCGCTCGACGTCGCCGTTGTCGAGCTCGAGGGCACCGTCCTTTTCGATGACGCGAAGGATGTCCCAATGATTGTCGGCGTAGGTGATCGCTTTGCCGAGGTTTGACTTTGGTGGTGTCGCGTCGCGGTGCTCGGTGAGCCAGTCCTCGAACTGATCGAAGAGGGGTGCCAGGTCGTTTTGGCGACGCTGGTAGCGGGCATCGTGATCATCGCCGGCTTCTTTGGCGGCGCGCTCGACGTCGTACATCTTCTTAATGATGTCGATGGGCACCGCCGCGCGCATGTCCTTGGCCTCGAATGCTTTGACGAAGTAGCGACGCGCGTGCATCCAACAACCGACGAGCAAAAGTGGCCGGCCCTTGGCGATGGACCCGTAGCCCTTGTAGCCGTCGACTTGCATCCAGCCAATGCGCGAGCCGAGGAACGCCTCGGCTTTCTCGGCGGTCCAGTCGGGCGTGTACTTGAACGCGATGTACTTGTGATCGCCGACGAGCACCCAGAGATGGGCGCGCTTGATGTTCTTTTTCTTCTTTCGATCGAGAACATCGAGGCGCGTGTCGTCGACCTGAAGCGCATGAGCCATCATGGCGAGCTCGTAGATGCGACTGGCGATTGGTTCGAACAAGAACGCGACGGCGGCGACCCAGTCGACCAGCGTGTTTCGATGCAGCTCGATTCCGGAGCGCTGATAGATTCTTGTTTGCCGCGCGAGCGGGCAATGGTCTTTGAACTTCGAGATCATGACTTGCGTGAGTAGGCCTGGCCCCGCGAGTCCCTTCTCGATCACCTTGTTGGCTGTGGGCGCGGTGACGATTTCGCCCGTCTGGTTCGACCAGGTCTCTCGCACATAGACGAGAACCTTGAACCGCGCGGGCTCGTACTCGAGCACTTCGCTGCGTTCCTCGCCAACCCTAGTCATCTGGCCTTTGCCCGCCTGCTGATCAGGCGTCGGCGTCAGTCGGATTTCTTCGCGTGGCAAGTGGGCCGGCAGCGGACGGCGACCATTTTGTCGTTCGTTCTTACGCGGCTTGCGTTTGGCAGCAGGCGGATCCTTGGGCAGCTCGCCGTCGGCATCTGCCGACGGTTCGGATGCGGCCTCGCTGCGCATATCCGCCAACGCCAAGCGCAGTTGGTTTGGATCGATCCGTTCACTCGATCGGCCATAGACTTTCTTGGTCAGCTCGACGACCTTTTGGCTGAGCAACGAGTTCTCGGTGTGCGCTGCACCCAGCACCGAGCGAACGGCGCCCAAGAGGAGGTCTTTCTGACCGGCGTCAAAGAGCCGGCCGAGCTCGACAACGACGGCATCCAGGTTCGAGGTGTCTTGCGGTTCGCTGGCCACTCCTTCTATTAGCCACAGCGATCGAGCGATCACAAACCGTCCCGAAAACTTTCTTGCGTATTTTCAGGACCAAGCTGGAGCGGGCTGCCAGCGCGGTCGTCGGCGCGCGTTCGACAGATCGATACCCTCGAGAATCAACGCCAGCTCCGCCGCTTCGAGCTCGAGGACTCCGGATTTCTTCGGCGGCAAAATGAACGTACCCTTCTCGAGTCGTTTGGCGACCAAGCAGAAACCGTTGCGATCCCAGTACACCGCTTTCATCATCGTTCGCCGGCGGTTGAAGAAAACGAACAGATGACCCGAGAGCGGATCCTTTTCGATCACGCTGCGCGCCGCGTTCGAGAGCCCGTCAAACGACTTGCGCATGTCCGTCGGCGCCATCGCCACGAACACTCGCATCGTCGGCGGCACGTTCAGCATTTGCCATCGAGTGCATCGGCGAGCCGACCGACAATCTTTGGATCGACATCGCTGCTGATTCGAAATTGCCGACCGTTTGCCAGCAACACTTCCAGGTTCGCCCGCGTTGCCGTCGGCTTCGACATCACCTCGACGAACTCGGCCCTCGCGCCTCGCCTACCAAGTGCGCGCCGAGGCCGGTCCAGACGCTTTCGCCACCAACCCAACCGATGCGCACCCACTCCCTGCGACTTCGCGTACGCTTGATCGCTCTTCGCTCGATCCGCGCGGTCGAGAATCTTGCTCGCTTCTGCCGCCGCCCATCGCTTCGCTCGTTTTGACATCGCGAGATGGTGCCGCCAGCGCCCGGGATTGCAACCCGCCGTTCGCCGGGCGCTTAC
>JAZGFI010000164.1:0-37082 GCA_036479435.1 Planctomycetota bacterium | reverse complement strand
GGTTCCAGCTGGTGGTCGACCTTGGCCGGATGGGATTGGGTACCCATAGGGTTTCGAGCAAAGTTTCAGATCTGACTAAGTCATTTCGTCCTCCTTGACTGAGCTTTCCCAGCGCACTGACGCCGTACAACCGATACTTGGTTTTTTGAGTTAGGGCTAGGTGTCGTCGAGCCAGGGTTCGCCGGCGACGCGGATGCGGCGGTACTCTTTGCGAACGAGTTCTTCGCCGTAGGTTTTTTCGAGGCGGCGCACGGTGAAGTGGCCGGTCGCGACGTCTTGGAAGTGGTCGATGAATAAGAGGTTGATGGCACCACCGCCGAGGGCGCCAATGACGGGGATCGCCTGAGCTACGAACTTTTCGGAGACGGGAATGCTGAACTTGGCGGCGATGGAACTGATGAGACGCAGCATGATCGGAGCGGCGTCGTCGGCGATAGACTTCTCGGCGAGATAGCTGGCCGCTTTTTTGGAGAGCATGGCGAGACCGTTTCGAGTGGCGAAGTAAGCTGACTCGGCGCCGTCGTCTTGATCGGATCGGCCACCAAGGGCGAAGACTTCTAGGCAGGCCATCTGCGTCGATGCTTGGCGCAGATCCTCGCCTTCAGCGCGAGCGATCTCGGCGATCGCGCGCAGCATGATTGTGGTCGAGATGGGCAGCTCGGCCGCCAAAGCGGTGAAACCGAAGGCGCCGCCCAAACTACCGCTAAGCGCTGCAGCAAACTTGTGGCGCCTTTTGCGCGGCGCGGCGGGTTGCCCTTCCTTCATCGTGGCCAAAGCCGCCTTCATGGCCGCCTGCAACGCCAGTTCGGTCGCCGCCGTGATCTTGTCGCGGACGGGTGTGGGTAGTTTTCTCAGACCGTCTTCAATCGGCTTGCCGATGAGGTTTGAAACGCGGATGCCGAGACCCGGTGTTTCCAATAGTCGCACGGCACGGGTGAGGGCTTTTTTGTCGGCTTCGTTGAGGCTCATCGCGGCTCCCGGCATTGAGTTCTTATTCGTCGCACATCAGCGTGCTGATCGCGCTGCCAATACGTCTGATCCCGCGCCACGTTGGATCCGATTCCGGTCCTAGTTCTAAGTCCCCAGCAGGTCTTTGGTTCGGCGGTAACTTTCGTCGATCGCGGCGGCTCCATTCTTCATGCGAAATGGCCCCATGGGAAGTCGATCGGAAAACCGGCAAACATAGACTTCGGATGAGATTGGCTCAGATTTTAGTTTCTCTGCCGCCTTTTGGCTTGAACATAAATCGTGAACCAAAATCCGACGACCACGATCGACTCCCGACAAGGCGAAGGGATCGCGGTAGGCGACGTCGACAAACTTCTCGCCGGCGATTATCGCCGGCATGAAGAGCGGTGGCACCGCGACACTTGCGTGAACGCCAGCTGCAAGGTCACCCGAGGTATGCACGTGTACTGCATGTCGCGACTTGGACCAACTCGAAAGACTCAGCGGAATCACAGCATCCTCGAAGCGTCGAACCGGGAGTCTCTTGGCGAGCAGGGCGCGCAGTTTTTGCCCTTTCAAGACGCCCAAGCCCCAGCCCGGGTCCCAGAAATCACGGCGGCCGACACTAAGAATCAAGTCACAGACTTCTTGCGAACTTAAACCCGAGGCCCGCGCCGAGGCGGCGATCGCCCCGCTGCTGGCCCCACTCAAGCTCGACGGCTGAAAGCCTGCCTCCTCGAGAGCCAACAGGAATCCCGCGTGGGCATAGAAACCAAACCAGCCGATGCTGAGCGAAAGGTGAAAAGGCCCTGCGGCCAAAAAGCTGGCGAGTGTGGTCATGGCGCGCAGGTTAGACCACCAACGGCCTGGCGTCACGACCTCGGCGAAATGAAGCCGCCCCACGGGATGTTCGCCTCCCCATCTCAGTGTTAGAAGGTCCCTCATTCACGAACGGACACGACGGGTGACAAAAGCATGAGCGATGAGCGACGGTTAGCGGTGATCGGAGCCGGAAATATGGGTTCCGGAATCGCTCAGAAGATGGCGACTGAGGGATTCAAAGTCGTCTTGGTGGACCTCAACCATGACGGACTAGAACGCGGAATCGCGGGAATCAAAAAGACCCTCGACGAAGCCGTCGAACGGCGAATCTTGTCGCCGGCGCGTGCCGACACCATCCTCGGGCTTATTGAGCCGACGACCGACTGGGCAAAGTTGGGCGATTGCGAAATGGTGGTGGAGGCCGTCTTCGAAGACCTCGCCGTCAAAAAAGACGTCTTTCGCCGCTTGTCGGAACACACTAAGTCAGGCGCCATCTTGGGCTCCAACACCTCGTCGTTTTATGTTTGTGATCTCGCACTCGAAGTCAAGAACCCCGAGCGTGTCGTGGGGCTTCACTACTTTTATCACCCCGCCAAAAACCGCCTCGTCGAAGTCGTTCCCACCAAACAAACCGACGCCGCCATCTACAAGAAAGCCTGGGCCATCCAAGAGGCGATGGGCAAGACGCCGATCGCTTGTTCGGACGCGCCGGGATTTGTCGTCAACCGCTATTTTGTTCCTTGGTTGAACGAATCCGTACGCCTTTTGGAAGAAGGCATCGCCAACATCGCGACGATTGAGGCTGCGGCCAAAAAGGCCTTTCGGATCGGCATGGGCCCCTTCGAACTCATGAACGTCACCGGCGTGCCGATCGCCATGCACGCGGCCACGACTCTCGGCCGTGAACTCGGCGACTTCTACGCCCCGGCGGCCAAACTCAAAGAACAAGTCAGCACAGGGGAGCATTGGAGCCTTGACGGCGACGTCGATGAGTCGAAGTTCGACTTGGTCGGTGACCGTTTACTCGGCGTCGTCTTTTTGGTCGCGGGTGAATTGCTCGACGACGAGGTGGGCAGTATCGAGGACATCGACATCGGAGCCCGCGTCGGTCTTCGCTGGTCGAAAGGCCCCTTTGAACTCATGAACCGCATCGGTGTGCCGCGCGCCGTCGAAATGGTCGCGGCCCTCGGCAAGCGCTGGGACGTCGAAGTTCCGATTCACTTGGCGGCGCAAGTCGAAAAGGGCGCACCCTTCGAGTTCGAACTGGTTCAGGTCGAACGCGAAGGCGACACCGCGACACTGTGGTTGAATCGCCCGGACGCGATGAATGCGATCAACGAAGAACTTGTCGCCCAACTTCAGGCGCGCTTCACCGAGGTGGACGCCGATCCTGAGGTGAAGACCATTGTCATCGCTGGCAAGGGAAAGGGCTTCATCGCTGGCGCCGACATTCGCTTCTTCGTCAAGAACATTGAGAAGGATGACATCCCGGCAATCCAGTCCTTCACGTCCAAGGGACAAGATCTCATCGCGAGCTTCGCGAAGTCATCTAAACCCGTGATCGCCCGCGTCGACGGCTTAGCGCTCGGTGGCGGCTGTGAAATCGCTTTGGCTTGCGACTACATCGTCGCGACCGAAAAGGCGACGATGGCCTTCCCCGAAACCGGAATCGGCATCTACCCCGGACTCGGCGGCACGCAACGCTTGCCACGCCGCATCGGCAAAGCCCTCGCCCGCTGGCTCGTGCTTTCCGGTGCCATGGTCGACGCGAAAACCGCCTTGAGCATGGGATTGGTGGACGAAGTCACGGGCTTTGAAGGTCTCGACGCCGCCATTCAGCGCCTGGGCGCCCAGGGCAAGCGCGATCGGGATTGCCCCGGCCCCGATCAGGTTCCCGCGGGCTTCGAGGCCTTGGGCGAGCTTTTCACCGATACCGACCTCGAATCCTTCCGAGGCATGGACCCGGCCTCCACCCAGGACAAGCACGCCGCGCGCGCTTTGAAGTCCATTAGCTTTAAGGCCCCCATTGCCTTGCGGCTTTCGGATAAGCTAATCACCGAGGGCACGGCCGTCTCCTTAGCTGAGGGTCTCCAAATGGAACTCTCCCACCTCGACGAGATTTTCCGCACGAAAGACGCCTACGAAGGGCTTTCTACTCTCGGCAAGTCGCGACCGGTGTTCAAAAACGAGTAAGAGATCAGATGAAATGTGAAGGCGAGCAAGGGTTGCAGAGCATGAGCTATGGTTTGGGCGCTCGGTTTCTTCGGCTCGCCTTTTGTTGTGTTGTCATGGGCCTTGGATCGACGATCTTGGCGAGCGCCATGTTGGCCCAAGGGTCAGGCCAAGACAGGGCTACGAACCTCAGTCTTCGCTACCGCCACGACCTCGTGTTCTCATTCTCTTTTGCCTACGGCAAAGACTGGCGAGTCGAGCACAGCAACCCTGCTAACCCCGCCTACCATTGGGTAAAAGCCACGCACAGCTCTGCGGCGGCAGCGCCCACGCTGTGGGTCACGGCGATTGGACATGAAGCAAGTTTGCTTTTGTGTCCCGATCCCGAGCGGCTCGTTCGCGAGACCTTGGCTCGAGACATGCTCCGCAGGAATCCCCAGCACCGACTCGAAATAAGCGCGGGCGAAAAAGCGCCGATTGGCAACCTCGACGCTCAGATTGCGGCATTCGCCTTGACCCCTGAGGGCAGCAGCAAAGCCAGCCGGCGCGGTTACTTGCTCTACGCGGTAGCCAATACCAGCGTCTTGGCGGCGGAATTTTCTTGGCGCGAGAACGAGTCCAAAGGCCCGCCGAAGGGACTCGATGAAAGAGCGCGAGCCGTGCTCAATTCTTTTCGCACTTCCTTGAACCCACAACGACAGAAGTTGCTGCGGCCGGTGACGGGGCCTACGATCCAGGGGTTTTCGCACCTCGCCACTTGGCCCGTCAACCGCATACGTACCGACGACAACTCGGTGGCGACTCAGCTCGAAGCCCCCGATGGCACCGAACTCGTGCTACGATCTTTAGCACGCAAAGACAGCAAGACACTTGGACGAAGTGAGGCCAAGCAGCTCGCCAAGGTGTTGTTGGTCGACCAGATGAAGCTGTTTCCGGCGAGCCGGCTAGAAGATGCCGCGCGGGTGCGCATGCCCGGCGGCGGCGAAGGAATCGGCGTCTTCAGCCACAACGGAAAACGCGGCCAACAAGTCGTCGTCTTTGAGCGCGGCGGATCGGTTCACTTGGCGTTCTTGTCGCTGCCGGCGGGCTGGCAGGGACGATCTTGGGGCCTCGCCCTTCAAACGATCGCAAGCCTTCACGGTGGCGCGAAAATCCCTGAGTTTTCTGCGTTTGCCTTGAAGGGTGACAAGTTAGAGATGCGCTGCCGCGTCCGCCGCCCAGCATTCGACCTCTACGACGAGAATGGGGTCTTTCGGGGTGGGCACAGCGCGGACATTCAATTCGAAACTGACGGACGCTACCGCGCGACTGAAGTCGCCGACGGCGAAAACCGCATCGAGCTTGGGCAGTATCGTGTCGCCGACGGTCACGTCACGCTCACGAGCACATCGCAGCAGACCCGGGTCTTTTTGCTTGAGCCCGCCCAACTGGCCATGAAAGCTGAGTCGGGCGATCGCTGGCGACTCGTTCCCGATCTCCATTGAGATCTCAATGACCGACATCATCAAGGTCGAAGACCTCGTCAAGATTCACGAATCCAAGCGGGGCGCGACCCCGGTCCTTCGGGGCTTGAGTTTTCAGCAAACGCGCGGTGAATTCCTTTGCATCATGGGCCCGAGCGGTTCCGGCAAGAGCACTCTATTGCACTTGCTGTCGGGCTTAGATCGACCATCGGGCGGGCGTATTTTTTTGGACGGCCAAGACCTCGCCGATCTCGAGGGTCGCGATCTCACCTTGAAGCGCCGCCGCACAATTGGCCACGTCTTCCAGTTCTTCAACTTGATGCCGAATCTGTCTTGCCGTGAGAATATCCTCTTGCCCTTGACCATCGCCGGTCAGCAGGACGCGGCAGGCATCGCGCTAGTCGAGACGCTGATCGAGCGCTTTGGATTAACTGCCCGGGCCTCAGCATTGCCTCACGAGTTGAGCGGAGGCGAAATGCAGCGCACCTCAATCGCGCGTGCGCTTGCGGGTGGACAAGAGCTTCTGCTTTGTGACGAACCCACCGGCAACCTCAGTCAGCGTGCCGGTCGCGAAGTCATGGAGAGCTTGCGCCAAGTCAACAAAGATGATGGACGCAGCATCTTGTTGGTTACTCACAATCCGCGCGACGCCACTTTCGCCGATCGAGTACTCTTCCTCGTCGACGGGCAGATCGACACGGAGCAGGTCTTGAAGGGCCCAGATATCACAACTGAAGCCGTTCACGAGGCGCTCAGTGCGCTGAGTATTTGAGGGGTCGATGAGACTCGCAAGCCTTCTCGCCTTCCGCAGCCTTCTCGCCCGTCCAAGCCGGACCTTCTTCGCCGTTTTTGGTATTGCGATCGGCATCGCCACCGTGGTCGGGATCTTCACGCTCGACCACAATACTATTCTTGGCCTGTCGCAGCCCAGCGGTTCCGACTGGCGAGCTGACATCGAAGTCAGCCCGACGGTGAAGACTTTGGATCCGCGCCGCGACCTCGCAGGCATACCGGGCGTCGCCAAGGTCTCGGCGTTTTTTCAGAATGAAGTCCTCGCCCAGCTTCCCGACGACTCCTCCAAGGCTCCGCGCCGTACACGTTTCTACGGAATCGAGACCTCCGAGGCCAAAGGCCTCGGTGTCTACCGCGTCGAAAAAGGCAAGGACCTCGATCCGCACAACCGCAACCAGGAAATCCTGATCGGAAATGGCCTCGCTGAAGACCTTCGCCTCTCTCCCGGCGACCGCCTCACGTTAATCCGACCGCCGAGTTCAGCCAAGAAACTGTGCGTCGATGGTCAGATCCAGTTGGTGCATCCCGACAAGCCGCTGCCGCCGCGAGCGGAGACTTTCCTGGTCGCGGGCATTTTGGCTAGAGAGCGACTGGGCGCTCGCTCACGGGGACGCCTGGTCATCGCCGACTATGCGCGTGGCCGCGACCTCTTCGAGGGTGTCAACATCGGCGAGACCTTCGTCATCAAGCGTGACCCTCGCGTCGACATCGAACGTTTGAAGATGAGTCTCGGCGAGTCCTACTCTTACGATATCAACCGCCAGATTCTGGTGGGACAGGCCGCAGACGAGCGGGCGTTTCGCAACGGCGTGCGTTTCGCCGGGCTCCTCACGATGGTCCTAGGCCTCTTCGTGATTTTCCACACCCTGTCGATCGCCCTCATCGAACGGGTGCGCGAGATTTCGACTCTGCATGCACTAGGAACAACTCGCCGCCAGATCGCGGGTGTCTTTTTTCTGGAAGCCTGCATTTTGGCGCTGTTGGGCGGTGTTGCCGGTCTCGGTTTGGGCGCGGCAATCGCCAAGATCTTGCTCAAGCTAAAAATCACAACGCTCGGCGTCGGCAAGAATATTGAAGTCTTCGAGATCCCCTGGGGAACGGTGTTGCCGCTCATTGGCGTCGGCTGCGCGATGGCCTTGCTCGGATCGGTCTACCCGATTCTGCGGCTCAAGAAGGGTTCCTCTGCCGCCGGCCTAGGTGGCGAACAGGCCTTCGAAAGCAATGAGGGCTCGCGAGGATTTCGCTTCTTCAGCGCGGTCCTGTTGGCCTTCGCCTTGCCGCTGCTCTACATTATCGTGGTCCCCAGTGTTGGCGAGTTCGCCGCGACTTTTGCGACGACGCTTTTCATCGGAACGGGATTCCTGTCGCTGCTGGTTGGCCTTCCCCTACTGGTACCTGAGGTACTGGCGCGAATGGGAGCGTGGTTTGCCAAACCTTTGCAGCGCTGGTTTCCCTTCGCGGGCCTATTGGCCAGTCGAACTTTGCTCGAACGGCCCACTCGCATCGCTGTCGGCATCATTGGAGTCGCGATGGTCGCCACGGCCTTCATCGTGCTGAAGGGCATGACGAATAGCCTTAGCGCCGAGATCGACGTATGGAGTGACGTGGCGCTCAAGGACCGGCTTTTCATCACCGACATTCCCGACGTCGACTACGAAACCTTCAAGGGCGTCGTCTTGGACCACCCGGAGGTCCTGTCGATTGAGCACGGCAGCATGCGGACCTACGCCCCGTTTCTGATTGTCGGCATTCCCGACGATCAGCTTCGTGACTACGGGCCGCTGCAGAACGAGAACTTGCTTCATCGATTCCGCGAGCGCAGGGGAATCATCGTTTCCGGTCGGCTGGCCACGGACCTCGGGTACTTACCGGGAGACGAAATCCCGATCCGTACCGGCCGCGGCGTTGTCGAGTTGTTCATTGTCATTGCAGTCTCAGACGACTACGGCTATGCGCCCCACCCCGACGAACGTCTCTACGGCGTCATCAGTGCCCGCACCATGGCGAATGACTTTTGCGTCAAGCCGACCCGAGTCAACCGAGTGAGCCTGAGATTGAAGGACGGCTCCGACGATGACGGCAAAGTGCTAGCGGATCTGCGATCGAAGTTGGAACTCGCTTTTCCGGGCGCCGGGAAATGGCGTTACGAAAGCGGCCGGTTTATTCATGATTTCTTCCGCTACGACATCGACCGGGACTTTTTTCTCTTCGACATCATCTTGGGGCTCTCCGCTCTGTTGGCGGCGATGGGGCTACTCAATGGTCAACTGCTTTCAGCTTTGGAGCGCCGCAAGGAATTCGGCATCCTCCGCGCTCTCGGCGCCGAGCCACGCCAGATCGCCGGCGCGACCCTGGTTGAGGCGAGCCTCACCGGGATCATCGGCGGCCTCCTCGGATTGCTGATGGGGTCGATTCTGTCACCGTTGGTGATCGGAGCGCTGGAGCTCGTCTCGGGATTGCCTTTGCCCACGCGGGGGGCGGGGTGGTTTTCGCTGTACGTCCTGATCGGTTCCTGGGCCTTGGCGGTCCTCGCCGTGCTTTACCCGATCTGGCGCACCAACCGGCTGGACCCGGTGGCAGACCTGCGAACGGGTTAAGCGAAAGGTCTCGGGCGCCCAGGCGTTTCCAGGGCGACTTGCTTTCGAATCAATAATGGCCGAGAGTGCTGGCTTGGAGGTACGGGTAGATGATCTGTCGCAGCGTGATTGCCATCGGCACTTTGACTCTGTTTTTGGGCGGCGGCACCGCGGCGATGGCTCAAAAGACAGAGCCCCACGAATATGTGGTCACCTCCGTTCCAGATCCACTCCCCAAACCAACTCATCCCGGCCTCAAGCACGCCCGAAGCGCCGATCGACTCGAGCTGGGACGCAAGCTGTTCTTTGATCCGATGTTGTCCCTAGATCGCACCATCGCCTGCAGCAACTGTCACAAACCCGAGCTCGCCTTCGCCGATTCCGTGGCGACCTCCAAAGGTGTCGGCGGTAAGACCACTGGTTTCAACGCACCTTCGCTCGTCAACCGTTACCTCGGTGAAAGTTTCATGTGGGACGGTCGGTTTGCAACTTTGGAGGCCCAGGTCACGGACCCCATCGACAATGAAAAGGAGATGGCACTCGGGGTCCCCGCGGCTCTGAAGCGCCTTCAAGATTCAAAAGAATACCCCGCCCTTTTCGCTAAGGCGTGGCCAAAGCGAGAACTCGACAAGTCCACTCTGGCCAGCTCTTTGGCCCACTTCATCCGCCATCTTCGTCGTGCCGACAGTCCCGTGGATCGCTTTCGCAGCGGTGACGCCAACACGCTCAACAATCTTGAGAAGCGCGGGCTTTGGCTCTACGAAAGTCGTGGGCGCTGTTGGCAGTGTCATGACAACGCCAACTTCTCGAACGAGTCATTCCACAACACCGGCGTCAGCGCCCAAGACGGCAAGCCCGAACTGGGCCGTTTCGCACACACCAAAAAAGATGAAGACCGTGGCCGTTTCAAGACTCCGACCCTGCGCGGGCTCACTCTAACTGCACCCTACATGCACGACGGCAGCATGAAGACCCTCAAAGAAGTCGTCGAGTTCTATCGCGACGGCGGCACCAAGAACTCCCACCTCGATTCTCGCATTCGCCCCATCGTCCTCGATGACAAAGACGTCGACGCCCTCGTCGCTTTCCTGAAGGCGCTTTCGCGATAGGCCATCTTGGCGGCAGTTTCTGCGGCCTTCACCGACACCATGACAAACCGGTTGCCGGGGCGTAGCGTTAAGCTATCGGGGATGGCCACAGCTGTGGTCAGACTGTCTCGTCAACGAATCGGAGAATTCGATGCAGCATGCGAATGTTTCTATGGCACCTAGACTTTTGGTTCTGCTCATATTAATTTTCCTCGGCGCCTGCTCCAGCAAGAAGGTAGGCGAGTTTCTCCTTGACGACTTCTTGCAACCAAGCGACACCCCGGATGCGACTTTCACGGTATCTGTAAATTCTGGCAACGCGCCCTTGATCGTCGACTTTCAAGATACCAGTGATGCCACGCCTGGGGGCTTCACCTACCATTGGGTCTTCGGCGACGGCGAGACCGCAACCGGACAGACCGTCAGCCACACCTACATGGATCCCGGCGTCTACAGCGCCTTGCTCAATATCAGTTCTATCGTCACGTCCAGCACGGTCTCAAGCTCGAGTCCCGTGACAATAACCGTGCTTGCAAGCCCCTCGCCCGCCATGGTTCCGCCCGTTACAAGCCTTGAATGGACCTACGAGCGCAAATCGCAGGCTGACTTTGACAACTCACCAACCACCGCCCGCTATACGATGATTGGAGTTCTACTGACGGCCCAAAGTCCTTCGGTCACCATCGTTAACCGCTACGGCGAAACGGAGGAGTTCGATGCCGAGTATTGGCCTAGGATCCAAAGGCGAGAGCCAAAGGACTCTTGGCCTAGCCGCGATAGTAAAAGCCGGTTCGTCTACCTTAGCTCCGAAGTCATCGAGGTTCCCGCCGGAGTTTTCGATTGCCGAGTCATCGAGCAGACCTTCGAGGACGGGAGCCGAACCACCCGTTGGTTGCATCCCGACCTATGTTGTGTACGCAGAGTTCGCCACGAAGAGGACAGTATCGCCTGGACCGAAGATCTTGTCTCGACGACCCTCCAACGTCGGTGAGCCATCGGCAGCGAAAGAGAATGATCGGGCTCGGCGGAGAGGCTGAAGGTAGCTTGAACACGGAAACTTCCTATCGATGTCAATCCTCGTTGTAGGATCAGGTCCAGTTAGCGCAGCCCTTGCCACCCACTTCGCTCTCAAGGAGCGAAAAGTGGTGTTGTGTGATCCGGATCCAGAACGATCGGCGGCTTTAGCCGCGGGTCGCATACCCGACCCCAATGAGCCACTGCTCGAAGAGCGCGTGATGGCGGCCCATGGGCGCGGACTCCTTCGTCTCGGGACTGACATTTCGGAGGCGACCCGTGACGCGCAAGTCGTCGTCATCTTTACGAAGCTTGGGAATGGGGCCGACGGGCCGGACTACGGGCCACTTGACGAAGTCGTTCGCGCCGTGGGCGCCGGACTCAGCAAGGGAACTCTGATCTGCTTCGAGACTCTTGTGGGCCTGGGTGACGTCCGCAAACGCTTCGTCCCGGAGCTTCAGCGCGCCTCAGGCCTCCGCGTTGGCGAGGACTTTCATGTTGCCATGAGTCCACCGCGCTACACCGCCGGGCACGTCTTTGCCGACATCGTTCGATTCCCCAAAGTCTATGGCGCTTGGAACGAGAAGAGTTCTGAGGTGGCTACTGAGTTCTATCGCGATGTTGCCGACACCATCTTGACGCAGGTCCCAAACCTTGAGACGGCCGAATTCGTCGGTTTAGTCGAGCGAGCCAACCGAGAGTTGAGCGCCGCGTTCACACACGAGCTTGCGGCGCACACGCCAGCTCTCGATATCGACCTCGAACTCGTCCTCTACTTGACGAACACCCAGCCCTTTTTTCCGGTACACGGTGCGGGGATGCAGGGAATTGGCGATGAGGTCAGAGTCTGCGCTACGCTTTTGGGCCGGGCAACCGAATCGCGCCTGCTTGCAGCCGCTCAGTCGGCCAACAACGCGGTTGGAGAGCTCATGATAGAGCGGCTCGAGGCAAAGATGGGACCCTTGAAAGGACTTGCGATCGAAGTCTTCTTGCCGGAGCCGTCGGCTGATCCACTTCCCAGCCGCCTCCGAGATTTCTTGAACAGTCTGGAGCACCGCGATTCAAAAATCAGCACCCAAATCCGGCCCAACGAAGACGCCCCAATCGGAACCCCGAGACCCGAGATCAGGGCTTTGGTCATCGCCCGTGACGACTTGTCATGGCATCGAATCGATGTCGCCGAGTATCCCAACTGTGAGGTACTCGTGGATCTCTCCAACTCCCTGCGCCGGCGCGCGGTCGAAGCCGCGGGTTGGTCTTACCTCGGCCTCGGAGTCTGATGTGCTTAGGTGAACTGACCCCAACAGGCGTGCATGCCCATGAGCCGCTGCCGGCGCGGCGTCAGCCGCAGAAGAAAATCTTGCGGCATGTGGAAATTGGGCATCGGAAAGAGGCGCTGAGAGATAAAGCGAGCTCCGTAGTGCACCTGCTGCACATAACGAGGTCGGTCGCAGCGATGTCCATCCGCGCGATGCCAAAGCTGACTGTGAAAAAGCAAACAGTCTCCAGCCCTTGCCAAGACTGTCTGGGGGCCGCGCCCCTCGTAGGTGGGTTTTTCGGCCTTGGGGTCGGGGCGATACCCAGCCTTGTGACTTCCCGGTACCACCAGCGTCGGCCCCATCTCGGCTGTGAGGTCGTTTAGGTAGTAAAGCGCCGAGACAATGAAAACGGGAAAGGGGATTCGGTCATCCCAGGGAATCCCCTCCGGCCGCGGAAACAACAGGAAGTCATCGACGTGCCACAGGTCTCCGGGACTTTCACCCCGCGACACCATGCTCGTGACGTTCATCACTTGGCAGCCTTCCCACATCTGCTCACCGCCAAGAACTCTTTTGTCGCCGCGCTCAAAACTGAGCAGTTTTTCGGCGACATCAAAGGCCGGAGGATGATCGAGGAGTTCTTCGAAAACCGGGCCTCGCAAAAACATCTGCGACCGGACCCAGCGGGCAAGGCCGGGCGTGGGGTACTCGTCCATCGCGAGGTCAACCTCGGACCGCAGGGCAGTGCACTGCTCAGGGGTCAAAGCACCCTCGATGAGCAAAAACCCGTCGCGATGAAAGCGATCGACGAACTGTGAGATCTCGGTGTCGGAAATCACCCCATCGTCTCCTTTAGGCCTGGTATCGGCTGAGCGTTGTCATTTGAAATCCGGGAAAAGAGTTGCCAGGGAGATCGGCTTTCGCCGCCGGTACTCTCTTGGGTTCTGGAGCTTCGTGAAGCTCCCCCCGCGAAACAACTTTGGGTGCCTCTTCCGCGGATCAGAGCGCATGCCGTCGAAGTTGCAGTCGTCAAAACGGATAGCACTCCCCTGTCTAATGTTGAGATCAAGCATGGAGAAACGGCAGCGCGAAAAGTACATCCAACCCGGCCGGCCTCGATAGAGGTTGCCCGACCCCGGACTGCGACCATAGCCACCGAGAAACTCGCAGTCGATTGCCCGGATGATCGCGCCGCCGCCGACCGCAAAGGCGAGACTGCCTCCCGCTCCCATGTCGAAGCGCACGAGTCGTGTCCGCAACATGTCGATCGAAAGGTTACTGTTGCCCCGCACATCAAAAAAGTAGTCATCGCCAAGATCGATCGTCAGGTCTTTGAAACTCAAACGCTTGATCGACTCCCGGCTATCAAGCTCTCCAAGCTGCAGAAGAGTCTGATCTTTACCCGCGCCGGCAATCGTCAGGTCTTCGACCACGTTGCGACGAATTTGGAGCTTACGCGGACTGAGCTTGTGGATGCCGCGAGGGAAAAAGAGGGTGAGCCCATTGCGAGGCTTCGATCTTTTGTCTGATTGAAACGAAGGCCCCCCCTGGTTGCCCCCGACTAACTGCGGTTTGAGGATGCGACCCATCAGCTCGGCGTCAAAGGTCGTCGCATCCGGGGCCCAAAGTCCCTTCTGAATCGCCTCCAAGACAGAGTCTTGCTCGGCGTTCTCGAGGCCCTTGGCGAGGCGCTCATCTCGATTCGCATCCAAAGCGGATTTTAGCGCCATCGTCGCGGGCAATGCCAACACTGCAGTCTTGAATTCGTTGACGGCCTTCTCCCATTGTGCAGTGCTGATTTCGTTCTCGCGCTCGGTCTCCCAGGCTCCGCGGTACTCGGTACGAAAGTACCCCATCAGCTTTTCACTGAACAAGACGTCGGCCGCGTCTTGGGTCTCCTCCGGCACTATCGCCGCGAGTCGCCGGCGACTTTTCGCCTCCGACCGCGGGTTTGGCGATCGATTCTCCGCGATGTCGCCATCCGCCGTCTGACGAGGAGCACCAACTTCATCGGGGTCTTGAGAGTCGCCCCATTCGCTTCCCACAAAGAATCCGAGACCAAGACACAAGAGTGCTGCGACGGCGGCAGCCAGGGTACTCGCGAAACTGAGCTTCATGATGGTGGTCTCCTTGCCTGCTCCAGCCAGTCGAGACTACATGAAAATGAGGAGGGAGGCGGGAGGTCAAAAAAGTGGGAGAATTTAGTCTGACACCGTATGACCGGTAATTAGGGGATGAGGCCAAGTTGGGAGGCGGGGAGGAAGCCCTGTTGGTCTCCGGCTTTGACTTTCAGCCAAGTATCTTTGGATTCGAGCACTTCGACCTCGGCGCCTTCGGGGAGTTTGAAGTGGGGTTGATAGGTGGTTTCAGAGGGGCCGGTGAAAGCGGTGGCGTTTTGGAGGACGACCGCCTGCGTAGGAGACCACCACGCAAAGTGTCGCGCGCAGAGCGAAAACGCGAGGATTAGGCCCAAGGCGATGAGCGACATCGCGAGCCCCAAAGTTTGCGGACGGCCAAAGGCGCGTCGCAAGATCAACAGGGCGAAGGCGACGAACCACAGTACGGCGAACAGCGAGAGAGCTTCTTTAGGAGTGGTCTTTTCGTGGAGCCACAACAGGGTGCGGATGAAGGTCGGCCGGTCATCCAGACTGGAACGTCCGAGCCTTTTGCGCGCTAGCGCCAAGTTGGTCGTGATATCTTCATCACGCGGATCGAAACGTTCGGCAACGAGGAGTTGGTGAAGGGCGGGGCCATTGCGACCCAACCTCAGGTATGCCGTGCCGAGGTTAAAGTGAAGCGTGGGACCTCCCGCGTCGGCGGCGAGAGCTTCCTCCCAAGCCTTCGCGGCGGCAGCAAAGTCACCCTTGTCGAAGAGCTCAGAGCCACGGTGGAAGGCACGCTCGGCCTCGACCTGCGCCCCTGCCCATGGCGTCCAGATCGCAACGAGAACAAAAATCCCAAGTACGCGCATCATCGTTTGATCTCACGGTCGAGAGCTCGAATGAGAACTTCGGCGCGGTCAAAGTCCGACTGCCGTTCGGCGGCACTAGCCCCGCCACCCCCGAACTCTTTTGACTCAAGGTCTTGAAGCAAGGTGGCCAATTCGTCTCCGCGCTGCGCGCTCACCCCCGCCTGCTGAACCAAGTCTCGAACGGTCGCCGCGGCGATCCGCGCCGGCGGCAAATCCAACTTGTCTCCGAGGAACCCGGTGACACTGCGCGCCAGCTTGCCATGAAAACCGCGTTCTGAACTCATGTGCTCCCGCGCTTCTTGCAGCCGGGCCGTGGCCTCTTTCGACGCCCGACGGCGGCGTTGGAGGGCCACATCGCCCGCGAGGTTTTCTCGGCGGCGCAGGAAAAGGGTCGAGATGCCAAAAAGCAAAGCCGGAAGGATCAAGGCGCTCAAAAACACCGCCCAAGGCACGCGGGGCGCCAGTTCGCTCAGTCCCTCGGGGAGCTCTTTGATCGGCCGCAGGCCTTCGCCCAAGGTCATGATTTCCCGCGCTTCGCGGGCATTGCTCGCCCCGCCAAAGATCCCGTCGTCGCTGACTCTTCCTTTGATTTCGATGGGCGTTGGCCCGACGGAGACCGTCTCGAAGGTCTCCGTCGAGGGCTTGAACCAAGAAAACTCCCAGCGCGGGAAAGTCTCGAGCTTAGCCTCGAGCTTAGGGACTATGAGCCACGATATCGTGAGCCGCTGGTCACCTTTTCTTGCCCCAGGCTCAATGGTCTTGTCGGGGGCGTAGACGTCGAAGTTTTCGAAACCGCGCGCGGCGGCAATGTCAGGCGGCGTCAGCGAAGCCAGCTCGCCCGCGCCTTCGAGTTGCAAGCTCAGCGTAAACCCGTCGCCCGCCTTGATCGAAGTCGAACCCAACTGCACCAGCCCGCTAAAATTGCCAAGGATTCCAGTAAAAGGTTGGGGCCGACCGGTGATCGGCGCATCGCGAACTTCTAGCACCAAAGGTTGCGAGACCAGCACGACTTTAGCCGACTCTCGGACCTGCCTCCGCCCAA
The DNA here is from genome assembly GCA_036479435.1 of Planctomycetota bacterium. GTDB lineage: Bacteria > Planctomycetota > DRQF01 > JAZGFI01. The sequence continues at coordinate 20,935 of JAZGFI010000164.1, read as the reverse complement.
AGACTCCCCGCCCCATTCGCAGGGCTACGTCCATGTGCAAATTCGCCGGGGCAAGCTCGACGCGACCGGGGGCAATGGGATAAACCACGCGCTCGTACACCAAACGCTCACCGCCACGCACTGCGGGATTCGCTTCTTGCTGAAAATCAAATCGCTCGCCGTTGAGCTGCACCGCGACACCGCGTCCCTGGGTCCAACCGACTGCCGTAATCGGGCCGCTGAAGCCATTGGGGTTGCTTGACCAGGGCAGGTTGACTTTGACATCAACCGTGGGTTTTTCGCTGGTGATGACCAGTCTTAGCTTGACCGGCTGATTGACGTAGGGGCTGGTGTTGCTCGCCGAAACCTCTAGCGTCGCGTAGCGATTGCCAGGCGCCTCGCTAAGAACTTCGAAAGTCAAGCTGCCAACACGCTGAGGCTTCCCGAGCATCTGAAAACTAAAAGGCGGCATCTGAATGACGCCGGTACGCTCGGGAACAAGGTCGTAGACGAGGGTCCAAGAATCCTCATAGTAAGTGCTGCGGCGACCGCCAAAGATGGTTGAGCCTCGCGTGCTTTTTCCCGTGCGCGTTTCGCGATACTTGAGCTTGTAGCCGTCGCCGTCCGGAATCTTGACCTCTGCTGGCGCACCGCCTTCAAAAGGCGTCTTGGCCGTTCGCGTGACAATAATGCCAAAGATGATGGCCTCGCCGAACACCGGCTGCTGAGGCTCCATGCCAACGCGCACTTTCAGGTCTTGGGCAACTAACGGTACCGACCCCAAAAGCAAGATGAGGGCGCCTAAGGCCAAGATGTACTTCGTTGAGGCCACGACTACCAATCCCTCGCCGGACGGCCGCCACGAGCGGGAACCTTGCGGGCCTTCTTCTTGTCTTTCTTGCGCCGGTCTCGCTCGTTTTGCCGCGCGCGTTCGAGCATCTTTTTGGCCTGCTCTTTGGAGATCTGACGAGCTTCTTGCTTCTCCTCTTTTTCTCCGGACTTCCCTTGATCATCGGGCTTGTCTTCAGATTTGGGCTGCTGGTCTTGCGGCTGGTCTTCGGGGTCGCCGTCCTTTTTGTCAGCGGACTTTTCGTCTTTTTTTTCCTGATCCTGCTTCTTGTCGTCGGACTTTTTGTCTTGGTCTTTTTTCTCGCCGTCCTGCCCCGACTGCTGCGGAGGCTGCAGCGCGGCGCGCGCTTTGACGAGTTCCTCCAACGCTTTCTTCTCGCCCTTCACCGCGGCATCGAAAGAAGGGACTTTCAGGTCCGCATCGACATCCTCCATCGCCGTGCTCGCGGCGAGAAGATGTCCGAGTGCCTTTTGAAAACGACGGCGCTGCTCGTTTGGATCCTGCCCCGCCTCGGGAGCTGTGCCCGGCTTACTTGCTTGCTGTTGAAGGGCCTTGACCTGCGATTCCACTTGTCCGCTGATCGATTGTGTACGCGAACGCAAGCCTGCCTGTATGCTCGCCTGTTCAATGCCCCAGCCACGTAAGTCTGCCGGATCTGGCTTTGACTCTGCGCCCTCTGATTGCTCTGTCGCGAGCGTGCTCGAGCTGGTCTTAAGCAACTGTACTTGATCTTGAATAAGACGGGTGAGCTCGTCGAGAAGTTCATTCAGCGCCCGCAATAGTTGGATCAAGGCCTCTTCTTGCCCGGCGTGGAGAAGCGCTTCGTCGGCGCCCTTGGCCTGCTCCAGGGCGCGTTCGAGGATCGGCAAGGCACCTTCTAAGATCGGTACCGCCTTTTTGATCGCCTCAAGATCCTGATCGCTTTGTTGGGGTTCGGCGATGCGCTGTTGACCCTCAGCCACGAGCTGTTTGCTAAGCGCCAAGATGTCGGCCTGGGCCGCGATAAGCCCTTCGCTGAACTTCGACCGCTCCTCCGGCGTCGGCGCTGGCTCCGCACGTTCGTCGTCAGACAAAGGGGGCATATTGAGCTGGTCGGCCAGTAAGGTCACGCGCGTTGCGGGAAGCTCCATCCCCTGCCGGCGCATCAAAAACCGAACCCCTGCGTGAGCCATGGTTTGCTTTTTGATGATTTCCTGCAGTTTCTCGATGTAGCGCCGTTGCTGTTTTTGCTTTTCTTCTTGGTCTTTTTTCTTGCGGCTTAGCTCCTCGACCTTGCGAACGACCCAAGCTCGGTTGACAGTGGCGTCTTCAAATTTTTCGTCCAACAACAAGGCGCGGTCATAGTGCTTTAGAGCATCTTCGAGCTTGCCCTCTTTGACCGCACAATTTCCGAGTTGCAGGAGGCTAGCCTTCTCGATGGCCTTTTTGGGACTAAAGGTGGCACTCTCAAAAGCCTGCGCCGCTTCGTCGTAGCGTTCGAGGCGGTAAAGGCAAAGGCCGATGTTGTAGTGGAGCTCGGAGGACTCGGGTGTTTCGACTTGAGCGTCGCGAAACTTGGTCAGGGCGCCATCGAAGTTGTCCTGCTTCAAAAGCGCCAGACCCTCGCGAGTGAGTTTTCTCGCTTCGTCGGAATTGACAGTCGCCGCGAACGTCGCACTCGACACCAGACTTGTCGTCGACAAGATCAGCAGCACAAGTCGCACCAAGATACCGCAACTTCTCATGCTTGATCTCCAGTAAACCGCGCGGGCAGTCGGCGCCCCTCGGGCATGAAGTAGGCCAGCCCCAAAAACAGCCCAGCGATGACGAGGAAGATTTGAAAACGATCTACCCTTCGGTACTGGCGACGGCTTTTTAGCTCGCGCTCTTCGATCTTACGAATGTTGTCAGCGTAGATCCGCTCCAGGTTACCTCTGCCCCCCGAAAGGTGAGTGTAGGCCCCGTCGAGACTCCGCTGTGCGATGGTCTTCAGGCGCTTGTCGTCCAAGCGCGTCAGCACGATGTTGCCCTTGTGGTCTTTTAGCCAAGTTGTGCCGCCATCCTCGCCTTCGAGAGGAATCCGAACTCCCTCGTCGGAGCCGATGCCGATGGTGTAAATCCGAACGCCGCGCTTCAGCGCCAGCTTGAGTTCATCATCAGGCAAGGGGTCGTGGCCCTCGCCGTCAGTAAACAAGATGATGGCTTTGTGGTTCTTTTCGTCATCGCCAAAAGTATCCAAGGCCGCCGCCAAAGCGGACGCCATGTTTGTTCCACCTCTTGAGATGCTGCCGATATCCAGCTCGTCCAAAAACACTTCAAAGGCACCCAAATCGAGAGTCAAGGGACATAGAGTGCGCGCGGTGCCAGCGAAGGCGACCAAAGCGATGCGGTCCTCTTCAACAACCTCATGAACAAAGTACCGGACGTCCAGCTTCACACGCTCAACTCGATTGGGCTTCACGTCGCGAGCGAGCATGCTTCTAGAAACATCGATCGCAAAGACGATGTCGATCCCCTTGCGCGTCAACTCGACGTTTCGGTTGCCCCACTGCGGACGCATGAGGGCAATGACAATGAACAAGACCGCGATCAATACGAGAATCAAACGCCAACGCCGCCGCGCCCGCGAGCGACCTACCACCATGCCATCGAACAGGCGCGCCGACACCAATTCGTCGAGGAGAGCTCTGCGACGACGGCGGTCCCACAAGAACAGGGCAAAAAGGGCAAGCGGCACCAAGATCAGCCACAGACGCTCGGGTTCTCCGAACCAATCGTTCATGGCAACCTCCTCAACCAGGTTGCCGCGAGTAGACGGTCTAGCACGATGAGCACCAGCGCAGCTAAGGCGAAGGGCGCAAACAGCTCATCCCATTCGCGATAGTCCTTTGTCTTGATCTCGCCGCGCTCAAGGCGATTGATCTCGTCGTAGACTTCTTCCAGGCGGTCGCGTGTATTGGCGTGAAAGAAAATCCCGCCCGTCTCGTCGGCGATGGCTTGCAAGGTGACTTCATCGAGATTGGCGCGCATGTATTGTTTGCGACGGCGACCGAGTCGGTCGTAGACCGTGACCGGGGCCGCGCCGTCCGAGCCCGCCCCCACGGTGTAGACCTTGATCCCGAACTCCTTGGCGATGGCCGCACCGTCCAGGGGCTTGGTTTCACCGGCGGTGTTCTCGCCATCGGTCAGCAGAACGATAACCTTGCTTTTCGAATCAGATTTCTCAAGCCGCCCCACGGCCGTTACGAGGGCGTCGCCAATGGCCGTCCCCATCAGGTCCATCTCATCGGGGGTAAGATTGGATTCGTCGGCCCGGCCCTGGCGCGCCTGCTTTTTGCGCAGCGATTCGTAGGCTCGGTGCCAAGAGGTCTGCACGAACTCGAAGAATCCGTCCAAAAGCGCATGGTCTAATGTGAGTGGGCAGCGCGTGTAGGCCGACATTCCGAAACTAACGAGCCCGATGCGATCGGCGGGACGCGCCTCAGCAAATTCACGCATCACCTCTGTCACGTGATCGAGCCGCGTCATGTCACCACCGAAGTCTTCTCCGGCCATCGAACTGGAAGTGTCTACGAGCATCATGATGTCGATGCCCTCGCTCGTCACGACCGAGTCGCTCCGCCCCTTCTGCGGCCGCGCCAAGGCCATGATGACCAAGAGCAAGGCCAGGACGCGCAAGATCCACTGCCATTCAGAACAGATCAATCGCCAACTATTCGGCCGGCCGAGAACAGCGCGGATGTTGGCGAACAAGATGGCCGGCTGCGGCCAGCGGCCCGTCTGACGAAAGATCGCCACCACCCCGAGGCCCGCCGCGACCAAGGCGCTTGCCAACAACCAAAGGGGATGTTCAAAGCGCATGGGCCGTTGCCTTACTAGCTGAGTTTGAGGGGTCTAATCCGTCGGCAGAGCTGCGCGTGAGTTCGACAAAGCGTCGAGCCACGGTCAGGGCTGCATCTGATTCCGCGGCTTCGGGTTGATGCTTCGCATACTTGACCATGTCGGCCTGGGTCAAGAACTCCTGCAAGACGGATTTCTGACCCTCGGGGAGTTCGTCGCCGCGACGCATTGCATCCAGAAACTCCTCCGTGGTCTGGTCGGTGGCGGCGACACCAAATTGAGCTTCGATGTAGCGCCGAAGAATACCAGTGAGCCGGTAGTAGTACTCTTTCACTTTCCCCGCTCGTGCGAGACCTGCCCCCTCCAAGGCGTCCAGCTCTTGGGTCGCCACGAAATGCGGGGGTGGCAAGACGATGACCTTCTTCTTTTTGTTTCGAAAGATGACGAAGCACAACAGACCCAAGAGCCCCGCGATGCCCAGCGCCAAGATCGCAATCAAACCCTGGGGCTTCTCTCGATCGCTTGGCGCTGGCTGAGGGAGACTGAATCCGACGATAGGTTCGCGAAAGTCCAATTCCTCGCTGCTTGTCGCTGCAATCTCAACCGTGATCGCTTCGGTCGCCAACACTTCCCAGGCATCGTCGTCCGGGTAGCGCCAGCGAATATTCGTCGGCGGAATCGAAAGGACGGGGCCGATGCCTGGATCGAGAACCACTTCGATGGCCTTGACTTTCTTGGTGCCGAAATCGGCTTCGCTGCGCCAAGAACCGACGTCGTGCACCAACCAATTCGCAAACTGATGGAGTACGGACGGAAATTCAACTTTCACATCGGGCGAAAAACGCACCTCGACGCGGTAGATGACTTTTTCTCCGACCTCGACCCGAGCCTTGTCGACCTTGGCCAATACCACGACCGGCTGCCCCGACGCGACCTCGCCGCCGCGTCCAGATGATTTTGTCGATTCGCGCTTGGATTCGGGGCGCTGACCTTCCTCGGAACAGGCGCCCAGAAACAAGGCTCCGAGCATCAGCGGCAAGCCGATGACCAGCAAACGCGATTGCCAGACTGAAATCACGGCAGCCGGTCCTCGTGGATTTTGATATCGGCGCCGGTCAAAGACTCCACAAGGAGGCGCTGCATCGCCCGCTGCTCGCGCTCGGAGCGGAGGATTCGTTCGACATCTTCTTTGCACTGTTCAAAAGGAACCGCTTTGCCGGCGTTAAAAGACCGCAGGCGAATGAGATGCCGGCCCTTGGCACTGACCACATCGCTCGCCGCGACCGCGCCAGGCTCAAGATCCCTGCACTGCGCAAAGACATCTTCAGGGCGAACGAATACCTCATGCGCTTGCCCTTCGACGAGGGCGGTTTCGATGCGCCCGCCTTTCGCAGCCGTCCCAGGATCTTGGCTCAGTTCTTTCGCGAGCGCCGAGAAGTCCTCGCCGGCTTTGAGCCTAGCGCGTGCGGCGTCTGCGTCCTCCTTTGTCGCCACAAAGATGTGGTCGACTTCAGCGCGAGAAGGGGTCCGAAAAACCTCAGGGTGAGCGCGATAGTAGAGCTCTACTTCCTCTGGTTTCATTTGGACGCGTTGCCGAACCTCTTCCGCCACGACTTTTTTCACCAAGACTTCGCGCCGCGCCATGTCGAGGGCAAGCTGTACTTTGTCGTCTTGGTCGTAGCCGAGTTTTCTGGCCTTTCGGACCATGACTTTCTGGGCGACCAAGCTCTTTAGAAGTTCAAACTTAGCCCCCGGGGCTTCGAGCTGCTTCGCGTTCGAAGGCGGCATCATGGCGATTAAGCCCTCAAGATCCGAAAGGGTAATCACCTCGTCGCCAATCTCCGCCAAAACCACCCCACTCTCAGAGCTCGCCGGGTTCGAATCTCGGCCCAGGCGGCTCGCCCTGTCGAGCAAGCGATCCGCCGCCGCACTGCGCCCCAGGCTCTCAAAGCACTGAATAGCAATCTCGTCGGCTCGGCGACGCCGCGCTGGCGGCAAGTCGTAGAGCTTCGCGCGCAAAACCGCGCCGAGGGCCTGGTCGTGACGCCCTTTGGCCAGGTGCATCTCGGCCAGAGTTATCGAGATACCAGTAACGAGATTCTCGCTGAGACCCGACTCTGACAACAAAGCTTCGTAGGCGATGGCCGCGCGGTCATCGAGGCCCTCGGCCCGAAGATTCGCAGCCCAGGCGCGGCGTTTCTCAAGATTCCAGGCCGAAGGTGCAAACGCTTGGCCGGCGGTGGCGCCAATGTTCGAGGCGGCGTCTTCCGGCTGGCAAGCCGTGCCCAGCAATATCAAACTCGCAGCCAATAAGATGGCGCCGGAGACAAGCGCTGGTAGCTTCACAGTCGTTTCTCTCTTTCGCGAAAATAGTTCATGAGCGGTTGCACATAATCTTTGTCAGAGCGCATCTCTACGAGGTCGATGCCGCGCTTTCGAAAGAGATCCTTGCGGTCTCGGCGGTCGCGGCGACTGTCTTCGGCGTAACGGTTAAGGAAGGCTCCAGAGCGACCATCAACCACGGCGCGCTGCCCGGTTTCTGGATCTAGCAAGTCCAAGATCGCGGGGATTCGTTCGATACGTTCCTCGGTTGGATCTCCGATCGAGAGCGCCACAAGATCGTGACGACGGTTGACGATGGCGAGATCGCGCTCGTAACCTTGGTCTAAGAAATCCGAGATCAAAAAAGCCACCGTCTTACGCTTGTTGACGCGACTCAAATACTCGAGTGCCATCTTGATGTCGGTGCCGTGGCCGCGGACTTCGTGCGCGAGTAGTTCACGGATCACGCGCAGGACATGCTTTTTTCCCTTTTTGGGCGGGACAAAGAGCTCGATCTCGTCGCTGAAAATGATGAGGCCGACTTTGTCGTTGTTGGAAACCGCAGTGAAAGCCAGCACCGCTCCGAGTTCAGCGGCGATCTCGCGCTTGGTCTTGCCCTTGCTCCCGATATCCAGCGAACGTGATGCGTCAAAGAGAATCATCACCGTAAGCTCACGCTCTTCGACGAACTCCTTGACGAAAGCTTCGCCGGTTCGCGCCGTGACATTCCAGTCAATATGCCTCACGTCGTCGCCGGCTTGGTAGGGGCGCACTTCAGCGAACTCCATCCCGCGGCCTTTGAAGACCGAGTGATAGTGACCGGCCATCGTGTCCGTGACCATGCGGCTCGTCAGGATTTGAATCCGGCGAACCTTGTCCAAGATTTCCTTGGGAATCACGGCTTAAGGAACCTCTACTTGATCCAACACTTTTTGGATCAGGTCATCCGAAGTCATCTCTTCGGCCTCCGCTTCGTAGGAGATGATCAAACGATGGCGCAGCACATCCGGCGCAATGTCTTTGACGTCCTGCGGCGTGACGAAGCCGCGGCCCGCCAAAAACGCATGTGCTTTCGACGCCAGTGTCAGCGCGATCGTCGCGCGCGGCGAAGCGCCGTACTCAAGCAGGTGTTTGATGTCCAAGCCCGCGGCCTCGGGGTCACGTGTCGCGAAGACAAGTTCGACGATGTAGTCTTTGATCTTGTCGTCGATGTAGATCTCATTGACAACTTTTCGCGCGCGGAGAATATCCTCGCCGCTCACTACGGGGCTGCAACTTTTCGGGGTCTCGGTGGTCGCCATCAAATCCAGGATTCGACGTTCGTCTTTTTTCTCTGGATAGCCGATCTTTAACTTCAACATGAAGCGGTCGACTTGAGCCTCAGGCAATGGGTAGGTGCCCTCTTGTTCGATGGGGTTTTGAGTCGCCAGAACCAAAAAGGGCAGCGGCAAGGGAAAGGTCTCGTCGCCGATGGTAACTTGGCGTTCCTGCATCGCTTCCAACAGCGCACTTTGTACTTTGGCCGGAGCGCGGTTGACCTCATCGGCCAACACGATGTTCGCGAACACCGGGCCCTTGCGGACTTTGAACTCGCCATCTTTGGGGTTGTAGATCAAGGTGCCCACGATGTCGCCGGGCAAAAGATCTGGCGTAAACTGAATCCTGCGAAACTCGACGCCGAGGGTGCGGGCCAAAGACGAGACGGTGAGGGTCTTGGCCAGCCCGGGCACGCCCTCCAAAAGCACATGCCCATTAGTCAATAGTCCCACCAAAAGACCTTGGACCATGGCCTCTTGACCGACAATGACCTTCGCCAATTCGGTTTTGACACTGGCGACAAAAGCGCTTTCCGCGGCGACTTTGTCGTTGATGGCTTGGATCGAAAACTCCACGGAAGCGAGCCCTCCTCGGCCTGCCTTGCATTCACAAGCCGATATATTTCTTTGGTTTAATAGATATTACTGCGCACAAATCGAGCCGGGTGGATCGAATCTACGGCGATCGTAGAGCTTTGCTCCCATGCTTTCAAAGCAGTTTCACCTCGCGGTCCGGTTGTTAACGTCAGCAGTCGCCGCCCCGCCGACGATTCCTTCCAACGCAGCCCCAATTTAGGAACCTCGGTCATGAAGAAAATCGGCATCCTCGTTGGTCAAGAAACGAGCTTCCCCGAAGCCTTGATTGAGGCCATCAACTCTCGTGACGCCGGCTGCGTGGCCGAGATGGTCGAGCTGGAAGGAACACCGCATTCGATGATCTTGCCCTACGCGGTGATCCTCGATCGGATCTCGCACGAGGTGAACTACTACCAAACGACACTCAAAGTCGCAGCCCTGAACGGCTGCGAGGTGATCAACAACCCGTTTTGGAAACTTGCGGATGACAAGTTTTTCGGCACGGCCCTAGTCGAAAAGCTGGGCATCGCGGTGCCCAAGACTGTGGCTTTACCGCAGCACACTCCGATGGAAGGCATCGAGCCCGAAAGCCTTCGTAACCTGAAGTACCCGCTCGACTGGGACGGCCTCACGAATTGGATCGGCTGGCCCGCGATCTTGAAGCCGCACTGGGGCGGCGGTTGGAAGTCCGTAGACAAAGTCGAAAACATGGACGAGTTGATGAAGGCCTACGACCAGTCCAAGGACCTCTGCATGATGCTGCAAGAGTTCATTGACTGGGATCAGTACGTCCGCTGCATCTGCATCGGCAAAGAGCACATCAACCCCGTTCCCTGGGACCCGACGCTCCCCCACCACGAACGCTACAGCAAGGCCCGCGCGGACATCGCCCCCGAAGTCATGGACAAGATCATCAAGCAGGCCCAAGACCTGAATCACGCCTTCGGCTACGACATGAACACCGTCGAGTTTGCGGTCAAAGACGGCGTTCCCTACGCCATTGACTTCATGAATTCAGCACCGGATCTCGACCGCAATTCTCTACTCCAAGATCAGTTTGAATGGGCTGTCGACAAGCTGGCCGACTTGTTGATCGACCGTGCGCACAATCCGCAAGCCTTGGAGTCACCGCTGCGCTGGAACTCCTACTTGGCGAAGTGAGGCGGTGACGCAAAGCGCGCTGATTCGGCGCTGGGAGGAAGAATTAGCCTCCTACGGTAAAGAGAAGGCCGCGGCCTTTCTGCTTAAGGGTCAACGCAAAGGCGGTTTGATGTACGGGGACCGAGCGGTTTGCCAGGCGCTTCGCCCCCTGTTTTTGGCCCGCGAAACCTACCAGATCTTGGTGCGGGAATCGCAGCTCTTACGCTCCGCGCTCGGGCGCTTGTGGCGCGACTTTCGCGCCGACCCCGCAGCTTTTGCCGATCTCCGCTTCACGGCGATGGAAGAAGAGTTGATCGCCTTAGATGCTCAGGTCGATCACCCCGACACCTTCGGTCGGATCGATGGCATCTTGCAAAAAGACGGATCCGTTCGCTTTCTAGAGTACAACGGCGAGAGCCCCGGCGGCCTCGGTTATGGCGACGCGCTCGGCGACTTGTTTGAGAGCCTTCCCTTCTTCGCAAAGTTGCAAAAAGAGTTCGGGCTCACACGCTGCAAGATGTTGCCTCGGGTCGTCAATACTTACCTCAACTCTTGGCGACAGTGGTGCGCGGCGCGAAAGGTCATTCCGAACCGACATCCCCGCGTTCTCATCCTGGATCTGGCCGGGGCGCCGACCATCGGCGAGTTTCGGCTCTTCCAAACCGCCTTTCGTGAGGCGGGATGCGAAGTCGAGATTGCTAGTCCCGAGGACCTTCATTTCAACGGTACGACCTTAGTAGTGAAGGGACGCCCCGTCGATCTGGTCTACCGTCGATTACTAAGCGCCGACTTGCTCGTAGAGCCCAAGATGGCCCAGGCCCTGCTCGACGCGCTCGCCGCCGATCGCGTCTTTTGCGGCAACGGTTTTGGAGGCTATTTTTTCGCCCACAAAGGCCTTTTGGCCCACCTTTCAGATCCTCAGCGCCGACCGCTGGACCTGACCCCGGCCGAACTTCAATCTTTGGCTTCCAGCCTCCCCTGGACCCGTATTGCCCAAAAAAGAGCCCGCTCTACCGCCCCGGACGGAGGCGGTGAATTGCAAGACCTCGAGACGATCGTGCTGGCGAATGCCGAGCAGCTCGTCTTGAAACCCGCCGCTGACTACGGGGGGCGCGATGTCGTTTTGGGTTGGCGTACCGAGCCGGAACCATGGCGATCGGCCTGGAATCGGGCCTGCGAGGGTCGTTTCATCGTCCAAGCCCGAATCCCGCTCGAAACCCTGGCGAGTCCCTGGCAGCAAGCGGGAGAAGTGCGACGAGGAGACTTCCGCTTTGACCTCGCTCCCTATGTTTTGGGGGGCCTAAAAGTGGAGGGATTGGGGGTTCGCTTGTCCCAGGATGAGCTCCTTAATGTCGCAGCCGGCGGCGGATCGGCGGTCCCCGCCTTTCTGGTCGGATAGAAATCCTATTAAATTGTTGATGCGTCAACACTTATGCCAGCTCCCCCGGCCGACTGACGAAGGGCGAAACCTGCCTCTTTTTTTCTGGGCAACGGCGAATCGATTGGGGCCGAAAAGTGTTGTAGGGTGGTACGTATAAAGAATGCGTCGGACGGAGAGAATCTAGTCGATCCTCTCTCGCTAGCTGGGAACAACGCCCGGCCAAGCGCCCAGAAAGCGACGTTCGCGCAGCCTAAAACCATATGGAACGGAGATCTCAACCCATGAATAAAGTGATGAGCCTGGCATTCGCCCTGGTCGTCGCCTTCGGCCTGAGCGCGCAAGCGCAGGACTGTGGCGGCAGCTGCGGTGGCGAAGCCAAAGTTGCGAAAAAACAGGAAAAATCCTGCTGCGGCACCGCAGCTAAGACCGTCAAGGTCGCCAAACAAGACGAGTGCTGTGGCGGCTGCGACGCTTCCAAAGCCAAAGTCGTCAAGGTCACTAAGAAGCAAGAAGGCAGTTGCTGCGGCAGCTGCGACGCTTCCAAGGCCAAAGTCGTCAAGGTTGTGAACGTCAAGCAGGGCAAAAAGGTCGCGAAGGCCGCTCCTTGCTGCGACGATTGCGCCACGGCTGGTGCCTGCCAAGACTGCGAAGGTTGCCAAACCGCGAAGGCCAAGACCGTCGCGAAATTCCAACCCTGCGACAACATGAAGGCCTACATGGCCGCCAAGAAGTTCTCCGCGAAGGGCTGCAAAGCCAGCGCGGCGAAACTCGTCAAGCTTGAAAAGGCCAACCCCGGCCTCGGCAAAGTCGTCGGTCTCTACGAGAACGCCTGCAAGGGTTGCAAGACCAGCCAAACCAAGCTCGACCTGATGGTCGCGAACTTCAAGGCCGCCGAAGCCAAAAAAGCCACCAAGGGTGCCAAGAGCTGCTGCGGTAGCTGCGACAGCGCCACCAAGGCCACTAAGGTTGCCAAAAAGGGCGCCAAAAGCTCTTGCGGTAGCTGCGACGGTGCCGCCAAGGCCGCCAAAGTTTCCAAGAAAGCCGCGAAAAGCAGCTGTGGAAGTTGCGATGGCACCAAAGCCACTAAAGTAGCCACCAAGGGCGCGAAGAAGAGCTGCTGCGGCAGCTGTGACAGCGCCACCAAAGCCGCCAAGGTTTCCAAAAAGAGCAGCAAAAGCTGCTGCGGCAGCTGCGATGCCTCCAAGGCCACCAAGGTTGCGAAAACCGCCAAAAAGAGCTGCTGCGGTAGCTGCGATGGCGCCAAAGCTAAGATCGTGAAGAAAGTCGCTCTCAAAGAGCTCTAAGACACTTCTGAGCGTACGCTGGCAGCCTTTTTGGCCGCTGACAACAAAAAAGAGAGGGTTCGCGACGACGCGCCCTCTTTTTTTTCACCCTTCTTGTGGGAAAATTAAGCCCCATGGGGCCTATGGCGCCTCGAGCCCGGCATTCGATAAAGTCTTTGACGCCTCTTTTTCGTCGAAGGCGCACCGCGCAAGGAACCAACACATGATCTCACGTACTGCTCTTACCCTGGTGCTGCTCATCGGAGCTCTTTGGACTTCGCCCACCTTGAACGCCCAGACGGCCGACGAAGTGAAGGCCCTCAACAGCAAGTGGGACAGCTTCGAACGCAAGCTGAGAGACTACGAACGCTCCTTGCAAGCGACCCAAAGCCGCTACAACGGCGCCGAAGTTGAAAAGCGCGACATCATCAGTCGCCAGTACAAAGCGATCAAAGCCCGAGCGGTCAAGCAGGCCAAAGAACTGGTCGCCGAGATCGACGGTTTCATCACGAAGTACCCCAAGAACAAAGAGATACGGGTGCGCCGTCTAGATGACACGGTCTTCACGGGACTCAATCCCACCATCAAGGCCAAAGACGCCGAAGTCCTCGCCGAGATCACCTCCGACGGCGCTTTCATTCACAAAGCCGCTAAGTTCTACGAGAACGCCTACCAGTACGCGGACGCCGTTCGCATGTGGGAAAAAGGCCTCGAGCGCGCGGTGAGTTACGCCAACATGAAGTCACTCGGCGACGCCTACATGCACAACGAACAGTTCACCAAGGCGCGCGACATTTACCAGCGCTCCCAGGCCAAAGCTTCCGACAAAGACAAACGCCGTGAATCGCAAACGATGACGCTTATCGCCGGCGAGTACGTCGCAAAGTGGGCCGCCGAGCAAAAGTTCCGCGAAAACTCCGACACCAATCCCATCGCTGAAATCGTCACCGACCGCGGCACGATGAAGGTCGAACTATTCGAAGACCAAGCCCCTAATTCAGTGGCCAACTTCATCGAGCTCGCGAACAAGAAATTCTACGACGGCCTGATGTTTCACCGCTGCACCGCCTACTTCATGATTCAAGGCGGTGACCCCGAGGGCACCGGCATCGGCGGACCGGGCTACAAAGTCAAAGACGAGTTCGCTCGCCCCGACGCGCGCTTCCACTACCCGGGCACTCTTAGCATGGCCAACACCGGCCGCCCCGACACCAACGGAAGCCAATTCTTCGTGACCAGCACCACGACGCACTGGCTCAACAAAAAGCACACCGTCTTCGGCCGCATCATTGAACCCGAAGGCCTCAAGGTCCCGCGCGTCAAACCCATCGACCCGACCAACAAAGCCAAGCCGTTCCGCATCAAGACGATCCGCATCCTGAAAAAGCGCGATCACGTCTACGAAGCGCAAAAGATCCGCTGAGTTTTCGCCCCAGGGCCTCACAATTCGGAACACGATAACCCTAGCCAACCGGGTCGGAGCCACATTCGCTTCGACCCGGTTTCGCGTTCAGCCCAGCGAGCGCGATGCTCCGGCTGCGGAGGCCACCATGCTTTCCTCCGAACGCAATGACATGACGCCATAGCTCAGCCAGCGGCAAGGCAACTATTCAGGCTGCCGGATACAGAATTTTCTCAAGTCCCCGCGGAGTGACCCCAAGGGCCAGCAAAGAGCGCAGCAACAAACAATCGACACCGAAGCGTCCGCCGCTTCCATCTTCGCCACTCGAGACTGGCTGGACTTCAGCAACGTTGCCAAATCCACTTGGGTAAGATGCCGCCGGATTCGACGACGCTTGAGACTCAGGGCAAGAGCGACTTTGATCTCAATGAAAGCGGTTTCCTCCCGGCTGAGTCCAAGAAAGTCCCCTGCGTTGCCAACCTTCCAGCCTGCAGCTCTCAGCTTCTCCATCTTGAGCTTATTCATCTTCCTTACTCACTTGGTCGTATCGCTTGATTCGGTTTCTACAGGCACGGATGACGGACTCGGGCGTCTCACGAGTCTTCTTGCTGAACACCCCAACAATGACAACCGCATCGAGATCCAGTCGAAGGATGAGCCGCCAACTCTCCCTCTCGTCAGGAATCCGTAGCTCAAGGCAACGCCATCCGACGGATGGCATCGGCCTTGAGTGGGGCATCCCAATCCTTTCCCCCTTTTGAAGTCGACGCAGAAGGACCCCAGCTTCCATCCGGCCTTCGGCTGAGACCGGCTGGTGCCAATCTGCTGGTCTCTAACTTCGAATTCATCAGGAGCGTCCCTGACCATCGCCGCGGCGGCGCACCGGTCGATCGCAATCTCTTTGATACCAAACAGATCGCCGGTCGACCGCGCCGCTCCAGGAACAGACCTCGACCCCAACTATTGGAGAAGGAATGCTCCGTTTCGTCTGCTGGGACGGAAAGCGCGCGGTGAGCCAGATATCAGCCAGGTGGTAGCGAGGACTTGGCGATGACGTTCGCGTCGCCGCAACGACGGTACTTCCACCAAGTCAGCGTCGAAACAAGAAAGGGCCAAGCCACCTCAGTCGTCATTGTCCCGAGAAAGTAGTCCTCAAAAGGTTCTGCTCCAGCCCGAGGTCTGGCTACGTGGCCTGAGGTTTCTTTCCATGAGCAAGAGTGCCTCCGAGGAATCCCATCGGAAGATAGGCCAACAAGTCCGCCGCGATGAACCAAAGAGGACCACCGCACATCGACACCATCGCGATCCCGCCGATCAAAAAGCACACGCCGATACCAATCGCAAACTTCATCTTGTGACTAGCCGCGATCTTCGCGGCAACGAAAGCACCAGCGAGGGTGCCTAGTGCGTGGCCCAAGAACGGGAAGATGAAGTTCGCCGGCGTGAAGGACTTCATGGCTTCGCGAAGGCCATCCATAGTGGATACGTCCGCGCCCTCGGGAAGCGGAACCACCGCCATTCCCGTTTCCACCAATCCGAGATTGACCACGCTGCCAACGAGAAAACCGACAATGACCGCCAAGATGTTCCTGAGGGTGGGATTCATGATCAAACTGCTTCCGATAATAGTGTGGTTGTTGCTTTGAAGGTACGACACTTCGTTCTTCTGATCGGCCAGTTGGTGTTTGGCGCGGCGTTCTGCGCCACCCGCGAGCGCTCGATCCATCAACCGCGGGGTTAGAACCCTCCACGGCAACGAGCCACTCCGCGTTGACCGCCGCCAAAACGGCGGCTGAAAAATGACGACGCGAACACCAAAGAGAGTGCCGGAGATGCGACAACTTGTCCAGGCCTGATCGTTAGCTGGCTCCCACCAACAGCTCCCCAAAACTCCGCCAGATCAAGGGCGGAGATTCAGCTTCGACCGTGGTCGCCTCGCGGGACGCCGGCGAAGCTAGAGCGGCAGGTGAGTGATCTCCGCTGATCCCATCAACAGCGACGCAAGTTCGAACGGCATGGCTAGCCCTTGCACGATCACATGCTCTTTTGGCTCGATCTTAGGCGCCAAGAAGGCGACGACGTTCGAAATCAACGCCATCGAAATCAACACTAGGTAGACGCCTTGGCCCACGCGAAGGGCGAACTCGCCATTCCCGTAATCGCTACACCAAAGCGCGAGTGCCAACGCCGTAAGCCATGCAATTCCGTGAACGGAGCAAGCTAGGCGTTTCCAAGAAGACAACTCTGGAGTTCGCGCCCAGTAAAAAACTGAAATCGACAGAAGGTAGAGCGAAAAGAAGCCGACTGCGATCAAGAGATCAACTTGAGAATCGGTCATTCTCGTCCATCCTGGGAGTGCTCATTCGGCGGTGGGTTGGACCAGCAGCATCCCATGCAACAAGAAACTATATCAACGGATCGAGGCTTGCAGCCCGTCGTTGCTGAGGCCCGAATTTGAAGAAGAAGTATGCCACGGCGGCCCCCACACTAAACAGAACGAGCACGATGGCGACCCATGTTTTTCGCTGACCGTCAGGAAGACGGAAGAAGTCCACTAGCATCCAAATCCAAAGGGCGAAACCGGCGCAGGTTCCGATTGCCAACAAGGCGATCGCGCTCGTTGAACCACGCCAGCTATCGCCCATGGTTCCGCTGAGAACGGCGCTGAGAGGAAGTAAGAGAACGGCGACTGAAAGAAACTTTCCTAAGAGCAGTTTCACGTTCTAGCCCCTTCCTTCAAAGCGGCATCGCAATCGCCAACGCTGCGGGACGGTGTCTGCCCTATTGCCGGCTTGGGCCGCACACCCATCACTTCTCGCTTGACTTCGACTTCCGAGAGAGGATTGCCGGAACAATCGCTCCCGTTACGCCACCCACCACGCCGCCCGTCACGGCCGGGCTCACATCCACCCCTATTAGCTTGATGACAAGGAAGCAGACCGAGCCCACGACGATTCCTGAAATCACCGCTATCGTAAGGACCTTAGCCAACGGCATTCTGTTTTCGTTTCTTTCCACCATCCTTCTCCTTTTGCCTAACGAATGCTCAATCAGCGATGGCGCTGGCAGCAGACTATCTGCCGCATTGAGCCGTCAAACGTCTGCATACCGTTTCATTGCCGCGATGACATCTTCGTACTTCGATCCAACCAATCCCACCGACGGGTGGTTTCGAATTCTCGACGTCGACTTTTCGGCCTCGCCGATCGCTTTCAGTGCATGAGACTTCGCAATTCCTGGGTTCTCAGATTCGGCTGAGATGATCGCTCTCGAAACTTGCCAGCGAAATCGATCGACCGCGAACATCAACTCATAGTCATGGTTATCAAGAATCTCTAGCGCACGAGCATGCCAGCTCAGCAATGGGGTCGTCGCGACAAAGAAAGGAAACTCGATCGTGACGAGCGGCTTCGCCTTCGAAAGGCAACCGACTTGGATGCGAAGATACTGTTCTTTGTGGCGAGCCCTTTCGAGTCCCGTCTCGAAGGTGGCTGCGATCTGGTCATTCCAGGTCGGGTTTAGATACCAGTCGTCGCTCATGTTTTCGAGTTCCGAGCGAGTGCACGTTCTGCCACTCGGCACTGCGTGCGGCCCGCTGCATTGAGTTGTTGGACGCTCACCGGCGAATGGTCATGAGTGATTCTCGGCCTTCAGGTTCAATTTCGAATTCTGCATAGAGCAGGGGCGAATAGAGTTCAGCGATAAAATTCGGCGTGAGCTTTGACTCGTGAACGTAGTAGTACTTCGTTGCCCGACAACCGCCGTCAAGATGCATCGCAAAGATCTTGCCTTGCCGAAACTCAAGACAAGATGTTGATCGCAAGGCCGCGTAAATTCCGACATTGATGCAAACGCACGCGACCACGATCACCAGCCAACGTCGGAAAAGCAGTCGCTTCAGAATGGCGAAGGGTCTTTTCATTGATGCGTACCACAGATCGGGAACTCAGCTTCGTGGCACAGGCCGTCGAAGGTAGGGCTAAGGCACCCAAGTTCAAAGCCAGACTCTACCAAAGGTCGATTGGAACGCGCGGTACCACGTCAACTGCGACACCCAGTTAGACGGCGCGCTCCCTAGTTGGGGACGACCAGCGAGCATGGCTCGCAAACGTTGCGCCCGTATCGCTCCAAAAGCTCGCCCTGACAAACTGGGCACCGCGATGGCGGATGGAAGTCTTCGGCCCCGGTGTCCTGGAACCACCAGTAATACGCGGAGCGAAAGCTGTTGAGGTCCGACACCAACTCAAGCGCTCGCTTATTGACCGCGCTGCCCGGGTTCGAGAGCTGGGCCTTTGCCCAGGACTCAAACTCGCTGGAGTCGAGCCAAAGCAAGTAGAAGCAGTTGTGGAAACTCTGCCAGAAAGCCAACTTCTCAGCGAGCGCTTCAGAGAAGCCGATGCGCTCCGGGGGAACCTCGAGGTTGCAGGCGATGCAGGACAGAGGGTTCGATGAGAGGTGTGGTTGAAGCATGACCGGCGGGGAGCCGGCGCAGGAGCACAGCTCGTCAACGGGCGTTGGCGCTAGAGGACGAAGCTTCCAGTACGGGTCGTGGTGTTCGCTCATGCTCAATCTCCGCCGCACCGCCTAAAGCCTTGGCGATTAGTGGCTGTCGCGGCCGTCCGGCGACCCCGCGAAGCGCCGACAAGTGACGATGCTACCAGGATGACTTTTCGAATGATTGGCTTCAAGGCGGCGGTTCTTAGCCGCTACCAAGACCTGAATTGCGTCGATTTGGCCGCGCCAGCAAAAGCCGTGTAGAATTCGATCGCCAGCGCTTCATTGAAACATGAACTGAGGATTCCCTAGAAGACGGAGTCGCGCGGCGGAATCTCGCGCAGAGTCAGTGAAGATTCAGCGGATCCCATTAAATCCCGCACTCAGAATCGGCAGAGGAGATCACCTTGGGCAAGATATTAGTCGTCGCTGAGCCTGTCGCTTGCGATCCTGCGGAAGCCCTTTTGGCATGGTGTGAGCCCAGTCGCCTCGGCTCTTGGTATCTGCCTGATGCCGGATTCGAGTGCATCGAGTCAACGATGGGACAGTCAGTCAGCGAACCATTCGTCGTCTCGTGGGTCGGCCCCGATCGATTAAAGACCTCCCATCGCGGTCAGCTTCGTGCCTACGACGCACAAGCCGCTGATTTCTCGCTCGAACTGGTAATCGAAAACGGGGATGACTCCGGCGAACCCACCGTGGTCCGCTTTGTTGCGAAACCACAGCGTGAAGGCTGCCTCCTCCACGTCGAGATCGAAGCACCCGAGGATCTTCGGGCCCGTGATCACATTCGCGTTGACTGGACTCTTCGACTACGGCGACTTCGAGATCATCTTGAAGCGCTCTCCCCCGTCGATCACGACGACTGGTATGAACGCGTCTCGTCGGGACCAAAGTTTCACTCCCAATTTGGAGGTTTTTGGACCGACCGCAATGACGCCGAAGCTCTTTTGGAGGGCAAACGCGAACTCGGGATGATCGACGACGAAATGTCCGAACGCTTGGCGAATTGGATTCAAAACGGCTATGCACGATTCGAAGGCGGCGTCAGCAAAGACGCCATCGCGGCCTTCCACGACGAGCTCGATGGGCTTTGGGATCGTGGTCACCCCGAGCTCATGGTCGAACTCTCGACTCCCGATGGATTCAAATACCAACCCATTCATCAAGACGTTCGAAACGTCCCCCACAAACTTTTGGATCTCCACGGCTATGCCAAAAGCGCACGCGACCTCTTCATGGTCCCCGCAATAGAGAAATTCCTCAGTGCGCTCTTTGAACGCCCACCGATGCTCTTCAACAGCCTGATGTTTGAGTACGGTTCCGAACAACCCCTACATCAAGATACGGCGTTCGTTCCCTTGACGTCTCCCATGGAATTCGTTGGGGTTTGGATCGCCCTCGAAGAGATTGTCGAAGGGTCGGGCGAACTCATATACGTCGAAGGTAGTCATCGCCTTCCCGAGTTCTTGTGGGACGGCCGTGCCCGGGCCTGCGCCCACGGTGCTAAAACCGACGACTACTACGTATGGGTCGCGCTACGCTGCCAAGACCTCGGCCTTACCCAGCGCAGTTTTTGCGCACAAGCTGGCGACGTCTTCATCTGGCACGCCGACCTCGCCCACGGCGGAACGGCACGGGTCGACCCGGCTCTTACGAGAAGAAGCCTGGTCGGGCACATGTGTCCCGTCAACAACACGCCGGAATACTGGTACCGCATGCCACACACCGAGCGCATTCCCACCGAAAGGCACACCTACTACTGCCATCAACGGCGAGGACTGTGACGAAGTGCTTCCTAGGGCTCTGCCGGTGGCCAACCAAAACCCGAACAGCCTCTCAATCGCCGCGCAGATCACAGCAATCTAACCTCGGGACATTCGCCTTTGAAGCCTACTTGGGCCATCGTCGCCTCCAGCGTTCTCAGGGCCAAATCGGCTCGTCGTCGTCGCCGAAGAAATGCCCAAAACACACACGGTCGAGAACGCCAAATACGAACTGTAATTCGGGTGTGGCTCCTTTGCGACGACGATGTTGTCGGTCATCCCGCGAGTCTCAATTTTCCACCTTCGTAGTTTCGTAGGTGGTTTTCATGTAGCCGTTGCCGTTGGTGGAAGCGCCAGTATTCGTCAAAGTCGCCGCTCGCCCGAAGCGAACGGAGTCTGAGAATGGCCTCGGCGCCATCGAGGCTCCAACGCGCTCCAGTGATGTCGAGGCGATCCTTGATGAGGTGGCGACATGCGCCTTCGATGACCCCAGAGGCAATCGGATAGCCTTCCTTTAGACATTCGTCGTAACGGATCATGCTCCGATACTTGAGCAGGTAGCTGGCGCATTTGTCGACCGCCTTTCGGCTCGTGCCCTTGAGTCCCC
>JAZGFI010000163.1:0-2870 GCA_036479435.1 Planctomycetota bacterium | reverse complement strand
CAACAAGACTCGCAATTCGAAGGCGCTATTCTCCGCATCAAACCTACGCCCCGCCTCTAAACCACCTTTGAGGCTCGTTGGCCTTGCCTGAAGGGATGGCGAGAACCAGCAGATGCGGAATCGCTGCCGCGCCCAGGCAACATTTGACAAAGCACACTCCTGCGGTCAGATTCTGGCGAGGAATCTGCTTTCGCCTCTGGCGTGACCCCTCGCCCCGCGAGCCCAACCCAGACCTTGGGCCGCATACATTTGTTGCGCGCGCCGTTCGTGCGTTCTGCCCCTGGAGTGCTCCCATGTCCGCTATCGCTGCGCTTTGGTTGCCGATCTTGTTGTCCGCTGTTGCCGTCTTCTTTTTGAGTTACATGATGTGGATGGTCTTCCCGCACCACAAAGGGGACTGGCCCAAAGTCAAGAGTGAAGACGATCTCATGGAAGCGATTGCGAAACTCAAAGTCGCACCGGGGCAATATAGCTTTCCCTTTTGCAAAGGCGCGGAAGACATGAAAGATCCGCAGTTCATCGCGCGGATGGAGAAAGGGCCGGCGGGCATGCTGTTGATCCGGCCCACCGGGCCCATGAACATGGGCAAGACCATGGGCGTGTCTTTTGGCTACAACCTGATCATCGGCATCTTCGTCGCCTACATCGCGAGCTTTGGCCTCGCCGCATCCTCGACCTTCTCGGAAGTTTTTCGATTGACGGGAACCGTGGCGTTCCTGGGATTCGCCGGAGCTCTTGGCTGGAACCCCATTTGGTTCTGCCGAAGCTGGAGTTCGACTTTTCGCGAGATCTTGGACGGCTTGGCTTACGGGCTCGTCACCGGCGCCATTTTCGCTAGCCTTTGGTAATCGACCTTCTCAGATCCCGGCCACATCCTTTTCGTTTGGAATCCACGCCCATGCGCTTTGCTTATTGTTGTCTGCTAGTCTGCTTCGCCATCCCCGCCGCCCCCGCGCAAGACTCAGGATCAAGGCTGCACCTGGGGCTCAAGTTGATCGAGGAGGGAGTGGGCGAAAACGGTGGCCTCGACGTCGTCGGCCTACATTTCGGTCGGGCCGCGCAGCTCGCAGGAGTGGAGATTGGCGACCTCATCATGAGCGTCGACTCGAAACGACTTGAATCGCCCAAGTTCGAATCGCTTCGTGGACGCCTGGGCGGCAAGACTGAGATCCTACTCGGGGTGCTCCGAGAAGGGCGACCCCGGCGTTTCCCAATCTCCGCCAGGGGCTCCACCACGAGAGTCGAAAAAACTGAGCGAGAACCCAGCGCACGCCCACAGGCGCCGCCCACTAAACGCCCCATTCGGGTGAAGAATGGCCGCACCTTGCTGTGGGCTTTTGGCGATGCCGATTCAGATTCTGGCGAGTGGTTCGACATGACCGACGCCGCTGTCGATCCCCGCACTTTTCAGTACGGCATCGGTAAGGACAGCATTCCCTCCATCGACCAACCTCAATTTTTGAGACACGACGACAAGAAACTCGCGAAGTTCGGTATCTCCGGCAAAACTCCAGTGATCGCTTGGCAGCGAAACGGCGTCGCCAAGGCCTACCCCGTTTTTGTGATGGATCGACATGAGATCGTCAACGATGTCTTCGCCGGCGAGCCCTGGGGAGTTTTTTGGTGACCACTGGCTCAACTGGGGGCCGTGAGTCCCCGCAAATTCAAAGGGCAAATCCTGGAGTTCGGTACCTCGGGGTACACCAAAGACAATGTCTTTGTGCTCTACGACCGCAACAGCAATTCCGTGTGGTGGCCACTGAAAGGTGGTGGCTTCGATGCCGTCGCGGGCAAAAAACGCGGCCAGCACCTCCCTTTCACATCGAAGCCCAAACCGCAGACTTTAGCATCGTGGTCCGCGAAGCATCCCAACACCTTGGTGCTTCTCCCACCGCCGCCCAGCCCCCGTCAATTGCAGCGGCGACAACGCCGTCGAGAATCCGGCTTAGTCGGAAGGTGGGCCCTCAACTACGAGTGGATGGGTCAAGCGCGAAGCGGAGAGCTGGTCTTTGGTCGCGATAAAGCTGGAAGCCCCCTCCATGGTCGGTGGATCGATGCCGCCTGGGAATGCCCCCTCTCCGACATCGAAGTTGGCCGCGCTAGGGTTTCTTTTTATCGCGGCCGACGATCTGGGGGCAAGGCGAAGCCCGCGCTGCGATTCGACGGTGAACGGTCCGGGTCGGCGCTGACGGGTTCCATCCTAGGCCTCGGGCAAGAGACCTTAATTCGGGCCGAGAAAAAACCTCGCCCCTAGCCCGAACTTTTAGATCAGTTCGCTCAAGGTCTAGAGCGCAGCTCTTGCAAGACGCGATCGACAATGACGAATTGCGAAGGGCTAGCCGAGATCAACACGGCATTGCGGGAGGGGTGTTCGACGAGCCTAGGGAAATTGTCACCGCCAAAAGCTCGGCGTAGCTCAAGCTTGAAGGCGCTCCGCGAGGTTCCCTCGAGTTCGATCATGCGTTGAGATTCCATCCCGACGCGCCGGTGATCTTCGGGACGGCCTTCTCGCATGCGATCGTCCAAGCCCGATTGGCAAGCGAAGCCAGTGAGGATCAAAAAGAGTCCGAGCGCGCCAAGCTGAAGGCGGTTGACGCTGGCGAGCTCAGGTCGTGAATGGGTCGAGGTCATCCTTCGTTGTCTCCGTTTCCAAGATGCGGAACTTCTGTCACCGCTGTTATCACAACTAATCGCGACTTATCGACTTCGCCCCCCACAATTCCAATAGTAGTCGAGTGATGACTGTTGACGGTGGCCTGAAAGTGCGGATAAGCGGCGCTTTGTACACGGGCCGCCAGGCCTCAACGGTGCCCAGATCGGAGGGCCGTGTTGGACGTCGAGGTCTCTTGGAGTTTCGTTCCTGAGTTCAG
>JAZGFI010000162.1:0-21488 GCA_036479435.1 Planctomycetota bacterium | reverse complement strand
AACAAGACTCGCAATTCGAAGGCGCTATTCTCCGCATCAAACCTACGCCCCGCCTCTAAACCACCTTTGAGGCTCGTTGGCCTTGCCTGAAGGGATGGCGAGAACCAGCAGATGCGGAATCGCTGGGAGGGCCGTGGTCGCCTTGATTTGAGCCGCCCAAACCCTAACCTATTGGACAGGATGTCCTAGCCGCTCCCGCACCACGAGCGAGGTGGTTCGCACGCAGCGCCTGGTCCTGATTTCGATCGAATACCCTCAAGACGGAGAAAACTCTCATGAGTCTCATCGGCCAAAAATCCCCCGAGTGGAAATGTGGCGCCTACCTCAACAATGAAGACGTCCAGATCAGCAGCGGCGACTACAAAGGCAAATGGCACGTTCTCTACTGGTACCCGCTCGATTTCACCTTCATCTGCCCGACCGAGATTCGCGGCTTCCAAGAACGCCTTGGGGACTTCAAAGACGATGGCGTCGACATCATCGGTTGCAGCACTGATTCCTTTTTTAGCCACCAAGCTTGGTTCAACGACGGCAAGACTTTCAGTTCGACCATCACGCACCCGGTCCTCGCCGACACCAGCCACGAAGTCAGTCGCGCTTTCGGCATCTTGAAGGAAGACGCGGGCATCGCTTTCCGTGGCACCGTCATCGTCGACAACGAGGGCATCGTCCGCTCGGTCTCGGTCAACGACCTCAGTGCCGGCCGCAGCCCGGCGGAGGTCCTTCGCACCGTCCAGGCTTTGCAGTCCGGTGGCCTTTGTGGCGCCGACTGGAGCAAGGGTGAGGACTACGTCGGATAATGAGCGACCTCGAGATCTTAGACGCCTCCAATTGGGAGGAGTTTTTGAAGTCCCCGACCGCCGTCTTGATGTTGGGCAAGTCTGACTGCCAGGCCTGCAGCGACTGGACGGTGGAATTGAAGGCCTTTTTGACCTCGGAGCAAAACACCTTTGACTCGGTACGCTTTGGCAAGCTTCTCCTTGACCAACGCGGCCTGATCGACTTCAAAAAGCAAAGCCCATGGTTGGCGGACGTCGACGTCTTACCCTTCAACGTCATCTACCGGGACGGTGAAAAGGTCAAAGATTTCGCGGGGTCAGGGATCGAACGCCTCACAAATCGGCTCGAAAGGCTTCTGGCCTGACGATTGGCCCGCTTTCACTGAATCGTGAAAGCGGGCCGCCAACTCGAGTGTCAAATCGCAATCAGCAGAGTAAGAGTTAGTCCACGCCATGAAACTAAAGCTTCTTATCCATGGCCTCGCGACCTACATTCCGGGGGCGAGCCACTATCATGCGAAAGGCACGGGCGGGACAGACTCTGCCGAGTACTGCTATTCCGTATGGCTGCGCCACCTGGTGATGGCCAAAACCAATGGTCTTAACCCCCATCCGAAAGTCGTCGCTGAATTGGGCCCGGGAGATTCGCTGGGCATGGGACTGGCCGCCCTCATTTCGGGATGTGACAAGTACTTTGCCTTTGATGTCGTCCACCACGCCGATACCGAAACAAACCTAAAGATTTTCGATGAACTGGTCACGCTCTTTAGGAACCGGACGCCGATTCCCGGGGACGAGGAATTTCCGAAAGTCAGACCCCATCTAGACAACTATGATTTCCCGGCCGACTTTCTTGACGAAAGCCGACTGAAACAAGCACTGGAGCCTTCGCGCCTCGAGAAAATCAGAGAGGCCATCAAGCTCACCCAGGCCGGAAATCCGCTCATCCAGTACAAAGTCCCATGGTACGACTCAGGCGTTCTCGAAAGAGAGTCCGTCGATATGATTTACTCCCAAGCCGTTCTCGAGCACGTCGATGATCTGCGCAACACTTACAAGTCTATGCGCTTGTGGCTGAAACCAACTGGCTACATGTCGCACCAGATCGATTATAAGTGCCATTGCACCGCCGACGAATGGAATGGTCACTGGGCCTACTCGAAACTCACCTGGAAGCTGATCAAAGGCAAAAGGCCATTCCTTTTGAACCGAGAGCCGCACTCAACCCACGTCACCATGATGAAGGACGAGGGCTTTGAGATCGTGTGTGAGAAGAAAATCAAGACGCCTTCGAAACTTATCCCCACCGACCTAGCTTCAAGGTACCGGTCCATCTCCGACGATGACTTGACGACGAGCGGCGCCTTTATTCAGGCCCTGTTGATCACCTAAGTACGTTCGCAGACTTGATCTGGAGGCGCCCAGGTCAGTTGCCCGCCGCCCACAAGACCTCGAAACGATCCAGCTGCGTCGTCGCCAGAGATTGAGATGAAATGACAACGCTGAGGTCATCAAATTGAAAATATGAACCCGCGGACCAGTTGTGGCTCCCGATGATCGCGCGAGTCTGGTCGATCACGATGAACTTCGAATGCAAAAGCGTACCGACCGGATCTAAGCGCAGCGATATTCCTGCTGCCGATAGATACTCTTTTGCGTTGGCGTTGATGACGGTCGAAAGATAGGGGTCGGAGGGGCGATCCGCGTCCATCAGAACGCGGACGGTCACGCCTCGCCCTTTCGCCGCGATGAGTTCGTCGAGCAAGCTTCGCGTTGGATGAGAATCACCAGGCATCGCGATGTGAAACATACAGACATCGATGGAAGAAGTGGCCGCCTGAAAAAAGGCTGGAAGCGCCCGGTAGTATTCCGATCCCCAAAAAAGACCGACATCTGCCGGTTTGGCCCCCCGCGGGTGCAGCGGCAAGGCCCATCGGGTGTTGCATCCCCGCCTCCGCGTAGGGGTGCGGTTCGCTCGCGCAGGTGACGGCAACCGACAAAAGGGCCCCCTCCAATTTGGCAATCTCGGTCGTGCCTGGTTGGACGGACATCAGGCTTTGAAGGTTGCTCGCGAAGTCCTCACTTAGCATCAACTTCTCGCTGGCCAGATCCTCGACACGATCGAAACGGATGACGTTTGCAAGCTCTTTCGCACCTTGCTCACCAAACCCTTGGATGCGCCTAAGCCGCGGGCGAAGGTGGGACAACTCCGTGGCAGCGCTGAGCCCAGACGCCAAACGAACGCGGTCAAGCAAAGCATCATCTGCGAAGTCGTCCCATTTGAAGCTGAACATGCCTATCCCTCCGCTCGATTCCATTGCCACTCGAATTGCTGCGCCAACAAAGCGGAGAACGCTTGGGACTCGATGGCCACGAAGTCCTGCGTTTGGCTACTAAAGGCGCCAGGTGACCAATTGTGTGAACCCAAATGGACGATGTTTTCGGTAATCGCCATCTTCACGTGGCTCCCTCGCACGGGATTAGCCATCAGCGCCCGGCTGGGAATCCTCAGGCTTTCGGCCCTCGCTCGGGCTGCGACCGCGAGTGGGCAAGAGCCGCACCCCGACGTTGGCCACGCCCACCGTGGCGCCGCTCATAGAATCCCCCGATCCAAAAGCCACTCCGTCGCGGAGTGGCTAAGGCCGGGACCAGGTCGCATCGCTACCTCAGTATCTGAAGCGTTGGGCTAGCGCATTAACAACAGTATTTTCTGGGATTTGCTTGCTGCGAGCTTGCTCTCACGCGGCACCGGCTGAGGGGCGAAGGTTCTTTGGTGGCGTTCGCGACACTCGCATCGCGGTTCCTCGCGGGCCTGAAGAAGTCCTGCTGAGCCAAGGCGTCTTCGTTGCGGCCCCGCTCACCACTGAAGCGACAGCACGACTTCGCGATTCTCAGCGCCCCCTTGGTGGTCCCATAGAGGCAGGAATCGATCTTCGGTTTTCAAAAAGAGAGTTGCTCTGTTTTGTCGCTGCTCTTCGTCGATCGTACGGCCCACCAAAAAAAGGCCCTCTGAACGCAAGCTCTTGGCGACGGCAAGGCTCGCAGAGCGGACGCGGTCGTCGTCAAAGTAACCTGGATTCAAAACATTGACGGCACGAACCACATCGTAGGTGGTCGGGGTCGGCTCGAAAACATCATGGCGGCCAAAAGTGAAGCCGGAGTGAGAGTTGAGAAGGTCGGCCACATCAGGATGGACGAGGCGAATGACCCGGACCTCACCATCATCTAATTGCACCACACCCTCGCCATTTTGATGTTGCACCGCGTCTCGGAGCGCCTGCGCCCTGAGCAAGACTCTTTGTTTTGCCCTAGCCGCCAAGGCACGGTTGATCGGAAGTTTCCGCGATTCTCCTTCTTGTGCCGAAAGCACAAAGCTCCCACTGACAAATTGCAGCGCTTCGCCGTCGACATCGAAAACTACGGTCCAAACCGAAGCGCGGGGCTTTACGGCCACGAGTCGATCGTAGAAATCCGTTGCATGCACCTCAACGGGATGCCTCCCGTCAAAAAGTAACTGAAGTTCTAAGCTGGTCACCCCACTGGAAGCTCCCACATCGTGGATGCGCACGGGGCGTACATGCGGCATGCGTTGGGCAACTTCGTCTGCAAGGCGCGCATCCAGATCCTTGAAGCGACCGCGACGCGTTGTCTTGTAGATCTTTTCGCCCACCACCAGTTGGTTGTAGATCCTAGCCAACAAGGCCTCGTCTCTTTCGCCTTGAAAACTGCGCTCCAAGTCCTCCAACAAGGTGAAAGCAAAACGCCTCTTGCCCCCCTGCGTTTCTTTGTCGCAAAGCGGTCCTCGTCTTGTCACTCCGGTTCGCCAGATCATGGGTATCGTCGCCTTAATCCAGCCGGGCTCGAGAGCACCGTCTCCCCCCATTGGGTGGACAGCGCGTGCCAGCAGCTCCGCTCATCGTAATAAATCCGGCTGCGGCCAAGAGAAAATTCGTCTTTTCTCCGCCGGGAACGTCATCGCTACTCTCCTCGTTGGAAGGCAGTAGACTTGCCTAGGGTATGCTGTGACCGTCTTGAAGGAGGTTTTTGGTGAGCCGGTTTTTAGTTGATGAGTGGATTCAAAGCACTCGAGATTCTAGCGCCGCAACGGTGGCCGCTTTGGAATCACTACTTGAGCGGCTTGAAGCCACTCAGAGCCGAGCGGCGGCGTTAATAGAACTCCAGTCGATTCATCGCTGGTATGCCGATGCCTCAGATCGGGCGGCGGCCCCGCATTTTTCCTTTTCGCGGCTCGAGATCCCCTCGGGCAACGGCGAGATCGCCCTCGACTTGTTGCAGTTGCCGAGCGTGTTTGCCCCCGAGGAGTGGTCCTTCACTTTTTATGAGGGTCTCATCCGCATTCCCGTGACCGAATTTGAGCGCATGGTGGTCGCCGAATCTGGTTGTGGCAACGGCTGGGTGTCCATGGCTCTGGCTCAACGCACTCGTCCCGCCAAAGTCTATGGGCTTGACATCAACCCCCGCGCCATTCTCTGCGCACGTCTGAACCTGTTTTTGAATGCCTACGACGACCAAGGCGAGTTAAGGCTCGACGGCGAGGGGAAAAGCCTCCTCGATCGTTGCGAATTCCACGTTTCGGATCTTTTGGGACACTGCATCGACCATGACATCCGGCTCGACCGCGTGGTCGGCTGCATCCCTCAGGTCCTCAGCCCGGACATCCAAGAGAGTCTCCAAGCTCTCGGCGACCAAGCCAGTGACGAGGCACTTTTGTCCTTGAGCAACTATTGCGGTCGCCAGGGCTACGTCGAGGATCAGTTCGGGCTGGGCTTGATGGCTCGGGTGCTTGAAGAATCGATTGAGATCCTCAGGCCACAGGGTCGCGTCGTCTTCAACATGGGGGGCCGCCCGGGCGAAGCCGTCTTGCGCCGGCTTTTCGAACGCCGCGGTTTCGCCGTCCAGAAAGTCTGGCAAACTCGGGTTCAACAGGCTGGCGATACCGAAATCGAAGCGCTCGTTGAGATTGAAAACGGTAGCAGCCACCGCTTCGAGTTTTTCTCCGACCTTCACAGCGAAACGCCGATCGACGCGCGCTGCGCCTTGGCCTACGCCCGGGCCGGCGGCGACATCTTTCACGCGATCACCGTCTTCGGCGCGCAACTGCGCCACCCCATCGATCTCCGACGTATCTTCTCAACGCTGCGAAAAGAGCCCTTTCGGCGCGTCGCTGGCGCCCTCGACCTTTCCTACGAGGACGCCGCTAAGAGCGAAGAGAAGTGCTCGTTCTTGGCTTCTCTCGGCGAAACGCTGGAAGAAGACATTTGCTTTCCCTACGAAGACACGGCGGGGTCCGACGAGCTGCGACGCCAGCTTTCTGATTACTTTGCCCATTACTTTCGGGCGGAGTTGGCGCCCACTTGCTTCACAACTTTTCCGAGCCGTGGCTACGCCCTGCTCAATCTCTCAACGATCTACGAACCCAAACGCATCCTCTGTGACCAAGCCCTGCTGAATGGCCTCCCCGAAGACTTCGTACAACGCTTGGCGACGATGGGGATCGAGCTGCTGGAGATCCCCCGCGGCAGCGATCTCGTCTGTGCGCTCATGGAAAAGTTGGAGCCCGACATGGTCATCACCGCGCTCGCCAGTCGCGAGGTCAGCTCGGCAAACGCTTTTCGGCGTTTGCTTGAGAGCTCCGAGCGGCTGAACTCTCGGTTGATCGTCGACATCTCGGAGAGTTTCGAGCTTTCCTCCAGTCCGGCCTTGGACGGTGTCCTTAAGTCTTTGGCAACGGGGCCCTTGCCGTCCCACGTGGGCATCACTTGTGCGCTCAATCGCGGCCAAGTCTATCCGGCCCTCGAGCTCAGTTTCTTGATCACCGAGAACGCGGCCTTAGCCCAAGCTCTGATCTATGCCGCCGAGTTGACCTATTCTCGGACCCCTCGCCTCACACAGGCCTACTACGAGCGCATCCTCGCTGACCTCTCGAGCTTTCGCCTCGCTCGATTGCAAGCCCCCGGCCATCGGCGGCTTCCGCAGGGCGAGCTCGTATCCAAAGATCTGCCCCCGGCCTGCCGCAGGGCCTTTGACCATCCGGCCTTAGATTCGCATCGACTGACTTTGGGCGAGGCGACGATACGCCTCGACTACGGCGAAAACGCCCTCCCCTCTCCCGCTCGCCTCCGCGAGCGGATCTTGGAAGCCTTCGCACGCCGCCACCTCAGCGACGAGGAAGCGGATGCCCGGCCCGAAGTCGCAAGGTTCTTGGAGCGACGATTGGGCTTGGTGCTTGCCTCGCCCGACGAGGTCGTCCTGGGATCGGGCGTCGCGCCCCTATTTGCCGCGATGATGCGCGCCGCCCGCACCGAGGGAGCCCGGCTTTTGTTGCCCCGTGGTAGCTACGGCTATTTCGCGGCCGTAGCCGATTTCATGGGATTGCCGGTCGACTTTGTCGACACCGACGTTCAGCACGCCTTCAAGCTCCAGACGGCCAGTCTTCGCAAGGCCGTCGACGGCGAAGCTGGCGATGCAAAGCGCTGGCTCTACCTCAACGCGCCGGTCGTCAATCCTAGCGGGGCGGTCTACGGCAGCGGCGAGCTTTCGGATCTCCTCAAGATGGCGGCCAGTCTCAGGATCACCGTGGTCCTTGACACGATCTTCTCGGGTCTTGAGTTCGAGCCTCCAGCCCTCCCCGTCGATCTGGCTTCAACCCTGAAGGCCAATCCCGATCTTGCCCTCATTGTCTTAGGCGGCGTCTCCAAGGAGTTTGCCGCGGGCGGTCTGCGCTTTGGTTACTCCTGGGCAAGCTCCGCCGTTCATTGCCAGGCGCTTAGAGCTGAAGCCGCCTACGCGCCACCACACAACACTTTGACCTTTGCGATGCACCAGTTCCTCGGGGACGTCAACCGCGGCGACGTGAACGAGTCGGCACTCAAAGCGACCGAAAAACAGCGAGAGATTCTGGCCTCGCGAGCTAAGCGCCTCGTCGAGAAGCTTCGCGATCGCGGTTGGTCGCCGCTGCCCCCGGAGGGCGGCCTTTTCGTCATGGCCCATCCCTCACAGCTGTTGGGCCAAACGCGAAGCGGCCTCGGGCCTGGAGGCGACGAAACTTGGGTGCTTAACGAAGATAATATCGCGACTGCGCTGTTTTACCGCACCGGGTTGTTGGTGAACGGCGGGCGCTGGACCGGGCTACCCGGGCATTGCCGCTTCGTCTTATCGGTTGACGAGGAAGAATTCGAGCGCGCGCTCACAGCGCTTGATCGCTTTTAGGCGAACCTTCGGTCCGTTCATTCCCTGAGACTTGCCATCCAAAAAAAGCGCCGCCGACCCTAAGGTCGGCGGCGCTTTTGGTTCTACAAATCTCGGTGGAGATTTAGTTGTAGAAGTTCGTCGCTTCGGTTTCGTTCACCGGACGGCTGAGCTCGTCAGTGTCCATTTGAACCGCGAAGCGGACATCACCAGCCGACACGGCCTTGACGCGAACCGTCCACTCGGCAACGCCACCCGGGGCGAGCGAGGGCAGCGGCGCAAAGGTAATGGTCGAACCCGAGACACTGTGGTTCGTAGCGCCACCACCGGTGACGAACGCCGAAGTGTCTTCGAGGTTAACGGTGATGATGATGTTGGTGTCCTGAGCCGAACCCTGGTTGGTCACGCGAATTTTGTACGTGACTTCAGAGCCGACCGGAATCGGGTCTTCAAGGTCAATGACCTCGAGGAGAACCGCGGGAATACCCCGAACTTCGGTGACCGCTTCGGCCTGGGCCGGCGGGCAGCAGTAAGACGACACGCGAGCGACGTTGCGCATGGTGCCGATGCTACCAGCGCGAACGCTGACGCTGAAGTTGCGGCTTTCACCGGCGCGGAGAACGCCGACGTTCCAGCGAACCGATCCACCGACGTTCTGACCGCCATCACTGGCGCTAACGAAGGTGCTGTTGGCCGGGAGCATGTCCTCGACAACGCAGTCACGGGCATCAGCGTTGCCGCTGTTGGTCACCGAGATCTCGTAGGTGGCCTGCTGGCCGCCAAAGATCTTGTCCGGTCCGGACTTGGTGATCGAGAGCTCACAGTTGCGAGCCGTCATGCTGGCGCTGGCGCTGCTGGTGAGTCCACCGTCCGCAGTAGCTTCCGCGGAGTTGGTGTACTGACCGGTGGCGTTGGCCTTCAGGTTGAAGCGGATTTCACGGGTTTCGCCCGCGTTGAGCGTGCCGACATCCCAGGAGAGGTTATTGCGGCCGTCATCTGAGGTGAGTCCGGCGGGCAGGTTGTCGCGAACGACAACGCCACGGGCTGGACCGGTACCGGTGTTGGTCACGGTGATCACGCAGCTGTAGGGATCACACACCAAGCCGTCAGCTGGCGTGATGTTCTTGGTGAGCGTGATGTTGGGCTCGACGACCTTCGTGGTGCAGCAAGCGAGTTGGTTGTAGGAGACTTCGGCGCAGTACTTGTGCTCGCCGAGCGAGTTGGCGACCGCGCGAACGCGAATCTCCTGGCTCGAGCCAGCGGCGACGTCGCCAAGAACCCAGCTGTACTTGCCATCGGCAGAGCGCTGGAAGGGGGGCGTCGAATCCTGAATGGTCAGACCATTCGGGACGCGATCCATGACCGCGACGTCTTCGAGCTTTTCGCTGGTCAGGTTACCGACCGCGATGGTGTACTCGAAGGGAACGCCGAGCATCACTTCGATGGGAGCGCGCTTTTCCAACATCACGGTGCTGGTGTTGCGGCTGCCGGAAGGGATGTAAAGGGTGCGGACGCAATTGCCGCCGACCATGTGCGTGCCGCCCGACGGGCCGCTGTCTATGACCATTCCACCAGAGCCCATGTCGTCCATGCCCGTGTCGGCCATGCCGCCATCGTCCATGCCCGTGTCGGCCATGCCATCATCGCTGTGACGCGAAGTTGCGGTGTCCATGGCATCGCCGCCACGGTGGTTCTGTTGGGTGTGACAACCCGGCAACGCGATGGCCATCGCGAAGACGGCCAGTAGAACCGGGTAAAAGCTGAATCGACTCATAATCATCAGTCCTCAAGGTGTCTTCGTTGATCCATGCTGCAGACCTAATGCTTCTCGACAATCCTCGGAGTCCTGGAACAACCAGGGCCGCGGCTCTAAGCCTCATTCGGTTTGCAACAACTTCGCGTGCGCTCTGTCTCGCACTCCGGCCATTTTGTTCGCCCAGAAGAAAAGCGCAAGACTGTTTCGGGATAGCAATGTCGTTTTTCGCAAGGAGTTAGGGAACCGTACGGGTGATTCCCTAGAGTCGTAAGGGCGGCAATCCGCGCCGGTTTTATTACTATATAAATACGAATAATATCTCACGCAATACGCAAATGCGACCAAAGGCAACAATATTGCTCTCTGCTAAGACACAACTTGGCACTTTCAAGAGCAGAACGGTCGATTCACTCGCTCTTAGGACTTTTCCTAACCGGCATTCCTGGGCTGTTCGGGCTCGCGGTGCCTATCATGAAGGGCGCGCTCGAACGCGTCACCAAACTCAGACCGACTCGAATGGCTCGTCATGAAAAAGTTCATTAAGTACACCCTGATCGCGCTCTTATTGCTCGTCGTCGTGATCGCCCTGCTACCGACCATCGCAGGCGGCTTCATTCGCGACAAAGTCACGGATCAGCTGTCGGCTTCCATGGATGCTCACGTCGAGGTGAAAGACTTCTCCTTTGGCTGGCTGTCCGGCCTGGATGCCAAGGGGATTGTGATCGATGGCCGCGCAGCTGACGCCCCGGACATCAAGATCGGACGTCTTGAGGCCAAACCCAATCTCATGGCCTTGCTCGGCGGCGAGATCAAGATCGAAGAACTGCGGGCAGAAAAGGTCGTGGTGCGGCAACGGGGCTCGGCACCTAAGACCAAGAAATCGAGCCCGACAAAGGGCGACGGCAGCGGCCGGGGAAAATCCTCCGCGAAAGAAGAAGCCGCAGGCGAAGCCAGCGAATTGCCGAAACTGGCTATCAACGCGGTCGTCAAAGATCTCACGATCATCTACGACGATCCGGCCTACGCCAATCCGATCCGCGTGGAGTCCATTCAGGAGATTCGCGTCAAGGTCAAGACCGGCGAGCCGGTGACCTTCACCATCCAAGACCCAGCGATTTCTATCGAAGGCGAAGCCAAGTTGTTCGACGGACGCAAACTACGCACCGGCGACGAAGTCGACATCAGCGCCCGCATCAAGAGCGACAACGGCGACTTGGGGAGATTCAAAGACGCTTTGGCGCCCTGGCTGGAGATGGCCGGCGGTCGATTCACCATGGACGAGCTCATCACACGCGAGGGCGGCCAATGGAAAATCGTCGGCACGTTCAATGCCAGCAACCTCGCTTTCGCGGACAAGTTCAAATCGGGGCGGCACCGCATTCAATCGGTCACGCTGAATTCGGACTTCGCACTTGATACTGATTCCAATCCCTCGGGAACTTTGAACTTCGAACTCAAAGACGCGGAAGCCAAGGGCATGGAGGGTTTCGACGAACCCGTCGTCGTTTCGGTGGCCCGCTTAGACGGCGTGATTCACCCCGATCAAAAACTCGAAGTCAAAAGCGCCACGATCAAAGGCGACCTTGTCGATATGGATGCCGAGGGCGTCATCGACTACAGCGGAAAGTTCTTCAAAGGGAATTTCGATCTCACCCTGCGTGCCGCCTTGGACCGCCTCGCCAAGCTGAGCCAAGAGCCGCGCGACCTATCGGGTGACCTGGAAACGAAAGTCAAGTTGACCACGGCTGCGGACGGCCGAGTCACGCTCCGCGGCGAGACCACCGTCATGAATCTAAGAGCCGCGCCCTTCAAAGAGGGCATGCCGCCGCTTAGCGAAGACCGCGTTCTGCTGAAGCATGATCTCACGATGTTGGACGACACCATCACCCTTGAGGACATCCGGCTCGACGCGTCCTTTGCGAAAGCGCGCGCGACCGGAAGCTTGAAGCTGGGCGAGGAAGACAGCGCTTCAACGGGACAAATCAACATCAATGCCGACGCCAATCTTGACGACATCATGGCTTTGGTCGGCGACCTCATGCCGGGAAGTGCCTCGGGTCGCGTTCGCTTGGTCGGCACTCTCAATGGCCGCCCCGAAGGCCTTGGGTTCGATACCACACTCACCGGAAACCGCGTAGATCTGACCCATGAAGCGCTGGGCGATGGGCCTTTTTCCTTGGGCAAGATTGACTTCCGCGCCAAGGGCACGATGAATCGCGACGACGACGTCCTCGACATCAACTCGCTCATCCTCAACTCCGGCGTCTGCCGCCTCCAAGGCAGCATGAACCAAAGACTCGGCGACGACGAAGACAGCTCGCTTCGCTTGGCCCTGGCCGGGACGGCAGATCTCGTCCAATTGAGCCGTCCCTTCCTCGATGAGGCGATGAAGCCCTCGGCTCTTTCGCAATCGCGGGTCGACTTCGCCATCGAACAAACTTCAAATAAGCTCGTCGTTCGCAAAGCCGATCTACAAACCGCGCGCACCAAGGCTCAGCTTCAGGGCACTTTGGTTACCAACGAAGACGACACCAGCGTTGGCAACTGGACCTACCGCATCGACGGCTTCCTGCAGGACCTCGATGCTTTGATCACCGCTTTCAAGCCCGGCCGGATCGCGGGAGAACTCCACGGCGAAGGCAGTATCGTGACGGGTGAGGCCCTTCGCTTCAGCGGCAAGGGCCGCGCCAGCCAGCTCAATATGTCGGGCGAACTGGCGGGCGATCAAACCCTTGGCGCCCAAAGCGTCGACTACGATTTGGACTTCGTCATGAGCGAGGGCTTGCAGGACCTCAACATCCGTCGCGCCGAACTTCGAAACGCCGTGCTTGAGCCCGAAGATGGCGCAGCGCTTCGCGGGGACTTGAAAGTGCTCGGCCAAGTCAACGCCGACGGCGGCTTCAACTTTAGCGTCAACGGCGATCGCATGGGCATACGCCCCACCGACAAACGTCAGTTTCAGAGCATGAATTCTGGCCTCGTACTCGGGCTGAAAGGCCGGCGAGACGAAGCGACCCAAGCTTGGGACGTCACGAAACTCGACCTGACCGCCGCGGGCATTGTCGCTACCGGTCGCATGAACTACCGCCCCGGCAAGCGCGTCGTGCTTTCGACGCAATCGCAGCTGCAACCGCAAGCCTTCGCGCAGAACTGGCTGGCCCTTTACTTCGACGACGTCGACGGTTCGGGGCGCGGCCAACTCAACCTCGACGTCGACATGCCCTTGGGCGATGACGCCGATTGGGCGGGCTCGACCGGCAGCCTCCTGGCCAAAATCGACCAGCTTCGTATCGGTGGTTTGACCATGGATGCCTTCGATTTGCAAGGCAACATGACCAACGGCGTGGGCAAACTCAGCCGTGGTACGGCCACCGTCAACGGCGGCCCGGCCACACTCGGTCTCGACCTCGACATGAGGCCCGAAGAGCCCATCCTCGAGTTCAGCGTCGACGCTCGCGACGTCAATGTTGTCGAGAAATTCCAGCCGACCATCGCGCGCGTCATCCCCATTTTCGCGGGCATCGGAGCCAAAGTAGAAACCAAAGTCAGCCTCAACATGAAGCTGAAGGGCCGTAGCTTCGACCAGGATACCCTGCTGAACAGCCTCAACGGCACCGGATCTTTCAGCTCGGCGAAAGGCAGCATCGTCGGCGGCCCCCTGCTGACGACCTTGGCTCGTTTCTTAAAGATTCCGCCGCGCCTCGATTTTGACGCGCTGCAAACCGGCATCACCGTGCGCGACGGCGCCGTGTTTCAAGAGGCCTTCAACATGAAGGGAAGTCCTCTCGACCTTCAACTTGGCGGTTCGACGGCCTTCAATGGCGACCTGAACTACAAACTCGGCATCCGCCCCGAACCGGGCCGCATCAAAGAATGGGATAAGTTCAGCCCGATTTTGGCCTCTAACGGCTTTTTGCCCCTGGGGCTAAAAGGCCATGTGAGTTCGCCCGGTCTTCGTCTTCCCGATCCGGCGAAACTCATCGAAGGCGCCATCAAAAGCCGGCTCGACAAAGGCATCTCCGATCTGCTGGGGGGCAAAAAGCCCAGTGGCCTGAGCGGTCTGTTGGGCGGCGGCAAAGACGGCGACAAGAAAACCGACGGCAAAAAGAAGCCCAAGGATCGGATTCTCGAAGGACTCGGCGGCCTGTTGGGCGGCAAGAAGAAAGACAAAAAGACCGACGAGAAGAAGACGGACGAGAAGAAGAAAAAGAAGAAGAAGAAAAAAGACATCCTCGGCGGCCTGGGTGGCCTTCTCGGTGGTGGCAGCAACTAAGTAGACCGGATTTCTGCGCCTTCCAACTTCCCTCGGTACTCGAGGGAAGCGCAAAAAGGCGCAACCTGCAACAATGAACTCATCGCCACGGAAGTGGCGCTTAGAAATTACAAGAGGTTTAAACCATGCATCGCATTTCGGCAGTCATTCTCGCTCTTTGTTCGGTCTTTGTGTTCAACTCCTGCCAAGGTTTGGGCGGGATGCTCGACGGCCTCGACAAACCCACGGCTTCGGTCTCGGGAGTGAGCTTCCAGGGCTTTGATGCCGAGTCGATCACCTTGGCCTTTGACCTCGACGTGACCAACCCCTATGGCGTGCCGCTTCCCGTCGCGGGATTGGACTGGAGCCTGGCCAGTGCCGGCAAGTCATTCCTCAGCGGGCAAAGTGCCGGCTCGGCCTCAATCCCCGCCAACGGTAGAACCACAGTCCCTCTTTTGGCGCGCATCCCCTTCCAACAAGCTCTCGCGGTGTTGAGCGGAATTCGCCCCGGAAACGTCGTGCCCTACGAAGCCGACCTCGGCATTCGCGTCGATGCTCCCGGTCTCGACCAAATCCGCTTGCCGCTCAAAAAGACCGGCGAGTTCCCGATTCCGAATGTCCCCAAGATCGAAGTTCAAAATCTCAGCTGGGACTCCCTGTCGTTCACTAGCGCCGCCGCCACCGTGCTCTTGGGCATCGAGAACACCAACGACTTTCCCATCGACCTCTCTCGCCTCGCCTACGACCTGACTTTGGGTGGTCAGCAAGTCGCCCGCAGCGCCATCAACAGCGGCACCTCACTGGAACAAGGCGTCAACAAGCCCCTCGAAATCGGCTTCAACCTCTCCCCCGCTTCCCTCGGCCTCGCCGCCTTCAACATGCTCCGCGGCTCCGACGCCAACTACGGCCTCAGCGGCATCATGGACCTGGACACGCCCTTCGGGAAACTCGCCATGCCCTACAACTCCGCCGGCAAAACTCCCCTGACCCGATAGCCTCTGAAAAGCAACAATCGAGTTCATACTTTTCGGGCCGATCACCTTAGGGTGATCGGCCCGTTTTGCATCCAAAAGCTTGATTGAGCCCGCGGCTCGAGTGCTCTGCTATTTTTTGCGCAAGATGATATCTATTGGCGCCCCCCCGACAGAGTCGGCCCTGATTTCCAGTCTCCTCTTTTCGTGACCCAAAGCTTGGACCACGATCTCAAATTGTACGCCGACTTGAACCGACAGCTTCACGAGGCCCAATTTGTTCGGACTAGCGATAAAGTCGCCAATCTTCCCCGGCCGGATCACGACGACCGAGGACTGCGGCAAGAGACGGCCTGCCTCGTCCACAATCCTGAGCGTTAGAGTTTCGGGCGGCAAAGTCTCGGGAAAGTCATCGATCGAAAGCTCGAAGAGCGAAGCTCTGTCTAGCCTCAAATGCAGCGTTGGCGCGTCCCCTATCGTGTTCGCTCGCCTGAGAATCAGAGTGAGGTCGTTGGGTACTCTGAGTCCATCGACGCGGACGGCACCACCTGCGGAATTGAAAGTCGCCACGCCGTACTTCGAAGATGTGTTGAATGAATGAGAAGGCGAAGCCCCGAGCTTGCCGTGTAGCTTGGAGATCTCCCCCCCGAGATTCGCGAAAAGGCTGCCGTCCTTGCTCTCTACTTGCAGCGAAAACCGTGAGTCGCCCTTGACTTCAATGGAGGCACATCGGTGCAAACGGACTCGCCGCGGGAGCCGTCGGCTTTCATCTACTCTTGAGATGTGAGCCGCGGCAAAGCCCTTTGCGGCGACTTCAAGACGGCATTTCCCGACTGAGGGCACCTCAAACTCGACTTCGCCATCTGTGCCGCTGGGCCCAAAAGTGACGGCCTCATCTACGACGACGATGGCGCCCTCTAGGATCGAGCCGTCAATGTCGACGACCGTGATGGAGCGCTTTTGGGAGACAGGAATAATAATGATGCCAAGATCTGTCTCGCGCTCGCGCGCCAACGCAACGGGAACGTCAAATCGAAACATCCCGGTGTCATGCTTGATTGCGAAACTGATGCTCAGTGCGTCGTTGAGGCCGGTTGATGCGGTCATGACAAAGCGGCCCCGAGAATCAGATGTTTGCCGATCCATGAAGGTCATCTTGTTGTGTTCAGCCACCTGACGCTTCCAATTCATCATGACCAGAGCATTTCGCAGCGGAGATTCCTGCCCCTCATACCTCAAAAAACCCGTTACAATTCGAGCGATTTTTAGGTCGACCAGAAACTCCACATTGCTGTGCACGAAGGTGAGCTTGAGGTCTTCAGCTAGGTTGCCCTCCAAAAAGTAGCCCGTGCCGATGGTAATCGACGCCGTGTAGAGGACGCCAGCAAACCCCATTACCTTAATACAGCCAGCTTTGTCCGTGAACTCGACGATGCGACGCAATGTATTTGTCTGCCGCTTTGAAAAACTCCACTTGCTCTGGATGGCCTGGAGATTCTCATCGTGGCAGGGATGGAAAAACAACTGGATGCGCTCCTGGGGCAGATCGCCTTCGACCTTGACCCGGCCCGCGAAGGCTGGAGCCACCTCGACGGTGAAGGTGTCGTCCCTTGTTATTCGAACGTCCTCGATCAGCAGCGGCGGCGACGCCTTGCGCTTGACGATCAATGAGACTGGGGACTCACTCACAGGTAACTGGCAAACACCAGACTCGGCTAGTTCAAACTCCAAGACCTTGCCTTTGGCAGGCACGAAGACAACACCGTCTCCAAAGGGATTTTGGTGTTGGTCTATGAAGGTAATCTTCGCGTACTTGGATTTTTGCGGCTCCGTCGGCGAAGGGCCAAGGGGTTCAGGCGCAGGTGCCTCTTTGGCGATCGGAAGGTCTTTGATCTTTAGCTTCGAAACACGGCTAGGCGCAAAGGTTGTATTCTTCGTTTCTGCGCCTGATGCTTCGGCACTTTTGCCGACAGCATCGAGTTGCTCATCGTCATCTTGCAGTTGAAGAACGATGAAAAGGGCGGCCGACAGCGCAAGGAATGCCGCAAGCACTGCGATTTTTTGCCGATCGTTGAACACCATACGACTCCTCCCCCAACGAGCTGGATGCCGAGAGTCTTGCGAATTTGCAATAGGCTCCAGTGGCCTTGCACCGAGACTTCAACGCGAGGCGATGGCTGGGTGTTCAGCCGCATCCCAACATTTATCGCTAGACAAACGAGGCCAGTTTGGGGAAGCTAGATTGGGAACTGGGGTCATTCGCCTTCGGTTTGCCGCCGATCGAGCCGCAAGGCCGTCCAAGAATCCTCCCCAGTGCGGATCTTACTATCTCAGCTAGTTAGATTGGCTCTTGCCGGTCGCTTCGCTGGAAGCCTTCACCTTGGCTTTGGCCGGCTCGCCATTGAGCACGCCGTCGCGATCATGGTCTAAGGCGGAGCGTTGGCCGCAACCGGGGGCGACACCGGTGAAGATGATGTCGACGCCACCTTTGGCCGCCAGGATTTCCATCGTCGCCCGCGGAATGCGTTCGCCGTGTTTTTGGTCGGTCGCGTAGGTCCGTTTCGCGGGGTCGAATAGCAGGCCGGTCTCAACGCCGTTCACGAGGCCTTTGGCGATTAGGTCGATCTTCCCCAAAGCCGCTTGCCATTCGAGAGTTTCGATGTCTCGTCGATAGTCGGGGTTGGCGATGGATTTGGCGTTGAGGGCAAGTCTAAAGCCCACGGCGGGCGCGGTGCCGGTGTCCCAGGCGCGGATGAACTCGGCCAAGTCGTCCTTTTCGGCGTCGGGCATGGCGTTGAAGGTCACCAAGTCGAGAAAGGCGCGCAGGGTGGGGAAGTTGCCGTCGTTGGCGTAACCGAAACCAACTTTGGATGGTGAGCCGTCTATCTTGGCTTCGCCGCGGCGGTAGATGCCTCTGAGTTGGGGCGTGTTGATGGGCTGGGGAATGCCGAGGAAGGCCTGCCTCACCGGCATGAAGATGTGGTTGTTCGCACCGTCGGGATTGCTGTGGCAATCGACACACTTCACGAGGGTGTGATCGGGAAAGTCAATCGCGATGGTGTTGTTGAAGGTGAATTCACCCTTCTGTGCGGCCTCCGAAAGACCGTTGTCCAAACCGCGATGAGGGTTGGGAGCGTGGGCGATCTGAAGAAGGTATCGCTCGTACATCTTCATTTCAGAGTGGGGAATTCGATCGCCACCGTGCAGCGAAACGAAGGCATCGTTGAAGCCGGTGAGGTCTTGTTTGTCACCGCGCCAATGAAAAGGAGGGTTCGGATCTAACCCGCGCATCGTCTGGGTGATCATCGGTCCCTTCATGGGATGAAAGAAACCCGCGGGCGAGCTTCCCTTCGGCATGAAGTCGAGATCTTTTTGTTGGGGCACGGGCATCAAGTCGCCGTTGGGATCGCCTAAGTCCCAAACTAAAAAGTCGGCATCGCCGTCGATGTGGCAACTGGCGCAAGACATGGTTCCGTTGCCGGCAATGCGAGCTTCGTAAAGGAACTTTCGCCCGTCGCGGATGTAGGGAGGCGTGGGATCGAATCCGATCGACACTTCATGTCCGACTTCTTGCTGCTCGACGTCAATGACGGCGATGGTGTGGGACAAGCGGTTGTAGCAGTACAGGATTGACTGATTGAGGTGGAACGCGAGAGCCCTCGGGCCACGCTTATTGAGCGTATCGCGGCCGTCCATCGGAGCTTCGCTCACGTCGATGCGGCCTAAGATCTCGCCGCTCTTGCTCAAGATACCGATGCGGTCGCTACCCTGGGCGGTGACGAAGAGTCTTCCATTCTCGCTCATGACGATCGAGGTCAAATCGGCTAGCGCAGTCTTTCTCGCTGCGGGGTTAGGCAGCAGGCTGTAGTCGACACCAGGGTTGACGTCAAAATGCTGTACCTGGGATTCGTCCCCGAGGGAGACTCGGCTTACGCGGTTGTCGATGACGTGACCGTTCACGGCCGGTTCAAACCTAAACCGGTTCCTGGAATCAGCGTTAACGACAAACAGGGCCTTGGAATCAGAATCGTAGACCAGGTCGAAGTTGGTCGTGCCCACGCTCTTGATCTGTTTGGTCACCGCCATCGTCTTGGTGTCGATTTCGAAGGCGTCGTAGTCCACGAGGTTCATGGGGTGAATGTTCCAGACCGGGTTGGTCAAAGAGACAATCAAGCTGGTCTTCGGAGCCGGGCGCAGTTCCTTTTTGGCGGGCAAGGGCGGGGCCGGAGCCGGGTCGATAGGAACGAGAGTCGTCCGGTTACCGGAGTGAAAGGCCAGGGTGTAAACCCGACTCCCATCGCCATTGGTCGCCAGTGCTCGTGGCGTTTTGCCCAAGATGGGAATCGTCGCGACGCGCTCGTGGGATTGGGGGTCGATGACGCAAATGAGATCTTCGCCAGAGATCGAAACGTAGGCCCGCTCTGGAGAACCAGCAAAGATGATGTCGTTGGGTTCATCTCCTACGCGAATCGTCGCGGTGACCCGGCCCTCTTTGAGAGAAACGACACTGACGGCGTCCGAGAGGTTTTCGACGACCCAAATTTCGTCCTCATTTCTGAGGCAAAGACTGACCGGTTCCAAGCCGACAAAGATCTCTTTTTTCAAAACCGGGAGCCGCGGGTTCGCCAAAGAGAGAATCGACAAGCAACTGTTCGGAGTGTTGAGGGCGTAGAGCCACTTGCCGTCGGCCGACACCGCCATGGGATGAACTTGTCCCGATTCGTAGTTCACAAAATCGGGTGCTTCGTCGCTGCCTTGTTGGGCGAAAAAGGAAGCCGTCAGAAGAAGGAACGCGAAGGGGAAAATGAGGCGACTCATGATTTCAGCATCCGAAACTCTGGGGTGCGGCGGCGTGTAGGACGCGACTCGAGAACTCCACGGCCCCGTGGAGGCTCGAGCCCATAGCTTTCTTATATCGCCATAATCGTAAAAAAACTACGATTATCTTGTTTGACGCCAAAGTACCTTTAAGCTTCCCTCATGTTCCAACAAGGCACCGAAATCTGTTTGCGCTGCCTTTCGCTGTTAGTGGCGGAGGGAGAAGGTGCCGTTTTGCAGTCGCGAGAGATCGGCGCAACGATGGGCATTTCGGCGACTTACGTCACCAAGTCTCTCCAACCCATGGCCCGCCAGGGCTGGCTTCGTGCCTTGAAGGGGCGCAACGGCGGCTGGACTCTAGCGGTTGACCCTGCGTCCATCATGTTGAGCCAAGTCATCGATGCTTTGGAACCCGAGCGGCAATGGAACCGCTGTGTCATCGGACACGGGCTCTGCTCTGATGAGACCGCCTGCGCCTTTCACGACACTTGGGGCAA
The DNA here is from genome assembly GCA_036479435.1 of Planctomycetota bacterium. Lineage (GTDB taxonomy): Bacteria > Planctomycetota > DRQF01 > JAZGFI01. The sequence goes on along the minus strand of JAZGFI010000162.1, from coordinate 1,206 downwards.
GCTCCGGCGACAGATCGAAGCCGACATGCAAAAGACCAGCGTGGCTGACCTCAAAAACTTCACCCCGCCTGCCGTGGCTTCTTTGGCGGCTGGACCAAAGGGATAGGGAAAACAGAGACACCATGACCACCGCGAACAACCCAGATCTGAAAAGAAAGATCTGGCGCGTCATCCAAGGTCTCGTCTGGTTGATCGGTCTGGCCATCGTCATGCTGTTGTTGTTGAAACCGACGGTCGGCATCCACGCGTTCTGGAATGTCTTGATCCCTGTGGCGCCGGCGCTCTTGGTCTTTTTGCCCGGCCTTTGGCGCAACATCTGCCCCTTGGGAACCACGGCCCTTCTTCCTCGACATCTGGGTTTTTCCCGTCAGAAAAAGATCTCCGTGAAGGCTCACCAAAGACTCGGCCTGGGCGGCCTGTTGCTTTTGCTTTTGTTGGTGCCCTTGCGGCACCTGGGCTTCAATCTGAGCGGCCCCGCCACGGCTATCTTGGTCTTATCCCTCACCATATTTGCCACGCTCTTGGGCACGCGCTACGAGTGGAAAAGTGCTTGGTGCAGCGGCCTTTGCCCTGTTCATCCGGTCGAAAAACTCTATGGCCATAGTCCCGCCGCCACGCTCGGCAATGCTCACTGCGACGCTTGTCAGGTTTGCGTTCATGTTTGCCCCGACTCTGGTCAAGGCGAACAGTTTATTCATGAACAGGAAAAAGGGGGACTCAGAGCCTTGGTTCCCACTCTCCTCATCGGCGGATTTCCCGGTTACATCTGGGGCTGGTTCCAAGTCCCAGACTATGAATGGTCAGCGGGCTTAAGCCACCTCGGCGAGATCTACCTTTGGCCCTGGGCCGGATTGGCCGATTCGCTCGCGGTCTATCTCCTTGCGCGCAGCATGGTGCAGTCGAGTCAAAAGAGGACCCTAGCTAAGACCTTCGTGACCCTTGCGGTCGCCTGCTACTACTGGTTCAGACTCCCCGCCCTCTTCGGCTTCGGGCTCATTGAAGGCGACGGCATGCTCGTCGACTTGAGCGGTTTATTGCCACAGAGCTTCCCCGCCATCCTCCGCATCGCGACGGTCTTGTGTTGACGGTGGCCTGAAAGTGCGGATAAGCGGCGCTTTGTACACGGGCCGCCAGGCCTCAACGGTGCCCAGATCGGAGGGCCGTGTTGGACGTCGAGGTCTCTTGGAGTTTCGTTCCTGAGTTCAG
>JAZGFI010000161.1:0-17183 GCA_036479435.1 Planctomycetota bacterium | reverse complement strand
GCCTAGCTTCACGATCAGCGTTTTCCAGCCGTCGCGCGTCGGCCATCTTTTGGTACTCGGCAAGCGCTTGGGTTTTGGCGGTCGTTTCGTCGCGGGCGATCTTTGCCAAGCGCCTGGCTTCATTGGTACTGGTCTCAAGATCGATGTTCGCGTCGACGAGGCTAGTATTGAGTCTTGCGAGTTCGCGGTTCTTCCAGCTCGTCCAAGCCACGCCAACCAGCAGAAACAACGCGAGGGCAGCCACGAGACTCGCGACCACGGGATTGCGTTGCCCCCAACGCCAGGTCTTGGTGAATGATCCCACGGGCCGTGCCAGTACAGGCTCGAAGGCGAGGACGTGTCTGAGGTCGTCCGCGAAGCTCTGCATTGTCTGATAGCGGCGGTTCGGGTCTTTCTCCATCGCACAAGCCACAACCGTGGCGAGGTCACGGCTGACCGCGCCGTTGAGTCGTCGCAAGTCCGGCGTCGGTTCTATATGAACCGCGCGACGCAGCTCGTCACGAGTCGGCGCTTGGAAGGGCCGGCGAAGGCTTAAGCACTCAAACAAAGTAGCGCCCAAGGAGTAGACGTCAGAACGGCGATCAACGGGTGTGGCTCCGGCATCGAACTGCTCCGGCGACATGTACGAAGGCGTTCCCAAGAAATCGCCCGTCATCGTAAGCGCCGGTCCCTCGTCCTTGGTGTCCTGGGCCAAACCAAAATCCAACAAAACTGCCTGTCCTTCGGGTGTCACCATGATGTTACCGGGCTTCACGTCGCGATGAACAAGGCCCGCTTGGTGCGCCGCGTGTAGGGCCAAGGCTGCGGTTTCAATGACTCTTAAGATTGCGCTGATTTCATCGCGAGCGGGGTTCGTGGGCCCAACAGACTCGGTGGCGGCAAAGGACGGAGTCTTGAGTTTGCGCGTCTTGGCGTCGTCAAGAGCTTTTGAATCGAGTCGCAACTCAACTTGCGTCGCCGCCGACTCACTTCGGTCAGCCCCGCGACTCTTGGCGATCGACCGATCGAGAGGGCGACCTTCCACCAAGCGCATCGACAACCAGGGAATAGCGCCGTCGTAGCCAAACTCGTAGACCGCACAGATCCCCGGATGATCGAGTCGCGCCAAGATCTCGGCTTCGCGTTCAAATCGTGCGCGCACTAAGGACTTTGCGTTGCCATCGGCAAAGTCGAAGCGCCGACTCAAAATCTTCAGCGCGACCCGCCGGCCGAGTTTCTGATCTTCCGCAACATAGACTTCGCCCTGGCCGCCACTTCCCAGCAACTCTAGGAGCCGAAAATGAGAGATGCGCCGAGGCGCATCCTGGCGTTCCCCGGTGGCACCACCAGGAGCCTTCGTTGGAACTTCACTTTCGACTCGTTCTTCGTCGTCAGAAGCGGAACTGTTGGGCGGCGCCATTTGATCTAGGTCCTCGGGGGGTTAGCCCGTGGAGATTACTTTCTAAGGCCGCCAAGCAAAGCCAATTTTCTTGTTTGATGGCTACTCGGTCGAGAAAGCGAACTGGCGGCAACTCCCTTGCAACTGAGAGTCAAGAGTCATCCGTCAGCAGCTCGCAATTGGCTTTTTTGACGACGAAGGCCTCTGCGGCGGCACTGGTGATCCCGGGACAGCCATAAACGATCAATATCTCGAGATTTGGAAGCGCAGATAGTCGGTTAAGAGCTGAGACATCCAACTTCGCTCCGGAGAGATTCAAGTCTTCCAAGGCCTGCATTTTCAGTATCGAAGTCACCACCGCCTTGCTAACCGCCGTCTTCGAGAGATCCAGGACTCTCAATTCAGTGAGTTTCTCCAAGAACTTCAGGCCGGCATCGGAAACCCCTTTGCATCTTGAAAGCTTGAGTTCCTCGAGTTGTTTCAGGCGCGCGAGATGCTTGAGAGCAATGGCTGAGAGCGACGTTCCTCCAAGGTGGAGGTGAGTGAGTCGCTTCAATCGTGAGAGGCCTTTGGCGGTCTTGTCATTCAGGGCCTTGCAGCCGTCGAGCGAGAGCTTTTTCAGGGATTTCAGGCCGCCGATGGCCTTCAGCGCTTTGGCGTCGAGCTTGACGCGACTCATGTGAAGCTCTTCGAGCTTCGCTAAGCGTGCCAGAGCGAGGCCTGATTTGCCGCTCAATGAGTAGTTAGAACTGAGGTCAACTGACTTCAATCTGCCTAGGGTTGCCAGTTTGGCCACCCCTTTGTCGCTGATCGACCCCAAGTGGTTGAGGCGCAGGATCTCAAGGGTTTTGATCTTGGCCAAGGCGATAAGGCCGCGATCGCCGATGTCCGTGCAGTTCGAGATTGACAGGTCCGAGAGGGCTGGCGCTTTGCCGAGATTCAAGAGACCACGATCCGTGATCGGACATTCGTCCAGCTGGAGTTTTGACAGCGCCGGCATGAAGCCGAGCGACTTCAGGCCCCGATCGTCCACTTCACTGCTGCTCAGATCGAGTGCGATCAGAGTGGACGATTTGGCGAGCGCGCTGAGGCCCTTTCCGGTGATGAGCTTGTTGTTGGCGAGTGAAAGGCGAGCGAGCCTGGGCATTGCCGCCAGGTGCACGAGTGCTTTATCCGTGACGCGCGGGCCGTAGTCCAAGTTGAGCACCTCGATAGTCTTGGATTTGCTCAAGGTCGCGATGGCGAGATCATCGACGGAGGCGTGGTAGGAAAGGTCAAGTTCTCGCAAGGCGGGAGCCTTGGCGAAAGCCGCCATCAAGCCTGCCGCAGAGACTTTCTGACATCCAGCAATGGCGAGCGATTCTAAAGTCGGCGACGCCAAAATCTTGGCAACCCCAGCACTGCTAAGGCCCGGGCAGGAACTCACTCGAACGCGCCGAATTGCGGGGAGTTTGGCGAGGGCCTTAAGCGCCCGGTCCGTGATGCGTCCATTCGCTTGGCAGTCGAGAAACTCTAACTGTGTGAATCTCGCCAGGGCCTCGACGGCCTTGTCGCCCAAGCGATCGGAGAGGCGGATGGCCAGAGTGTCTTTGGGGAGCGCAGCCAATTGGGCCTGCGATGTCAAGAAGACGGGTGCGGGCCATTTTTCTTGAGCCCCAAGCCGCGAGGCCAGTCCCAGGCAACAAAGGAGGGAGAAGAGGGCGATGGCGCCGCGAGCAGTTTCGCGCGCTCGATGGTAATTCCCAGAGGATTTCATGGCAGAGATCTTCCCGAACGCCCCGCTATCGAAAGCTTGCAGCCCCGAATCGAGCAAGAACGCTCTTTGTGTTGGCACACTCCCCCCGAACTCGACAAGAAGTCGATTCGGAGAGCGATCTCCATCTTCGTCTCTCCGGACAAGCGACGAGCACACTTGTCAGTCGTAACGAATAATCACACATTTTTGATTCCACCGGCGGTGTGAACGCTTACATCTAGGTGCCTGGCACCGAATTGTCACTCTTGTCGCCTGCGCCTTCGTCCGGAGCCTTTGGGGCGGGGGCCCTCGAAGGCGGGGAGGGCTAGCATGGCGGGGTCGAGTTCGCCGAGAGCTTTGTCGAGGCGGGAGATGAGGATCGTGTGTTTTTTGGTGCTGCGAAGTCGCGCGAGGACCATCTTGGCGGTGTCGACGGCACTGAGGTTGAGGCCGTCTAATTCGTTGGCGCGGTCGGGCTTGCGTCTGAAGGATGCGATGAGGTCGTTGACCGCGGACTTGTAGTTGCCCTTTTCGAAGGCGACACGGCCGCGGCCGCCGAGGGCCATGGCGATGTAGAGGTCGGAAGTCTCGCGGCGATCCGGGTTTTCACTGATGAAGCGCTCGTAGAACTTCATTGCCAGGGTGTAAGAGGCCTCGGCTCGCGGGCCCTTGTTACGGCGGCGGTAAAACTCCGCGGCGAGGGTCGAGGCGTAGCCGGCGTACCACACCAAGTCGGCGGAATCCTGGCGGCCCTTGATCATCGAGTCGTAGGCATGGCCCAGGCCGCCGATGCCTTTTTCCTTCAGGATCTTGAGGCGGTAGCGGTTGTGAAGGACGGCGGAGCCCGGGAAGCGGCTAAGACCGACTTTCAGCGCGTCGTCGGCTTGACCATCGGCGCCGAGCTTCTTCAATAAATCGTAGTGCGTGATGATCTGGCCTTCGGTTCCGTAGGGATGCTGGGCCAGGACTTGGTAGGCGGCGTGCACGTCGGCCAGCCAACGGCTTGGCCAGTCCTCCTTCTTTTTGACCGCGGCCTCGATCGCTTCGCGTCGCGCTTCGGCGAAAAGGCCGAGTACGATCATGGCGCTCCAACTTTTGGGATCGTGAGGCTTGCCCGCGGAGGCCGCCGCGACGGCACGGAGCCGAGCTTCCTTGAGGTCTTCGAGGTGGTAAGCCGCGGTTGAGAGTACCGCGTTGACCCGCCATCCCTGGGCACCATGGGCCTCGGCTTTGAGAGCGGTGTCGCGGGCCTCAAAGAGCAGCGAGTTGATCGTGGTTCGAGACGAAAGGCCCCCCTGCATGACTTCGAGGGCATTGGCCAAAAAGGCTTCGGCCAGCTCGACTTGGCTGGCGTGGTTCTTAGATGCCAAGACTCGGTCTTGGTCGCTTAAGAGCGAGCTTTGTTCGTCAGTGCGGGCGGGCGTGTAGCTCGCGCCGCCGACCATGTCGTCGGACCACTCCTTGGCGTTGACAGTTTTCGCTCCCTTGCCGAGTCCGCCGTGAACCACGGCGAGCCGACGCGCTTTGGTCGATTCTTTGCCGATGGTCTTCAGCGTGGCGATGAGTGTCTCGCGTTCCTTCACTTCCATGGGCGTTCGAAGCGCATCTGAAACGAGTTCGGTTGCATCGCTCGACGTCGCGCGAGCGAGGGCTTCGCGGGCTAGGGCCGTCATGTCCTTGTCAAAGCCGCGCAGGGCGAGGCGAAGCAACTCCAAAGGAGCCTTGTCGCCGAGCTTTAGCGCCGCTTCCAAAAGTGAGCGTCGAAGTTTCTTGTCGCCCTGAGCGTAAGCAGATTCGACGGCGCGGCGGTCGCCATTGTCACGGCTAGCGACGCGTTCGATGATCGAGCGATCGCCCTTGACGATATTCTTGGGCTTTAGTTTTCGCTCGCTGATGCCGTCGCCGATGGCTTTGAAGACGGAGTCGGTATCGAAGGTGTGGTAGACGTCATAGGTCTCGCTTTGTCCACCCTCAATCATGATGTGCCGCGGCGCGATGCGCTTGCCGTCAAAGAACTTCGGGAAAAGAATCGGCTCGATCGCTATGTGCTCTCCGCAGGTCACGCTGCCGAATCTCGGGCAGAGGATGCGGTTGCCGTGCTCGTCGTGGTCACGAGGGTTGTGTCGATAGACCGAAGCGATGACGTTGATGTAGGGCTCGTGGAGCTTGGCGATCTTCGCTTGGCGGTACCGAATGCCGGCGTAATGCTCGCTGGCGATCTCGCCGTCCATGTTGACGCAGATGAGGATGGGCTTGCCGGTTTCCGCCGCCAAGGCCAAAGCGTCTTCCCAAGTGCGCTGGAACTCGATGAGGCAGGGTTTCTTCCAGTCCTCGGCGCTGGGAGCCCACCACATTTGTTCCCGTCCGCCTTGGGCGAGCAGCGAGCCCGTCAGCAGCAGGCAAGCTGCGGCGTAGGCGCCGATCGAAAACGGCAAGCAAAGTCGACGAAGTCTGAATCCAAGTGATGGAACTAACATGATGACACTGAACCTCGGGAGCGATATGGGCTGGAGTCAATTTAGAGTTTCTGAGGATCGGAGGCAAACTGAAGAAAGTTCTGGGCCCAACGGGCTATAGTGCGCACAGCGATCTTCTCGCTGGAGTCACACTGTGAGCGATGTTGCAGAATTGTCGGAACGAATCGCCCAGGGGGGTGTTTTCCTTCGCGACGTGTTCTCGGAGGTCGAGCGCGTCATCGTCGGCCAACGGCCCTTGGTCGAAAGCCTCATGATGGGGCTTTTGGCCGATGGTCACGTTCTGCTTGAGGGCGTGCCGGGCCTGGCAAAGTCCCTTGCGGTGCAGACTTTGGCCACCGCAATGGGGGGAGAATTTCGCCGCATTCAGTTTACGCCCGATCTTTTGCCTTCCGACCTCGTCGGGACTCAGGTCTACAACCCCAAGACGGGGGAGTGGACTTTGCGAGAGGGCCCGGTATTTGGCAACTTCATTTTGGCCGACGAGATTAATCGCGCTCCCGCCAAAGTGCAGTCGGCCCTATTGGAGGCGATGCAAGAGCGGCGCGTCACCATTGCGGGTGAAACGCGTCCCTTGCCTCAGCCATTTTTGGTCCTGGCCACTCAAAACCCGGTTGAACAAGAAGGCACCTACCCGCTTCCCGAAGCTCAGGTCGACCGTTTCATGCTGAAAGTCGTGGTGGGCTATCCCAGCAAAGACGAAGAAAAAGAAGTCGTGCGACGCATGGCAACCAGCAATCAGAAACCTGAAGCGAAGGCCGTGGCTAGTCCTGAGCAACTCTTGTCGGCAAGAACTCTGCTCGACGAGGTCTACGTTGATGAGAAAATCCTGACCTATGTCGTGGATATCATGGACGCGACTCGGAACCCTGCGAGCTATGGGTTGGCTGACCTCGGCCCGATGATTCGTTACGGGGCTTCCCCTCGCGCTTCGATTGCGCTCACGCAACTCGGCAAGGCTCGGGCCTTTTTGGACTCAAGAGCTTTCGTCACGCCGCAGGATATCAAAGCGGTAGCGATGGATGGTCTGCGCCACCGCATCATCACCAGCTACGATGCCGAATCCGAGGGGCTCACTTCGGTCGACATCATTCAACGTGTCCTCGACAACGTCTCTATTCCCTAGTTTAATGCGCGAGGCCAAGTCCCAAGACGAGCGAGACGCGGAAGCCGAACTGGCCGATGTTCTCGACGACGTCCACCACATCCAAGTGTCGAGTCACCGTTTGGTGACCGAAGCGATGTCGGGCGGCTACAACTCGACTTTTCGCGGATCTGGCGTCGAGTTCGACGAGGTTAGAGAATACGTCGATGGCGACGATCCCCGTGCGGTCGATTGGAACGTGACCGCGAGATTCGGCCGGCTATTCGTTAAGCGTTTTGTCGACGAACGCGAACTAAGCCTGTTGTTTTTGCTCGACATCTCGGCTTCGATGGACGGCGGGTTTGCCGCTTGGTCCCTTCGCCAATTCGCGACGCGCGTCTGCGCCTGTCTTTCCTTTGCCGCGGTGCAAAACGGAGACAACATCGGATTGGTCGCTGCTCACAATGAGGTCGCAAGCTACTTGAAGCCCAAAAAGGGAGTCGCGCAGGCGCTTCGTATTATCCGAACGAGCCTGAGCCTGCCTTTTCAAGCCAGCGATTGCGCATTGACGACTGGTCTGGATTTCGTCGCCCGTAACGTCCGGCGTCGCACCGTGCTGTTTGTGGTGTCGGATTTCTTGTCGGAAGGCTGGGAGAAGAGCATGGGGAAAAACGCGGCGAAGCACGACGTCGTCGCGCTGAGACTGTTGCCCCCCGAACTTGAAACTCTCCCCCAGGGACCCCTTCGCTTATTTGACCCGGAGACGGGCCGTGATTTCATCTTCGACAACTCCAATGAATCTCTGCGGCGCAGCTATCAAGATCGCGTCGCGAAGTGGCGCCGTGGATGCGATGCTGCGTTGAGGCGAGCGCACGCCGATGTCGTGGATCTATCGTTGCCCCGCGACCCTGATCCGCAGGCCGCCGCGAAACCGATCCTCGAGTTCTTCCGGCGGCGTGAAATGGGCCGGGGGCGCCAGTGAGCCGGTTTGACTTGATCTTCTTGTCGGTCTTGCTGGTACTCACGATTGGTGCCTCGGCCATGCGGGCTCAGCAAACGGTGCCGACCTTGACCCTTAGCGCCGAGATCCCCGATCTCGAGCTGAGTTTTGGTGAGCCCTTTCAGATCGTGGTCGAAACCCGCTGGAGCGACGACCTCGCCTTACTTCCTGACAACTTCGAGGAGGCCCTCGAAATCTTCAGCGCTAAGTTGGTAGCTCGCGAGTCCGGTCGCCTCGATGAAGAGAGCATTTCGTTTGAACGCCTGACTTTTCGGGCCTTAGCTCTCGCTCGGGACCACTTGGTATTGCCCCGCATAGAAATAAGGGCGCGGCCACTCGCCGGTGGGCTGGAGCTTAAGGCGGAGCACACCTCACCAGATCGTGGGAGACGCGTAGCCTCATCTTTGAATGCCGAAGAAGTTGGGCCCGCCGAATTCCCAGAGGCTTGGACCGAAATGCCCCGTGAAGTGGATGGGGCGATGACGGCTTTGTTGCTGGCTTTGATCTTCAGTGGATGTGGGGGGCTGTGGTATTTTCGACATTGGCTTTGGCAAAAATTGCGTCGCGGCGGTGTACCCCAGTCTGGCCGTGCGTGCGCTGAGGCGAGACTTGAATTTCTGAAGAATGACCTCGGTGCCAAAAAAGACGCCGACCTCGCGGAACGCATTTCGGCAATCCTCCACCAGTTTCTTCAAGACGAGCTTTCGCTCCCAGCGGCGCAAAGAACGACCCTGGAGTTGAGGGAACAGACAACACTCGCCGGCCAGCGCCCTCAGCTCTTTGCCTTACTAGAGCGCTGCGAGATCATCAAATACTCGGGCGATGGGTCCGCGCAAGCGGCACCTCAGAACTTGCTTCGCGACGCCGAGGCCTGTTTGCTCTCCGAGGGGGAGTCGGCATGAACCTCTTCGCCGCGGGCACATGGTGGCGGGAATGGGATTGGCTGGCCCCTTGGCAGTTGTTGTGGCTGATGGCCCTGCCCCTTGCGTTTTGGTGGTTCAGCCGCGCCAGCCAAAACGGCAAGATACCGGCGGTCGCTTTTGCTTCGGCCCCTTGGCTTCAGCCGACCAATGATCTTGAGAAGGGACGACCGAGTTGGCGCTTGAGGTTGCGAAGGCTCCCTCGGTATCTACAGCTGTTGGGCTTGGTCCTCGTGATCTTCGCCATGGCCAGACCGGTGTTGCGAGAGCGCATGGATCGCGAGCACTCCGGCATCGACATCTTGCTCTGCCTGGACTTGTCGTCGTCGATGGCTGCCAAGGACACGGCGGTTGAAGGTGATGAAGGGCTAGCCGAGAGCAAGGATTCCGAGCTGCTCATCTCGTCTCGCCTCGACGCTAGCCGTCTGGCCGCCATCCAGTTCGTGGAGTCGCGTCGCCGCGATCGCATCGCCTTGCTGTCTTTTGCTCGCTTTCCGGATTTGCGTTGTCCCTTAACGCGCGACCACGCCGCGCTGATTGAGTTCCTCAAAAACTTGAAGTCGCTCGATCCGAAGAGTTCGGAGGATGCCACGGGAATCGGCGCCGCGTTGGCCCGTGGAGCACAGGCATTGCAGAATTCTCCAGGACCAAGTCGCGTCATCATTCTGCTTACGGATGGCGAAGAAAACGTTGCGACGGCCGAAACCCCCGACGAAATCGCTCCCTTGCATGCCGCTCAGCTTTGTCAGCAACTGGGGATTCGCGTCTATAGCATCGCGGTGGGCGGGCAGATGTCGATTGATGATCGTGCCGCCCCGGACCACTCTCAGATCGAGGCCTTGGCCAAAAAAAGTGGCGGGCGCTTTTTTGCGGTGGGGGATCTTACCGCGCTCCGAGCGGCCTACGCGGCCATCGACAAGCTGGAGCGCAGTGAGACTAGTGAACCCAAGTACCGCTACCGAGAGGCCTTCGTTTCGTTTTTGGGTCTTGCACTGCTGGCCCTGCTGGCCGGTCGCATTCTCGGCCAAACGACGCTGAGGGTGTCGCCATGAATCTGGCGACGCATTTTGCCTGGCCCGCGATGCTGGTTGCGCTGCTGATGTTGCCGGTCTTGTGGTGGTTGTTGCGGCGTTGCTTCGTTCGGCACGAAGTGGAATTGAAGGCGCAACTAGTCAGCCCAGCGCGGCTCATCCCGGGCTACGTTGATCTACAAGCCAAACGGCGTCTCGCACGGCGTTTGTTTTTGCTGGCGATGGGATTCGCTTTGCTGGCTTTGGCTCAACCTCAGTGGGGACGCAGCGCCGACGGCCTTGAACCCCGCGGCGTTGACGTCGTGATTTGCCTCGATTTGTCGCGATCGATGCTCGCGCGCGACCTGGTTCCCAGTCGCCTTGAGCGCGCGCGCCAAGAGGTAAAAGCGATGAGCCGGCGTACCCGCGGCGACCGGGTGGCAGTCGTCGCCTTCGCTGGGGACGCGATGTTGGCGGTGCCCTTGACGCGCGACATGGAGGCTCTGCGCAATGTTGTCGACTGGCTCGATCCCAATCTCATGCTGAGTTCTGGTACCAATGTCGCTTCGGCGATCACGTTGGCATTGGGCACCCTGAAAACGGGAGACGGCGACCACCAGGCCATTGTTGTGCTGAGCGACGGAGAAGACCCCGGTGCCCAGGCTCTTGACTTGGCCGAGCGTTGCCGCGAGCAAGGGGTCTCACTTCACGCTCTTGGCTTCGGCACCAAAAGCGGGGCCAAGATTCCGATCTTGGTCGATCGCGGCGAGGGACTTGAGCTCGAAGAGACCTATCTGGTGGACGGGGAGGGTAAAGAAGTTGTCACGGCCTTAGATGAAACCGGGCTGCGATCATTGGCGAAGGCCGGCGGCGGTCGATTCTCCACGCTTGAGGGCGCCAAGGCGCCGCTGGCAAGGCTTTTTGATACCGAGCTTAGTTGGCGCGCTCATCGAAGTCACGCCCGAAGCTTGGATCAAAGCAAGGCCAATCGCTTTCAGTGGCCCTTGCTCGTCGCACTCTTACTGTTTGCGGCGGATCTCGCCCTGACGACTGCCGGGAGGCGGCGATGAGATTCATTGCGCTCTTGGCCTTGGTTGCATTAACTTCCTGCGGAGTTTCAGATCCCGCGGCCGATTCTTATCACGCCGGAGACTACGGGCAGGCCTGGAAGGCCTACCGCGACCTCGGCCAGCGAGCGGGTGAATCTGAGTCAACCCGGCTGAAGAACTTGGCCTACGCGGCGATGGCAGCGGGGAGAATGGACGAAGCCGAGATCGCTTTGGAAAAGCTCGCCGCTCGCGATGGTGTAAAAGGTCAAAAGTACCGCGACTTTTTTGCCGGGAACTTGGCCTTCGCCAGTTGCCTGCGAGCCGAGCGCGTGGCGGAACGCGTCGAAGCGGGCCCGGTTGCCTTTGATGCGGCGATGCTTTTCGCGGAGGAAGCGATAGCGGCCTGGCGCCAATCCCTTTTGGCAAAGGCCTGGCCCGACAAAGCGCTGCGCAATCTCGAGCGGGCGCTCATCGCCATCGACCGCTTGAGGATCAAACGCGAAGCCGCGGCAACAAAAAAGAACAAGCGGAACAACCCTCGTGAGCTTCCCAATCAACCCCAATCTGGCCGGCAGCAGCCCCAGTTCGAAGAGCGCCGCGTCGAGGCGCAGATAGGTGAGCTGACCCCGACCGAATTGTCGAGTCTCATGAAGCGTCTGGAGCAAAAACAGTCCGAGAAGAAACGTTCGCGTCGCAAAGCGAAAAACCGCGCGGCGGCCTCGGCGCAGGGTGGGCGCGGATGGTAGGGGTGAGAGTCCTATTGTTGGCGGCTGGTTGGCTGGCGGTGACAGCGGCGGTTTCGCTTTGGGCCCAAGGCAGCCCACCGGCTGCTTCGGCGGAAGTCTCGATAGTCCTGACTCCGAGTCTCGACGGTGCGATCACTCTGGGGACCAGCGCTGAGTGGCGTCTGGAAGTTCGAGGGCCACACCGGGAGGCTCAGTTGGGGGCCTTGCCGCAAAGTGCGGACTTTGAGCTCAGGACCAAGGCCCTCGATTTGTCAGCAGAACCCGGAGAGGCGCGAACGCTCTCGGCCTGGATTTTGAGGGTCACGCCGCGGTCGGTGGGCGGTCTCGTGTTGGAGCCTCTCGCCATCGTGGCGGATGGTGTCACCTTGCGAAGTGAGCCCACCGTGTTTGAGGTGAACTTGGACGTTGACGCCCCGAAGGTCGCGACCTTGCGTTGGGTTGGGACTAAGACCGGGGCCGAGATCAAACCTCGATCGGAGCTCTACGAAGGGCAACTCCTTTCACTGCGCTTAGATCTTCGCGTGCAACGAAGCGCCCTGAAGGCAAGTCTACTCCAGCTGTTTCGGCGAGATCTCAACTTGCCCCTGCGGGTTCGCGTGCACGAGCAATCGCAAGAAATGGGGGCGGGCAGTTGGCGTTTGCGACCCTCTGTTTCAAGTCGGCAAAAAGAAGGTTTGCTGTCGCTGGTCTTGAACGACGAGAGGGTGTACACAAATCCGAATCTCATTGGCGATCAGCCCTCGATGGGCGAGTCCGAGATGAGCGTGGGCCTATCTTTTGAACTTGAGGTCAGAAAGGCCGGGCTTCTGCGCCTTCCCGTGGCCTGGGCCGAGATCGCCTATGCTACTGAGTTTCAAGAGGACTTTTTGACGGGCCGCCGCGCGCTCAACCGCCGAAAGGGCTTTCTGTACGCGCCAGCCCTCGAATTTGAAGTCCTGCCTCTGCCGCGAGCGGGCCGACTCGAGTCTTTCGGCGGAGCCGTCGGTGACTTCGACATCGAAGCCAGTCTCAGCCGTCATTGGGTGTCCTGGGGAGAAAACCTGTCCCTGCGGATTCGGGTTTCAGGGCCCGGTAGCTTGGCCGCTCTTAGCGCACCGGTATTGCCCGACTGGGCCGAGTTCTCCAAGCTGGGAAGTCTTGAAGGGGCCGAGCTAGGCGCGCGCGTTTTTCACTACGACCTGAAGCCACGAAAGTCCGGTCGCCTGGTCATCCCGGCGATCCCCTTTGTCTACTTTTTCCCGGGCCGTGGCGGCGAAGAAGCTGGCTATAGGACCGTCTACACCGCAGCTTTGTCGATCGAGGTTGACGATAAGGCCGAGGGCGGCCTGACTAGTTCAGAGGATTCACAAGCAGAGTCGACGAATCCAGCCGCGGCCCCGACACTTTGGAAATTGGCACCCGGGACTCAGAGGACATTCTCACCCGGCTGGCCACCCAGCCTAGTGTTGACCGTTTTGCTGCTGCCCTGGTTACTGGCGGGAATGATCGCTTGCTGGCGTTGGCGGCAAGAACAGCATCGGCGCTATCCGAATCGTGTGCGTTCGCGCCGAGCTCATCGGCAATTCAAAAGAGCAGAGCTAAGCCAAAAAACCTCGCAGGGGGCTGCGTTCGCTGAGTATCTCGCGGCGCGCACGCAGCTGCCGACGGCGGCGATGATACGCCCCGATCTGTTTGCCTTGTTGCGATCTGAAGGAGTTGACGATGATCTTGCACGCCGTTCCGAGAACGCACTGAGGCAGATGATCGAGCCTCAGTACAGTCGCTCGCCGAAGCCGGCGGAGTTTGCCGGCTTGGCGACCTTGGTCAATGATCTTGAGCGTTCTTTTCGAAGCAAGGAGGGGCAACAATGAGGCAGCTGTTTGCATTCTTTGTCGTCGTGATCGGATTGATAATGACTCTGGCCCCTGGGGTCAAGGCCCAGCAGAGCGACTTTGATCGTGGTTGCATTTGTTACGAAGCCGGCGACTATCGCGATGCTTTGGGGAGTTTTCGCGCCGCCGCCGACAAGATCAGCGGGCTCGGCCAGGACTCAGAGCTTAGTCTCCTCATCAAAGTGAACTTGGCGCACACTTCTTATCAACTCGGTCACTACGCCGAGGCGTTGCTGCACTACGAACGTGCGCGGATTCGGGATGCAGATAACCTTGAACTGAAAAGCGCGATACGCGAAACGGAAAGTCGACTTGGATTTGAGCGCGAATTAGACGACTCGCTGGGTGGCTTGAGTTGGGCTCTTCGCGAACGGTTTTCCGTGACGAGTCTTGTTGCCCAGAGTGTTCTCGGCCAGATGTTGCTGATTGGATTCGCCTTTGCCACGAGACATCGCCGGCGCCGTTTCATTGCGACCTTGGCCGCTATCATCTTGTTGGTCTTGAGTCTTTGGGTCCTGCGGCGGGATTTGCTCACGCCGGGGCCGACCGCGATCGTGTTGCAGATCGAGATCGCCTTGCGCGCTGAACCGCAAGTCGACCGTCCGGCCCATGCCCAGTTGCGGGCAGGGAGCCGAGTAGAGATCCTCGAAAGCTCTGATCGTTGGCTAAAAGTCCGCAGCAAGGCGGGTTTGGGTTGGATCAAGGCAAATAGTGTGGGGCGTATTGTCAATTAGCGAGGCTAATCGATTGGATTAGGACAACCGGCCTCGCTTAGGCGGTGGAATACTCGATGATGATTAGGTCTTCTCGGTCCTGAGCCCCATCACGAGGAACTAATGATGAACCACCCCGCGCCTTTGATCCCGGCCCTTGAGAACTCTAAGAAAGTAGTGAAGAGTTGGCGGCGACTGATTCGATTCGGCATCGTCTTGTCGCTGGCGGCGACCATCTTGATCGCTGTGCACCACGAGGTCGGATCGGGGGCGGAGTTCCTGCTCTTAGCGGCTACGAACTCAGAAATCTCCGCGGATGAGATCAGCGAGCAAGAACTCTCCATTCGCAACGGCGACCGCGAACTCGTGCTGCGAGTGTACCGACCGCGCGGGGGTTTTGAGAGGACGGTGCTGATCGCCCACGGTGTTCACTACCTTGGTATTCACGATGAGCGCTTCATGGATTTTTGCCGCCGCATTGCTCAGGCCGGCTTCGCCGTCGTGACGCCTGACCTCGAAGATTTGAAGAGCTACGATCTGAAGGGGCGATCGGTCTTTGATCTGCAGACGGCAGGCAAGTGGATACTCGGGCAACCCGACCTCATGGCCCCGGCCGACGATGGCAAGTTCTCCATGATGGGTATCAGCTTCGGTGGAGGGATGGCTTTGAGCGCCGCGGCTCTCCCGGATCTTCGCGATAAAGTGTCGGCCGTCTTTTCCTTCGGCGGCCATGGCGATCTCGATCGAACAATTAGTTACTTGGTGACGGGGGAGGGTGAGGATGGCCCGGGCTCTCCGCATGTCTACGGCCAAGCGGTCCTCATGAGAAAACTCGCTCCCCGACTCGTCCCGGCTTCAGAAGTCGAGGACTTTCGTGCTGCCCTCGATGCTTACTTGCAAGGCCGCGAAGACGAAGTCATAGATCAGCTAGAAAACTGTGGCACCGCGACACGTCAACTCTTGGACCATTGCCTGGAGCGTCGAGCGTCGGTGCTGGCGGAAAAACTCAGCCCTTTGATCCGCAAAGGCGAGTTCGACAAGATCTTGTCTCCTGTGCAGGGACCCGTGCCCGCTTGCCCGATTTTCTTATTGCACGGTGCCCGCGACAACGTCGTGCCACCATCGGAAGCACGCGCCGTCCAACAATGGGCACGCTCTTCCACTCAAGTCGAGGCGATCATCTCGGAACAAGTGATACACGTCGAGTTCTCCGATGATCTTCCCACGCCCGGCGAGGTCTGGGCCCTCGCGAGCTTCCTAACAAGTTTTCTTGAGTCCTAGCTTTCGCCACTTGCTCAGGTTCACTCGCAGTCGTATGCGTCGCCCAGTTCTGCTTCGAGTTCCTTGAGCGTTGGGAGCTTCCCTTTGAACTCCACCGGAATCGAATTAGTTAGTTGATACTCGGCGACGCCGATGGCCCCGTTTGTGCCCTGGAGCGCCCATTCCACCACGAGTGTCTTCTTGCCTCGACAAAGCAAAAGTCCGATCGTCGGTTGATCCTCGGGAGTTCGCAACAAGTTGTTCACCGCAGTGACGTAGAAGTTGAGTTGTCCAGCATAGGCTGGTTGGAAGTCGGTCGCCTTGAGCTCGACGACGATGTAAGAGCGCAGTTTCACATGATAGAAAAGAAGGTCGATGAAGAACTCGTCGCCGTCGACCTCGAAACGATGTTGGCGACCAAGAAACGCAAATCCGACACCAGATTTGACGAGGAATCGTTGGAGGTGGTCCATGATTCCTTGCTCGACTTGGCGCTCGCGGGCGTCGCCATCGAGCATTAGAAAGTCGAAGTTGTAAGGGTCTTTGATGGATTGCCGAGCCAGATCGGATCGTGGGGCCGACAAGGTGCGCTCGAAGTTCGTGATCGCCTTAGCCTGGCGGCGGTAGAGACCTGAGTCGATTTGCATTTCGAGGACGTTGCGGCTCCATCCGTGGTCGATGCAGGCCTGGAGGTACCAGAGTCGTTCGGTTGGGTCTTTGACTTTCTGAATGAGGCGGATATTGTGCCCCCACGGCAATTGTGAAACAGCCTATTTCACAATTGCCTCGTCAGGCCATTCCTTTGCCAAGCGGCGCATGAACAATAAGTTGCGCGGAGAGAGCCCCTTCATTCCAGGAAAGTCCCTCGACAGATCCTTGCTTAGGTTCTCGAGTGCTTTCGCTCCCCATCATAGGCGCTCTTGTCGATCAAGAATGTCTCGACCAATGCTCCAGTAGAGCAGGACGAGCTCGCGATTCACCGCAAGTGCCGCTCTACCTGGGCGGATAGGATACGCTCCTTGAGCCGTTTCAGCAGCTTTATGTACCCTTCGGGTCTTGAGGTGAAGTCATTGGTCATGCTCGTCGCTCTCCATAGGCGAAGACATAGGGCAAGACGCATTGGCGGAGGTGCGTTGGCTAGCCTTGGCCTTCAGGTTTCTCGATGGAGTCGAGCATGGTTTTGGCAGTGTGACTTGTTCTGGGGACGGTAAGACTGCGCATGGCGTTGCTGGTAGCTGCGAAGTGCTGGCTCCGACGAATGCTGATCGGCAAGTAGGTTGTGAGATGAAATCTATGAGTGTCCTTTTTCTCTTGGTTTCGCTCTTGATCGGAGCGTGTGCCGCAGTTCCCGAGATATCGCAAGCTACTCCTCTCGTTGTCGCGCATCGTGGCGACTCTGCTCTTGCACCGGAAAATACTTTGGCTGCCTACCGGCTTGCGCTTGCGAAAGGGGTTGAGGCGGCGGAGTGCGATGTGGTTGTGAGTCGAGACCGTGTGCCGTTTTTGCTGCACGATGAAACTCTCGACCGAACTACCAATGCCAAGGGTCCAGCCGATCGCTTGAGTTGGGCCGAGCTTTCCAAGTTGGATGCCGGCGGATGGAAGAGTGATGAGTGGGCGGGGGAGAGGCTACCGACACTGGATCAGTTTCTTGCCTTGATGCAGGGGAGGGCTTTGGCCGTTGTCGAGATCAAGGTCGAGGGTATCGAGAAAGAGGTCGTTGAGAGTTTTGAAAGCGCCGGCACCAAGCCAAAAGACGTCATGCTGTTTTCGTTTCGGGAATCGGTGATGACTTACTTCGCGGAGCACGGCCGAGCTTGGCCACGCACTTGGTTGGTCTCTGGCAAGTTGGCCCGAGCTGATCGACGAGACGCGCTGTTTCAAAGAATCCAAGGCTGGGGATTAAAAGGACTCGGCTTTGATCGCCGCTCCCTTGACCGCGC
>JAZGFI010000160.1:0-16658 GCA_036479435.1 Planctomycetota bacterium | reverse complement strand
TCGATCTCATCCGCACCTCTACCTCTACGCCAATTGATAATTCGGTGCCCAGTTAACGTGGACCATAAACGCGGCGGTCATACGCGCAAAGCGCCATCTACGCGCAGGTATCAACCGCCGTCTACACTTGATTGCTGGGTTCGTCAACGTCTCCTCTTTTCCAGATGCAGGCAGCAATGGATTGACACCTGAAATGTATCCCAGAATTGCTCTCGGCTTGTTGGCGACCGTGTTGAGTTTCTGGGTACTGAATTCTTTTCTCGAATGACCATGAGTAACTTGCACGGTCGCCGAGAAGCAGAAGAGAAGAAGATCTTGATCGAATCCTATCTCGCACTGTTGAAGTCGGAAGGTGAACATCCCCGAAAGGGTAACGTTGTCACCGAGCTAAGATCAGAAGTTGACGATAACGGCAAGTCGAAGGAAACCAAAACCGTCACGGAGTCGAATGGCGACAACTTCGAAGAGATTAGATAATTGGTTTGGAGCACCATTTTTAGGCCGACATCGATTGGCTTGATCAAGGAGGATCTCTCGCCGCCGATTACTGAAACGCTCAAGAAAGCAATCGACAAGATTAGGTGATCGCCATCGCCACGTAATATACTGCGAGGGGAGGCCAGCATCGCCGATGATTGACCTTCATGACTGGATGACAATAGCTGTGCCTCACGAGGCGATTTTGAAGCTCATAGTCGCAGGGCCTCAAGTTTTCGTTCGCCCCGGTGGCTACTCGAACCTCTCCCATGACCTTTGAGTCGAACTATCTGACCTCGAAGCGTTCGCCGCCGAAGTCGATCTCAATTTGCCGAATAGACTCTTGCCCGAGGAGTTCGACGGAGAGTAGTGGCAAGAGTTCCTTGGCGATGATGTTCTCGATCATCCTTGCGCCTACGGCTGCTGTTGAGGCGGCGCGTTTGGGGAGTTCTTTGAGGGCTCCGTCGGTGTAGGTCAAGGTGTGACCTTGGATGGCGAGGCGGGCGACAAGTTTGTCGAGATGCATGCGGGCGATTTGTTCGAGTTCAGGTTGGCCTAAGGGATAGTAGGGGACCAGGGTTGTTCTGGAGAGGAAGGCGGCGTTGAAGGCGGGTTGTGATGGGGAGCTGAGGCTGGGTTCGGTGCGAAGTTTTTCGCCTAGTTGGGATGTGAGGGCTTCGGGCGTGGGGCGGGTGTCGGGATCGAGGCACCAGCTTTCGATTTGTTCAGCTCCGGCGTTGGAGGTGAGAATGAAGATGACGTTTTTGAAGTCGATGTCGAGGCCGTCTCCGTCGCGCATGGAGCCCTTGTCGAAGGCCTGGTAGAAAATATCTTGGACACCGGGGTGTGCTTTTTCGATCTCGTCCAAGAGCACGATTGAATAGGGGCGGCGGCGCACGGCTTCGGTGAGGACGCCACCCTTTCCGTAACCGACGTAGCCGGGAGGGGCGCCGACAAGTCCCGCGATTCGATGCTCTTCTTTGTACTCTGACATGTTGATGACGGTCATGTTTTGGTCGCCGCCGTAGAGGAGGTCGGCGAGGGCGTGAGCTGTTTCTGTCTTGCCGACACCGCTAGGGCCAACGAAGAGAAAGACGCCAGTGGGCTTGCGGGGATCGTTGAGGCCAGCGCGGGAAGAGCGGATTCTTTCAGCGATGGTGCGCAGAGCGTGGTCCTGCCCGATGACACGCTCACGGAGCTGGTTTTCGAGTTCAAGGACCGTGCTGAGTTCGTTTTGCACCACCCGGCCGAGGGGGACGCCGGTCCAGTTGGAGACGATTTCAGCGACCGCGGCTTCGTCCACTTCTGGATAGAGCATCGGCTTGTCGCCCTGGAGTTCTTCGAGGCGGGATCGCAGGTTGGCGAGTTCGGTGCAAGCGGCGTCGCGGTCAAGTTCTTGGCCTTCTGCGGCCGGTGCTTCGTCGTCAGCCTCAGTATTCTTGAAGCTGGGTTCGTCGAGGAGCTTTGCGATTAGACAGTCCATGTCCGCAATGATTTCTCGCTCTTCATTCCATCGTTCCTCGAGCTTCGAGAGTTGTTGTTCGACGGACCGGCGCTCTTGGTGCTGTTCCTCAATTTCGAGTTTTCGGTCCCGGCCCGAGGCGTCTTCGCGACTCAAGATGCGAACCGCAACATCGATGTGTTCGAGGCGACGTTGGCAGTCTTCGATGGCAGGGGGTGTCGCGGCTCGACTCATGCTGACTCTTGAGCATGCAGTGTCCAAAAGGCTGATTGCCTTGTCAGGAAGCTGCCGCCCTGAAATGTAGCGCTTGGAGAGGTGGACGGCGTCATGAAGTGCTTGGTCTAGGATGCGAACTTTGTGGTGGTCTTCCAGGGTCGCCGTAAGTCCCCGCAAGATATCGATGGCTACAGACTCGGTGGGCTCTTCGACTTTGACAATTTGAAAGCGTCGCGAAAGTGCAGCGTCCTTCTCGAAGAACTCTTTGTACTCGGCCCAGGTTGTGGCTGCGATTGTCCGAAGTTCTCCGCGAGCCAAGGCTGGCTTCAGCAGATTGGCGGCATCGCCTTGGCCGCCCGCCGCGCCCGCTCCAATCATGGTGTGCGCTTCATCGATGAAGAGAATGATGGGTTGCGCGGAGCCCTTCACTTCCGCGATGACAGATTTGAGACGGTTTTCGAACTCGCCGCGTATTCCGGCACCTGCTTGCAGAAGACCAAGGTCAAGACTGCGGATGGAGACGTTTTGGAGTGGCTCCGGAACATCACCCTCGGCGATTCTCCGAGCAAAGCCCTCGACGACGGCAGTCTTGCCGACTCCGGCTTCACCCGTGAGGATCGGATTATTTTGACGGCGCCTAAGTAGTACATCGGCGATCTGCCGAATTTCAGGATCACGCCCCAAGACGGGGTCGATCTTTCCCTCACGCGCGGCGGCAGTGAGGTCCGTTGTGAATTGGTCGAGAGCAGGTGTCTTGGAGCCAGAATGCTGCGCATGGTCGTCGGGCGATTGGCTTGATGTGTCGCCATCGGATGCTGAAGACTGAGCCTCACTCGTTTCCGCGATGACGTCGGCCATGTCTTCCCGAAGAGAATCGACGCTTATCTTGCGAAGTTCGTGGGGCAGTTCTCGTCGCCGATCGTCGAGAAGAGCAAAGAGTAGATGTCCCGAACGAAGCCGTCGCGACCCGAATTCTAAGGAGCCGTGGACCCAAGCGTTTTGGGTTAACTCCACGAGATCTTCAGAGAAACCGGGGTTTCTGCTGTTGCCGCTCTTGAAGCCGTCAATGGCTACTTCGAGCTGATGTCGGAGCTCGCCAACGTTGACGCCGTAGAACCGAAACAGAGCCGAGATGTCGCAATCGAGTTCGTCGATAAGCTTGATGATCCAATGTTCTATCTCGACGTTGTAGTGCGTTCGAGAGATGCAGTAGGCCGCCGCCGCATTGAGAGTCTTGTCGCAGACCTCATGAAGTTTGTCGATGAGGCCTTTGAATACTAGGGCGTTACTGCTCATGTCTCGATTCCTCTTTCATGACATCGTCACTGGCGGAATGTGTGACGTGGAGACCATGAAAAAGGCCTCGTCGAAATCACGGGTTGCAGGTTGAGATTGAAGAAAAACGTTTTGGCTGAGTCGCGGTGGTTTTTGCGGCGCTACACCCGAATCTTCTTGATCTGAATATGGAAAGCGGGTCGTTGTGACCTCTTCGCGTCGAAGAACGGGTTGAACCCGAAGATCGTAGTGGCTTCGAAGGTAAAGGGTGGCGAGGCCGCAGAGCCGACGTAGCTTGTCGCCGCCAGGCATGAACTTTTGGTAGTCGATTTGACTGAGAGGGCCGATTCGAATTCGAAGGCAGCTTTGAACGTCGAGGACTCTCTCTCCCAAGACCATATTGAGGCCTAACTGAGCCTCTGGTCCCAAGGTGGATTGCTCCGCGGGGTCGAGCTGCAGCCATTGCGGTTCGAACTCGAAAATTCGAATGGGCAAATCGAAGTAGGACGAGAGGATGCGCTCTAGTCCGGCTGCATTTCTAGGCCGAGCCATCAAGGGTCCGGCGAAATGAAGCAGTGCGTCGTCACCCAAGGCCAAAGCGTGGCGGAGTGCAGGGCTCCAAAGCCCGCAATGCGAAAGCGCGAGACGAGGGATGGCGCCTTGTTCCTTGTCCGCCCAGTCGAGCCCCTCGCGTTCGAGAATAGCGAGTGGCTGGTTCTTCTCCCACGCTCGATAGAACATCGAGATAGATCGGTGATTGAAGATGTCGAGAAAGTCCTGAAGTGCCGGAGCGCCTTCGCTTGAGTTTTCCTCGCGGAGAAGATGCTGAGTGTAGTGCTGCGGAAGGGCGCCAGATGATCCGTACAGGCCGATCGTATTGACGACCACGCGAGGAATAGTGGAGGAATCGTCAAGCTCCGCAACTTCGGTGGCCGGGGCTTGCAGGGTTGGAGAAGTCGAAAACCTTACGGCATCGACAGGGTCAACGGATTTTCCATCATTAGATTTGGTCTTTGCGCGCAGAAGAAGGCGTCTCACTAGGCCGAAGAAACTAAACCCGGATTTATTTGTGGCGAACGACTGGCGCACTAGTGATCCCCAGGGCCGCTAAGCCGGGGTTGCCATTGGTGGATGGCACCTTCGGTTGTCGTGCTTACTTTGACTCGGATGAAAGAGTTGGCGCTTGCGTAGAGTTCAAAGAACTCGGCGAGGACTGAAGCAAAGACGAAAACACCAGGGAATCTGGCAAAGGTCATTTCAAGATCTGTGCCACGGCAAACGGCAACGCCCTGAGGCGTGACGATACGAGCCGTCCCGGGATTGCCTTCCATCTTGGTCAGCGCGTCTATTTTGTCCCGGTCACTGTCGTTTCCGAAATCGCAATAAAGCCGGAGTAGCTCTCGCATCGGGGACGCGTCTTTGCCGATGAGAGGTGTGTTTCCTAAAGCGATGTGAGAAATAATCGCCCAACTTCGTTCGGTGCGTTCTGAAGGTCGAACTGGGATTGTTGGTGCGACTTCGCAGTGAATGTTCATCGCGCCTCCGTCTTTAAGACGAAAGTCAGGCGACAGGTGAGTGTTTTCTCTTAGGACCGCGGGAAGATTGCGATTGGTGCAGGTCGTCTTGACGGCGTAGGTGTGATCGCTGATATCAATCGGGTTGGACTTGAGGTCAACGAGGGAAAGAAAGACATCGGTTGCCGCCCCGTCAGCGCTTGTGCGACGAACCGTGTGATACCAATGCCGGCTGTCTTGAGAGCCGTGAGCAAGAGAAAAAAGCGGTCGAAAAGGCCGGTTGTCTTTGGCTCTCTTTCCGGTCTCTTGCACGCCGTCGATCGAATAGACTTCGAGTGCTTCTGCCCGTTCGGGCTTCGGGATGATCTTGTGTTCGTCCGATGCTTTTGTCGCATAGATTTGGGCCGGTGTGTCATTGGCGTCGTGCCCAACTTCGAAGAGATTGACCGCCGGCGTGCAACCCAGCATGACGGTCTTGTCCACGCCGTTCCGTGCCTCTTGTGACTCATTGCTTAGGGTCGGTGAGAAATAAGACAGGTCGATGCTGACCCAAACCTTCTCGTGTGTCATCTCCCTTAGGAGTTGTGGCGGTATTTGCAGGTCGAAAAACAAGAACTTTCGGGGAAACAGGAAGTACTCAGTGAGAATCTGATACCCGTCAAAAACACGATTCTCTTCATCGATAAGCCTCTCGTCGGTTCCGAAACCGACAGGCGTGATCGTACTCTTGGGAGGCTGTGGAAGATCGCTGCCGATTTCGTTCGAAAGCAGCTGATCTGAGTAGACCTTCGGTTGCGGAAGATTCTTGTTTTCGTCCTGCCGAAAAAGTCCCTCGTAAATGTCGTAGCCGTTTTGATTGCCGAGATAAAAGCGAAGATAGTCGATCTCACCAAGATCTGAGATGGGTGTGCCGGGCTGCCCGCTTTCCAGCGCAATCGTAAATCTTCCACGTCGTCGCCCGCCCTCTCGGTCTGATCCGATTTGTTCTAACGACACTCCTGAGATCTTGATGGGCCAAAGATCGACGGGCATTGTGGTTCGGTAAACGCAAGCCTCTTCAGCGGTGCCCAGGCCCGGTACCGGTACCTTCTTGGATTCTATGAGAGTCTTGCGTTCGATTCGTTCGCCATTGCATTTGCTGAGATCCGGGGGCTCGAACCGGACCAGAGAAAGCGAAGGTATGGGAGCCAAATAGTGTGGATAGAGAATGTTGACGAGAGTGTCACTCAGCTCCGGAATCGAGTCGTCAAGCTTGAGGCGAGTCCGAGCATTGAGAAACGCATTGGCCTGAAAAAGATGTCTGATCGAAGGGTCTTGCGTTGTAATCCTAAGGTGTTCCGCTTCAGACGGGTGCTGTCTTGCGAATTGCTCGGCTTCTCGGTCGAACGACGTGATTTCGCGCCGGAAGTACTGGAGGAGTCGGTCTTTCATGAGTCGTGCACGACCTTAAAGCGACGAGAGGGAAGTTCGAGCGTCGATCGAAATTGAACCGGCAAGCCCATGGGGTCGTCTCGGAGTCTTGCGGTGATGACGAGACTCACTTCTCTTTGGGTCGTGCCTTCGGCGCGCCGGCTCATGTCCTTCACACGAAGGCTTTTTTCATCAAGCCTAGGTTCATGCAGGATGAGCGCCTGTTGGACTCCATGCACGAGCTCGACAATAGACTCCGATGTCTGCAGCGGCATTCCGGTTACATCGGCAAGGCCGAAGCAAGCAATGGAAGATCGTAATTTTTTATCTGATTCGCGAGGGTGGACGGTGGGGCGCCAGCGGCCATTCAAGATCCTCTCCACATTCCTGCGAGCTGATTCCCGTATGGCATTGAGCGAATGGGCACGCTCTCGATCTTCCTGCGTGCCGGTCAGAAGGTCCAATAGGGAGACACGCGGCCCTGCTTCGCCTCGGTTGCGCGGCATCAGATGGCCCGCACTTCTTGCAATTCGTGAGCTGTCCATTCATTTTGCTGCGAAGCGTAAATACGAAGTCCGAGAGGCCGACGAACTGGGCTCTCATCGTCCCATTCCGTCGATCGTCCTAAGGCGACCTGGGGATCTTCGCTTTTTTCACTTCCCACGTAGAGGCAGGGCAAGAACACGCGTCCAATCTGGCCGAAACTACCGTCGAGTTCGGCTTGTCGCCAAATGAGGTCCCAGAGATCTTCGATCTCAATGAGCTTCAGTGATCTCAGATCGTTCCATGAAACCCATCCGTAGCCGCCATCGATGGTCATAAACTCAAGGACACCCGCAAGGATGTCGTCAAGGTCATGCAGGCCTGGAGCCGCAGCATCGTTGACAACCAAGTTCGAATTGGTGTTCGCGGCCGGTTGTTTCTTGACATTGGATAGCGCACCTTCGCGCCATTCTGTGAGCGATCGAAGTGCGTGCTTCAGTATTGGGTCGGGTTCGCAGAGGAACTCAGGCAATCGCCCTTGTTCGAAGACGTCCCTCCGATGCTCTGCTGCTTCGAGGGTCTTGCGGCGAAGACCAATGGTTACCAGATGTTCTGGCGCTTCCGTGGCAAGTACCTTGAGTTGCCGATCGGATGCTTGGAAGTCTCCGACGAACGCCATGAGTTGGGCCAGCAGGTGTCGCGTATCGACGTCCCCTGGATTGGATCGTATGGCGGCCTTGGCGGCTTCGATTGCGGTAGTGAGTTTTCCGGCTCGGTATAGCGTAGTGGCGGAATCGGTCATTGCGAAAGCCTCGTTTCAAGGACTACTTCTGCAGCTAGTCCATCTAGGTGCGACTGTGGCTGAAGGTAGAAAACCGCATGGTAGGCGCCGGGTCGTGTGGGGTCGTCTTTGACTTCAATGCGCACGTTGCGAAGTGGCTTTTCAGCAAGAGCAGCAGCGCTCTGAGCTACTTGATCGTTCACGTAGTGCTTGAACCACTCCCGGAGGTTTTTCTTCAGGTCATCCGGAGTGCCTATTTCCTGGCTGCCGACAAGCATGTTCGCTTTTCGTTTGAGGAAATGAGCGAACCGTGAAGAGCAAAGGACATGCTGAAGCATGTTGGACAGTCGTTCGGCTTGAGGGTCGCCGCCTCTTTGGTGTTCGGGAATCTTGTGAGTCGATTCGTTGCTAAAGTAGGCGAGAAAGTTGGTCCCGTGGCATTGCACCAAGGGGATGAAGCCGCTTCGGCTAAGGTGCTTTTCTTGCTCGGAGGTGAGACAAACATCTACCGACGGAATTGCTACAGTGCCATAGGAATCAGACGCACTGAACCGACACAACTGATCATCGATTAGTCCACCTCGAGCGCGCGGTGCTGCTATCTCAAATGGTTGGCCGTCGTGAGGAATTCCTCTGATGTCGACAAACCACTCCGTCCAAAGAAAACTCCTCATGACCGTTCTGGCGAAGAGCAAGCTTGACGGGCCCCACAAAAGGTCTCGTGACTGAGTCACGCCTTCGTTGTAGAGGAAGCTGCAGCCAACTCTCTTGGCTTTCTCATCCGTCGGTCCCATGTTTTCACAGGTGCCGCAACTCTTCGGCCTGGTGATGCCTCTCGCGTAGCCGCCCAACTCCAGAAACCGCCCACAGCGTGGACAGGCCGGTACTTCACCAGCGGCAGAGCCAGACTCATAGGGTTTTCTTAAGAGAATTCTGGGAACCGTGAGTCCCAGAAATCTGGCTCGAGGTAATGCTCGGAAGTTCTCCCACTCAACGTGAGTAGGTAAAGAACCTTCGGCAACGAAATCCATCCGCTCCAGTTCGCCGAATTCCTTGACACCCAACATCCGAGGTGAAGCGTCGGCGATGACTGGCGCAAAGGTTTCTTCGCCCATGCTGCTTAGGCCGCGCAAGGTGTTGATGTCGTCGGGACCGAACGGGAACAAGACAACGAACATTCCGAATGGTTGCCCGCCAGGCATGTCGTAAGCCCCGCGAAATGCTTTGCGAAACAACTCAGAAGCTCGGTGACCTTCATCGAAGTCTTGACTCAACTCTTCGTGAGTGATGTCGAGAAGATAGACCTCAAGAAACTGCAGGCCGGTGTTGTGATCGATGGTTAGTGGTGGTTGCTGGTCCGAATCATCTTCGAGGCGCGCTGTCTCATAGGAGTACTTATCTCTCGAAAGTTGACCCAAAAATTCATCGACGGCGCGGCACCTCGCCTCGATCTCCTGAAACTCGGGGTGATGAAGGATTTCATCAATTTGACGAGAGATCAGGAAATCGAGACGAGCAATGGCAGCTGCAATCGATGAACGAAATTCTTCTGACAACACCATTCCGAGAATTCAGCTTATCCCTTGCCGCTCTTAGGAATTCTGGAAACGAGCTGGAGGGAAGATTGAAGCTCTTCGAACTGGTACCAGGGACGCAAGAAAGCCTGCATTTGATAGGAGCCCGGGTTGTCAGGATCGGGAGTGATTTCGACACGTGCTTCCTTGAGCGGCTTGAGGGCCTTCACTTCTTCGGACGGGTTTTCGTCGGCGCTGACGTATTGCATGATCCAACGCTGGAGTTGCTCTTGGAGGTCAGGGCCCTCTTTGTAAGTTCCTACCCATCGATGGGCCAACACTTTGAGGTAGTGCGCGATGCGGGATGTCACGAGCACATAAGGCATGCGCGCTGACAACTGTGCGCTGCTTGAGGCGGCAGGATCGTCGTATGCGACCGGCTTCTGAATGCTCTGCCCACTGTCGAACACGGCGTAATCAGAGCCTTTGAAATGATGCAACGGCAAGAAGCCGGCATCACTTAGTTCCTTGTCGCGTTCGTACCAGATGTTGATTTCCGTAGGACAGTTCTGAACGATGTCGCCGGAATTCGTTCGTACCGTATGAACGTGGAGGTCTTCGACTTTTCCGCCACCTTCTTGACCGCGAATTCGTGAGTACCAGCCCGTTTCCGCGAATGCATTGGTCAGCAGGGTGCCGTAAGAATAGGCAGCATTGGACCAGCAGTACTGATCGTCCGAGACCACCTCAGTGTGATCGCCGTTCGTGGGTACCTCTTTGAAATTGAATTCTTTGACCTTCTTGGTACTCGGGCCGTAGGGCAGACGAGACACCACGCGAGGAAGTGTGAGGCCGATATACCTCGCATGAGGTTTGCCTCTTAGGCTTCGCCATTGGGCGTGCGTAGCCGCTTCGAACTTCGCGCCGAGGTCGTCGGGGTTGGGGAGCTCCGAGTACTTCTTGAGTCCCAAAAGGTCTGGTGCAGCGGACGAGATAAAGGGGCAAAATGCACGCTCGCCGATTTTCCCCATGAGGTCGAGAGTCTCGAGGTCATCCGCAGAGTTTGCGAAGGCATAGTCACCAATCATGACGCCGTAGGGTTTTCCACCGCCCATGTCGTACTGCTGGTAGTAGACCTTTTTGTACATCTCGCTTTGATTGAGCGAATCAGAGGCTGTGAGGTCTTCGTGTAACTCCTCTTTTGAGATGTCTAAGACTTCAACAAACATGTTGGTGTGTGTGCCCAGGTCGCTACGCCGAATGAGCATGTTGAGACCACGCCAAGATCCTTCGAGTTGCTGGAATTCTGGGTGGTGCATGACCTTAGCAAGCTGAGCCGAAACCAAAACGTCGAGCTCCTCAATTGCCTTTTCGACAGTTTGCGCGACGTTCTTTTTCCAGTGGACACGCCCACCAATGACCTCATCGACAATGTTCTTGACGAGGCTCTTGGCTTCTTTCTCGTCGTTGGTGCGATCAGAAAGTTCTTGCACCATGGTATCGAGAAGTGATTTTTGATTGGCCATTAGTCGTCTCCTTCCGTCGAAACTTCTTCACCTGAGCTCTCGCTCTTCGGCCCAAGTTTCTGCGAGGCTTCTTTTAGGGCTTCGGTGTCTTGCAGGAGCTCGCCGAGCATCTTTTTGATTTCTGGAGAGAAATCTGCGTGAGTAGAGAGCTCTTTCAATTGATTCCGCTTCTCGAGTAGGGCCCGAATTTCTGGGACATGTTTCGCCACTTCTGCGGGAGAAAAGCTCTTCATTGAATTGAAGGGTATCTTCTCAATGGTGAGCAATTCCTCAGATTCGGGGTCCAGGACGTTGTCGACCTTAATATTCCGAAGAGTTGGCTTGAGATCAGCCATCGTGTCATCGAAATTCTCGGAAGAAATACGATTGAACTTGCGGGATGCGAGGTCTTCGCGTTCTTCTTGCGTCTTCATCGAAAAATCGCCGACAACTCCCACAATATAGGGAAGTTCAACTTTCCTCATCGCGCCTTTGTCATTGACATCAAAGGTAATGTGTACCCGAGATTTTTTCGCCATGTGATTTGCCTCTCAATAAAGATCTAAGATTCGGGGTCCGTGATGCCCACGCGTTTGAATAATTGACTACGTGAATTGGTATCTGTAATAAGCTCTGTCAACAGCTGCGGCAGACTCATCTCGCTCCACCTTACGGCTTGTTCGACGGCGTAAGAGATAGGGCTGTGCGGTTCAGCATCTCGAAAATAGCGCGCGATCTGATGCAGCGCTGCCAGTGCCTCTCGGCGGCTTGAGATCTGTTGGTTAGAAGTCGTTGAGCCAGACTTTGCGTTCTGATCTGACGAGCTGCTTTCCGACTCCGCTTCGATTTCTTTGATGTCAAGCTCAGGAAAAGCTGTGATTGCAAGTTCGCGTAAGTCGTGGCCGTAGATCACTAACTTTTTGCGAAAGTCCTTTACGCCTGTCTTTGGCGGGGCATATCCGGGGGTATTGAACACAGATCCGAAGCCGGCCTCGACCTTCGTGTCAATTTGAGTGAGAAGCTTGCGACACTCCTCAACCGCCTCAAGAGAATGTTGGAAGTGCTGGCTTCCACTCTCCCGAGCAGCATTGACAATTTTTTCTTGTCTCTCGTTTTCAGTTCCCTGCTGTGCTTTCTGAAATTCACTCCAGGGCACGGTGCCAGCTGTTAAGGCAGTCATCGGGAGGACGGCCAATGGCAGCTGGCCATCTTCTTCCAAACCGAACAAGCGTCGGAGAGGCATGATGCGATCAGCAGGGCGGGAAGTGGTCAGCTCCGGGTGCAGGTCCTTCCAGAATTGTGTCACCAGGACGTCGATTGTAAGCAAGGCATCCTGCAGGCCCGCGATCCCGCGGGCTTGAACCATCGCTTGGCAAACGAAGTAGGCCGCGCGAAGATCTTTTGCAGTCTTGCTGAGAAACGTCACTCCATCTTCGATGACTGCCACCCACGCGCTCATGCCGCGAGGCTCGTCTCCTGGCTTAGGAAAGGAATCTTCGAATCCGTTTTTTAGGGCGTGAAAGAGTTTTTTGGCATCTGGATCTTCACGCCAATTCGGGCCAACCGGAGACTCAGAAGAAATCGGTTGCGCAAGGCTCTCCCACTGGTCTGCACTCAATAGGCTTCGAGCCACTTGCTATTCCCCCTTGCCTCGAATCTTGATGGCCAAAACCCTTAGAGTTCGACGATGTAGGCGGCCTGCCCAAGGTTGACTAATGCCAAGCTGTCTCGCCACTTCTTTGAGTTTCTTACCTTCGAAATATACGGAGATGATCAACGCCTTGCTGTCATCAGACAGGGATCTGATGGCGTCCACGAGAACTCGCCTCGTTTCCTGCGCCATCAGATTGGCCAGCGGCGCTGAAGAGGGAAGATTACCATATCCCTCAAGGTCGTGGCAGGACTCCAGGAAGCCTGACATCGTCAATTCCAGAGCCGTGGCTTTTAGCCACGCCATATCGTTGTCGACAAGGGATTTGTCTTCAAGTGACTTTTCGAGGATTTCGGTCGAGGGGGCAGCGCTGTTGTCCATCGCCGGGTTGTGTTGCAGGCCATCCATGATGGCACCCCGAACACGGCGGTACGCGAAGGTCGTAAATGCGACCCCGGTCTCGGGACGGTATCTTTCTGCCGCCTCGCTAAGACCCATGTTCCCATCGGCAACTAGGTCGTCAAATTCCACGGGCGCAGAAATCTGTTTCTGAACTTGCCACGCAATGGAGTTCACCAGTCCTTGGCAGCCGAGCACAAGCTCCTGCCGAGATTTCATTGCGAGTCGCCTTGCGGATCCCGAGATTGCAAGCTCTTCCAGAGTCGTTCCAAGCGCGCGCGCCCGCCTTTGTGAGCCATGATCTTGGCTGCGGCCGATCTAAGAAGTTCGGCTTCAAGTTCTTCTCCGAGAGATTCGCCCAGAAAGTCAAGAGTGATGGCTGAAATCAGTTCACAAGCGACTTCCTCAGTGAGCTCCATTTCGGGGCCATAGTGTTTTGCTACTGCGATCAAGGCGGCTTTGTCCTTGGAGTTTGCCTGACTCGCTTGTCCAAGCTCTTGGAGTACAGATTCGCTTTGGTCGAATTTCGGTTTTTGATCTTGCGGCCGCATGCCAAATGGTCACGTCTTGGGAGATATTGGTCAACCGTTGGCCATGGTTGAAGTTTGGATTCTTGTTGGTGGGGTCGGCGTCGAGGAACCCCACGATATCTTGTGCCCGGCTAAATCAGCCATGCTTCTATGTGCCGTATTGATATCTTTGGAGCTATCTTTGCGGGTACTGATAGAACACTGTGTCAGCACCCGGCGCGCCAAGCGAAGCTGGCGCCATCCAGTCAACGTGGCGATTCAAGACAGCGAGGTCGGGGAATCCCCGGCGAACCAAAGGGCGTCGAGCTCGGCACCGTAAACCAAGGGAAGAGGTCGATGTCTCAATCCCGAATTGGTCGTAAACCAGAGTTAACCAAGTTTTCAATGGTGCTTGCGGTCTTCCTGGCGATCTTGCTCGTGGCTTACGCGATCGACTTTGCCTTCATCGCTGTCGTCCGCCCCATGGCCAACAAGATTCATTTTCTGGAGAGGCAACCGCCTTACCGGCGGAGTCTCGGTGGATGTCCCTGATATGCCCTGACTTGTGTTGGATTGCATGAAATTTACCCTAAAATATTGATATCAAGGGCCGATAAGAAGAACATCGAGGCGGAGATAAGTATGAAGTCAATCACGCAACTCGCGAAGCATCTACGTCCTGGGAAAGTCTACCGCCGGGCGGAGCTCTCTCAATGGTCCAACAGCGTTGATCGCCACGCCGCCGAGTTGGTTTTAGAGGGCAAGCTCAAAAAGTTGTCGCACGGGATGTACCTGTGTTCGAAGTCATCATCGTTTGGCGATGTCCCGGCTAGCGACCACGAACTGGTCCACAGCTTCCTTAGGAGCGACAAGTTTCTCTTAGTGACCCCTAACGCCTACAACTCCCTAGGGATAGGGACAACTCAGCTCTACAACACCCGCGTTGTCTACAACCACAAACGTCATGGTCCCATCGAAGTCGGCGGTAGAAAGTTTGAGTTTCGAATGCGGTCGGGATTTCCCAAGAGCCTTTCCGCTGAGTTTTTGGTCGTTGAGCTTCTCAACAACCTCGGATTCATCGAGGAAGATTCGGCGCTCGTGACGGAACGCCTGGGTCGAGAATCCCAGACGCTAGATCGCAACAAACTCCGACGCATCTCCCGTGACTTTGGAAAAGTTCGCACAAGAAAAATCGTTGAGGCGTTCACCTCCAGTGCCAATTAATCCCTACTTGCACGAACACCCGGAGTTCTCCGATCTCATTCGCATCGTCGCTGACGAACGCCGAATCCTGCCGCTCTTAGTCGAGAAAGACTACTGGATCATGCACTGCCTATACGGTCTCAATTCTCTGGGATGGCAGTTCCAACTCAAGGGCGGAACATCGCTCTCAAAGGGCTTCGGTGTCATTGAGCGGTTCTCAGAAGACATCGACATTCGCATCGATGAAGAGATAGCGGGCTTCAAGGTCTTCTGCGGCAAAAATCAGGACAAGGAAGCACACGTAGCGTCGCGAAGAGACTTCTTCGACTGGGTCGCGGAGAACGTTGAGGTTCCGGGTGTCGTCTCCGTGGATCGAGACTACAACTTCGACACCGAGAAAATGAGGAGCGGCGGGGTACGACTTCAATACCAATCTCACTTCACCTCAATTCCGGCACTGAAGACTGGCATCTTATTTGAGTTGGGCTTCGACAAGACCGGGCCATCCGAACCCTGCTTGATCAGCTCATGGGCCTACGACCGAGCGCAAGAAGTGAAAGTGGCACTTGCTGACAATCGAGCGCTGGAAGTCGAGTGCTACCACCCTGGCTTCACGCTCGTCGAGAAACTTCAAGCCGTATCGACGAAGTTCCGCCAACAGCAAGATCGAGGCAACGTGCCGGAGAACTTCATCCGACACTACTACGATAAGATCATCAGCAGAATCGGCCAAGACATCAGCAGGCTCTAACTCGGTGATCGGCTAAGAGTGGACGTCGTTGCTAATCCGTGCCTGGTTTCGTGTTCTTTCGGGTCACGGCGTACATGCCGAGGGCGGCCCAATCTTGAAACCACTTGAAGCGGCAAAGGAGTCCGTCCAGGCGGACCGTTAGGGGCATGGTGAATCGGACCAGACCGCGCACGATGCGGGAGCGTTGGTAGATGACAAAGGCATTGGCGATGAAGGGCGAGAGCATGTGATGGAGACGTACGAGCTGGGGCTCGTAGTCGCGCAGTAAGAGTTCGTCGATCTCGACGTGATCGTGGTCGTGCACTTCCAAGCCCGCGGGGCTTTCGCCACGAAGGGAGACTCCCATGCGTGCCTCTTCGGCGATGCGGGCGTAGCGCTCGCCGTCAAAGAAGCGGCGGAGCCAGGTTGAACCAAAGAAACTCAAGAGGCGCTGAAAGAAGGGATGGAAGCCGTCTTCGCAATGGGGCTCGATGGCAATGAGGACGCCGCCAGGCTTCAGGTTACGTTCCAGGATGCCGGGTAGGTGTTGCTCAAGGTCTGGGAAGTGATGGAGTACCCCGAAGGCGCAAATGGCGTCAACGGGTTCTTCAAGTTGGAAATCCATGGCGTTGGCTACCCGAAAATCACAGAGATGGGCGACCCCATCTTTTTCCGCCAGCCGTTTTGCCTTTTCGATCTTCGCCGCCGAAAGATCAATGCCAACGGTTTGGACGCCGCCGCTTGCCATCCAGCGCGAGTAAACACCTCCGCCGCAACCGAGGTCTAGGACTCTTTTGGGAGGATGATCGCCGAAGACTTTCCGCATGAAACGATAAACCGGGGCCTGGATGACGTTGCCCAGTTGTGGATCGAAGGCCCAATCGTGGGGTTGGTCATAAAGCAGCGCCTCGGCGGCTTCCTGCTCGTCCCAAAAACGCCCTTCGCGATCCACTAGGTCGCCCTGTTGTTCGTCGGGGTTCAAAGACAAGTCGGCGGCGCGCTCGACGCCTAACTCGGACATCAAAGTTTGGGTCCGCTCCGTGTCCAATAGATCTGAGAATCCGCCTTCAAGAGTCCACTCAGCCACATAGCCCAGCTCGCGCTCCGCGCGGTGGCAGGGCCAGGGGTAATGGACAGCTTTCGAACTGGGTTTGGGGTTGGTGCCGAGTTCAGAGCCCCCAATCGCAAGCCCCTTCCGGCGCGCCGTGCGAGTCAGCTCTTGAACTAGGTCGGCCGTCGTCGGGCATCCGTTCGTGCCGAGATGATAGATCCAGTCGCCACGTTTGCTTGCGGCCACCGCGGCGCGGACGTGGATCGGCTGGAAACGAAGGTCGCCAGAGCTGGCGATCAATTCGCGATGAGTTTCATCTCCGTTCATCGCCGCCAAGAAGTCTTGGAGAAATCCCATGCGGCCATCGCCGTAGAGGTGTCCGGCGCGCAAGATGACGAGCTCTAAGCCGCAGCGATCTCGAAAGGCTAAGGCCGCGTTTTCCAGGGCCAACAAAATTTCGCCCCGCTCGCCAGCGGGC
>JAZGFI010000159.1:0-3760 GCA_036479435.1 Planctomycetota bacterium | reverse complement strand
CCGCGGGAACAACGGCTCCCTCGGCGGTGGTGCCCGACAGATCACCTGCCTCGATATGAAACATCACCTCGGTTGGATTTCGCCGAGGCAAATCACCTCGCGTTGCCCGATCCGCCATCTCGATGAGACCTTCGCAGCGGCGATTCGGAGTGGGAGCCGCGGTATCCAAGGCTGCCGCAACGACGCCTGCCTCGTCCGCGGTGACCGTAAAGCTCATCCGAACCATGCCATCGCCAACTGCACGCTGAGAAAAACACCGTTGGGGCTCAGCAGCAACTTCGGCACCATCGGATGCCGTTCGCAGCATTCGGCAAAGCTTCTCAAGCTCCGCCGCGGTCATTCCGCGGGCACTGGCCAAAAGCGTCTCTTCGTTTTCCGCGGTCGCAACCCGAGTCACTGCTCGGGCCTTCGAGTACGAAATCTCTCCTGCACAAAGAGCCGCATCGATCAGCGGCAGCTCACCGAGCGCAGCCGAGACACGGATTCGTTCGCGAGCCGCTCCTGCGCGCATCCCACATCGCCAGGAGAGCCATGCTGGAAAGCTGGTCGCTCCATCACGTTCCCAGCCTTTGCCCGAATCAAACACGCGAAGCAGGCTCAATAGTCGGTGTTCAGTCCGATCGATGGCGCTCGCGGTCATTGCGATGTCGTCACCAAGCTCCCGCATGCACTTTTGTTCCTCTTTCATGTTTTCTTCTAACACGACCCAAAACGTCTTCCCCATCTGCCGGTTGCGGCCACAGATGACGTTCCGGAACAAATAGGACGGTTTTTGCGTTCTGGCATGTTCACGGCCGGATGGCCGCAGCTCAGAGGTGACAACTGACGCTCTCGGACGAGAGCAAGTCTGTCGCCAGAAAAACTGTCAAGCAGTTATGGCGCTTTTGTTTTCAATTTGTGTACCGGAACACCCAAGGACTCGCGCTGCACGAAGCGTTCGTGTTTCCGCGGAAACCCGCTCCACGTCCGAGTCCCTCGCGGCGCTCGGCACGGCCGCCGCTCGGCCGCCTCCGGCGTTGGCAGAGCAGCCAACGCTCGTCGTCCCCAACGGCCCCCGGGGCGGCGGCGGGGGTGGAGTTGTTCTTGTTTGTTACCCTCTCCAGCGGTCGCGGTAGGGACCGCCCTTTCAGGCGGCCCCCCGCACAGATCCCAGCGTGCGGAACTACCGCACTGGGCTCCTGCCTTGGGTTGTGACGCGCAGACGCTGCTCAGGATAGAGGTGCGTGATTTGCGGTCGGGGCAACCATTTCTTGGCAAGCTTCGTCATTCGTTCCCAAGTGAATCGATCGCGCTGACTGCGACGCCGAAGCGTCCAGAGCCACATACGGGTCACTTGGTTATGGAACTGGTTGAGCTTTCGCCAGTTGCCCGGCACGCCGTAGTATCGATAGTGACCCCGAAGAACCGAGGCCAGCCATCGACCGACGTCACCGACTCTGTGGTGCATGCGCCTCTTGAGCAAAACACGAAGTGCCTTGAGCTTCGAGCGCACACGTTTCGCCATCGTCGTCCGAACCACCTTAAACGATCCTTTCCGCGTCCGCCCACAAATGTGGGTGAGTCCCAGAAAGTTGAAGGTCTCAGGCTTTCCCTCTCCACGATCCTCCCGTCGTTTGGCGGCGTACCGTCCGAACTCGAGAAGGCGCGTCTTGTCGGGATGAAGTTCCAATTGAAACTTTCGGAATCTCTCCCGAAGCTCAACGAGAAACTCGTTCGCTTCTTGGCGATGTTCGAATCCAACGACGAAGTCATCGGCATAACGAACGACGATCATCTCGCCTGTCGCCTTCCGGTTTCTCCATTGCTGAACCCACAGATCGAACACGTAGTGAAGGTAGATGTTCGCAAGAAGCGGGCTGATGCTCCCTCCTTGCGGCGTCCCTTTCGTCGCCGTGGTTCGATGTCCATTCTCCAGCACGCCCGCCTTCAACCACTTCTTGATGTGGCGGATAACGCGCTGGTCCGCAATTCGGTGCTCGATAAACTTCACCAGCCATTCGTGATTGATGGCTTCAAAGAAGCCACGAATGTCGGCATCAAGCACCCAGCTCACACGCCTCTTCTTGAGTCCGACCGTTAGAGCGTCGAGCGCATTGTGCTGCCCGCGCCCGGGTCGAAACCCGTAAGAGAACCCGAGGAAGTCCGACTCGTAGATCGCGTTTAGCACCCCGACCGTAGCCCGCTGGACGATCTTGTCTTCCAATGTGGGCACGTCGATAGGCCGCTCTTTGCCATCATCTTTTGGGATGTAAACCCGACGAGTCGGCTTCGCTCGATACGCTCCGCGCTTCAGACGACCCGATAAATCATCGAGGTTTAACTCGAGATTCGTTTGATAGTCCTTCCACGTTTTCCCATCGATGCCGGGGCTTCCTTTGCGATTGATCGCTTTGGTCGCCGCCGTCAGTGCATCGATCGAGTAGACGTGGTGCCAAAGCGCTGTGAACTGTAGCTCCTTATCCTTCACTGCTTTCTGCCGTACTCGGTCAAGCGCACTTTGCAGGCTGGTTCGGCCCTGAGTCCGAGGCCTGGTTTGCTTTGCCGAGTTTCCCTTGGCCAGCTCCCTTTCCTCCACCCTCTCCGCCAACGGTCGCGCACGACCGTCTTTGTTCGAGGGCTTCACAGGTACTATGGAGCTGTCCGACTTCCCACCTTCGTTCATCGCCGTCGTCTTCCTTTCGGATTCACGGCGCGGACCCAAGGCCATCGCCCTTCGGCCAAATGTGGGATCTCCCGGTTCCCGTTCGAGGTCCGTACGAGCGCGCACAGGGTCTTCGACCGCGCGGAGCCCATGACAACCTCGCGATGACGGTTGGCATGATGTTGCCCCTCGCTTTTCTTCACAGCGGAGGCGCTCCGAATTTTAGTCACTTTTCGCGGCTCAATACCTGGCTCGCTCGCCCCCCTGTCAACGCTTCGCCCACCCCCTCGCGGGTGTTGGCGCATGACTCGGGGCCAAAGCGGGTCGCTACTCCTTTCCTTGTATAGAACTTTCATCCACTACACCTCGCCGGTTAGCCGGCGCTTTCAAAGAACCGTGACGGGGTTGGCGTAACCGGGCGCCGCTTCATCAACTCGAGCTCAATGTCAGGCGCCAACGCCGGCGCGGTTGTTTCGTGGGTGGGTTGCAAACGAGAACAACTCCATCCACGCCGCCAGTGTGTGCCAAAATCAGAGCCATCACAGCATTCCATTGAAGCTCTTGTTAGCGAAGTGACCCGCGCTGATACGCTGATAACCGGAGGTTTCACGCTGTTGACGCGAGATCAGGAGCGTTTCAGAGATGTGTAGGATCATGAGCTGCCCCCGGACCCCGAACCGCAACTTGGCCATGTGCGGCGCCGCGATGTTGCGCGTTGGTGCAGAGCGCGATGGGCGACACACCACTAAGTCGCTGCTCTTGATTTCGGGCCCCAACCGACGCGCGGCGGGATCCTGAGCAGGGTGAAGACTTTGACCGCGAACCACCGCCGTCTCGCCAACACATCCGCGACGCTACCTTGGGATCATCTCGAGCCGCTGCCTGTTTTCGGGGGCAGAGCCGGCGGAGCCCCACCCCCGATTGGCTTGCCAACCGGGGAGCTAGCCAACCGGGGAGCGGGTCACATCGGCGCGCGATCGGGCTGCCGCGGGGTGCCAACCTCCGCCGAGCAGTCGTGACCAAAAGATCACGGCGCCAATGAAAATCTCGGCGGTCAATGCGATCCAGCCACCGACGGCGCCCATGCCCATCCGCATTCCGAGTACGTAGCAGGTTGGC
>JAZGFI010000158.1:0-20454 GCA_036479435.1 Planctomycetota bacterium | reverse complement strand
GGCGCTGGGGGCCTGCCGAGACCGGCAAACGCAGGCTGCGCCCAAGCGATGGCTTCGCCATCACTCGGGGCCCCGCAGCTGAGAAGAGAGGCCGAAGTGGAAAGTACAGAAGAGAAGTTACACCACCTTAACGACCTAATCGTTCAACGCTTGAATAACGGACCGGGACAGTTCAGGTTTGATGTCGTGGACCCCACTAACGGCGCTTTGATCGCACAGGTTCCGGATGCAATCTTGCCCAGCGGAATCACTTTTCAGGTTGTGCGATTCGACTTCCTCGATGACCTGGACGGAGACGGGCGTAAGGAGTGGATCGTCGGCAACCCCGCTCACAATAATGAAGGAGTGGTCGCGATCATGTCGCCGACTACTGGCGTAGTTCTTGAGCATTGGCTTGGGGGTGGGTTTGGTCGTGCGTTTGGTGGTCAGGTCGTATCGCTTGATGACATTGATGGAGACGGACTGCGGGATTTCGCATTCTACGAGTATTACGAGCTCGGTCCGGTAAACCCACCACTTTCAGGAGCCATCGAAGTGTGGGGCTCAAGTGGTGGTCGTCATATGGATCACCTCTTGTTGCCACCAGTGAACCAAGTGGTTCAGCCCACGCTTCGCCGTCTAGGCGATGTTGACCAAGACGGCGTGAATGAACTCGGTTTCAATTTTTTTAGTGGCGATGTGAACATCGTGTCACCGGTTACTGGTC
This sequence comes from Planctomycetota bacterium, assembly GCA_036479435.1. Taxonomy (GTDB): domain Bacteria; phylum Planctomycetota; family DRQF01; genus JAZGFI01. The sequence continues at coordinate 19,748 of JAZGFI010000158.1, read as the reverse complement.
AGACGATTGGCGTGATTCCCAGCCCCATTGGGCCGAATATCGGCTTTGGATTTGACATTCAAAGTGGCGGGGACTTTGATGGTGACGGTGTTTCCGACATTTTCATCGGAGCCCCTGGATTCTTGCTTGGTAGTTTTCAGGTAGGGGCTGTTTACGTCTATTCAGGTTCCGATTTTTCCCTGGTCGGCCTTGATCACGGCCTCTTGGCGTTCGGGGGATTCGGTGTCACCTTGACGGTGCATGAAGATGTCACCGGAGATGGCCTGGCCGATTTTGTAGTGGCATGCGGTTGCACCTTGCAAGTTGGTGGTATCGTTACCGCATATTACGGCAGCGCCGAATTCGACGACACCTATCGCTCCGGAACCGTAATCGCGAGCGATGGCAGTGTTGGCGTCGATGTGTTGGGGTTCACTGAGTTTGGGATCGCGGCTTCTAATTTCGGGGGCGAGTCGCGTAGCGTGATCGTTCCTCAAGGAGTGTTCTCGACCGTGTGGCTGGCCAAGCCGCCGACCGCGATGGGTCTCAGCCGTCACGCGATCTTCGGCCGCATTGGGCCCGAACTGATCTTGGATTCTTTCACCTTGCCAGCCGGGCTCGGTGAGTTCGCGTTTGGCCCGCCCGGGCTGTCATCAGATCCGAAGGTCGTAACCCTCACCGATGCTTTCACGCCTTCGGCGGGTTTGCTGCCGAGTAACTTGGCGCCAGCGGCACCGGGTGCACCGATCTGCGTGTTGCCGAACAACCTGCCAGCAGGGTTCGTGTTTACGCTTCAAGGCATTGTTGAGGACCCGAGTTCTCAGACCTTCGGCCTTTCAATAACCAACAGCATTCGAGTGGTGATCAGACCGTGATACGCATGAAGATTCCAACTTGCTTTTTGGCGTTTTGGTTGGCGGGCCTGCTTAGCGTGGCCCTTGCGAAAAGCTCACAGCAACAGGTGTTGATGCCGACTTGCGACGAGTTTTTCTTGACGATCGACCCCGCCACAGCGGTCGGACCGACGCTGGGGCATATTGGCCGTTTGAAGGTGCGTCAGGGCAGCGGCGGGATCGAAGAACTTGGGTATAGCGTATCGGGGTTTGGCGGGATATTGACGGGAGTCGGCACTTTTGGCCCAATCATCGCCTTTGGCGACTACCTTGTGGAGTTCTTTTGGTTCTCCAGCGCCAACGGCAACATGGGTGGTATTCAATTCATAGACTTGATCGGTCGGTTCTTCCCACCCAATATTGGCCCCAACGACTATTTCGGAGTTCGGGTTTCTCGCGCCGACGGAGGGCTGTTCGATTTCCTAGGCATCTTCTCGTCTTCGGACCTCGCGGGCGACTTCCTGCTTGGTTTCGAACTCAATTCGTTTGCGGATCTTGCAAACTTCCAAAGGATCGGTGCTGCGCAAGGTGCGCCGTTTGGCCCTGGCGCCGCGGGATTTTTTGATTTCACGCCGGCGGCTTCAACGATTTCAGAAATCCACTTCTTGGATGTCGCTGGCGTGAATCCGATCTCGTTTATGGGAACAAACTTCGCCGTGACGGCGGAAGTCACCGAGGTCGTCTTTAGAGACGGCACGAGATGGCTGACGGCAGCCGACAGCGCGTTCATGATCGATGGCACCTTGTCGATGAGCGGCAGCTCGCCAGGGCTTGACTTGATCAACCTTACAGACTTCAGTTCGACGGATGCGCAAGTGACTTTTCAGTCTTCGGCGACCGGGTCTTGGTCGACGAATCTGTCGATGGTGGGCTCGGGAACCAACTACTACCTGTTGTCGGGTGCGCATCGGCATCGCCCTCGTTTGGTCACGGACCTCGAATCTAGCGATAGCCCTTTCCCAGACTTGTCGGCCACTGGTGAAGACCTCTTCGATGCCGTGGCAACCGGCATCGGCGACAACGATCCCTTCTATTTCACCACGAGGCTTGGGCAAGCAGGCGGCCCGCGACTCAACGCGCTCTTTTTCGGCGAGGGCCATCGCCCCTCGAACGAGGCCCATACTGGCGCTGCGGTTATATCCGGCGGTGGCTTAGAGTTTGCAGCTGTCAATCTGAGGCCGGGTGCCGAAGTGTTCAACTTGTTTGCTTTGACGAGCCAGGCTGCACCCTTGGGGGCGGGGAGTTTCTTCGGCCTTCCTTTTGGACCTGAGCAACTCCAGCAGATCTTTCTTCCGCTCGGCAGCGCGCCCATCCATGTGACGGCCGACGCCAACGGTATCTACGAGTGGGGAGTCCCCGCAGGCACCATTCCCGCGGGCCTGGTGATCGACGGTGCGACCGTTGCCCTGCCACTGGTTTCAGGCGACGGCTTTCGTATCTCGTCGGTGCTTCGCCTCGTTTTTTGATCGTTTGACAACCGTGAAATGACGCGAGCCCCCGCCTGATCGTGATAGTGATCGGACGGGGGCTCGCGTCGTATTGTTTAGAGGCTCAGGCCTAGTAGCGGTAGTGCTCGGGCTTGAAGGGGCCCTTGGGATCGAGGCCTAAGTAGTCGGCTTGCTTTTTGGTGAGGGTGGTGAGTTTGGCGCCGAGCTTGTCGAGGTGGAGACGGGCGACCTCTTCGTCGAGTTCCTTCCGCAAGGTGTAGACCTTGTTTTCGTAGTTGGAGGCGTTGTTCCAAAGCTCGATTTGGGCGAGCGTTTGGTTGGCGAAGGAAGCACTCATGACGAAGGAGGGGTGGCCGGTGGCGCAGCCCAAGTTTACGAGACGACCTTCGGCCAGGATGATGATGCTCTTGCCGTCGGGCCAGGTGAGCTTGTCGACTTGAGGTTTGATCTCTTCGCGCTTGATCTTCGGGTCGTCGAAAACACTGGCGACGTCGATTTCGGTGTCGAAGTGGCCGATGTTGCAGACGATGGCGCCGTCGCGCATCGCGTCCATGTGCGGGCGCGTGATGATGTCGTCGCAGCCGGTGGTGGTGACGAAGATGTCGCCGTAGGCGGCGGCCTCTTCCATGGTCACGACTTCGTAGCCAGCCATGAGGGCTTGGAGCGCACAGATCGGATCGATCTCGGTGACGTAGACGCGGCCACCCATGCCCTGGAAGGCTTGGGCGCAGCCCTTGCCGACATCGCCGAAGCCAGCGACGATGCACTTTTTGCCAGAGATCATGACGTCGGTGGCGCGCTTGATGCCATCGAGCAGTGATTCGCGGCAGCCGTAGAGGTTGTCAAACTTCGATTTGGTGACGGAGTCGTTGACGTTGATGGCGGGGATGACAAGCTCGCCGCGCTCGGCCATTTGGTAGAGGCGATGGACACCGGTGGTGGTTTCTTCAGAAACGCCTTTGACGTTTTTGAGCAGCTCTGGGTAATCATTGTGCATCATGACGGTGAGGTCGCCGCCGTCGTCGAGGATCATGTTCGGGACCCAGCCATCCGGGCCGATGATGGTTTGCTTGATGCACCATTCGGCCTCTTTTTCGGTCTCACCCTTCCAAGCGAAGACCGGGATTCCTGCGGCAGCCATGGCGGCGGCGGCGTGATCTTGGGTGGAGAAGATGTTGCAGGAAGACCAACGCACTTCGGCGCCGAGGTCGACCAGTGTCTCCATCAGCACGGCGGTTTGAATCGTCATGTGCAAACAACCCGCGATGCGCGCGCCCTTGAGCGGTTGTGCTGCGTGGTGCTTTTTGCGGATACCCATCAGGCCCGGCATTTCGCCTTCGGCGATGATGATTTCCTTGCGACCCCAATCGGCAAGATTGATGTCCGCGATTTTGTAATCGAAGCCCTTTTCGGTGGCGGCTTGGCTCATGTTGAGCTCCTTTGAGAGTGACGCGGCCGATGGCCGCTCATGACGAAAACTTCGAGTTCCGGCGTTGTGCCGTGACTCCCTGTAGCGTTGGCTCGAGCCCAGGTGCGTTCTTCCGTTCGCACATCCTCGAGTCCCGCCGCTCGCATCCAAGCGGCGACATCTTCGGGTTCGAATCCCAGCCAAAGGTCGGCGTGCTCTTCGCGCAGCCAAGCCTCTTGGTGAGATTTGAAATCGGTTACCACGAGCGCAGCGCCGGGTTTCAGCACCCGGCTCAGGTCCATGATCGCGGCTTCGGGCCGCGGGGTATGGTGTAGGACGAGGTGCGCAAACACCGCGTCGACGCTGGCGTCTTCCAAGGGTAGGGCCGAGATGTCGCCCTCCCGAAATTCGATATTGCTGAGTCCTTCAGCTTCGGCGCGCATTCGCGCTTTTTGCAGCTGAGCCGGCGTGTGGTCGATCGCAATGACCCGCGCCCCGGTGGCCGCGAGCATCGGCAGCAAGTAGCCGCTTCCCGTCCCCGCATCGACAACCGTCAAGTCTTGTGGCAAGAGTCTTAGGAGCGCCCGGTCGATGATGGCGGGATCGGCGATGCGGCGGTTGAGCTCATCCCAGGTGTGGCCGAGCTTTTCAAAGTGTTCCCGGTCGCGAAGGCGGCGAGCTTCGAGCACACGGTCGAGGCCTTCGCGGTCGTCGGCAGCATTTTCGTCGTCGGCGATCATGTCGCGCAGCAAGCTCAGAAAGTGCTCGGCGCTACCGTTCAGCCCTTCGGGGGCCGTGAGACGGTGAAAGATCCAGCTTCCCTCGCGCCGCGTCGTCAGCAGGCCGCCGTCGCGCAAGACCCCAAGGTGCCGTGACAGCGTGGATTGCGGCACGCCCAGCACCGACTGCAGCTCGTTGACGTTGAGCTCTTCTTCGGCGAGCAAGCGCACCAGCCGGAGGCGTAGCCCCTCTGAAAGGCACTTAAACAGCCGCGCGGTTGCATTTTGTGGGGTGGTGGTACTCATATCCGTATATTCGGATGGCAGGATATCTGCCTTGAGCCGCAAAAACAAACCCCATCTCGGGCCTGCATGTTTAACGGTCTTGAGGACCCGGAAGAGCCGGAATCGTGGAGAGGATGACGATTAGTCGCCAAAGAGGATCTCGAGTCCGTTGGATACGGCCGGTACGGGGCCGACTTCGGCGGCCTGGAGATAGATGATCGTTCCGACCAGGGCTGGAATGTTGATTTGGCTGGGGCTTCTGTAGACCCCAAAGGCATCGGCCGGAAGATTCTGCATCAAGACCAGGTCGTTGAAGGCCAGTGACACCAACAATGGGAATGACGTTCCCGCAATCGTCGTCGAGGCGGGAGCAAGGCTCACAGCGGCGATCAGCGACGCGAAGGACGAGGCGTTAGCTATCTCGTAGGTGCCGAGCCGCGGCTGCAAGGAAAAGTGGTCAAAGCGTAGGCTCAAAGATGTTGCGGGACCGCCACCGAACATGGCGGTGCCCAAGCGGGTGTGAGCGGTAACCGTGACGTTGGTGGAACTGACAATCTCATGTTCGATCTGGTCACAGATGCCGTCGCCGTTGAGGTCGCCGACAAACTGATCGGAGCGCAGCGGCCCGGTTGCCGCGCCCGGAAGCAGAGCCGGAAGGTCGTAAAGCAAGATGACGCTGCCATCGGCGCCTGAGCGTAGTTCTCGAAGCCGAAACGGGATGCCGACCAGTTGAACGGTCGTGATGAAGTCCTCGATGCCGTCGCCGTCCGTGTCGCCCGTGAGTTGCAGGTCAAAAACGTTGGTGCCAGCTGCGGTCATCGTGCTCCAGATCAAATTGCCGGTGGCGCTTGAGTAAGTTTCGAAGCGCGCGGTTTGATTGGGATCGAGGGCCCCCAAATCGATGCTCAAACTCAAGATGTCAGGCCTGCCGTCTCCATCGAGGTCAGAGACGGGATAGGCCTTAAAGCCGAGGCCCTGGCCAGGTTGGCCGTTGATCGTAAGGAGGGGAGCCGAGTTCGCGCCCGAAAAGACCTCGATGGTCCCCGCGGTGTAGGGGCCGGCAATAAGGGTGCTGCCTTCGGTTTGGCTTATGAAGAAATCATCGATGCCATCGCCGTCAAAATCACCGACATTTCCGATTCCATTGGACTGGAGTAGAGGTGACCCGACCCCCAAGATGGCCGCACCGGTGGCGCCCGAATAGATGCCAATGACCCCCAGTGCTGCCGCCGTCGAAACAGAGCTTTGATAAGCGATTCCAATGTCCTTGATGCCGTCGCCATCGCGGTCGCCCATCGCGCGGCTGGCCAATACTCTGAAATCGGTCTGGGGGCCGAAATTGATCGTGAAGAAAGTGGCCGTGCTGGCACCATCGTGGAGGCGCAGTTCGTAATCAGGCGTCGCGCCCGGTAACTTCAAGCTCAAGTACTCGGCGCAGTTGTCGCCGTCGAGATCTCCGCAGGGATAGAGGTCGGCAACGGCAATCGAAGGACTGGCAGAAGGCGTGTAGTCGGCGATCGGCGTGCCGGTCGCACCGGAGACCACGACGCCTTCGGTTCCGATCATGAGACCAGTCCCGATCGGGTGGCCGATGATCAAGCCGAAATCATCGGCGCCGTCGCCATCCACATCGCCCAAGTCGATCGCGGCGACTTGTGACACCAAGTCCGTTTCGACGTAGGTTGTGACGATGGGTAGCGATTGAGCTGCGAGATTTGCGCCAAGAGCGAGGCATGTGCCCAAGATAAGCGAGAGCTGTTTTGTCGTGAAAAACACTGCGCACTCCCGATCACAAGATCTCCCGACTCTATAGACTTCGGGCGTTCGTGCACCCAAATTGTCCCCATGCGGTATTCGTTCAATCTTCGCGAACCAAAAGCTCGCGTGGAATGGAACAGCGTAAGCGGCGGGTCGCCGATTCGAGGATCTTGGCATCACGGCTTTCGAGCGTGATCATGACCTTGTAGTCGCGATCTTCGTAGGTCGGGTAGGAGCCAATAGCCACCCCGGTTTCGGCTTCGAGCTTTTCTAAGAGCTCGGCGAGATCACCTTCTTCCCAGGTGGTGAAGAGGCGTCGGACATGGATGGGAGTTTGGCGAAAGTCCTCGCGAATGGCGGCAAACTTTTTTCGCATCACCGAGGGCTCTCCCGGCAAGATCCAAACGTTCTCCAACTTGGTGATCGGAAATGGCATGCCGTCGCGCCAAACGAGCTCGGTCCCCTCGGGAATTCGGGCCATGCGCAACCATGCGTCTTTGAAGTCGTCCTTAAAGTATTCGCGGATGACCGCCTCCAGCTCGGGAGATGGGACGATGGGGCGATTAAAGGCCGCGGCGATGGCTTCGATCGTGACGTCATCGTGCGTGGGGCCCACGCCCCCGGTGGTGATGACGATGTCGAAGGATGCTGAGAACTCCCGGACTTGGTCGCGGATGACGGGAATTTCATCGGGAATGATGGCCACCCGTTTGGCTTCAACACCAAGTTCGCGAAATTGTTGAATGAGATGGGTCGCGTTGAGGTCGGTAACCTTGCCGGAGAGAATTTCGTTGCCGATGGCGATGATTCCGGCGACTTTTGGTTTTTGCGGGCTCATGAGGCCATGATGCGTGGACCAAAGCCGCCTGCCCAGTCTTTGTTTTCCGTGCGCACGATTGAGGACGCAGATTGAGAGTATTTTTGTTGAGCGACCCTCATTTCGGGCGGGATATGTCTCGATTCGGCGAGGTCTGGTGTGACCACGAGTCGAAGATCATCGAGCGTTGGACCGAGGTCGTCAAGTCAGATGACCTGGTGTTGATACCCGGAGATTTCAGCTGGGCTACGACCACCAAGCAGATTCGCCGCCATGTCGAGATCGTCGACAACTTGCCCGGACAGGTCGTGATCTCGCCGGGCAATCACTGCAAGTTCTGGAAGAAAACACCGCGCCTGCAGTACGAGTCGGTGCGGTTTTTAGCCGACGATCACGTTGACTTGGCGCCAGGGTGGATGCTTGCCGCGACCATGGGCTGGGACAGTCCTGAATCGCCCTGGTGGAAAGACGAGATGAAAGAGAAGTTTGAGCTCTCGCTCGAAAACCTCAGCTCCACCCTCAAAGCGGTGCCCGAGGGCAAAAAAATCCTGCTGATGATTCACTATCCACCGCGTTGGAAAGACGACGAGACGCCCACTGCCATCGAGTCGATCATCAAAGACTTCGAAGTTGAGTTGGTGGTCTACGGCCACATTCACGGCGTGGATTTGCCCTTGGCTCACAACGGCGACAAGCAGATCGGGTCACGCAAGCTGCGCTATGAAAACGGAAGTGTTGACCGGATCGAGATGCGGCCCATCCAGGTCCTTAGTTTTTGACCGGCGGCCCAAATCGTTTCTTGGACCAAAGCCAAGCGACAAAAGTGAGCCCCGCGGCAAGAAGGTGAGGCACCAACCAAGACCCCGGCGAAATCACGGAGATCACGGCTAGGACCAGAGCCAACACCGCGACGGCGGCGTTGCTTTCGTGCCGGCGGCGAGAGATTGCTTTTTGCAGGGCGTACCAAACCAGTGCCACGACACCGGCGAGAACGAGGGTGAAATAACCGCAAACTGCTAGTTTTTCGTCGCGGAGAAGTGCGTGCCCGTCGCCGCCGATAGCCAAGGCTCGGCCCTCGCCGCGAAAGGCGACGTAGATGGCGCGACTGCCCAGGGCCGTGATCTGAGCCAGAGAGAGAGCCAAAATGAAGGTTCGCGCGCGAATCGCAGAGGCGGCAAAACTTGCTGCCCTGAGCTCAGCGGGCGCGGACAACTCGGGCATACTCCCTCCCCGGGGTTGGTCTCGGGTTATATGCCCGTTGAATCACTGTCCAGCGAGCATACCTTAAAAGATGAACCGACCCACCGACCTTACGCCCGCAGAGCGCTTCCTCCGCGCTTGCCGTAGTGAACCTGTCGATCGAATTCCCGGCTGGATGATGCGCCAGGCCGGCCGTTACATGGATGAGTACCAAGCGATCCGCAAAGACCTCAGTTTCTTAGAGCTTTGCAAAAATCCCGAGCTTTGCTGCGAGGTTGCGATGCAGCCCATCAACGCTTTCGGCTTGGAAACCTCCATCGTTTTTTCCGATATCCTGTTGCCAGCTGAAGCCATGGGGCTCGATCTCAGCTTCGGCGATGGCGGGCCGAAACTTGCGAATCCTGTCCGCAGTCTCGCCGATATCGAAGCCCTGAAGGACTTTGATCCCGCGATTGCAACACCCTGGCCGGCCGAGGCCGTTAAGCTCACCAAAAAGGCGCTCGGCAAAGATCGCGCGCTGATCGGGTTTTGCGGGGCACCGTTTACGCTTGCGTCCTACATGATCGAGGGCAAAAGCTCTCGCCAGTTCGAAAACACCAAGCGCTTGATGTGGCACGACCCCAAAGCATTAGAGTTGCTGTTGGATCGTCTGACCCAAAACCTCATTCCCTACCTTCGCGCTCAGATTGAAGCGGGGGCGGACGCGGTCCAGATATTTGACTCCTGGGCGGGTTGCCTCGGCGTTGACGCTTTTGACCAGTTCGCCCTAGATTGGACGAGAAAACTCGTCGCGGGCGTTGCGGACTTAGGCGTACCCGTCATCTATTACGTCAACGGCTGTGACCACGTTTTAGAGCAAATGGCCGGCTGCGGCGTCGACGTGATCTCCATCGATTGGCGAGTCGATCCCCAAGAGGCGGTCATGCGTGTCGGAGGCCAAGTCGCCATTCAGGGCAACATGGACCCGGGCGTTCTGCTCGGCCCGCCCGAAGTCGCGGTGGCCGAATTCGAAAAAAACGTCGCTGCTTTCCAGGGGAATCCGGGCTACATTTTCAACTTGGGGAGCGGTGTGATGCAGTGGAGTCCGGTTGAGACCGTGGCTGCCGTGGCAAAAGCGCTCAGAGATTGGCGCCCGAGAGACTGATTCCATGATCGGAACTGGCGCGAAGTCGCGAAAACTCGATACCGTTGTGGTGGGAGCTGGGATCTCCGGTTTGATCGCCGCGCATGCCCTCAGGGCTCGTGGGCTTAGTGTCAAACTGTTTGAAGCCTCCGATCGTGCCGGGGGGCTATTGCGGACGACGGTCGAGGACGGCTTTCTCTGGGAGCACGGACCCAATTCTGCGCCCTCTAGTGCGAAGACCCTGATTGGCCTCGCCAAAGAGATCGGGCTCGAATCCGAGATCATTTATTCTCGCGAAGCCGCGGCGACGCGACTCCTTTATCAAACCGGAAGACTGCTGCCGGTACCCACATCTGCGAAGGAGTTGATGAAGAGCGAGTTGTTTACCTTCGGTGAAAAGCTCCGCATGTTCGGTGAGCCCTTCATCATGAAGAGCCGCGGCAATAAACCGGAAAGCGTCGCTCATTTTGTCAGTCGCCGTTTCGGTACCGCACCGGCGCGCACGCTGGTTGATGCTTTCGTCTCCGGCATCTACGGAGGCGACGCGAGACGAGTGGGCGTTCGCTCCGCCTTCCCTTCGCTCTACAATATGGAACAAGAGCACGGCAGCATTGCGAAAGCGCTGCGCAAGCGCGCCAATTCAAAACGCAAAGCGGGCGAAGACTCGGCGCATGGCGAGTTGTTTTCGTTCCGCGGGGGTTTCGGCCAGTTTGCCACGACACTCGCCGAGAGTCTAGGTGACTCTTTGGAGCTGAACGCAGAGGTCAGCACCATCGCGCTGGCGGGGAACGAGGCGGGGTCAAAACAAAGAGGCTACCGCCTCTCGATTGAGAGTGAATCTGGGCTCAGCGAAGTCCGCAGCGACCGCATCATCCTCGCCGTCCCGTCGCGGACCGCGGGTTTGCTCTTGGCGGGTATTGCGCCCATGGCCGCCGATATCCTCTTCGATATCGAGTACGCCCCGATGCTCGCTGTACACGCGGCCTTCACCGAAGAGGCGATTGGCCTCATCCCGGAAGCCTTCGGCTTTTTGATTCCGCGCCCGCAACGCGTGCGTACCTTGGGCTGGTTGTTCAACTCCAAGATTTTTGAAGACCGTGCACCGAAAGGCATGGTGTCCCTTACGGGATTCGTCGGTGGCGCCACCGATCCCACAGCCGTGCAGGCCCCCGATTACGCGATGCGCCACCTTGTCCTTGGAGAACTTGCCCTAACGCTCCGCCGGCTCGCGGCACCCGTTCCGAGTTACTTTTCTTTCAGCCGCGCCGAACCGGGCTTGCCGCAATACGATCTCGGTCATTCTCGCCGGCTCGCCGCGGTCAGTACCTTGTTAGAGCAACACGGAGGTATCGGTCTCGTCGGCAACTACGTGGATGGGATATCTCTAGAAAACTGCGCCAAGACCGCGATTCGCGTCGCCGAGGAAATGGCGCAGCGGAAAGACGTCGTGAGCGGCCAGCGAAACAACTCATGATCCAGGTTGTGAACCAAGCCCTGATCATCCTCGTGCCTCTCGCGTACTTGTCGACCCTGTTCGCCTACGCGCGGCGCATGACGGGAGATTTCGAAGCGCCGAAACCCAAGCGACCTATTACTTTCTTGGGCCTAGCATTGCTGGCGCACGCCGTCTTGTTGGTGTCGCGCTACCTCATCATTGACCAATTGCCCTGGACCAACAGCTTCGACGTGTTGTCGTCGCTCGGGTTTTTGATGGCCTTCACCTACTTACTGGTCGAGGTTGCGACACGAGTGTCTTTGACCGGCATCGATTTGCTGTGGCTGCCCTTTTGCCTGGTGACCTACGCCTTCGCTTTTGGCCCCATCGAGCCCTTGGCCAATGACAAAACGGATTCATCCGAATTCGTCCTGCATACCGTCCCCGCGGTGAGTGCCTTAGCGGCTCTGCTGGTGAGCGGACTTTATGGCTTGCTTTATCTGCGATTGTCGCGGGCGATTAAAAACAAAAACTTTGGCAACTTGTTCCGCCGCATGCCGAGCCTTGAAAACCTCGCGCGCATGAACCTCTGGGCGGCGGCCATGGGTTTTTTGTTGGTCACCGTCGGCATTGGCGTCGGCGCCACCATCTACAGCGACACGATCGGCCGGCTCGACGTGTTCGAGCCCAAGATCTTCATGACCTTGTTCGTGTGGACAATGTTGCTGTTGCCTTTGGGTGGAAAACTCAGTGGTCGCTGGTCCGACCGTGCCACGGCCTTGGTCTCAGTTATCATGGTTGGCGTCATTGTCTTGTCGATCTTGGTCGCAACGCTCCCTTTCATTTCTTTTGAAAGGTGATGCCTCGATGAACCCCAAGAGTAGCGAGTCTCTTTTCGTCATCGGCATCAGCCACCAAAGTGCTGTGGTTGAAGTTCGCGAGCGCTTCGCCCTGGACGCCGACTCGCGCTTGGCTTTGCGTGACCGGCTGGCCTTGGAACGCGGCATCGACGATTTGGTCATGCTCTCGACCTGCAACCGCAGCGAAATTTATGGTTGCTCGGCCCGACCGCTCAATGAGAATGAACGCAGAGAAATCCGCGAGCTGATTTTTCCGGGTCTCAGCGCCCAAGAAGTCTATGACCATCGCGGGTGGGCGGCGGTGTTTCACTTTTTTCGCACTTCCGCCGGCGTCGACTCGATGGTTGTGGGCGAAAGTGAGATATTGGGCCAGATAAAAGGGTCGATCGAAGAAGCCCAGGGCCAGCGCAGTCCGGGCCGCGAGTTGAGCGACTTGTTTCGTCAAGGCCTCAATCTCGGCAAGCGGGTGCGATCTGAAACCGCGCTCGGCCGCGGCAGCCTCAGTGTGGCCGCCGTTGCGGTCAAGCTCGCGCGCAAAGTCGTTGGCAACCTCGATGGCCGCCGCGCGCTGATCTTGGGTGCGGGAGAAACGGGAGCCCTTGTTTCAAGGCACCTCATCGCCGCCGGCGTTGAAAAGATTGTGATCTTGAATCGGACCTTGGCGAAGGCCGAGGCCTTGGCGGAGGAGGTGGGGGGGCGCGCCGGAATTCTCGACGACCTAGGTACCGAGCTCGAAGCATCCGATGTGGTGATGGGTTGCCTCGAAGCTGAGAAGCCCATCGTGACGACCGCCGTGGTATCGAATCTAGACCCGCGCACCCGTTGTTTCATCGACATCTCCGTCCCCCGCAGCATGGACCCGAAGATCGCAGATCACGCTGGCGTCTTCGCGATGGACATCGACGACCTCGCCGCGCTCATCGAAAGCAACCGCGGCGAGAGGCTATCCCAGTTGGCCGAAGTTGACGGCATCGTCGTCGGCGAAACCCACAAGTATTTAGCCCTACAGGCTTTTGCCGGCATGACCCCTCTCGTCGTCGAGATCCAGGACGGATTCAAAAGCATACAAGACGAGATGTCCGGGGGTAGCGATGATCGCGACGCATTCAGTGAAGCCCTTTGCCGACGACTCTTAGGGGTCACGATGTCCGCCCTAAAACGCTCAAGTCGCGGTCAAGTTAGCGAAGACCAAGTACGCATGGCCTACCAGGCCTTCATGCACCGGGAGAAAAAAGGATGAACGCCGCTCCGATCCGTTTGGGGACTCGCGGTTCCGACTTAGCTCTGTGGCAAGCACAGACCGTCTCGGACTTGCTGTCACGCGAAGCCCCAATGCGGGAAGTCGAGATCACGACCGTTAAGACCCTCGGCGATCAAGTAAAGGACAAGCCCATCGGCAAGCTGGGCCGCACCGCAGTCTTCACCCACGAGTTGGATGGCGCTCTGCAACAATCCGAAGTCGACATCGCCGTGCACAGTCTCAAAGACGTCGAGACTCAACTCGCCGAAGGCCTGGTGATCGCCGCCGTCTTACCTCGCGGCCCCGTCGAAGACGCCCTTGTGGCGGCGATCCCTCTCGCCGATCTCGCATCGGGTGCTCGCGTCGGCACCGGCTCTGTTCGCCGCGTCGCCCAACTCCAAAGGCTCCGCCCCGATCTTAAGATCGAGGGCATCCGCGGCAACGTTCCCACGCGCCTCGAGAAACTCGACTTGGGCGAGTACGACGCGCTCATCATGGCGCGGGCTGGCCTGGTCCGCTTAGGTTACGCCCACCGCATTAGCCAAGTATTCGCCGCTGACGCCTTTCTTCCCGCCGTAGGCCAAGGTGCGATCGCCATCATGTGTCGCGAAGACGACGAGACGTCACGTCGTTTGCTCAAAGGCCTCAACCACCTTCGTACCCGCCAAGTCGTCGATGCCGAACGGGCGCTCCTCAAAGAAGTCGGCGGTGGCTGCAACGTTCCCTTAGGCGTGTGTGCTCACCACGAGGGCGAAGAAGTCCGCATGAGAGCCATGCTCTTTGCTGAGCCCGGCGAAGCCCCCGCCGAGGCCGCCATGACTTTCAAATCCACCGACGATCCCCAAGTCCGCGGGGCCCAGTTGGCCGCAGCCCTCTTGGTTTCCGGCGGTTCCGAAATCTTGGCGAACTTCATTCGCGAACGCGACGCGTGACCCGCGACAAGCCGGCCCCGCCCCCTGGCCCTGAGTCCATCAACGTCTTGGTCACCCGCCCCGGTCCCGCCGGGAAAAGCCTGACCCAAGCCCTTCGCGACCAAGGTGCTGAGGTTTCATGGCAACCGGCGATTTCCAAAACCCCAAATCCAGGGGGCCGTCGCCGCTTTCTCGAAGAGATAAAGAACGCCGATCTCCTCCTCATCACCTCACCCGAGGTCTTAGAAATCCTCGGCGAACAACAGGCCGCCGCCATCAAGATCCCCTGCGCCATCGTCGGCCAAGCCAGCGCCGAGCGCTGGCGTCAAAACCAAGCCAAGGCCATCGCCAAAGCCGCAACCTTACGCGGCCTCCATTCCCTTTTACTCAGCGAGAGAATCCTCGACGCCCATCCCCGCGTCCTCTGGCCCCGCGGCAACCTCTACCAAGCCGACCTCGCCGAAAAACTACGCGCTTCCTGCAATCTCACCGAGATAGAGTTCTACGCCACCCACAACGCCTACCTCGATCGCGAACTCGACATAGACCCCACCCAAGACAACACCCTCATCCACTTCGCCAGTCCCTCCGCCGTCCAAGCCTTCACCGCCGCCCTCGTCCGCCAGGGCGCCGAAGACCGCCGCGCCAACTGGATCGCCCAAACCATCGGCCCCACCACCGCCGCCGCCCTCAAGCCCAAAGAGTGGCGCGCCCTCCGCATCGCCAAAAGCCCCAACGAGGACCACCAACTCGAAGCACTCTTGGCATGAGAGAACATCTCAGGGCCGTGGCGGTCGCAACCAGGGATCGATTTCTTGACGCGCTTCATGAACTCGACTCGCGATCGGCGGAGGCTGAGTGCCAGTTCCACCGCCGACCAAGCGCGGCGGCATTCCTATAGAAGATATTGGAGGTGGCCAAGTGCCGCTTGAGGTCGGAGGCGCCCAAGTTCCTGTTGAGATTAGCTGAGCCCATTCTTCGGCGGAACCGTCCACAGAGTTGATGCCCAAGATGCTTCTAAGGGTTCTCAAGGCGTTCGTCAAAGCCTTGTAGTCGGAGGACATCATCCTCGAGTTTTTGACTATGACGTTGAAGCGTGTGGAGTGAGTTTCAACGGACAAGCCTAGCTCCTGCAGAGCACCCGCGGCGTTGACGCGCCCATGTCCGAACACGGGATCCCAACCTTGGAGGCTCGTGGCACTTCGAATCAAGGCGCCTCGAATGTCGCCAATGCTCAATTGACCATCGAAGCCTTGCATCATGAGTGCGACGATTCCTGCGACATGCGGGGATGCCATGCTCGTACCGGACATGGTCGTAGCGCCACCGGAGAGCGAACTGGCCGCCGTAATGGGATCACCTGGTGCGCTTAGTTCTGGCTTCTCACCCCCCTCGCGAGTTGGCCCCATTGCGCTGAACACCGATGTCGCCTGCTGTGGATGCCGTGGCTGATGACTTGCGACAGCGATGGTAAGTTCACCGCAAGCGATGGAACCCAAGGTGTTCTCTTGGTCGATGTCATTCTTGCCGAGGAACGACTGAATTCCTCGGCGGTAGTCATCGCGCTCAATCCATGCGTGGAAATCAACGGCTTGCTTTCCAATGGCATGAATCTCGATCTGCCAGGTGCCTCTTCCGGCATCTGGCAACAGTGAAATGTTGATTTGGTGGTCGCCATTGTTGGGGTCGTCTTCCCGGTGAATCATCCGTCCAAGTTGCTTACCGCCCTGGGTGATGCTCCAGGTCGTGCCCAACTTGACAGGCCCAAGGATCGCGCCAGTTGGGCTTGTGAGAGTAGCCGACGCCTCTCCGCGACCTCGGTACCAGATCTCAATTTCGTTCTCTGTATCGTCGTTTGGCTGAACGATCCATTCGAGCTTGCGTGACTTCTGCTTGGCAATACGGCCGCTCGCATGGCTCGCATGTAGGCGGGAGTTCCCGGCGGCTACGGCAATCGCGCGATCGTTGTGCTTCTCAAGTAGGTTGTCGAGGTACTGTTCGACCAGGTTACTTCCATCGTGGGGGCCTCCGTGTGTCCCGAGGCTGATGTTGACGACACAACTTTTTTGTTGTTGGGCTGCGGTTTCGAAAACGAAATGAACCGCTTCCGCGAGGCGCCTTGAGTTTCCAAAGTTGTCGGCCTGGCCGTAATCCCAAGCTGAGAGTTCAACCAAGACCAATTCTGCGTCTGGGGCAACACCGGGTGCGCCGGTCCAGTTCCCGTTTCCAGCTGCGATATCTAAGACATGAGTTCCGTGAGCGCCACGCTGGTAGGGTGCGTATCCCAGGGATCGATAGGGGTCTCCAGATGTCAGAGCCGAGTTGATCTCGGAACGAGAATAGTGAGTTCCGTAGGCATACGGCTTTGGTGATCCCGCTGAAGGCCCCCCCCGTTGGTTCCAGAGGGAGTGGATCCTGGTTGTGCCATCAACCGCATGGCGAAAGTTGCCATGGGCAAAATCGAATCCGAAGTCGACAACACCGACGACGACTCCTCGCCCGGTTAGCACACCGGAACTGAGCGTAACGAAGGGAGGCGAGGCTTTTGCATTGGGGATTGACTCATGTAGGCCGGGCAATATTCTAGTTGCCGCCTTGAGGCTGGCGACGTTGTCATGCCCGCGAACTTTCTCAACCTCATCAAGCTTCACGGTACCGGTCACGATATCCTTGACCAGGGTGTAGGTCTTGAGTCCCGCTACTTTCTTTCTAGGCTCGTGGAGCCGAGCCATCACGTCAACTTCAACAGGACCGTCACCAAGAACACTTGCAATCGTGTGATCAATGCGTTGGCTTTCCTTCGCCCGAAGCATCAGCTCCTGTAGACGAGGATCCAGACCGCGGCACCCGTGCCGAACATTCACCAGTCTTAGGTCGTTGTGGTTTCGCTTTGAGTTGCCTTTTGAGTTGGCCATAATTTCCTTCCTTTCTGCCCTACTGCGCTTTGGGTGGATTCGTGATTTCGATCTCGATAATCTTGGAGGTTCGATCAGAGTCCTCTTTGCCTTCAAGCTTAACGGCCTGCTTTTGGGAGAGGTTTTCCAGTTTCAGGACTAGGGTTGTGCTCTTTTTGATGGTGACCACTTGTCCCTCGATTGCGGCGGTTGCGGCGGGGATTTCCGCATCCGACTGGTTTTTGATGGTGGCAAGATCGGCCCCGGTTACTTGGAGCTTCATTTCGGAGATCAGCTGCATTCCCGCCTTGCTCTTGGGAAACTCAACAAAGACGCGCAGTGATCCTTTGCCGCCTTTGGCCACGACGTACTTCGTGGTTGTTTTGAGCGAGAAGCGATGCTTGGGTTTGCTCGACGAGCCGGACTTACGGTAGACCACCTCAAAAGTTCTCTCTTCAGCGTGCTCCGTTGCAGGTCTGGTTTTCCACCGAGAATGCAGCATCTTGACTTCGAGCAACGCGCCATCGGTTGCGGACTTCGGAAGTCCCATGATGGCCAAAGAAGGGAAGGTCAAAGCCAAGCGGCGGCCTGAATCCTTCACGGCAATCCCGATGGCCGGTATGCGAACGGAGCGGTAGCATGGTAAGACGAGTGCGGCCTCGATTCTGTCGGCGCGTAGGCGACTGCCACCAGCTAAGTCCAGTCGCGAGAAAGACTTTTTGTCGTCCAAGAGTATCGCCGCACGGGCGATAGGGAGATTCTCCGCTTTGGTTTGCGGCAGATCGAACGAAGCTGTTGCAAAGGCGCTGAATCTCTCGACATCAATCAGGTCGATCCACAAGGCAAACCAGTTGGCCTCGGAGTCAACATTGTTCCATAGATACTCTCGGAAACGTCCCTCCAGGCCGCCAAACGCGAAACCGCGAAGGACACCAGCGTGTTTGGCTCGCTCCATACGGATGGCTTCACAAGTGGTAGCCCTTTCGTTCGCCTCTTTCGCCCCGCTTTCGTCGTTCTTCCATTTGGGAACACGCTGAAGAAACACGTCGCTGATCTGCTGTTGGCGCCGCTTCGATGTCGGAAGCTGAAGCTCTTTTCCAGTCCTCGTGTCGACAAAAGAGGATTTCGTCAGGAGGTTAGCAGCGTTGGCGAAGGCGCCGCATTTCTCGTAGCACTCGACCATCTTCTCGTCGATAAGGACGACAAAGGTGATGTAGTGAGTTTGTGGAATCATGGCTCGCTCCTGTTGGGTTTGAAACGGAGCGCCGAGACGAAATCGAACGGTGTTGTCTGACAACCGCGCTACGGTGAGTAAACTGTTGGTCTGGCGGCCAAAGACGGCTTTCAGAGCCTCTTGGTAAGAACTTGCGCTTGCCGATGCGCCGAACCCACTCACCAAGAGATCAAGCGCAAAACCCAACTGGCGAATCTGATCCTGAGTCCTTGACTGCAGCGATGACTCTAGATTGTCGGTCACGAGGAGCGGAATAACGTAGGGAATCCTTGCGGACTTTGAGTTCTCTAACGCGTGTTCCCACTTCGTCCTCTCCTCGGCCTCGGCGGGCTCATCGCCCAGGGTTCCGTTGAACAGTGAGAATGTTGAGAAGACATCGTAGGGTCGGCCCAAGGATGTGGGAATCACGGTGGCTTGGACGCGTACAACGTACGGCCGGTAACCTCTTCGAAGGGCGGCGTCTTTGATGTGACGATTTAGGACATTCACCTCCTGAAAGAGGGCCGTTGCCGAACGATGTCTTGTCATGGGATCTACGTCGATCTTGGTTGACAAAGCAGTTCCAGGAAGGTCGACAGCCGAACGGCTTGACCCAGGATTCGCCGGAATCTCGATACCTTGGGCATCCCCCGATTCCCGAGATCTCTCCTCACCTGGCACTTTGATGCCCGAAGTAGGGGGGGCTACTTTCAGCTGTGCCGCGAGCGAGTCTATGACTTTCTCGGTTAACGTTTGCGTCGTTGGAACTACCGCGGACAACGCGTCTTTCTCAGACAACTTGAACGTCGGTTGCATCGCATCGACATACTCGTCCCATGGTGCGACTGAGATCACGGCTATGCCAACTGACCCAACTTCGCCATGACTCTCGACGGGCTTTGGAGACCAAAAGTCGTCACTTGCGCAAGAGGCAGTCGTCAATAGAACGCAGCACGCTGCAATGATATCCAGGGGTCCTTTGTGCATCAGTACTTCCTTTTTGTTGATGTGAACAGCGGGTTCCGCGCCACAAAAAGTTGGCGATGGATTGCAACTCGAAAGCCGGTTGAGTGACAAGATTACGACCTATGAAGCTGGCGGCCACTTTCATCAATCCAATGGGCAATCGAACCCAGGGAAGGTCGTTCTGGTGCCACACATCCTGATTGGACTAGTTGCGCTCACTGCTGCCTTCTCTGGTTTTCGATCGCCTTTGAACTCTTGCAGTTGCAGAGAATCAGAGATCGAGAGAATGCCCAATGCTCTCGCAAAGCACTCTCTCGATCTCTTCGGAGTTCGCCTTCTTTGGTCAGTACGCCTGATGCGACCGAGGTCGTGTCTTCAAAGGGAACGTTGGTGGTCATCGACAACCGCCAGAAAAGTCGCTAATTATTCCGGAAGCGTTCTCGGGTCAGATTGGGGCTTGCAAGAGAGGCTGTTTGGCGAGTGCATTCGGCTGAAGTCACCGCGACTTTTGTCTTTTTTGGAGGGCTCTTCGGTTTCTGGACGTTCTCGCAGTGTGGATAGTTGCTTCGTGCTTGCCGATTGAGCGGGATTCCTGCAGA
>JAZGFI010000157.1:0-2779 GCA_036479435.1 Planctomycetota bacterium | reverse complement strand
ATCGGTCTTCCCCGATCAACTCGACGTGCTCAATCACTTCCAAAGCCACAATCCAAAGCTCGCCGAGAGCTGCTACTTCGCGCTCCCCGGTGAAGAGTTGGATGACACCGTACTATGGTCGTCAACTACTTTGGACGATCGCCGTCTTGAGCCCTTTACGCGACGGGATGACTACGTCAAAGCCTACCGTAAGAGCCGTCTTCACCTTTTGGAAGACGTTTGGAACAAGGACGGTCTGGCTGAAGACAGCGAGTACCTCCAGCATTTCCGGGACATCGCGAAAGTCTCACCCTGGATCAACGACAAGATCGGCGGAACTTTGAGTTTTCGCATCCGCGGCCGCGACAACGAGCGAACGTTCAGTCTCGACTTTCGGACGGGTGAGGCCCGTGCGGGGATTGCCGAAGACGCCCTGTACGTTTTGACGGCACCGGCCTCCTGCGTCCACGCGGTCATGCGCGACGAAGCGACCTGGGACGACATTTTCTTGTCAATGCGGATGACTTTCGACGAGCGCAGCGACAAGTTCGTCGCACACTTCAAAACGCTCCTTAAATACCTCGACCCAGGTCTGTGCAAGGCCCTTCAGGCTTTCGAAGAGGAACTGACCAAAGAAGCGACCGAGGATACTTTCGTCTTGGAGCACGATGGCAAACGCTACCGAGTTCAACGCGCCTGCCCGCACTCCGGCGTCGACCTAGAAAAAAACAGCGAAGTAAATGAAGACGGCAATCTGGTCTGCATGGCCCACCGTTTTCGCTTCGACCTTTGCAGCGGAAAATGCCTGACCGCCAAGGGCTATCATCTAGAAGTGAAGCTCGAAGACTAGGACTCGGCCACTCACCCTGCTAACGGCAAACGAAAATGGACCCATCCGGCGCGCCCGGCCGAACAAGAAGAACTCCTGAAATTTTCGAAGCAAAAGGTCGCCCTACTAACACCAGAGATTCCCAAATTTATTGGTTCAGAGCATCAAACTAAGAACCGAGAACGCCCCCTGGCCCTCCGTTCATCGAAGGAACTCAGGGGCCAAGACGAGTCGAAAGCCCAGGTTGTTGTTCCGGTTGTCCGGGGTGTTCCTGTTGCGATTCGCGGAGCGACAGTTCTGAGCCTCGTTGATCCAGCTGCCGCCCCGATTGACTCGATTGGAGCCCGACAGGGGCATCCCCAGAATCAGGAGTACCGTGCCAAGACCCTAGAGCGAATGCCAGCCGTTTCCGCCATTCGACACCAACCCCACAAGCCGTCAAATTTTCGAGAGGCTTCATCTTCCGTTATTGACTGGCGCTCTAAGTCACGCTGAACCTTCGACAACTCCCGTGAAAAACGATAGCGAGCTCGCCGTCCAAGCCCCAAGCGCTGGGGCCAAATTCGGAATCCCAAAAAGTCCATCCCCCGCGCCGAATCCCCGATCAAGACCGAGTCCTTCAAATCCAATTGCAAACGCTCGCTTAGGTACTCTCGAATGCGTCTCAGGTACATCCGCAGCTCACTGCTTTGGTCGTGCCAAAGAACGAAATCATCCATGTACCGAAGGTAGTGTTGACATCTCAGTTCTTCCTTCACGAAACGATCCAAGTAGCCGAGAAAAAAGTTGGCCAAGTGCTGTGACATCAAACTCCCAATCGCCAATCCTCGCGCCCTTGAAACCTGATGGTGCCCCAATATCTCCGATACCAAGCCCAAGAAATCTTGATCCTTGAATCGGCGCGCCAAGAACTTCAACAACAAGTCGTGCGAGATGGAATCGAAAAAGCGCGCGATATCCAACTTCAGATAAGAACGACTCTTGCGGGAAAAACTCTGAGCCCGCAAGACCGCCCGATGAGATCCTTTCCCCGGACGACAAGCATAGCTGTCATCAATCGCGAACTTCTCCAAATTAACTTCCACCACGGCCACCAGTGCATGGTGAAGAACGCGCTCCGGAAATGCCGGGGCGCATATCAAGCGAGGCTTCGGGTCCCTGATCCCAAAAACCGTTTGGCGGCCCAGCACCAAGCCGCCTTTTATCAGCCCCTTCCGCATCGCGGACAACTCTTCGTCTAGATGATCCCGAAAAGCGATGACCTCAGGTCGATCTTTCTTTCCTCTTTGCGCCCGCCAAAACGCTTGCCGCAAGTTCTCCGGGTCGGCTGCACGTTGAATCACATAGCCTTCCCGCTTCACGACTTATTACCCAGAACCAGCTTCAGAAAAGTCTCGCCATAGCGTTCCATTTTTTTCTCTCCGAGGCCCTCAACATTCTTCATTAGGGCGAGGCTGAGTAAATCATGCGCCGCCATCTCCGCTAGCTGAGCATTCGAAAACAGAGCGTAGACCGGTACGCTATCTTCAGCGGCCATCGTCTTCCGGATCGCGCGCATCTGGCTGAAACGCCCGAAGACCTCTTCGCTGAGTTTTTCTTTGTAGTCGATTGCCGGCGCGCTGCGTTTCGCCCCACCATCCTTTTTGGCTTCACCGTCCAAAAACTCGACCGCCAAATACCAGGCCCCGCCACCGCCCGACTCCACAAGCGTCCGATCCACAGTCAAGACCCGGTGACTGCGGACAAAGTCGTTGAGCTCGGATTCGGCCTGGCTATCGCCAGGCCGAACCACAAAAAACGCAAAAGGCATCTATTCTCTCCTTCAAAGGCCGCCTGAAGCCCAGTCCGCCACACTGCACTTCGCCCGATCGCTTCGGGCTCCGCCCTCACTCTTGGGGCGAAGCGCAGCGCGGCTCCGCCTGTTCTCACTTGCAGCCGCTCCGCGGCAGCTGTTCTTACTTGGGGGCCAAG
>JAZGFI010000156.1:0-6600 GCA_036479435.1 Planctomycetota bacterium | reverse complement strand
TGGTGGCGGTGGGATGGGGGCAGGAGATCCCGCGCGGGAAAGCGGCGCGGGTTGGCTTGTCGCAGAAGAAGTTGGATCGTCTGGGCGCGGCGATGAAGAAACTAGTCGCGAAAAACAAAGTGCCGGGGATGGTCACCTTGGTGGCGAAGCGAGGGAAGATCGTTCACTTTCAGGCTGCGGGTTGGATGGAGTTGGGGAAAAAGAAGCGACTGAAGGAGGATGCGATTTTTCGATTGGCTTCGATGACAAAACCGATCACAGCGGTGGCCTTGATGTTGTTGTGGGAGGAGAAGAAGTTCGGCTTGGATGAGCCGGTTTCGAAGTACCTGTTGAGTTTGGAGGGGCTAAAGGTCTTGGAAGGCGGCGTGGAAGTCGCGGCGAAACGGGAGATGACGATTCGAGACCTTCTAACTCACACCGCGGGATTTGCCTATGGCTACGGACTGGGGAGCACGAAGGTCGACGGGGCCTACACCAAAGCCAATGTCCTGGATGCGAACAGCACGCTGGAGGAAATGGTCGCGAAGCTGAGTGAGATTCCGCTGGCCTATCATCCGGGTGAAAAATGGGCCTACAGTGTTTCATGTGATGTGCAGGCGCGGCTGGTGGAGGTGTTGACCGGGGAGCGATTTGATGAGGTGCTGCGAAAGCGCATCTTTGAGCCCTTGGACCTGAAGGACACGGCGTACTTCGTGCCGAAGAACAAGTTGAGTCGCTTACCAAGCGCGCACTATGGACCGAACTTGCTGCCCAGGGGTAAGCCGGAAGACGCCTTGCGGGCGCCCAAACTATTGGCCGGAGGCCATGGGCTTTACTCGACCGCACGGGACTACTTACGATTCGCCGAGATGATGCGCGCCGGCGGCAAACTGGGGAAGATCCGGCTGCTGCGAGCGAAGACCGTCGCCATGATGATGAAGAACCAGATTCCCGAGAACTTGGTACCGATCGCCGTGGGGAGCAGTGTGCTTTTGGGCCAAGGCTTTGGATTTGGCGGCGCGGTGCAAGTGAAAGAGACTTTTCGCAAGCGCCGAACGAGGGGTCGCTACGGCTGGGCGGGTGCGATGACCACAACCTTTCTTATCTTGCCGAAAGACGAGATCGTGGCCTTGGCCTTTTCACAAGTGGCGCCCTACTCCAATGAGGTCATGGCCGAGTTCGAAAAACTCGTGTTGGCAGCGCGGAAATCTCCGAAGAAGCAAAAAATCGAGAAGAGCCGGTAAGCCGCTAACAATGAGAGCCGCGTGGGGCCTCGGAATGACAAATTGAAATGTAGGCGACCGAGCGCTTGTCCGAAGCCAAGACGCGCTGATCGCGCCTTGGCTTCGAAACTCAGCGAACCAAGATCACCAGCTTCTTTTTTCCTGAGATATAGATCGTCGTGACGAGAATAATGGCCTTGCCATCTTTAACCGCCTTCGCAGCGCGATCGCCAACCTTAGCTGGGGTCGTGGTGATCAAGTCGACCTGCTCAGTCGGCATGTCGTCAATCACCATCGCATTCACAACATTCAAGGTCACCGGTTGGCCAGCCTTGGTGAAAGTGTCGAAACGAAGTCCGGTAATCTGAAATCCCGAAGCCTCGACGTTTCGTAGGGTTAACTCGGCTTGAGACTTCGTCAGCGTGATCGGTAGTGCCATTTCCATGATTAGTTCCCCCCGGGTACGCCGCTAAGGCCGCCCTGTTTTAGCTTGTCAACGACGTTTTCGAGGTCCTTGATAGTCGCCACGGGCAACATTGCCATCGACACGGCATCCAACCAAGCCATGCGATTGGTTCCCGAGGCAGCTACTCCAGTTAACGCGGCCACCGCGGTTTTCAGATCGGCGTCCCTTAGCTTTCGAAGCCACCGACTGAGTTTGCCCTTATTGTCAACGAGTTTCTGACTCTCGGCCAGCTTAAGTAGCGGAAGAGCCACACGAGCTCTCGTTACGCCAGCGAGCTGATCCTGTTGCTCCGTCGCTTTTTCGCCCGCTTCGCTAGCCAATGTAATCAGCGCCGACGGCACCGTCCCCGCGTAAAAGAGGCTCACCAGATCTCGCCAAGCTTCTTCAAAGATGTACTTCGAGTCCTCAAGCAACAGCTTCTTTTGGATCTCAGTTTCGACCCGCGCCCGTTCGGCGCGCATCATGGCCAAGATCGATTCGCTGGTCTTATCTCGAAAGAAGTTCTTGTCGAGAGAAAGACCCGTGCCGTGGATTGCCGTTGCCAAAGCTCCGAGAACGGTCTTCGTGTGCTTCCCGCCGGTGATCGCGATTGCGGCGTCCATGCCCAGGTTGATCACGTCAAAGCCAGTGGCGGTCGCCGCTCGCCCCGCGAAGAAGTCACTTTCGTACTGACCGTAGTTCCGAGCGATCACGGCCATGACTCGATGAGTCATTCGGTCTCGGATGGCGCGACGTTGATCCGCGTCTGGCTCGTCCTTGTAACTTTCACAATCAGCTTCAAAATCCTTGATCGTGTAGATCAGGGCGAAGGACTTCTCCGTCATGACCTCTGGCGGAATGGGGGCCAATGCGGTGCCGCAGGCCCCTAAGACTGAGAGCACCAACACCACCAGCGTCACCACCACAACTCTTGTTTTCATTTCCTTCTCTTCCTCTGTTCAGCGCGACAAAGTCGCAGCCGTTTCGCCTTCACTTCTTCTCACTGAGGTCACACGATCGCGCTCACCCAGTAAAGAGGGAAACGTCGAAACCCGTAGCCCTCCGTCAACAATTCCCGAGATTTGTTTCTACGCCCTACTTAAGAACTGAGGTGCCCTACGCGAGGAATCTCGCCGAATGAACGTCATGATGCCTCCCAATTGCAGAAGTTCCAATTTTCACCCTCCGGTTTCAGAATCCCGCCAGACAAGCCCCCCAGTAGAGCAAAAGACTTCCTATTGCTCCCTTCACTGGAGAAAGCTCATGACCACCCAGACAACCGCTCCCGCTGGTGACGGCGACCCCCAAGACCACCTGCAGAATGAATCGAAGTGGAAGCAGCGCCGCGAGGACGCCAAGCGGGCGGTCCGCTGGACCCGCGCCGATCGCCTTCGGGGCAAGATCCCGTCCAGCGACCTCGCTCAGGACGTGATGCTCAACTGGCTTTCGGCGAAAGCCAAAGCCGACCTTGATGCCGACCAAGGCCGCGCTCGCACCCGCCGGATCACCAAGTGCCGGGTGATCGATGCCACGCGAAAAAAGGCCTTGAAAGAACAGCCTTTGATGCGCGGAACCAGCTCTGACCTTCGCGAGCCGATGGGCCCGGGAAGATCACCGGCCAAGTTGGCTCAGCGCGAAGAGCTTCGTCGCCACTTACTCAAGATCATCGGGCAGCTCAGCCCGAAGCAACAAACCCTTGTCGCCATGAAGCTCAACAACGACTCGTGGGTTGACATCGCGAAAGCCCAAGATTCGACCCCCGACGCGGTGCGGGCCAGTTGGCGCGACACCATTCGCCCCAAACTTGAACTGGGACTGCGCGATGAGGGCCATCATTCTTCGATCCTCAACGACAGCAAACCCGTCGCATGATGGGACAAAAGACTAGCGACTAGCCGAGGCCCCAGTTCTCAGAAAGCGAAGCTCCCCGATCCGCCGCGACCGGGGGGCTTCGATTTTTTGACCTCAGATGTACCTAAGAACAAGGCTCAGAAATCCACCCTACGGATCTTCCATTCCAATCGACCTCCCCTCCTTCGCGTGGCCTCTTTTTGGCCGCGCCCCACCGGAGGTCGTGTTCATGCACCCGCAAACCAACAAACCAAACCGCCCACCTCAAGATCTCAAGGCGAGTCTTCGCTCCCTACGCCGCAACATGGACCAGCACGGCGCGGCCATGCTCAGCCGTTGGCTACTGTCCTCTTTCGCCATCATCGGAGTTATCGCCTTCATCCCCTCTGCCTACGCTCGCATCCCGCTCGCTCTTTTGGGGGCTGGCTACCTACAGCGCCTCGCCACCAGCGGCATCCTTCACGAATCTTTCCACGGAACTTTCTTTTCGAATCGAAAACTCAGCGATGCGCTGGCTCGAACCTTGGCGGCCTTGGTTTTAATCGACTACGACCAAGCCAAGACCGGGCATTTCGGCCACCATGCTCATCTCGCCACAAAAAAAGACCCCGAGCTGATCGACATGAAGCGCTACGGCCTCAAACCCAAAGGGATGAGCCAAAAACAAATCCTCTTCATGCTGGCGCGGACTTTCCATCCCCGTCATATCGCTCAAGACGCCGTTCAGCTCGCTCGTCTTTTGGTTCGCGAACCCCACATCCTCGTCCTTTGGAGCGGCATCTTTGCTGCGGCCTACGTCATCGGATCGCCCGCACTCCTTATCGCCGGGTCTTGGGTCGCAGCGGCCTTGACCACGCGCCGCTTGTTGTGGCTGATGGCCAACTCGACAGAGCACGACTTTGTTCTCGCCAGCGAAATCGAGCAGGGCTCGACCGCCGAGGGGCGACGACTGGCCAAACTCCCAATACGCTACCGCTGGTTGGCGCTATCTCGAGAGCGCCACGGTTGGTGGTTCAAGATTGTCTGTCCCGAAAGCGAAAAGCTCTGGCACGGCGATCACCACGCCGAGCCCGCCCTGCCCGGTGCGGCCTCGGCTCCCTATGTCGCCATGAAGATCGCTGCCGATCCGATCTATCGCCGAGAACGCAAGGTGGTGGCGGGTTTGTTTCGGGGAAATGAGCATCACGAAGCGGCCTATGCATCCTTGATGCGAGGCAGAGAATCCGCCATCGATAGCCACTATAATGTGAACACCGCGGCCGCGCCCTGTCGTTCGGCGAGAGAATCACCGATGCAAAAGGCAGCAAAAAGGGCAATGGCGAAGAGCTAGGTGGTGCCCTGCGCAAGGCGAAAGCCGAGGTCGGCGAGGCGATCGTCGGGGTAGTCCGACCAAACGTTGCGGACGGCTGCGCGACAGTAGTCCGCAACGTAGCCGAAGGCCCCACCGCAAACCAGGGCTTTATCGCACCATTCCGACACATTCCCGCCCATGTCGAAAACACCCTCCGGCGTTTGGTCGCCTTCGAACAATCCCACGGCACTCGGTCCCAGGACTCTGGATCGGAAATGGTTGCAGCGCCACTTGTCGGGCTCTTCGTCGCCCCAGGGGAAAATTCGGGATTGTGGCCCTCGGGCCGCAAACTCCCATTCAATAGAGCTGGGCAGACGGGCCCCACGCCATGCAGCGTAGTCCTTGGCTTCCGCCAAGTTGACACCGACCACCGGGCGCATGGGGAATATCACCTGGAGATTCCAGTCTTTCGGCTCAGTCCGCTCACCCTTGTGGGCCTCAAGGTACTCTGCGAATTCAACCACGGTGACGGGAAAGCGCGCAATCGCAAAGGTTGCAACTTTCTCATCGGAGGCCCCAGCGGAGTCCCAAGCTTTCGGATCGCCTCCCGCGACAAATTCCCCCGCGGGAATCGTCACAAATCCAAAACCTGCGCGCTGGCGCCACAAGGCGCCGTGGTCTTCGAAGGCAATCGCATCGGCGGTTGCCGCCATCAGTGCGGGTTCTGCGCTTGAGTTCTTAAGCCGATCTAAAGCGATCTCGAGCAGTCCCAGGTAACGCGGGTCGCGCCACTTGGCTTCCGGCCCCCGGCGCCTGCGGATCGTCCCCAAAAGCGCCACGATCTTGAACTGGTCATCATCTGGGCAATCCTCTGCAAGAGCCAAATCCAACAGCGGCGCGAAGAGCCCTCCCAAATCGGGAGACAGCTCGGCCACATAGTGCTCGGCCGCCATCGCCAGCAGTTCTTGGGATCGCTCGTGAACACAGAGCTTTCGGCGAGAGAAGAACTTTTCTTGACGTTGTCCCGCCTCGAGGTAGCAAAGCCGGTGAGCCGCGAGATACTCCCGAAGTCTAGCGTGCCAAAAACCCATTTCGGAACCTCGGCGAACGATCACACCGCTTCTTTTTTCCTGAATATCAAGAAAGGTCCACATGTCGTCTCGCGTCACGTCGAGGCTTTTGCCTCTTGCCAATTTCTCAAGGCATACGACGGCATCGAGACGCGGCAGGCGGACCAGAGGCTCGTCATGGGCGCAGTGAAACTCAAACGCCAGTTTCTCCAGTAGATCACGCCGATGCGAAGATAAAAACTCCTCATCGTCATCGCGCGACTTAAGGAGCCAAGTGATGATCGCCTCGAATAACTTAACCCGATCGTCGGGCAGGTCTTTTCCCGAGGCAAACATGGCCGTCATGCAGGCGAGCATGAGCGGGTTTTTCGCCAGCTCGCACAGCTCAGGATCTCCTGAGCCCGTCACGCGGGCAACAAATTTCTCAGCCCGTTCACTTTGCCCAAGTGCTGTCATCGCATCACGAGCGAAATCTTGGATAGCCGATTCTGCTAACGGCTTAACATCCGCTTTGAGAAAGCCGGGCAAGTCTATTTCGCCGGAATCCAAGGCTTTGGGTCGCACCGTCGCGACGATGCGGAGCTGGGGATACGAGCCAGACCCGGCGAGCCGTTCGAGGACTTTGGCGACGAGGGTCGGATCGGCGGGTTCATCAAGACCGTCCATGAGCAGCAAGACGGGGTCTTCTTGGAAAAGTTCTTCCGCATCCGGAAGCCCGCAACAGTCATTTAGGGCCCGGAA
>JAZGFI010000155.1:0-3408 GCA_036479435.1 Planctomycetota bacterium | reverse complement strand
ACCGCCGTGTTTTCGACTCCGATCCGGGGACCGTCTATGTCGTCGCGGGCAGCTCGGGACAACTCAACAGCAACGCCGTTCTCGATCATCCCATCATGGTCGAGAACGCCATTTCCTTGGGGTCGCTGATCATCGACGTGCGCGACGATCAGATGGACATCCGTTTTCTTGAGAACTACGGCTTTGTTCGCGATCACCTGACTTTGATGAAGGGCCGCACTTCCGCCATCCGCAACCCATCGACGACGTGACGATTTGGCCCTACATGGACCAAAGCGTCGACCTCGGTCAATCCTGGCGAGACTTGGCATTTGATGATTCTTCGTGGAGTGCCGGGCCGGTGGCGCGGGGCCGCCCACGACCTATTTTCGCACCGACTTTTCCTACCACACTCATGCCACAACCGCCGTGTTGCCATTGCCGCAGCTTGCGATTGCCTATGACGATGCCTTCGTTGCCTATTTGAACGGAGCGGAAGTAGCACGATCCGACAATCTGCCGAATCCGGCCGTGTTTTCGGACCTTGCTTCACCGCCTCACGAGGCGACGAGGTTCGAGTTCTTTGACATCAGCGCCGCAGCCAGCGCTCTCATTGATGGCACGAACGTGTTGGCGGTTGAGCTGCACAATTGCGCCGCCATCAGTTCAGACGCGGTCTTTTTCGCGGGCTTGTTTGTTGACGATTTTCAACCGCTCCTCAGTTCCTGTTCGCTGGGAGAGATTCGCGACGGCCTCCAGCAGATTGTTCCGCTATTGACGATCAATGGCTCGGACGGTGGGGCGTCGAAGGGCGTGGATATTGAACTCGCAGAGCCAATTGTGGTGGACTTCGCAGCGCGCCCTTTGCGATCTTCGGGTATTTAGCGCCGGTATTGGCGAGCGACGCCTTCACGATTTCGCCGTCGATCGGGCCGACCTGTTTCCCGCTCGAGATCTTTTCGCCTCAAGACCCCAATACTTTTGTGCTGACGACCAGCTATGGCCCTTTTTCCACGGCCTTTGTTCCCTCGACTCCGGCGCCGTGGGATTTTGTCTATCCCCCGGGCCTCATCACTCCGGCGGAGTTGACGTTCCAAGGCATCACGTCGCCTGCGCCCGGGGTGTTTCGGACGAGCAACGCGGTCGTATTAAGAGTGCGGCTTTAGGCCTTAGGCGCGGCGACCTTATGATGATGAGGGCTGGCAGCTCGCGCAGGTGCCGTGAATCGTCACGGAATAGTCACGCATCTGAAAGTCTGAACGCGATCTGACGGAATCCGTCGAGGGCATGCTCGCCGTTTGCGAGCCCACCAAGTCAAGATCTTCAATGGCACCACAGCGATCGCAAATCAGGTGGTGATGGCGGTCCGTTCTGGCGTCGAAGCGAACGGCGACACCACTGTGATCGACTTTGGCGATGCAGCCTAAATCGACGAGAGTCTCGAGGGATCGGTACACCGTCGCTCGCGACAGGTTCGGCTTTTCAACAATGACGGAGCTGTGGACTTCGTCTGCGGTCGGGTGGTCGTTTCGCGACAGCAAACTCTCCATGACCGCGAGACGCTGCAAGGTCATCGGGCGACCCGTTTCGGCGCAACGCTGGGCCAATTCTTCGATTCTTTGCTTGTGGGCTGACGGTGACAGCATCTCAATCTCTGATTCTGGTGTGTAACAGCTACAAAGTCGTACTCCGACCTTCACACTGCCATTCATAGTATTCAAGCGGCGGGCTCCTGTGTAGGGCGAATCTGGCCGGTTGCGCGGAGATGACTAACGCCAGGATTTGAGATAAAATCTCAAGCAAGGCGGTGGTTCAGGTGGCAACCCTGACTCCAAGGATTGCCTCAACGACCCCTTGGTTTCCCGTTTCTCAGAGAACTCCTTGATAACCTGCGGCATGAAAATTGGTTTGGATCTGAGTGCCCTGGAAAGTGCCCGCCGGACCGGTGTCGAGCGCTATGCCTTACAGCTCGGCACCGCTTTGGATGCTGACCCCCTACATGCGGTCTACGGCTACTCGCGCCGAACCCTATGTCCTGCCCCGCCGTTTCCCTGTCATCGCGTGTCGAGCTCTCTGCCGCGCCCTTGGTGGCGGTCCCTGAGATTGGCCTACGCAGCGCGGGCGGAGGGCATTCAGCATTTGCATGCCCCGACCTCGGCGGCGATTCCGTCTCGTGGATTTACGCGCTCGCGTTGTGTCCACGACCTTGGCTTTTTGGGGACTGATGGTGGGGGCGGCGACGAGGCGATGAATCGCTGGGAGCGACGCCGCCGCGTGGCGGCCTTGAGTCGGGAAATTCCGACGATTTTTCCATCCGAGGCAACGCGCCGAGAGTTCTTTTCACGGTTTTCGGATTGGTCGGCGCCTTCAGTGGTCATTCCCCACGGCGTCGAGGCGGCCTTGTTTGATGACACCGCCTTGCCCACTGCGCTGCCCGCGGAGGTGCCGGAAGCCTTTGCCTTGGTCCTCGGCACCTGCCGTTTGCGCCGTCAGCCCGAGCGACTGGCGGAGCTTTTTCGCGAGCCGATCGACGGGCTGTCTTTGGTTTGGGCGGGGGGCGGACACGCGCCACCCTCCTTGCGAGCTGGGGTACCCGGATTGCTGTTTTTGGGCGAAGTCGACGACCGCACGCGCCGTTCACTGTTGGACCAAGCACAGCTCTTAATCATGCCATCGCGGATTGAGGGTTTCGGTATCCCGGCCTTAGAGGCCTTAGCCCGCCGCTGTCCCGTACTGGCCCAGGACCTGCCGGTCTATGAAGAAACCCTCGGCGACCACGGCGTCCGCGTCGATTTTTCCGAGGATTCTGCCTTTATTGAAGGATTGCAGCGCGCGCGCACGTTCTCGGCCGCCGCGCGTGAAGCGGGCCGACAGCACGCTGAGACCTTTACTTGGGAACGCTCGGCGAAGGCTCATGCGGAGTTCTTTGCCGAACTCAGCGCATCATGACTTCGAGTTCGGCGGCCTCGGCGAAGGCTTCATCGACGAGTTCCAAAACCACTTCAGAGTCTAACCCGAACTCCTCTTCGGCCCGAGCGACAATGGCCTCGATTTCGCCGGGATGTTCTCCCTCGCGAAGGTGCGACACTAAACTGACCGCGGAGAGAACGCCGCCGTCTTCATTATTGTGGTGTTCTCCAATCGCCTTCAGGAGGTCGTCCGGCATTTCCCAGTAGTTGCCGAGAAGCCGTCCGACTTCCTCATGCGTGGTCCCGAGCCGCTCTTTCTCCACGGTCGTCAAGCACTCGCTGAGATCCGAATCTTCAAGCCAACTGGCGAAAATCGGGTCGTACTCGGCCGTGCGCGCCGCTGCGAGTACTGGGACTCCCATGTCTTGCAAAAGGCCCATCGTAAAACTCTCGGCGCTTTGAGCGGGGTGGAGGAGTTCTGCGAGTCTTCGGGCGAGGGTGGCGCGACGCAAGGCACTCC
>JAZGFI010000154.1:0-25866 GCA_036479435.1 Planctomycetota bacterium | reverse complement strand
CTTGCTCAGACTAGTCTCGGCGATGCTCGCTGAGAAAAGCGAGGAATGGGAGACCGGGACAATCTATTTGGCGATGGGATCGGAATGACTCGCTCGTGGAAATTACAGAAGAAATGTTGCGTCATCCAGAATGGCCACACGAGTTGTCGAACTCTGAGCAAGTCGATCGCTCTTGTTGGGCGAGCGCCACCAAACCTTACCTATCTCAGTTTTCCATTGACGTAGTCTTGGGCGCGTTTGATGTGGCCTTCTTTTCTGAGGCCGATGGTTTTGGCTTCGGCCATCGCTTGTTCTTTGGAGATGCCCTGGTCTAAGACGCGGAAGGCGAACCCGGACGGCGCCGACTCGGTTGGCGGAGCTAGGGTGAAGGGCCAAAGGCATTCGGCATATCAACATCTCGCGGCGAATCGGGCAGGAAGTGCGGCGAGGATGCCACGCGGTGCCCAAGGCTCCTCGAATCTGGCCCCGTTTTCGGCTCGAAATTCGACTCGCCTTCGACGCCGCTTTTCGGAACTCGGCGTGCTCGGTTCAGTGCCGCTCTGGCTGGCGGTCACACGCACGAGTTAGATCGAAGCGTTGCGAGTATCGTTCAAATACCCGAGCGACACTCTCGGGCCAGCTCTTTCTCTGATAGTAAGCTCGGTTTCACTTCATTGCAGATCATCTTGGGGCGAGCCATGTTATCCTAAGTCCCGTTTTAGCAATAGTTTGAAGGGGCTGGCGCCTTTCCTCCCGATCTTGATGGCGCCTCTTAGTCCGCTATTCGAATAATTCGATTATTGCGTTTATTGCGTTTGGGCGATAAGGTGAAGTGAACGGAGACCCTTCATGCAAGTCAATCAGTCCTTCCCCGATACGGTGCCGACCGAAGCCGACGTGCTCCTGGCGCGGGAATCGAGCCGCAAACTCTCCGAGCTGGTTACGGGAAACCATCCTCTACGTGTGAACACTTCGGACGACGGTCAGCAAACCATCGAGATTCCAGCGGTCGCCGCTCGGCTTCTTGTTCGCCTTCTCACCGAAATGGCCCAAGGGAACGCGGTCACTTTGATTCCCATTCACGCCGAGCTGACGACCCAACAAGCTGCCGACCTGCTTGGTGTTTCTCGTCCATTCGTCGTCAAACAGATTGAAGATGGCTTTTTACCTGGCCGCAAAGTTGGCGCGCATCGAAGAATTCTGTTCCAGGATCTGATGGCTTACAAAAAGCGAATCGATGCTGAACGCCAGGCGGCACTCGTTGAACTCGCCAAACTGGATCAAGAACTGGGACTCGAGTAGCGATAGGTCGATCAAGCAGAAATCTCCATGCACAGCCATTTCACCGTCGTCTTCGATGCCTGTGTTCTTTACCCAGCGACCCTACGGAATCTCCTGTTGCAGTTGGCGACCTCAGGATTATTCCGAGCCCGCTGGACGGAAGAGATTCACAGTGAGTGGATACGAAACCTCCTCATCGACAGACCCGATATCGACCCCAGGAAACTCCAACGCCTCCGGATTCTCATTGACCGCGCGGTTCCAGATTGCTTGGTCACAGGATTCGAGCCACTGATCGGAGGTCTTTCCTTACCCGACGGCAATGACCGGCATGTGCTTGCGGCAGCCATTCGGTGCCAAGCCGCGATCATTGTAACGGCGAACCTCCGTGATTTTCCTGACCGTGCCCTCGTGCCGCTCGGAGTAAGAGCACAGCACCCCGATGACTTCATCGCGGCGCTCATAGATCTCGATGCTGAAACTGTCTGTCAAGGTGCGAAAATAATGCGGCACCGTTTGAAAAATCCGCCCTACACAGCAAACGAATTCCTGGATCTCCTGCGGCGCCACACTCTCAGCAAGTCGGCGGTCAAGCTTCAGAGATTCTCGGAGTTGCTGTGACCGGAAGGGCGTTCCGTGCAAGAACTCAGCCGCCCTTGACCTCTCGGACTTCGACGGCGAGATCCGCGGGCGTTCGCGAGCTGTTGCCTATCGCAGTTTCTTATCAACGTAGTCTTGGGCGCGTTTGATGTGGCCTTCTTTTCTGAGGCCGATGGTCTTGGCTTCGGCCATCGCTTGCTCTTTGGAGATGCCCTGGTCTAAGACGCGGAAGGCGTACCAGACCGCGCCGACTCGGTTGGCGGATTTGCAATGAAGCACCAAGGGCTGGCGGGACTTGTCTTTCAGGGTTGTGCGCACATCGGCGAAGATTTGGTCGCTGAGGGTTTCGGGGCCCTTGAAAGCGATGTTTTCGTAGACGAGGCCGAGGTCGCGGACGCGTTGGGGTTCGTTGAGGTCGGCGATTTCGGTGGGTAGGCGCAGGTTGACGACGGTCTTGATGTTGAACTTGTTTTTCAGTTCACTGAAGTCTGCGTCTTTGGGTTGCGAAGTCATCACGATGTCGCCGACGCGGTGGGCGCGCTCGACGGATTCGAGGCTCAGTTTCTCGACTTCGGAGGAGCTTGCTTGGGCAGCATCTTTCGTGCCGCAGGCGCCGAGAATAAGGGCGAAAACTCCGATGAGGGCGAGGGAGGTGTTCTTCATGACCAGCATCCTCGGTAGGTGTGAGGCCAGGAAATTGGCCGCCTTTGAATGATAGCGGCTGCTGCGGCTGGGCCCAATGTCAACACCTGCTTCGGCGAGGCCAAAAAGAAGGCCGCCCCAAAGATTGTGGGGCGGCTTTCCGGTCTTGTTGTTTGTGATGGACTTAGAAGTCGATCTGGAATCTCATGCCCACGATGTGGGCTTCACCGTCGTTGACTTCGTTGGGGGCGAACTCATCGAGGTTGGTGTAGATGTAGTTGAGCTTGATCATCGTATGAGGATTCAAGTACCAGTTTAAGGCGATGGTGATGTTGAAGGCCTTGCCAGCGTTCACGTCGTCATCGTTCAGGTCGAGGTAGGACGCGCGTGCCGCGACTTCCCAGGCTCCCCATCCGTCACCCTCAAGGAAGTTCTCGTGAGGGGCCGCGCGGCCAAAAACGCCGTGCTTGCGGTTGTAGGGGCGTTGCTCACCGGTCAGGAAAAAACTGACGTAGGCGTAGGCACCCCAAAAGGCGGGATCGGGGTTGCCGTTCGTGCCTTCGATCTCGATGTAGAAGTATTCCGACTGGAAGGAAAAGGCCCCCCAGACAAACGCCAGCTCGAGGTTGAGACGCAAGATGCTGTCGGCCTCAATGCTCCCGGTGTCGAAGATGGTGGGGCTGATGCTGATCTCGGGGCGCTGACGGAAGCGAATCGCGTCGTTGCTGGCGCCCTCATAGACAATGCCGCCGCCAAGGTGGAGGAGGCCGTCGCACTGGTCGCAGTACCATGGGATCCAAGTCACTCGGGCCGAGACACCGTAGGCACCGTCGTCGGCGGGAGCGCTGTCGCCGTAGGAATCGACTTCGCGGAAGACGCTGATGCCCCAAGTGAGGTTTTGTTCGAGCGCGGTGCCGTTGATGCCGAGGCCGGTCTCGCGACCCGGAGCAAACACATCTGCCAACGAGCGTTCCATGAAGGTGGTGTGCCCGTTGCTCGTCAGCTTTTCCAGACTGTAAAAGTGCTTGAAGTGTCCGACGCGAATGCGCTCAACAAAGCCGATGTTCTTGAGCCCAATCCAGACATCGAAGAAGTCCGCGTCACCGCCAGCGAAGTTGAACTCCGTTTTGAAGATGACGTGCTCGTGAATCTGACCGTCGATCTGAAGATGGGTACGCCGAAAAAGCGTGCCGTCTTCGAAATGGCCCGCGGCGGGGTTTTGCTCGTAGTCCTTGTCTTGAGTTCCCCAGGCCCAATCATTTTGGATGCGGCCACCAATATGCAAACGGAATGACTTGTCGCCGTTGTCAAAGCGGAGGCCGCCCTTCCAATGGCTGTTGAAGTCGTTGGTGCTCGCCGTACCGAGGCCGGCGGTAAGAGCATTGATGCGGTCTTCGAGCCGACTGCCGCGATCTTCGCGTTCGTCTTCGAGCTCTTCGACTCGTGTCGAGAGCTTGCGAACCTGCTGGAGGAGTTCCTCCATGCGGGCGTCTTTATCTTGGGCGTAGCTTAGCGAACCCAAAAGGGGCCAAGCCATCAGGGTGGCGAGGGCCAGTAAAAGGCCCCGAGATGAGTGCGTGAACATACGGCGGTTCTCCAGTTTCCCTCGTAAGTGCGGCCGGACGCCATGTTTGGCGTGGCCCACTAAGTGCCTCATCGGCCAAAAATGAAGCCGCCCTCAAGACCAATGGTCTCAAGGGCGGCTGCAGGGCCTGCTGGGGCAAGGAGTTGCGCCAGTTTTGTTCGATCAGCTCAAGTCTGGCCGAGGGTTGGCCGATAGTGCCGTCTTTTGGTTCCCAACCCGAAAAGCGGCGATTGCCGCTTTGGCCTAAGAGTTGGGATGAAACGACTTAGAAGTCGATCTGGAATCTAATTCCCACGACATGCGACTCACCGTCACCGGTCTCGGCGGGCGCGAACTCGTCGAGGTTGGTGTAGATGTAGTTCAGCTTGATCTGAGTGTTGGGATTCAAATACCAGTTCAGGGCGACCGTGATATTGAAGGCCTTGCCCCCGTTGGCGTCGTCGTCGTTCAGATCGAGGTAGGACGCGCGAAACGCGACTTCCCAAGCGCCACATCCGTCGCCTTCGAGGAAGTTCTCGTGCGGGATAACGCGGCCAAAGATGCCGTTCTTGCGATCGTAGGAACGTTTCTCCCCGGTCAGGAAGTAGCTGACGTAGGCGTAGCCACCCCAAAACGCCGGATCGGGGTTGCCATTGGTGCCTTCGATCTCGGCGTAAAAGTACTCGGCCTGGAAGGAGAATGAACTCCAAACGAAAGCGAGTTCGAGGTTCAAGCGCAGGACGCTGTCAGCCTCGATGCTTCCCGTATCAAAGATGCGGGGGGAGATGCTGATTTCGGGGCGTTGGCGGAAGCGAATCGCATCCGCGTTGGCGCCTTGGTAGACGATACCGCCACCGACGTGGAGCAGGGCATCGCAATCGTCGCAATACCAAGGCACCCAAGTCACGCGGCCCGAGACGCCGTAGGCGCCGTCGTCGGCGGGGGCGCTGTCGCCGTAGGAATCGACGTCACGAAAGACGCTGAAACCCCAGGTGATGTTTTGGTCGAGCGCGGTGCCGTTGACGCCGAGACCGGTTTCGCGGCCGGGCGCAAAGACGTCGGCCAGCGAGCGCTCCATGAAGGTGATGAAACGACTGCTGGTCAACTGCTCCAAGCTAAAGAACTGCTTGAAGTGACCGACGCGAATCTTGTCGATGAATCCGACGTTCCGCAGCCCAAGATAGACATCCGCGAAATCGGCGTCGCCGCCAGCGAAATCAAACTCCGCTTTGAAGATGACGTGCTCGTGGATTTGACCCGCGATGAAGAGACGCGCGCGGCGGAATTTGGTGCCGTCTTCGAAGCGTCCGGCGGCGGTATTTTGTTCGTAGTCGTTGTCTTGGGTGCCAAAGGCCCAGTCGTTTTGAATGCGACCGCCGATTTTGAGGCGGAAGGACTTGTCGCCATTGTCGAGACGAAGGCCCGTCTTCCAATAGCTGTTGAAGTCGCTGGTGCCAGCGGAACCGAGGCTCGCGGACAGGGCGTTGACGCGATCCTCAAGGGGGCTGCCGCGATCTTCGCGTTCCTCTTCGAGCTCCTCCACGCGCGATGATAATTTGCGCACCTGCGAGAGGAGTTCTTCAAGGCGGGGATCTTCTCCCTGCGCGTAGCTGACGGAACTGAAAAGGGGCAATGCAATTAACGCGGCGAGGGCCAACGAAGTGCCCCGAAGCGAGAAGGTGAACATGTGTTGTGTCTCCAACAACCTAGCCGGGCGAAATCGAGTTTGGATCGCGCTAGCGGATTGTAGAACCTGAGACCGCTGAATCAAGCCCCGGCGTGCACAAGGATGATGTCATAAGTCATTTGCTTGTAGTCACTTGTATTTATGATGGCCGCTGAAGTTCGTAAGAACTAAGTAAACTGTTCTTTGGGCCCTAGCCCAGGTGCTCGCCCTTGAAGCTGCCCGGCAACAGCTCCTTGACGCTAGTAACGCGAAAGGCGCCACTTTTGTCCGCAAGGTAGACCGTGGCGTCGTCGCAAAACTCTGAAACGACCTGCCGGCAAGCCCCGCACATCGAGGCGCCCGGTCCGGAGACCACGGCGATCGCGC
Source organism: Planctomycetota bacterium (assembly GCA_036479435.1). Taxonomy (GTDB): domain Bacteria; phylum Planctomycetota; family DRQF01; genus JAZGFI01. Next base: position 19,747 of record JAZGFI010000154.1, on the reverse strand, counting down.
TGATCCTTCGAGCCCCCTCCGACACCGCCTTGGCGACCGCATTGCGCTCGGCGCAGATCGTAAGGCCGTAGCTCGCGTTCTCGACGTTGCAGCCACTGAAGACCCGGCCGTCATCGGTCAAAAGTGCCGCTCCGACGTAGAATTTGGAGTACTCGGCGTACGCGTGCTCGCGTGCCTTTTTGGCTATCGCGATCAGTTCTTCGGCCTTCACGAACCTTCTCCCGGTAAGGCTTCGATGAGTCGTTCCAAAAAGCTTGACATCTCCGTGCCGACTTTGCGGCCGGCTTCGATGACTTCTTGATGGCTGAGATTGGTTTTGGAGATGCCCGAAGCCATGTTGGTAATCGCGGCGAGGCCCAGCACTTTCATGCCCATGTGGCGTGCGGTGATCGCTTCCGGCACGCTCGACATTCCGACCGCGTCGCCGCCCAAGATCCGCATCATTCGGATCTCGGCGGGCGTTTCGTACTGAGGCCCCGGCGTTGAAACGTAGACGCCGGTGCGCAGCGCGATTTTTCTTTCGACGGCGATCTCGAGTGCTAGATCTCGCAAGCCGCGATCGTAAACCTCGCTCATATCGGGGAACCTCGGTCCCCATTCGTCGATGTTGGGACCGTGCAGGGGACTTTGCCCTTGTAAGTTCAAGTGGTCGGTAATGAGCATGATGTCACCGGCCTTAAACTCCGCGTTGATGCCGCCGCTTGAGTTGGTGTTGATTAAGAGCTTCGCGCCGAGCTTCGCCATGACGCGGATCGGCAGCGCGACCTCACCGAGTTCATAGCCTTCGTAGGCGTGGACGCGACCCTTCAGCATCAAGACGCGCCGGCCGCCCAAGGTCCCCTGGGCCAAGAGTCCAGCATGGCCCACGACGGTACTTTGTGGCCACCCTGGGATCTTGCTGGTTTCGGTCTCCGCCGAGATTTTGAGCCGGTCGGCCAGGGGGCCGAGACCGCTGCCGAGAACCACTGCGATTTCGGGGTCGGCAAAGCCGTTTTCACGGCAAAAAGCCACCGCTTGGTTCACGCGTGCTTCAATCAAAAGAACATCCCCGCAATAGAAGCCGTCATCCAGCTGGCCAAAGCTCCTCCGAGCATGGCCCGCAGAACGAGCTTAATGATCTCCTTGCGCCGTTCGGGCGCCAAGGGGGTGATGCCGCCCAGCTGGATACCGATGGACGCAAAATTCGCGAATCCACAAAGCGCGTAGGTCGCCATGAAGAGGCTGCGTTTGCTCATGGCCCCGGCTTCACCGGCATTGAACAACGCGACTTGCTGCGTCAATTCGAGATAGGCCAAAAATTCGTTCAGCCCAATCTTCATCCCCAACAGGCCGCCGAAGCGAATGCAGTCGGCACCCTCAACGCCCATCATGAAGGCCAGCGGCGCAAAGACGAGTCCAAAGATGGTGTCGAGCCCAATCTTAAGATCTACCGCCATGCCGATCTGTTCGCGAATGGGCCCCTCCAAGATCCAGTCGCCCAAAGCTTCGAGCGGCCAGTTAATGAAGGCGACCATGGCGGTGAAGGCGAGCAGCATCGCGAAGACGTTCATCCACAGCTTTAGACCGTCGCTCGTTCCCGCGGCCGCGGCGTCGAGCACGTTGTCGTTGACCGGTTTGAAGGTCATGGACATTCCCTTGCCGGTCTCACTCTCCTCCGTCTCGGGAAGGATGATTTTGGCGATGGCAAAAGCGGCGGGTGCCGACATCACCGAGGCGATAAGCAAGTGAGGTACAAAGTCGGCGCCGCCCGCATCCTCAAGGAACTTGATGTAGGCCGCCAAGACCGATCCCGCGATGGTGGCGAAACCTCCGACCATTAAACTCATGATCTCAGACTGCGTCATCGTCGGAATGAAGCGGCGAATGACGAGGGGCGCTTCGGTTTGGCCCACGAAAACGTTGGCGCCCATCGCCATCGATTCGGCGCCGGTGACGCCCAAGGCCCGGTTCATGATCTGAGCGAGCACCCAAATCAAAGCGTGCATCACCCGCAGGTGATAGAGCACCGACATCAAACAGGAAAAAAAGATGATCGTCGGCAAGGCCTGGAAAGCGAGCGCGGGGCGATTCTGAGTGGGGTTAGTAACGAGGTCGCCAAACACGAGCACGGAGCCTTCGGTGGTGAAACCCAAGAGCTTCACGAACACCGTGGATATCGCTTCGAAAAAGCTGTACCCGATATCCCACTTGATCAGCAACAGCCCCAGCACCAGCTGCAAGCCAACTGCACCGGCCACGACGCGGACGGGAAAGGCCTTTTTGTTGAAACTCAAAATCCAAGCTAGCCCGATGAGCGTGGCGAGACCCAAAAAACCGCGCAGGACGTTGACCAGCGACCAGGGAGCACCGTCGCGCGTGATCGGGGCCGTGGACTCCGGCTCCGCGGCGAAGACGCCGCCACTGAAAAGTGCGATGGTCGCGCAAATAAGAAAGACGCAGAGAGCTGCGTGCCGCTTCCAGAGCGGACTCGATTCGGTCATGCTATGTCTCGCGGACTAAGGGGCGCGCATTGTAACGGGCAAGGCCGGTGCCGTCCGTAGCTTCCGCCCGGATTCGACAAAATAGGGGAATACTGTGGACCCGAGCATTTTTCGCCAATACGACATCCGAGGCCTGGTGGGCGACAACTTCAATGAAAAGAGCGTAGGTCTGATCGCGCGTGCCTACGGTTCGATCATGAAACGCCGCGGGCACCGCCGTTTTGCGGTGGGGCGGGACGTCAGGCTTACTTCGGCTCCCTTCGCGGCGGCCTTGACCGAGGGGCTGTTGTCTTGCGGACTGGATGTCATTGATCTCGGCGTCGTGCCGACGCCTTTTGTCTACTACGCCATCTTGCAAGAAAAACTCGACGGTGGAGTCATGGTCACCGGCTCCCACAACCCGATCGACTACAACGGTCTTAAGCTCTGCGAGGGGAAACTCGCACTGTGGGGCGAGCAAATTCAAGAGATTCGAAAAGTTGCCGAGGCGGAGGACTTTGAATCTGCTACCGGCGAGGGCAGCGCTTCGACCTTGGACATCTTCCCCAAATACCGCGATGACTTGCTCGGTCGCTTTGACTTTGGCGCCAGAAGAAAGATTGTCGTCGACTGTGGTAACGGCGTCGGCGGGCCGGTCATTCCGGGCCTTCTTCGTGAGGCGGGACACGAGGTCATCGAGCTTTACACCGAGCCCGACGGGACTTTCCCCAATCACCTTCCCGATCCCGAAGTACCAGAGTACATGAAGGACCTCGTCGCCAAGGTGAAATCCGAGGGTGCCGATATCGGTCTCGGCTACGACGGCGACGCCGACCGCCTCGGGATCATCGACGAAAACGGTCGCAAGATCAGTGCCGACTGGTTGGTTACCGTTTTTGCGCGGGATCTCTTAACCCGGCATCCCGGCGGCATCGTTCGCTACGACATTAAGTGCAGTGACTTCCTCGAAGACGAGATCCGCGCTGCGGGTGGCAAGCCCGTCATGGGACAAACCGGTCACTCGATTCTAAAAAAAGACATGGCCGCGCTAGACGCCATTCTCGGCGGCGAGCTTTCGGGGCACATCGTTTTTGGCCGTGAGTGGTATCCGATCGACGACCCCTTCTTTTGCGCTTTTGAATTGTTGCGGCTGATGGAAACTAAGGGCTGCCGCGTCTCTGGTCTTTTTGAGGGCATTCCCGAGACTTTCAGCACCGCCGAAATCAAGGTCGCCGTTCCCGAAGACCGCAAGTTCGTGATCGTTGAGGAACTCGTGAAGTCGTTTACAGCTGATTTTCAGGTGAATGACGTCGATGGCGCTCGGGTGCGGATGAAAGAAGGTTGGGGTTTGGTCCGCGCCAGCAACACGACCGCGAACCTCACGATCAGATTCGAGTCTCTGACTCAAGCTGGTCTCGAGTCCATTCGGGCGGTCTTTTTGAAGAGACTGGAGCCATACAGCGAATTAGATCTCAGCCGCGTTCGGGAGGCGTTTTGATGTCACTCAGGTTGTGCTTGCTGCTTTGCATTTCGCTGACGGCCGGAGTCTCGGAGTTTTCGTCGTTGAAAGCGCAAGAGGACTTGCCGGCCTGGGCCGCCTTGCTCAAGCTTGCCGAGCAGGGTGCGCAGCATCCGGGCTGGGAAGATCAGGTCAAGGTCATGTTGCAAAAATGGCGACTTAGCGCGGAGCAGAGACCGGAGTCGACGGCGCTTGAGTCGGGCGCGCTGATTCCTTTTCGCTTGCTCTTGAGATTTGCTCCGGCCGACCTTCACCGGCGCGAGTCCCGATGGTCTTTTTTTGATCGCGCACGAGCCGCGATCAACTCCGGTTCGCGCGCGGCCAATCTCAAATCCAACAACAAGCAGCGCGCTGAACTTCTCTATTCGTGGCGCGAAGATAAAAGGCCAGGAAAAGTTGAGCGGAAAAAGATGACTCTGTTGCTGGCGAGGAAGTTGCTACGCGACAAGACGGGTTCGGGTTCGAGCGCGGCCAACTGGGACCGACGGGCTTGGGCCGCCTTCGCTCTTTATCGATACCAAGACAAACAGGATCTTGACCGCCGAATAGAGGGCCTGAAAGACAGCAACCCCCTCGTCGCAGCCCTTACGGCGCGGCATCTAGGCGCGGTGAAACACAAAGTTGCCGTGGGGTCCTTGGTTGCCGCGGTGCTTAGCCGCGAAGAACGCAGCGTTCGAATCAATGCCTTGCGTGCCCTTGGCCAGCTTAGCTCTCGAGGTGCAATGCCAGCGGTCTTGGAGGCACTCAAGTCGGGCGATCCACACCTTCAAAGAACAGGCCTCGAGACTTTGGCCGCGCTCGCCAAGTCCGGGGATCTTAGGGACGGAGCAAAGCGCGGATTGTCGACCTTGGTCTACGCCATGTTGACTCACGATCCCGTCGAGGACGTTCGCCGCGCTGCGGTCTTGCCTCTCGCGCGTCTTTCACCGGCAGCGTTTAGGATCTATTACCCGACGGCCCGTTTGTCCGAATCTTGGGTTGTCCGCGCGGCCTACGCTCAGGCCCTGGTTGAAACGGATTCCCAAAACCGCGCCAAGATCGACCGTTTCTTCGCCGATCCCGATCGCCGGGTGGTCGCCGCGACCGCCGAGGCCTTAGCGGCGGAGAAAGGACCTGGGCTGAAAGATCGCATGGAAAAACTCGCCGCCACGAGCCGCGACGCCGTGATTTTGGCCATCGCATTCGATGCCCTCGCGGGCCTTTCGCCCAGCGAGGGTGCAACAACACCTGCCGACAAAACGACTGCGGCCCAAGGCCGCTGGGCCCTGATCAAAAGGGGCTACGGTGTGCTCCCCGCTTCGCAGGCCGAGGCCAAGCAAGCCATCTTGAAGGCTGCTTTCGCGATGGAGGGAAAAAAGCGCGAGGACTTTTTAAGCCAAGTTGCCGCTTCGGATCCCGAGCTCGCCATTCGAACGATGGCTCGCGCCAAACTCAAAGAACTGAAGGCCGCCACCATCCCCGGCCACATCCCCCTGGCCCTCCCGACGGATGAAGCCTTAGCCCGTGCCATCGCGCTGATGAGGGGCCCGGCCACGATTCCCGCGGTTATTAAGACGTCGCGCGGTGAGATCAAGATCGATTTGAAGCCGCACCACGCGCCCTTCACCGTGATGAACTTCATGGATCTCAGCACATCGGGATTCTACGACGGCATTCTTTTTCACCGCGTCATCCCAGACTTCGTGGCTCAGGCGGGTTGCCCGCGCGGCGACGGCTGGGGAGGACCCGGCAAGAGCATTCGCTGCGAGCTCAACGAGCTTAGCTATGATCGCGGCAGCATCGGGATGGCCTTGGCCGGCCAACACACCGGCGGATCACAGTGGTTTATCTGCTTCCAACCCCAACCCCATCTCGACGGCCGCTACACAATCTTTGCCCAGGTGACCTCGGGATGGGATGCCCTCGATTCCCTGGTGCAGGGCGACTTCATCGAAAAGATCTCCTTTCCGAACTAGTTCTTCACTAACCTTTGCTCTCAGCCGCCAGGCCCAAAAGGGCCTAACGACGGCTTGGTCTTAATTGGGTTGCGAGGCGGAGCCTCGGGTGGGGCCGCTGGGGGCGTCGCCTCCGCCGCTGACTCCGCCGGGGTTGCTGCTGGAGTTGCCGCCAGTGAAAGCTTGTTGCATCGCTTGGAACTGATCGGATTGTTCCTGCTGCATGGCGAGAAACTGGGTGAACTGTTCAGAGTCCATGTAGCTCTCGGCGTCGTTGCTGACCGTTTCCATTTCGGTTTGGATGTCGGTTAGGGCTTGTTCCCGTTCTTCGGGAGTCGATTCGCCGTCCATCGCGACCGCGACGTTGGGCATCGCCGCATCGAAGGCCTTGTTGGAAGCTTCGTTGAGACGACGCGATTGTTCGGGGTTGAGCTTCAGTTTCTTGGCGTTGCGTTGCAGGCGGCGTTGCATGCCCATCTTGGCCATCGGTGCAAACTGAGTGAAGGTTCTGCGGCGAGCCTTCTTCGCGCCCTTTTTCACCTGTGATGCGACCTGAGACTTAATGAACTTCTCAAGGTCGCCGGCGCTAACCAGTGATTCATCACTTCCGGTGCCGGTTCGCCCGCGTTTTGAGGCCCTAAGCTGGGCCACCTCGCGGCGCATGTCTTTGAGTTCTTGGCGCATGGCCGCGACGTCGGCGGGCAGATCTTCGGTCAAGATCCGAAGCGTTTCTGTTTGCCGCTCCCGCTCCGCCAAATCTTTGTCAAGTTTCTCCATGCGGGCTTCCATCTCGCGAAGGCTCTCGTGAGCGTTCGCAAGATTGGCGTTGCCACCATCGAGATCAGCATTCGAATCTTGATTGTTGGCCCACCACACGGCGCCACCAGCCATGGCACCAGACAACAAAACGGAGCAGAGAATCGTCGATATAGAATTCACGTCGGGACCTTTCTCAAAAATGCGACACCAAAGGGGCGGGTGCGTCCTCCTAAGGCGACACTTCCCACTCGCCGTCTCGAAACGGCCGTGGCGAGGCGGTCATTTGATGATCGCACTCCTGATACTAATACCCGATTTGGGCAGGGCTTACGCGCGGAAGTTGAAGTTTTAGCGCGGCGATTGGAGATTTTTCGGGCGCTGGTACGGAAGTTGTTTAGTAGCGGTGTGTTCGGGCCTCGGCTCGGGCGAGATTCCTCAAGGGGAATCGTCTTCGTTCTTGCGGACTCGATGGTCGCACGGGAACAATTTAATCATCCGCTCCATCAACGTCTCTATTCGGACTTCCTCCCGAAAGGCACTGTGGCGGCCCAGGAAGTTTCGAGTCCAAAAGATCTCCAACTAACTCACGCTCGATTCTGCAAAGAGTCGGGCGTGAGTTTTTTGTTGGCCCGCTCTGCCGCCAGCCATGAGCTCCGCACGCTACTTGCGTTTTCTTCGCTTGGCTTTGACTTGTAGAGATTCGACGCGGACGGCCCAGGTCTTTTTGCCTTTGAGTCGCAGGGATTTGACCTTTCCTTTCAAGAGCATCTGGGCTCCACTTTGTTTGCCCGCCTTGCGCTGAGATTGAATGAGGTAGGGGTCTTGGCGGCGCAGGTAGTACAGCACTTTGTTGTGCTCGAAGCACACCCACCTTTTGCTGCGACCAAGTTTTTTGAGCGAACCGTCGGTCAGAAGTTTGGCGGGTAGAACGAGCTGTACGGGCCGTCGAGCTTCAGATGCGGCAGAGGTTTTCTCAAAGCGCGTAAGGCGAGCGCCACGCAGTTTGACATAGCTGCCACTTGGTCCCTGCGCGGCTAGAACCGTGGTGCCCAAGAGTAAAATCAAGACGAAGCGAGCCAGTTTAGTCATGAAGACAGCCCCAATAATTTGAGTCGCGCATCAGCGCGGGTCCGGGGGTGTTCAAGGTCATGGACGTTGGGAGTCACCGAAGGTGACGGCGATCTAGAAATCGATGGCTAAGCGCCCGCCAAATCCGTCATCGATACCGTGCCAGTATTCGATTGTCTTCTCGCCGTGGCGCCAGCACAACAAGACCATCTCGTTCTTGCGCCAAGCGTAGAAGTCGATGAGGCCGGTTTTTGCATCCTTGAGGACCGCGCCCAGTTCGTTCATAGCGCGGGTATGCCGCACGAATTCGGCCTGAAGTTCGTCGAGCCGTGCCGCGGCCTTGGGCTGCGGCCCTTCGGCTTGGCTTTCGCGCTCTTGAAGTTCGTCGGCTTCGAGGGCGATCTCCATGATGCACTCGACGTGAACTCGCACTTCGCCGAGTCGTCGGCGAGCCTCTTCGACGCTCAAAATTTCAGTCGTGACGTTAAGTTCCACGAAAACTCCGTTAGCGAAGAAAGCCCAGGAGCTCGGCGCGAGTCCTGGGGTCTTCACGAAATTGACCGAGCATGGCGCTGGTGGTGGTCGTTGAATTCTGTTTCTGCACCCCGCGCATCATCATGCACAAGTGGCTCGCCTCAATGATGACGGCTACGCCCTGCGGCGCAAGGACTTCGTTCACGGCGTTCGCAATTTGAGTCGTGAGGCGTTCTTGCACCTGGAGTCGACGCGCAAACGCATCGACGATCCGCGGAAGCTTCGAAAGCCCCACGACACGACCGTTTGGAATATAGGCGACATGGCACTTGCCGTAAAACGGCAGCAGGTGATGTTCGCAAAGCGAGTAGATCTCGATGTCCTTAACGAGGACGATCTCGTTCGCGTCTTCCTCGAAGATGGCGCCGTTGACGATCTCTTGGATATTGGCGTGGTAGCCAGTAGTGAGGTCGTCCCAGGCCCGAGCGACACGGGCGGGGGTCTTCATGAGCCCCTCGCGCTCGGGATCTTCGCCGATCTTGCTCAGCAGCTTCGACGTGAGATCCTCGATGCTCGCCTGGTTGTGGCCGGCGACGGTGTCTTGGCTCAAGTTGCTTGATTCATGCATGGACTTCAGTTCTCTTGTCTTTTCTCTCGTCTTTTATGCCGCAGCGTTTGCTTTGGAGATCGTAGGCGCGGCCTTTGGCGCCAGCATCAAATAGGCGACGCTTGCCAAGATGGTGAGGACCAACATGCTGCCGGAAGTCCATACGAACCAGCGGTTACGATCATGAATCAAGTTGTCCCAAAAACCAGCCCCGCCCGAAGAGTTGGCGTAGGAGTGTAGCCCGCTCAGCAACTCATTCGTGCCGTAGTAGGTCCACAGCAGGATGTTACCACCAGTGAAAAGGCACATGGAGTACCAAAACGGCGACATCTTCATCGACTTCGTCACTCCGCCGATGGTTCGCTTGAAGCCAACAAGGCGCAAGTGGATGACGATGATATAGAAGAGGAAGAGGATTGCGGACCAGGTTTCTTTTGGGTCCCAGCCCCAAAATCTCCCCCAACTGTCGGCAGCCCAGACGCCGCCCAATACCATCCCAATGAAGATCAACAGCGTTCCCACATTGGTGGCGATCTCGGCCGTTTTCAAAATGCCCTTCAGGTCAGGATCTGACGCCTTCGGGTCACGGAAGCACCAGGGAATCGCGATGACCGCAAGCATGAACGCAATGAGGTAGGCGGCGTAGGAAGCCATCACGATAGGTACGTGAATGTGCACCCAAATGTTGTTGGCCAAGACCGCGATGGTGCCGCCGATGGCGGAATCGAACTTGTCGCTATAGCGGTCGAGTATGGCCAGTAGTACAAAGGCGCCGATGCCACCCACCAAGATGCCGAAGCTGCTACCGCGCAGCAAATCGAGCACGATGCAGATCAACATGGTGGTGAATGAAATGGCCACCATTGATTCGTAAAGGTTCGTGACCGTCACGCCAAAGCCGAGCTGGACTCGCATGTAGAAACCAAATGCGGTGAGGGCCATCCCGATGACCCCGGCCAAAATCGCGATCCAGCGCAATGAGTTCAGGCGGAAAGCCCAGCTAAATAGCGCAAAGATGCTGGCGAAAAGGTACAGCCAGCTTGCGCGGGTGAAGGGGTTGACGAGGTTGAGTGAGATCTCATCGCTGATTCTCTTCTCGTCCGGCATGGCGGCTGGGTCTAACGCGGTCGTTGCCGCAAGGAGGCGCTCCGTCGCGGACTTGATTCCGCCCTTGTCGCGAGCGCGCCAGGCGGTTCTGAGGTCGGCGTAGGCGGTTTGAACTTCCCGAGCAATTTTCGGGTCGTGCCCTTCCAAATCCTCGGCGATGGGTAAGTGCCAATCCGCTTGACGGGCATCGTCGGCAATGCGTTGGGCCTCGGTAGGCGGAGCGATGAAAAACAAGTGCTGAAACCCGAGCTCAAGTTCGCGAGCGTAGGTGGCGTGAGCGCGGACGAGCTCTTGGTCGGGCATCGACATCTGACTGGCCTTGTTGGCAAACTCTTTGCGAACCTCAGCGACGTAGCTAGTGAGCTCAGAATTCTTGATCTGATCGTAAGTCGATAGCTTGTCGACGTTGTCGATGCCCACCCGAGAGCGGTTGACCCCGTAGCTGATCATGAAAATCGGAATCTCATTCCAGCCATCAGATATCCCGTCAAAGGCCATCGACAAAAACACAAGAACCGGGTCTGCGCCGTAAACCGTACGGTCGCCGGTGAGCGAGCGAATCGTTCGACGCGCCACGGAATCAAGTGGCTGTACTCGCTCTTTGTAGGCTAGCGGCAGCTTGCGTAAACGGTCGAGGTTGCCATGGGCTTCGTCGTCGACCGCGGCTTCCAGTTTCTCGAAATGCTCGATCCACTTGATCTTGCGCTCGGTCGACTTTGCCCGTTGGTAGGCACCGACTCCCCAGATCAGGCCGACGACGCCGGCGACCAAGATGAGGGGCAAGATCAGACGAAAGAAGAGGTTTTTCTTTTCTGCTTCGTGGGACATGACTCAGAATTCCTCAGGTTTAGGCGGGTTGCGGGGTGCCGGATTGATCGGCGCTCTTGGTGTTTGCAGTTTTTTTCTTGGCGCTGCGGCGCGATTCGATGCGGCGCAGTCTTGGCTTGAAAAAGAACACGGTCATCAGGCCGATCGCGGTAATGAAACTGCCCAAGAGCAAGATCGCGTAGCCGGGATCGCGGGACACGGAAAAACCGATGCCGCGTTTTTTGCTGCGATCGCTGGTGAGTGGTCGTGAATTGAAGAAGCGATAACCTTTGTAGCCCAAAGGGTTATTCATGTCGATCAAAATGCGCTCTTCGATTTGCTCAGCGGGGTCGTGAAGGATGACGTTCGACTCGTACTTCGCAGGCTTGGTGCTATTCGCGTAGTCAAATTCACGGAAGTCCAGCAGCGAAATCGAAAAACCCAAGTCGCGTTTGCGCGGTTCGTATTTCAGGGTGATGATGGTGTCATCGAACTGAAAAGGCATGGAGCGAATCAAGCCAACCGGAATCCACTTTTTCACCTTTTTTGCACCGTATTTCACGGTGGCGCGAACTGCCGGGAACCCTGTGTCGAGATCGGTCTCGCGAACCCCCTCGCGGATAGTGCCGTTGGCAAAGCAGGCGACGGCCTCGATGGCGAAGGGCGACGTCTTCGAAAAGCGATAGGTCGCGCCTTCCTTGAAAGGCTCAAGGCGCGCCTGCCGGCGACCGTCGGAGATCGCGACATGGCGTTCGTCTCCGGGGCCCACGATCACCGCGATCGTGCTGGCGGGCAGTGGATTTGACGCTCTGCATTGGTATTCGAACACAAAGTCAAGCTGACTGTCGCTCGGCTTGTTCGTATCGGAGTTAAACCAAAACCCATCCGATCGTGCGGAGTGGTTCTCACTACTGCCGTTGGGCCCGTCGATCCTAAAGGTGATGCCGGGCGCGATCGCTTGGCCGGGAGCCGCGTCGTAGAAGTCACCGGGTTCCCGTGCGGAGAGTTGCGAGAAGTAGCGATCGACGAAGATGCTAAACACTCCACCTTCCAACACGTGTTTCGTGTCAGTTCGGGCACCCTGCGACGGATCCGCTCCGCGCGGCCCCGGCAAGATCGGAATCCGCAGCAGCACGTCGCCATCTTTTTTAACGACGAGGGCACCGCGCTGCGTCGAGCCGGGCGGGTAGGACCAAGTCAAGCTGTCGCGGTGGTGCGCCGAAGTGGCGCGCAACAGCTGGATCTTGAGCAAGCCCATGATGTCTTGTCCGGGTTGGCGCTGCTCGTGGAGCCGAATTATTTGCGGCTTGCCGCCCTTGCCTTGGAGTTTGAGCTCGGCCACCGCGGTCGGCTTGTCCGCCGGCGGAAGCCCGGACAATTCGCTGAAGAAAGCGGCCTTCGCGTAGTAACGGTCGAGTTCGATCTCGAACTCGTGGCTGACACCGTTCTTTTTGGCTTCGAACGCAATCGTCTGCTTCTCGCTGCTGTTGACGGGGTCATGGTCGGTTTCGACGCGGAAGTTCTTCTGGTACCCGAGCGCGGGGATGCCTACTTGCAACTCGCGCACGTCGCGATCATCGACAGAGGAGACGGTTTCGCCCTCCATGACGCGGACAAATCCGGTGTACATCCCCCAGTAGCGAGTGAGGCTTCCGATGACGAGAATCAGTAGTCCCGTGTGAGTACAAAGCCACCCGATCTGCGAGATGCGGAATGGATACTTGCGCATCGTCGCGCAGAAAAGAGTGATGAAGAATGACACGAAGATCAGGCCGAACCAGGTCGCGTTATAGAACCGTGCATAAGCCGCGACATTTCCGGTGCCACCGCCAACTTGGCTTTCGTAAACCGTGGCCCGAATCAAAACCGCGAACATCAAGAACAGCTGAGCAATTCCCCACCACAGGTTTCCGAAAGCAAAGGTGCCCCGGTCGAGGGATTTGACCCATCCGCGTGCCGGTTGCGGGTCGCGATCCGGCCGCTTGTTGTTGAGCATGCTGACCACGATGAGGCCCAGCGGCATCAACAAAGCGCCCCAAAAGAAGTTGGAGATTTGCCCACCCTTGCGGTAACCGAGCATGAAGGCCATCGCGCCGTGCGCCGTTGAGATCGCGCAGATCGCGGACCAAAACAGCACGTTGTTGCCATCGGTGAAGTAGGAATCGGTTTGGCGGAATATCGCGTAGGGGACTAAGACGAGCGCTGCGGTCGTCAGCGTGAACCAAGCGATGATGAGCGAAAACAGGGTGGGCATCTGTTTGCGCTCGGGGGCCAATAGGCCCCCGCGAAGCTTGACTTTAGTCCGCTTGCTCGGCTGATTCACGCGCTGGGTGTCCTTGGTACCGGGTCTCGAAGGGGGGCGAAATCGCGGGGCGAATGCCGCAGGGATTTCTCAATCTTTTAGCTTTTTTAAAGGTCGGTACCAATTAGATCGTCTCGGGGGTCTCTGAGGCGACCGGAGGGCACGAATTGAGGCCTAAAGGACTCGGCCCTCGACTGGTTCATTCGAGGTTAAGCCGGCTTTCCCAGTGTTGGCCCTGGTCATCGCCAACTCGTGCGATCAGGATGGAATACTCGTTCGCGATCAAAAAGACTGCGGTTTGGGCGAACGCGGGCTTCCCGTCGGCCCCGCCGCGGCCGGCTCCCGCGTTCAAACCTTGGCGCGCGATAAGCGCTCCGCTATCCGATAGCAAGACGATTTCGCATAGTCGGCCGTTCACGTTCACCGGTCTGTTGACGGTCACCCGAACCTGTAAGCCCTCGCTTAGGCGCAGGACGTCGATTATGGGCGCGGCGCCGGGCCCCCACTCGGGAGGTGGTGCCAACGCCGTCGCGACGGCTGCCTTTTGTTCCTGAGATTCCCTTGGCGAGGAATCGCCGCAGCTAAGCGCGCCCAGCAGCAGGCCGAGTCCTGCCAGTAGCCAGGACGAACCCATTGCAGAGTCCCCGGACGAGTCTGGGTTGCGGTTACTACTGTCGGCGGCTTTTTGAGCATTGTCGTTGTCGCGTCGCATACGGACTAGGATAGTGGGGTGTGCTCGTTGAGAAAAGACACTTCCGGAGATCGCCAGGATGAATTCGACGAAGACTCTGGATCGCCCACGTCTCGACGACATCCCGCCGGTCTGGCCGCCCGACGACAACGGCGGTGGAGGAGGCGGAGGCGACTCAGGGAGCTCGGAGCCCGAGGCTGAGTTTTTCTCCGGTCGACTCGGGGTGTGGTTGGTCATGGCCGGAGTCGGCATGATCTTTTTTGCATTCATCGCAACCTACGTTTTCATGCGGCTCGATGCGGACACTTGGCCGCCGAGTGGCGGGGCGAGACTCCCCAAGGGAATGGGCTACGGAACCCTGATCATCGCGTTCTCTAGCCTTAGCGTAGGGCTCGGCCAGGGGGCGATCCGTCGCGGCGCGCGGCAGCGGTTTTTTCTCTGCTTCGGCGTGGCTATCACTTTCGGCGCGCTCTTTTGCGTCATGCAAACTTGGTTTTGGTACCGCCTCCTGGATGCTGGGCTGGGCCTCGGCGGCAACCGCTTCACCTCAAGTTACTTCGCACTAACCGCCCTTCACGTCGCTCATGTTCTCGGCGGCCTCGCCTATCTTGCCTTCGCCTTGTGGAGCGTGTTCCGCCGTGCCGACCACGAAATCGTCGACAACGCCGCCATGTTCTGGCACTTTGTGGGCTTTATCTGGCTCGTTCTTTTCCTTGTCCTTAGTCTATAGCCACCGTGCCAGCTCCTCGCCCGGGCCCATCCATGGCCAAAAAGGCCGCAAGACTCATGGAGCTTCGCAGCCTGACGATTCTTGCGGGGCCACTTTGGCCGAAGTTGGCGGGTTTCACCTAGGCTTCAATCGTCATTTCCTCGCTCGTTTGGATACGACGGCTGAGTTGGGACGCAGGAACGAGTGATTGGATGAGCGAGACGAGGGACTATCAAGACTTAGCGGCTCGGGCTCTTCACTGCGCACTGGTGCGAGCAAGAGTAGTGGGCAGGTGTCTTCGCGAAGTCTCCGCAGAAAGCAGTCCTGACACTCACAATTCGGAACAACCCTCGCGTGTCCGGTGTCTTGATCGCGCGCGGTTAGCTCGGCTTGTTTGAGCCAATCTCGAGCTTGGTGAGCGCCTTGCGATAACGAGACATGATCTCTCGAATACGCACGACGCCTTTCCATTTGCCCTTATCAACGACGGGGAATTCATCGCGGTAGCCGACGTCATGATGTTCTGCTCGAGGGTCGGGATGTCAGCTGAGGGCAGAACCGTGGTGGCGGCTTGCGACACGATCTCTCGCACTTGGTCGTCGCGGAGTAGGTCGACAACTTGACCGCCAGCAATGTTGATGCCGCGGCGGCGGAGTTTCGCGGTGTAAATCGAGTCCTTGTTGAGGCGGCCGGCAAAGAGCGTCGCCAAGACGCAAGTGGTCATGAGCGGGAGAATGAGCTGGTAGTCGTTTGTCAACTCAAAGAGAATGAAAATTGCCGACATCGGCGCGTGAGTCGTGGCTGCAACCACGGCGGCCATGCCGACCAGCGCGTAGGAACCGGGCGGGGCCACGTGGCCCGGGAAGGCCAGTTGCACCGCGGCACCGACTAAGCCGCCGGTCATAGCGCCGAGAAAAAGGGAGGGAGCGAAGATGCCACCGGACCCGCCGGAGCCAAGCGTGATGCAAGTCGCGAGTGACTTTACTCCCAACAGAGAAAGCAAGATGAACGTCGTGGTCCCACCGGCCAGCGCGCTTTCGATGGCGGCGTAGCCTAAGCCGAAAACGTCGGGGAAGAAAAGGGCGATGCAACCCACCAAAAGCCCTCCGAAGGCCGCCCGTACCGAGGGAACGAGTCGCGACTTTTCGAAGACGTCTTCGGAGAAATGGAGAAGATGAATGAAGCTGGTGGCCACGACCGCGGCGAGGATGCCGAGCACTACATAGGCGATCAATTCCATGGGATGGCGGAGTTCGTAGGCCGGGAGAACAAAGGCGGGGAGGTCGCCAAAGAAGGCGTGCCCGACCACGGTCGCCGCGACCGAAGAGATAACCACGGGTGTGAAGTTTCTGGCGCTGAATTCGCCGAGGATGACCTCTGTGGCAAAAAACGCACCGGCGATCGGCGCGTTGAAAGTAGCGGCGATCCCCGCCGCCGCTCCACAAGCGACGAGGGTCCTCAATTGTCGGGGCCCTACCCCCAAGAACTGGCCGACGGCAGATCCCCATGCGGAGCCAATCTGGACAATGGGTCCCTCGCGGCCCACAGATCCTCCTGATGCAATCGAGATCGCCGAGGCGAAGGCTTAACCACCACGACGCGGGGGCGAATGCGACCACCGTGGATCGCGACCGCCTCCATAACTTCGGGGACGCCGTGCCCCTTGGCTTCTTTGGCGAAGCGGTGGACCAAGCCCCCAACGACAAATGCGCCCAGAGTCGGGATGGCCACGATCCAATACCAAGGCAACTGGCTGATGGCACTGACCTTGTCTGCCGCATCGCGCCAAAAAAGGCCTTCAAAACTGCCAATCAGGGCCCGAAAACCCACGGCTCCCAGACCCCCGACCAAGCCGATCATGAGAGCCAGGACGAGCATGAACCCCGGCCACTGTCGGAGCCGAGTTTTGAGGCCGGAAATGTTGCGTGCGAATTCCATCTCAAGACCATCTCAATCGTTATGAACTTCTCAAGGGCCGAACGACATTAACGTCTGAGCCGTGGCAGCCGATTCCCCTCAATTCGATTCGCCTTCACCGCAACGGCACTGCGGGGCGCCGTCGAAAAACTCTGACTTGGGTTCTTCGGTCTCTCGAGCGCCATCGGCCACGAAAGTCGAAACTCCGCCATGCTAAGCTGGGCTCATGGACAAGCTTCCCAAGGTTCTGCCAGCTGGAACCCAGGTGGTCACAAGAGGCTCCATTCTTGATGATGTTGGCCGCCTTCTGAGACCGCCAGGTGGAGTTGCAGTCGTGGTGCAATTGCCGTCGGATGGGGACGGTCGTTACCGTATTCGTTTTGCTGACGGCGAGAGCGTGATGGTGGCCAGTGCCGATATCGAGGTCTTGAGTCGGCACCAAGAATCGGCTCTGGGCACCGCGGAATTGCCGGACTTGTTCCGCCACGTGATCTACCGCTGCGTGGTCGGTTCCAGGGCTTTCGGCCTCAACGACGAGCATTCAGATGTTGATATCCGCGGGGTTTTCTTGCCGCCATCGAGCTTGCATTGGTCGTTAGCCGGTATCCCGGAGTCCATCGAGCGTCAGGGCGAGGACGAGTGTTACTGGGAGCTCGAGAGGTTTTTGGTTCTGGCGCTTAAGGCCAACCCGAACATCTTGGAGTGTCTTTTCACTCCGCAGGTGCAGCTGGCGACTCCCATCGCCGAAGAGCTCCTATCGCTTCGGTCCTGTTTTCTGTCGCGCTTTATTCACAAAACTTACAACGGCTACGTCCTGTCTCAGTTCAAAAAGCTCAACAAGACAATCGAAGGAACTGGGCAGGTCAAGTGGAAGCACGCGATGCACCTCATTCGCCTTTTGATTTCGGCGATCGGAGCTTTGCAAACTGGGGAGTTGGTCTTAGATGTTGGCGAGCACCGCGCTCGCCTTTTGGCCATCAAGAACGGCGAGGTCGCCTGGGCCGAGATAGACTCTTGGCGTCAACGACTCCAAGTCGAGTTTGATGCCGCGATCGTGAGTTCCCCTTTACCCGAACGGCCAGACTATCGGCGTATCAACACTTTTCTGATTGACGCCCGAAGGCAAATGGTGGATCGCAGATGAGGTTTCCACCTTGTGTTGAGTCTACCGTCGCAGGTCAGCCTTATCCCTTGCTTTTCGCGACGATGAGCGGGGCGCATCTCTACGGGTTTGCCTCCGAAGACTCAGATTTCGATATTCGGGCTTGCCATGTCTTGCCCCTGCCAGAAATATTGGGCCTGAGCAAAGGGCCTGCAACTCTCGATCGTACTGAGGTGCATGACGGCGTCGAAATTGACCTTGTCAGTCACGACGCCGAGAAGTTCTTCGGCATGATTCTTGGCAAGAATGGATACGTCTTAGAGCAGGTCTTTTCACCACTCGTCCTTCGCGGAGGAGAGCATCACGAGCGCCTCAAAGCGATTGCGACCAACTGCATTACGAAACACCATGCTCACCATTATCTTGGGTTCGCCCGTGGGCAGCGGGCCCTTTTTGAAAAGCACACTCCGCCTCGTATCAAGCCGCTTCTTTACACCTACCGGGTGCTCTTGACGGGGATTCACCTCCTTCGATCCGGTGTTGTGGAGGCCAATCTTCCTCGGCTAGACCTCGAACAAGCGAGCATTTTTACTTTGGGTGCGTGACGACAAGGATTGCCGTCGAGGCGTAACGCGTCTGCATTACGTTGAAATCGGTCGGGTTCCATTTATCACGTTTGTGGCTCCTTTCACCTTGCAGTGCACCGCGGTTGACCGGGACATCCGTATCCCGGCATCGTGTGTTGCAGTTAGCAGGTCAGGGGACTGGTGAGGGCCGCGATGGTCCTAAAGAAGTCTGCTTGCCATGGGGTCCAGCTCAGTAGCTTGTAGACCAAGCGTCGGCCGGTCGAGACAATCTGGGCTGGCATCAGAATGATGCGATTGACGAATGTGCGAAAGCTCATTCGAAGGAATTTCGACTTGGTTGTGAGGTGCCGGTCCTGCCACCTTGGCGAGACCGGCATCAACAGTGCGAACCACGCCTTCAACGACCACGCGATCGAGACCATGACCATGTAGGCCCAGTTACTGATCAGATTGTCGACGGGAGCCCGAAGCGACCGAACCTCGTTTTTGAGTTCATCGAAGATTTTCTCTTGGTCGCATCGTTTGTTCGAATGGTAGACGATCTCATGAGCCGATGCGGCGCGATCGTTGGTGATGTAGAAGAAGTATCGAATATCGTCGAACAGAGCGACCTCGCCTTTTTCGATCGTCAGGTTTTTGCGCAGGACAATGAGGCGGTAGGTGTTCTTGCACTTGGAGGGGGAGTATTCGAATTCGGCGACGTCTTCTGAATTGAGCCGGATGTTTTTGAATTCACGTTCCTTGACGATCCGTTCCTTGACATTTTCGGGCCGTGCCCGCGGCTCGGTTTTGACCTCGTATTTGGCATCGCGCCCGAGCTTCTTCCACGCCGAATTCGGCAACAAATCGGCCTTTGCGACCAGATTCGGGTGTGCGTCGTATCCGAACACGAACCGCACCTCATCGCCGTCCCAGCGGTCAAGATGCTCAGTCTGACTGAAGTCCGTGTCGCCGCGAAGGCGAACCCTCCGGAAGCCGGCTCGACGCACGAGCTCCACGGCTCGATCGAGGTATCCGGCTGCGCCTTCACTCGACGGACGATTGCCACTTCGATTCGAAAGAAAAAGCGGTTCGAGAGTGTTGGCGAGCGAGATCATCAGTGGGTGATAGCCCCAACCTCCCTTGTAGTCGATGTCCATCCCCTCCTTGCATTCACCCGTGGTCCCGACCAGCGTGCCGTCGGCGTCAATGATCGCCTCCTCGAAGAAAGCGGCCGGCTGTTGTTTCCAGACTCTGAGGCGCGCTTCGTTGACCGCCGTCATCAGCGCGTCGACCGAAGCCTCGTCGAAGCGACGACAGAAGTCGCCAGCCGTCGTCGGGTCCGGAATGCTGACAGCGCCAAGCGCGTCAAGAAACGCCTCGTCATTTCGCCGCAATTCGATGTCCTCAAGACACTGGCCACCGCAAAGCACGTTGAGAGCCAGGTTCATGACGTGGTCCGACTCGTGATAAGGAGCGTGGATCTTCAACAGCTCAACCCGCTTGTCGATCTCGCTGATCAGCCCAGAGCGCCTCGCCACCGTTTGCATGGCTCCAATGCCGCCCGCCGCAATCGCACGTGTACGGCTTGCAGGCTCGTAGTGGCACGTCGCCGAGCCGAGTACGGGGCGCTCGCGCGCCGTACTCATTTGCCGTCGCGACAACCTCGCACGAATCCGCCTCTGTCCACGAGCAAGATGATTGCGTATCCTCTTCTTCACTTGAA
>JAZGFI010000153.1:0-39767 GCA_036479435.1 Planctomycetota bacterium | reverse complement strand
GAAAGGAGCCACAAACGTGATAAATGGAACCCGACCGATTTCAACGTAATGCAGACGCGTTACGCCTCGACGGCAATCCTTGTCGTCACGCACCCAAAGTAAAAATGCTCGCTTGTTCGAGGCCTAGTTCAAGGAGTTGGCCTTCCATCTGCAATCTTCGGAGGCACGGTACCGACATCGCTCACCGGCATGGGGCTCTCAGCGATCTTTTCGCTCTTGGTGATTGATCCAGGAATCAACCTCATCAATGTTGGAAGCGCTGACTCCCACCGCTTCATCATCCTCTAAGTCACGGCCAGCTCGGCATCCCACATTCATCGCTAGGGGCTACTGGCAAGAGACAGGAAATGGCTCGCTCCTTCGGCTCAAACTTCATTCCATGCCCGAAACGGGCATGGAACTGGGGGGCCTAAATGCAGGCTGCGCCCAAGCAATGGCTTCGCCATCACTCGGGGCCCCGCAGCTGAGAAGAGAGGCCGAAGTGGAAAGTACAGAAGAGAAGTTACACCACCGTTTCTCGCTGTCCCGAAGTTCAGCGAGCTTATGGTCGCTCGCATTTGCTTGATATCACTTTTAGTATTCAAATCGCATGGACGGGGCCTCCATGATCTGATCGTCATGTTCACACGCAGTAGGAGATCAGGAGCCTTTTTGGCGATCAGGTCAAAAGCACCATACGAGAAGAGCACCAACACTGTCAGCTAGATTAACACGCCATCGCTCTGGTTCGATCGGTGGCTGGACAAGCCAATGACACGAGCGCGTACCTACTTGTCATCGGCCTCGTGGCTCCAGACGAAACGAACCTTGAGCTTGTTGCATTGGTTGTGGAGGAGGTGCCCTTCGTGCTGCAACCTACCCACGACTATGCCGGGTGCGATGTCAGTCGCCTTAGCAAACCGTGTAATACTGGTTTGATCAAAGCGGCCTCTTGCGACAAACACGGCAAAGACGTCCGGCGGAATCAGAAAATCCCGGGCAAACTCATTCGCTCGCTGCTCATCCTCATCTTCGTTCGGGTCCTGTTTCGAGTCGATGAAGATCGTGCGCGTGCGGTGTTCCAATACGTGGCACGCTTCGTGGAAGAAGCTGAACCACAGCTGGTCATTGGTGCGGTGGCGAAGGCTGAGATGAATCGCAGCGCGATCAGAACCGAGCCAGCGGGTAACGCCACTAATTGCGAGCTTTGGAATCGCGGGAACCATGGTCACCGCGACCCCAGCGCGTGCGCAGAGCGATCTCAGCGCCGGCTGAAATTCCCGTGGCCCCGTGGTTGTCAGTTTCCTGATTTCGGAGAGCGCTGCTCTGAATTTCTTTTCGTCGAACGGTGCGGATCGAATTTCTTGCGCTTGGAGCTCTGATTGGCGGAGCCAAGCGATCAAAGCGCAACGATCCGGATTGAACGCTGGTGATTGTCTAAAACGTGCCGTGACCGAATCCCACTGGTTCTCCCAAGTTCCTTCCGATGTCACACCAAAGAATCGGAGAAGAGCATGTACGCGATCAGTTGCCGCTCGTCCGACATCAGGCAGGAAACCCAATTTGATCATCTCTCCCACGGGGAATTGACGCATCCATGAAGCAGAGTCCTTCAGAGTCTCGTTTTGTTCTCTTCGCCTCTGTTCGCTTCGGTAATTGAAGTCGAGGGCCGCCCAGAATCGAGCAGGGACTCCCAGGACTTGCTCAAGTTGGAGCGCAACCTCCATGGAGAGTGGAACCTTCGCGTTGATCAACTGGCTGATGTGCTTCTCACTGAGACCCGTTCGTCTCGAGAGTTCGGCATTCGACATTCCTCGATCTTCGAGAGCTTCTTCGAGGATGTCGCCTGGCGGCGAGAGATCTTGGATTGTGGTTGGTGATGGCTTAGTCATGATAGTCCTCGATCCGGAGGATTCGTACGTGCTTGATCAGTGACCAGGCGAGGCCATCTGCGTGGGCAGCCTCGGCATGGTCTGGTATCGCCGGCTCGAAAATGAGGCGGTATGGGTGGTCCAAGTCAGCGGCGAGCTCTCCGTCAAGGTCGCCCGTCAGTTCATGGAAACGACCTGGGACATTTCGGAGGTCTCCCAGGATCTCAGCTGCCTCCAGCGAGGTGAGTCTGATTGCAAGTTTCTTGGCGCGGACTTTGCCAAAAGCTCTCAAGCGTGTCGCCTCCGAGGCGCACCTCTTCTCAAGCTTCCGATCGCCGAATTCGATCTTCACATCGACTCCTCGCCCTGACCATCCTTACCTAATAGGTAATAATTTCTTGGAACATCTTCAAGTTGGAGTTCTCGAGGGACACCATTGGCGTTCTCTAAGTTGTTTCTGACGATAATCTTGTGTTGCCTTTTTCACCATAGCGCCGTCGAGTGGCTTTTCGAAAAACAGGAAGCACAGCACCAAGTACTTGTCACAGAACGCATGGTCTTGCGCAAGCTGTCGAGACAGCGGTGAAATAGGAAGGACCAAATGGCTGCCACTCTCTGGAAGGTCTTTCTGCGACGACCAGGCGCTGAAGATGAATCGCCGTCACTTGCCGGAAGAACGGCTACGCCGCGATCGGTTGGGAAGATGTAGGCGACCTTCGAGAGGCAGCTTCTCGCGACGACGTTAGGGCATCCATCCTTCGAACGTGGCCTGACTACTCGAAGTACCCGAAAGAACTGACGTCCGCCGCGTCCTCGATCTGGGCTTATTGCTCGCGTATCAACGAGGGGGATTACGTCCTTGCCCCCGACAGCCAGGGTGCGGTGGTCTACCTCGGCGTTATTGACGGCGAGTTGGACTATGTTCCCCGTCCGCGTGACGGCTGCCCGTTTCGACTTCGCCGGAGCGTGAAGTGGTACGGTGCGCTCACTCCAGCTGAACTCGGTGAGCTCGCTGGCGGTGTTGCACGGGTCGGCGGTATTCAGACGGTGTCGCGTATCGAAGCCGGTGCCCCTGCGATCATCAAGTACATCGACAAGATCCGGAGACAACCAGGCAATGCCGTCCGCGTAATGAGGAACAAGAAGCCAGGCCTTCCGCCAGCCCGGATTCGGAGTGGGGGCAGCTGGCGGAACTTCGTGCCATTGAGTGGGTCAGGGAAACCACGAAGAAGCGCGTCAAAGACGTCGCGCACCTTTGCGTCGGGTGGGACATCGAGACCGATGAGACGAGGTACGAGGTCAAAGGCAGGAGGAGCACCAAGACTCGGATCAAGCTGACGTCGGGCGGCCGGCAAGCACCGAGATGGGTACGTGCTTCTCGTGTTCACGGCGAAGGACGAGTCCGAACTGAAGGATGCCGCGCCAGAGCACGTGATTGCCGACCCAGCTCATTCCCTGCCATGGGATGAACGACAGGTCGTGGAGTACCTGACAAGCCTGTGACTGGCCCGGAACAGTTCAGCCTTCAATCGGTTCAGTTTCCGCTCTACGTCCTTCATCTGCCGTCACCCTCGGCACCTGTGGCAGCTCCAGCCGCTTGAGTTCCCCAAAGAACCTCGGGAGAGCCTCGACTGACGTGCACATTGTTCCACCGACGGAGATGCATTCGAGGCGGCAGCCTTTCCTTACGACTTTGATCCACCTGTAGATCGTCGAGGTGTGGACCTTCTTGTTCTTGAGCTTGCCGACAAAGGCGGCGGCCTTGGCGAGGGGCATGACGTTTTCAATCTGGATGTCGAACATCGCGGTCTCGAAATAGAAAGCGAGGCGGTGCCTCGCGGCCCCGACTCTAATGTCGACGTACTCGGTCCAAATCGAGTCGTCGAACTGGATTGGGCCGTCACACGTCGGCGTTGACTGGGCAAGCCAGTTGGTCATGCAGCGGTGTCGACGCCGGAGCGCCATTTCCCGGTCCCTTACGGGCCCGTGCTACTCTCGCTGGTACCGATCGAGGAAGTCGCTAAGCTCGCCCTCCTTTTCGAGGTGCAGCATCAAAGTCTCCATCATTCCGTAACGTTCCCACTTCATTCTGAGGGCATAGGCCTCCGAATCGAAGACCTCCAATCCGGCCGCACGGCGTCGCAGCCGTCCGTACCTCCCGGTTTGATCGGGCTGGCTCATTCGGTGCATCACTGCGCTCTCGGCTCTGGGGTAGCCGCGCCGCTCGATCACCAGCTCAGCCTGCCGGTATCCCTAACGCCACGGACCAGTTTGGGGACATCCCTTGCTGGCGACGTAGGGGCCGACGACTTGGCGAGCTCGCTGCATGAACTCTGAGCCCCTAAAGCCGTCCTGGAGTTCCTGACGGCACTTCCGCCCTTCCTCTTTGAAACGCTAAACCCGAGCCTTCTTTTCGCGCTGGCGCTCTTCTGCATCGAGCAAAACGCCAAGCCGAGGAAAGGAACGACCATCGCAGTGATTGCCAGCATTAGTGTGATCTTTGCCTGCCGGGTCATGATTCACCTCCGTGATCTGTTCGACCTTCGATGCGCTGTCGGCGCGGCCTTGGCGATGTCGCCCTTCTTGGAAACGGACTGGCAAAACCACTCGCCGGTCTCTGGATCCTTGGCTTTGAAGTTCCAGTAAGTGCGGCCGTTCTTGGCTACCGAGTAGATGCCGCTTCTTTGCTTTCTGGTCATCGTAGGTACTCCCCTTATCAGTGTGGGAGAAACCGAGAACAGTGGCGGCGCAAGATGACGTTTGGTGGAATTCTTGGTGTAAAACGCCAAACCGGTCTTCGCGTGAAAAAACCCTCGGCGCGCATGTCAGTGCGATGCCGAGGGTTCTTTGAGTCGGGGCGAGTGGATTCGAACCACCGGCCTCTACGTCCCGAACGTAGCGCTCTACCAGGCTGAGCCACGCCCCGATGGAATCGAAGTATAGGGAGGGGTGCGGGAGCTTCAAGGTTGGGGGAGTTTTTGGGTTTTGATGCGGACGCTGTGGCCTAAGCGGAGGAGGGGTTGGGGCTTGCGTTGGCGGGGAAATGAGCTGCGGTGGCGATCATGCTGGCGTAATCCGATCTGAGGGCGCAGGGCGTACAGTTGAGTGAGGAAGGCGAGGCTGGGAGTGAGATTCGATCGGCGGGGTTCGTTGAGTGGACCGGTAGAATCGGGGCTTGCGGATGGTGATGGCTTTCGGGATGCGACGGAGTCGCGCAGGCTGCCGGGCTTGAGACAGGTTGTTGCGTGGAAGGTGATATGCGTCTGCTTTTGGTTGAAGACTCTGAGAGCTTGGTGTTCTCGCTCAAAAAGGGCTTTAAGCGCCTGGGCTATGCCGTGGACGTTGCCTTGGATGGTAAAAAGGGCTTGTCTTATGCCCTTCGCGAACCCTACGACGCCATCGTTCTTGATTTGATGCTGCCGCTGATGGATGGCATTGCGGTTCTGACGACCTTGCGCAATGCGGGGAGCGATGTGCCGGTGCTGCTGTTGACGGCGCGGGATGGCGTGAGCGATCGCATCAAAGGACTGCGGATGGGGGCGGACGACTATCTGGTGAAGCCCTTCGCCTTTGATGAACTGGTGGCGCGTGTTGAGGCCCTGGTGCGGCGCCGTTGCGGGAAACTGAATGCGGTTACCGAGATTGGCGACTTGGTGATTGATACCACTACCCGATCGGTGACGCGGGGAGGCGATGCCGTTTCGCTGACCGCGCGGGAGTTTGCGTTGTTGAATTTCTTGGCGAATCGACGGGGAGAAACGGTCTCGCGGATTGAGATCGAAGACCACCTTTATGGTGAGGAGAACTTTCCGATGAGCAACGTGGTGCCTTCGGCGATCTCGACGCTGCGGGATAAGCTCGGGGGGAAGTCGTCGCGGCCGCTTATTCACACGAGGCGAGGACTTGGCTACGTCCTCGATGAGCAGGCACCATGAGATCGCTGCGGGGATTCTTGTCGCTTTGGCTGGTGCTGGGTTTTACGTCGATGGCCGCGGTCTCGGGCTTTTCCATTTATTGGTGGGTGCAAAAGGCCCTGATCGAGGAGTTCGATCAAACTTCGCTTTCGCGGGCACGAGCCATCAGCGCCTTTTTGGATTACGAAGACGGCACGGTTGGCATTGAGTACGACCCCTCCAGTCTGCCGGAGTATGCCGATGTTACCGGTGCCAACTACTTTGAGATCTATGTTCCGGCGGAGAATAAGTTGGGGCGCTCCCCCTCAATGCGCGGCAAGCCTCCGATTTGGGGTAAAGACAAAGCCGCGGCCAGTCATGGCAACTACCGAACGCAGGATCTAACTCTGCCCGACGGACGGCCCGGCCGTTCCCTGGTTCTCCGTTTTGAAATCTCGCCAGACGATGAGGATGGCGACGAGGGCGAAGGCGAGGGGATGGAGAACAGACCGGGCGGGCGCGAACTTGTGTCGGCGGGGGCTCCGGCGGTACCAGCAAAAGGAAAAGTCCTCGCGTCCAAGACGCCGGAGAAAAGACTCGCTTTCATTACCGTAGCGCGGAGCCGCGAACGGCTGGACGGCCAACTGCACACACTCCGATGGGGACTGGGGCTGGGGGCTTTCCTCTTCGGCCTGCTGGGACTTTTCTCCATTCGCTTCATCGTGGGTCGCGGACTTTCGCAGTTGGTCTTTTGGGGCGCTGCGCCTCCGAAGTCAATGTCACCACGCTCAAGGCCCGCATGCCCGAAGACGGCCTTCATCGCGAAGTCCAAACTTTAGCCAGCACGCTTAACGACTTGCTCGAACGCCTGGATGCCTCTTTTGAGCGCGAGCGCCGCATCACCGCCAACCTCGCGCACGAACTGCGAACCCCCATTGCCGAGTTGCGCTCTGCGAGTGATGTCGCCGAACGTTGGAATCAAGATGTGGAGTTAGAGGAGAACCTGCGGCAGGTCGCCGCCGAGACGAGCCGGCGCATGCACCGCATTGTCAACGGTTTGCTCCACATGGCCCGTATCGAGTCGGGCGAAGTTCAAGTCGAGCGCATTCCGGTCGACTTGGGCGCCATCGTTGACGAATCCTGGCAAGAACAACTCCACCAAGCGGAAACCCGTCAGATCGAGATTGAATGTGCCGCGGAACAAGCCATTCTCGAAAGCGACCCCGCCTTGTTGCGCATCGTCATCTCAAACTTGATCAACAACGCCGTGTTCCATGCCGACGCGGGTACGAAAATCGAATCGCGACTTTTCGAGGGCGAGGGCCGTGTGCGCTGGCGACTCGCCAACGAAGCTCGGGACCTAAGCGAAGCCGACCTGGAACACCTCAGCGAGCCTTTTTGGTGCCGCGATGGCTCACGGGCACGCTCTGAGCATGTCGGCTTGGGCTTGGCCCTCGCCGAGCGCACCACGACCTTGCTCGGAGGGCAGCTATACTACCGCCTGGAAGACGGCATCTTTGTCGCAGAGCTATCTATCGGCAAGCAATGCCCTCCGACGAGTCGCCGATGAGCGATTTCGAACTCACCAAGATCACCTAACGATAACTTTGTCCGCCCCGAACTTTGCCATGCTGAAAGCGAGAGTTCGGCGATGCGCACGCCAATCCTCGACTGACAACCCCCGGAGATGACTCATGCTTCCCTTCCCAAGCCTCGAACTCTCTCGGGCCACACGCCTCGGGATCGCTGGCCTCATGGCCATCTTGATCTTTGGAATTACGGTCGCCAACAATGGAGTTTCCGCAAGCTCATCCTCAAATGGAACCGTTGCGGCTTCTCCCGCGATGCTGACCGCGAAGGCGTCGCACTTCGCAAGCCTCAATGCCGCGGAGACTGAATTTTGGTTGGAAGTCGCCGTCGCCCATAACGGTCACGGCGCCGACTTCTCCGCCAGAATCGCCGCGGCTTTCGGCCACTACAACGACGTCCTGTTTCTCGCATCGGAGCAACTCGCGGCGCGCATTAACTTGATCGATGAACTTGGTCCCGAGGCCTACCAGCCGCGCATCGACCCGTCGAACTTCAGCCCGAACATCAGCAACCCCTACTATCCCCTCGTCGTCGGGCAAACTCGCATCTATCAAAAAGACAGCGACGATGGCCTTGAGACCATCGAAGTCACCGTCCTCGAAAAAACACAAGTCATTAACGGCGTCACCTGCAGAGTCGTGAACGAAACGACGACGAACCACGCGGGCGACGAAGAAGAAGTTACCGTCGAGTGGGTCTCGCAAGACAGTTCAGGCACGGTCTGGAGTTTCGGCGAACTCACCAAGAATTACGAGAACGGCTTCCTCGACAATCTCGATGGCTCCTGGCGCTACGGCAAAAACGGCGCCCAGCCTGGGATCACCATGCTCGCGAATCCGCAGGCCGGTGCCATCTACCGCCAAGAGTATCTTCCCGCCGTGGTGGAAGACGTGGCGAGGGCTCATTCAGCGACGACGTCCATCACGGTCACGGCCGGAACCTTTAGCAGCTGCGTCATGATCGTGGATAGCAGCGCCCTGGAGCCAAGTGCATCCGAACAGAAGTTCTTTGCTCCGGGAGTCGGCACCGTGGCCGAGGTCGACCTCGAAGACGGGAGCATCTTGATGCTCGTCGAAATCTGCGGACCCCAAATCCCGATACCGAGTCTCAGTCGAGGCAAGTAAGCCTCAAAGTGATGCGGCCACGGATCGCCTAGCGATTCGTGGCCGTTTTGTATGGATGGCGCCGATCTACTCTTTGGAGCGGCCCTGAAACTCGCCAGTCTCAGTGCTGACCTTGATCATCTCGCCGACGTCGATGTGCAAGGGCACTTTGACTTCGAGGCCGGTTTCAACGACGGCTCGTTTGAAGAGGTTCGAAACGGTGTTGCCCTTGATGGCCGGTTCGGACTCGGTGACTTTCATGGCTACAGAGCCTGGCAAGTCGATGGAGATCGCGCGCTCGCCGTGGAAGGTGAGGTCGACTTCTTGCTGTTCGACGACGAACTTCATGGCGTCTTTGAGGACGTCTTCGTTGAGTTCGTACTGCTCGTAGTTTTTGAGATCCATGAAGACGTAGGACTTGGTGGTCCCGTCTTGATAGAGGTACTGAGCTTTGCGCTTTTCCATGAAAGCCACTTCGAGCATTTCGCCAGAGCCACAACGAAGAGCTTTGGTGTTGCCGTTCATGAGGTTTTTGAGCTTGAAGTGATTGATGGCGCGCCAGTTACCCGGGGCGATGTGCTCGCGCGTCACGACGAGCCAAAGATCGCCGTCGATGTCCAAAACGTTGCCCTTGCGAATTTCGGTGGCTTTGGTGCCCATGGCCATTTGGCTCCTTGAGGTCGATCGGAGCCGCAGAGTAACGGATCCGCTGGGTTTTCAAAATCCTGAGGGTTCAACCTGGATGTAGGGCCGTCCATGCTTGGTCTAAGTGGTGGGAGCCTCAGGTGTAGATCACGCGTTCGCCTTCGATGCGGGCGAGACCCTTGCTGGTGACGGCCTCCAATCCCCGATCGACGGCCGCCGCGACCTTGGTCCCCACCCTCTTGGTTCCGAATAGGGCCGCCGTGGCGCGATGGAGATCGCCGCGATCGAGCGCAATCTGGTCGCGCAGTACGAGCACCACGGCGTTAGCCAATTCCTCAGTGGCGATCTCGCCGAGGTCGCGGCTTTCGCCGTCCTCGGGCTGGCGGACAAGTTCATAGTGCTCGCTTAAGGAACCGCGTGGCCAGACTTGATCGCCACGGATCTCAGATGAAAAGGATTCGGCGTGAAGCGCGAGGTGATGGCCCACAAAGTTGCGCAACTTGTCGGTGAGACGTGAGCCCTCAAAACAATCGGTCAGCCGACGACATAAAAGGTCGAGATGCAAGGGTGCCTCGGCGTCGATGACTTCGGCTAGGCGCTCTACAACTTTCGCGCTCATCTCCTTGCTGTAGATCGCCTTTCCAATTCCTAACTCGGGCGCGGGCGCAATGGCCGGGTAGACCGCGAAGCGTGGAGATTCCGCCGGAGCTTCGCCATAGGCCTCTTCGGTCTCGTGGACTTCAGCCGGATTCTCAGGGTCGTCATCTCCCCTATCTTCATTGGCGTCGCCATCGGACGAAGCCTCAACCTCAATCTCAATCTCGAATACGGCGGCCTCGGTCGCCGCGGCCTCGGCCACCGCGGCCAAGTGCGCCTCGATCCGATCCAGCTCACCGTCGGGATCTTGCCACCAATCGACGCACCACACGCGGTGTAGCTCCCAGCCGAGATGTCCCATGACTTCAGGGCGAATGCGATCGCGATCCCTGGCCGTGGCGGCAT
The DNA here is from genome assembly GCA_036479435.1 of Planctomycetota bacterium. Lineage (GTDB taxonomy): Bacteria > Planctomycetota > DRQF01 > JAZGFI01. The sequence continues at coordinate 29,684 of JAZGFI010000153.1, read as the reverse complement.
CGCGGTAGTTTTGGCCGTCGCACTCGATTCCCAACCAAAAGCGATCGGGGTTTTTGGGATCGCGAAGGGCTAAATCCACTCGATAAGAAGACGAGCCAACTCTCGTGGCAACTTCGTGACCGCGCGCTCGAAGGGTTGCGCCGAGAGATTCAACGAAGCCAGGCCCGAGCTTCCGCAACGGCGCCTTTTTCTGGGCCTCATCTTTTGCTTCCACCTCGTCGTCGAGCGGCGCCAACACCGAGGGGCCCCGCCGCGCGTACTCCAAAAACACCTTCAGATGTTTCACGGCCAAAGCCCGGGTGCGACTGAGGTCAATGTCTTCGGGCAGGATCGAGGAATAGACCACAAGCTGTTCGCGGGCGCGGGTGATCGCGACATTCAGACGTCGCTCGCCGCCCGGTCGGTTCAAAGGACCGAAGTTCATCATGAGGCGCCCGGTATCATCCCGGCCGTAGCCCACCGAAAACATGATGACGTCGCGTTCATCGCCCTGGACATTCTCAAGATTCTTGACGAACAAAGCCTCGGCATCGCCTTCGTGAAAATGCCGCTCAATCTCGGGATGGCGAGCCCGCGCCTTTTCCAAAAGGTCCTCGATCGTCTTCTGCTGAACCTGACTGAAAGCCACGATCCCGAAACTGCGATCTTCCTCAGCGTCGCGCAGCCGGATGAGGAGATCGGCGACCAAGGCTTCCGCCTCGATGCGGTTGGCGGCACTGCGGCCGCGGTCGTAGACGCCGTCCTCGACGAATCGGTGCGAGACACCAACGCGATCAGACGCTTCACCGGGGCTGGGAAAAGTAAACAGGCTATTGCCGTAGTAGTGGTGATTGCTGAAGGCGATGAGACTCTCATGACGGCTGCGGTAATGCCAGCCGAGTCGCATCTCACGGAGGTTCAGTAGGCACTCATCCAAAACGCTTTCGAGGTCTTCCGGAATCTCTTCCTCGGCGGCCTCGTCATCACCCGCCTTTGCATCGAGGTCATAGTCGTCAACGACGAAGGTGTGCGCGCGTTGAAAGAACGCGGTTGGCGGCAACTGCTTAGTGTCGCCGACAACGACGGCCGTCTTGCCCCGCGCCAAAGCTCCAATCGCATCCCAGACTGGGATCTGCGAGGCTTCGTCGAAGACGACGATATCGGCCGCAGCAAAAAGAGCGGGATCTAAATACTGGGAGACACTCAAAGGGCTCATCAGTAGGCAGGGCTTCAGTCGAGCGATCACATTCGGGGCTTCAGCCAAAAGGCGCCGGATCGATTTGTGCCGGGCCTTTTTGGTGATCTCGCGGCGAAGCAAGGCCAGCTCAGAGCCTTTGACTTCAGTACCGCTGGTCTTCGGTAAACGCGCCTGGACGCGGGCCGCCACGACTTGACGGTTCAAGGCCATCAGCTCCTTGTCACGCCGCCTAAACTCGGCCAAGTTCGACTCGTGAGCTCCGCGATTGAACTGCCGCAACCGAGGCTGCGATTCGAAGCGGTCCTCAAGCCAAGTCTCCAATCGCGAGCGCTCCACGACTTGCGACAGCTCGGACGCCCTAAGATCTCCCGACTGCATGGCGTCGCAGAACGCCCCAAGTCCGCGATCATTCGCGCTCGTAAGAACTCGCTGGAAGTGGCACCAATCGCGAAGAGCCTCACGGCTTTCCCACCAGCATTGAGCCCGGCGGACCTGACGGCCGTAGAGGCATTCTTTTTCGTCACCTGCAGCGAAGAAGGCACCTTCTCTAGCTTGCAACAAGTCGGCGAGCGCCTCCCGGGCTTGGAGTAGCTCCGACTCAAGACGGATTTGGTCCGCCACCCGATCGGCCAAGATTTCGCCCGGTGTTACTTCATCGCCGGCGTCGGTGCAAAGGGCTAGCCAACGGTCTTCGAAGTTCCGACTGAGTTTGGGTTTTGCCCGACGTATAGTTTGCAGAGTGGCGCGTAGGCGTTCTCCGTCTTCGAAGGCGGATCTTAGTCGGGGCCAATCTGAGTTGAGCCCAAGCCAGGCCGCGCCAAAGGCCGCGCGGCCTGATTCATCCGCCTTTTCAATCGACGTTTGGAGTTCACGCAGCCGCTGTGCGTGGCCAAGATCCTCTAAGACCTGCGCTGCATCCGGTAAGGTTCGGCCGCCACGCCAAGGCTCAAGCTCTTTTATGATCTTGCGACGCCCCCACCAACGCGCCACGAAGAAGCTGTTATCCAAGTCCCGCCAGCGCGAAGCCAGCTGTGAAGGATGCTGAGGTTCTTCGCCAACTTCCCATCGCAAGGCGAGATCATTCTCAATGACCTTGAGCTGCTCACCATCGGCCAACAACTCATGGACACGGGCGCATCGTTCGGTCCAGCCCGTCGTCGATATCCACTCTGCAAGCAAAGGTCGCGGACCGGTGAGAAATTCTAGAGCCTCGGGGAGTAGGGCCGAAAGATCGAGGTTGGCATTAGTTTCCGGGTTTAGCTCAAGATCAGGGGCCAGAGCCGAGAACCCGGCCTCGGCCTTGGTCGCGGCACTTTCAAGGGCTCTTAGCTGAGACTGGAAATCCCTCGGCAAAGTGGGCCGCCAATCGCCAAGGCCCACTCCTTGAAGCGGGTGTGATGATAAGGGTGCTACTTGTTCAACCGCCATGACCGCGGTCGCCAAGGCCGATGTCAGTTCAGCATCTTGCTCGTAAGTCTCGGCATCGAGGCCAGCGAGGGTCGCGGCGTCTATCAGTACCCGCGAGGAACCTCGCAGCGCCACCACGCGGCCGGTTGCCTCGAAAACCGAAAGCCCAAAACTCCCCGGTTCGTGAAGGGTTTGCACGTAAGCGTTCAGATCATCGCGCAAGGTTTCGAAGCGCGTCACCGCTTGCTCCCAACGCGCGGGGCTTTTGCTTTCGCTGACCTCGAGCGCCTCTTGCAGTTGATCCAAGACGACTCGTTTCGACGCCTTGTTGGAGTGGATCTCCAAACACGCAAAGCCCAAGCCCTCGGCGTCCAGACGATCCTTCACGACGTCTAAGGCCGCCATTTTCTCGGCCACGAACAAGATGCGCTTGCCCTCCGCCAAGGCCTGGGCAATCAGATTCGTAATCGTCTGTGACTTGCCGGTCCCTGGCGGACCTTGCAGCACAAAAGAGTGGCCCTGGGTGGCGGCGACCACGGCGGCGAGCTGGGTGCTGTCGGCGTCACGGGGGCAGAAAATATCGCGCAGCGCTACTTCGCGGTCAAGGGACTCGGGAGTTAGCGGTTCTTGGTCTTGCCGCCGGAAATCTTCGCCCGGCCGGTCGATCAAGTGCCGCACCAAGTCATTGGCCATGAGGGCTTCGACATTGCTTTCAAGGTCTTGCCAGATCATGAACTTCGAGAAGGTGAAGAGGGCTAGCGACGCGCTTTCTTCGACGTCCCAGCCTGCTATCGTCAGCACCGCGGCACGCCAGCGCGCTAAGATCTCGCCAATATCGAGACCGCGTTCGTCCTCGGGGAGTTCTTCGAGTTCCTTCGTATCCAGGCCGAAATCCTGCCGAAGTTTCTCCAGCAAGGTGACGTTGACCCGTGGTTCCTCATCGCCTAGGACCAGGCGAAAGTCCTCGCGTGCGGACTTTCTGGTCAAAGACACGGGAAGCAGAAGGATGGGGGCGCGAAGGCGTGTTTCAGCCCCTTCGACTTCCGACCACTTCAAAAAACCTAGGGCGAGATAAAGAGTATTGGCACCGGTGTCTTCGAGCGTCCGCCGCGCTTGGCGATAGATCTCCAATAACCTGGATTCGGTCTCGCCTTGTTCCACCGTCGAAAACAGTCGTTTGTCTTTGAATTGGTCCACGAAATAGTCGCGGCGAAGGTCTTCACCGGTTTGCTCAAGCCGCCGGTCAAGATCGCGAATGCCCTGGCCTTCGATGGCCTGGGGACGGCCATAGATCGTGAACTTGCTGCCGCTGACGAGCGCGTCTTCGAGGACCGCGAGGTCGTGAACTTCGAGGGCGAGAGTCTTCTTCGTCGGTCGAAAGTTGAGGAAGCGGTTGTTCAAAGAAAGGTCAAGCAGCCGCCGTTTCCAGTGCTCGACGCGCGCGGGCCCTCGCACGACTTCGCGCAGCTTGAGCCCCGGCTCACCGGCCTCAGGAGATTCCGCTTCGCCCGTCTTGGAAGAGGGATCGGTTTTTTCTCGTGCCCGAGGCTCGATGACCAAAACACCGTCCTCGCGGCGAAACGGCAAGGGCGTAACCCCGACGTCACGGCAGCCCTTAATGTCGATGCCGTAAAGGAACGTTCGCTCGTCGGACAAACCTCGAAGCCCGGCCTCAACGGCCTCCTCGAAATCCAAGGGAGGCGCCGTCGTGAGTCCCGTGGCCTCGACAAAGACGAGACCACCGAGGTTGGCGAACTTTCGAAAGTAGGAGCCGTCACTTATCGAGGGCTCGAGCAGGCGTTGTTCGTGCAGCCAACAGCCCACAAAGGCATGCCCGTTCAGCAAAATCAAGATCGGAGCGAGCCCCGCTTGCTCTAAGGCGGCCGCCAAAAACAAAGCCAAATCGATGCAGGTGCCAAGTTTGTTGGCGAGCATTTGTTCGGGGAGGCGGACCTTTTGGCCTTGAGTCTCGAAGTTGGCCGGGGGATTGGCGTAGCCAAATCCCAGATCGCGGGTCGCTATGTATATCGCGTGCACCATTGCCTGAACACGCCGTGAGTCCTTTGATTGGTAACCGTCGAAACTGTCGGACCCGGTCAGCCGGGCCAAGTACGGGCGCGCCGCGGCTACGGTCGCTTCGATGCCGGGGTGATTGGGGAGGCAGAAAGCGGCCAGGATCTCGGGTGGCGCAGCATCCGCGGGCCAGTGATTAAAGGGCAAGATCTCTAAGCGCTGCTCGTCTAGGCCCAAGATGCGACCCTGCGCTCGCACCGTCGTGGTGAGCGTGGTGAACTCGCTTTCGATTTGTTGGGCCAAGCGTTCGGGGCGTGGCCGAAGATCGACGCGGTCCAAGACCACGGTTTGACCGGGATCGATCCGGCTCAGGTGAAGCCTTACCGGCTTGGCGAAATCGGCTTTGATCTCGATAGTGATCTCAAGATCGCGGAACGCCCCTAAATTCTCATCGCTCTCATCGCCACCATCGCGGCTCTCAGCGTCCAAGCCGAGTCGCGAAAGGCGCAAGATCTTCACGACGGGGACGTCGTTTTGCTCCATCGCAAAGTTGATGCGGGCGTCGAACTCGATTTCGATTCCGATCCAATCCACGGCGGGCGGGACCGATGCTGAGTCTTCCTCGGGCAATTCTTCGCTCATGAAATCCTCAACGCTGGCGAGAGCGCAAACCGAATCCGATCAACTTGTAGAGCAGGCGCGCGCCGACGTTAGCGTCCCATTCGCTCTCAGGAGTGCCGGGGGCTACTTCACAAAGATCAAACCCCACAATCTTGCGCCCACTCTCCACCACGAGGCGCAAAAGGTGAAGGGCTTCTTCGAAATCTAGGCCGCCGGGAACCGGAGTCCCGGTGTCGGGGCACAGCTTGGGGTCCAAGCCGTCAATGTCGAAGGAGATGTAAACCTCTTGCGGCAACTGGGCGACGATGAGTTCGCAAACAGCGGTCCAAGTCTGTCCGTCAAAGCCGGCCTTGCGTAGTTCTTGGTCGTAAAAACAGACAATACGGCGCTCAGAATCCTCTACGAACTGCTTCTCACTTTCCGCAAAATCGCGAACCCCAACTTGGACCACGCGACCCAAGCCGCCGATCTTCGTGACAACGTTGTACAGAATCGAAGCGTGAGACCAGGTGTAGCCTTCGTAGGCTTGGCGAAGGTCGTGGTGTGCGTCAATGTGCAGAATCCCCATCCCCGGATGCCGAGCGGCCAAGGTTTCGATCAATCCAAAGGGTGAGGCGTGATCGCCGCCGACAACGCCGACAAAACAGCCTTGGTCCAAAGACTTCTCCGCTTGGGCTCGCACCAGTTCGTTGACCCGGGCACTGGCGGCGTTGACGACATCAGCACTGCGATCTTCGGCACAAGCGCGGTCGAGTTGCTGTATCTCGCTTAGTTCGGGCAGCATGCAGATGCCGACTTCGTAGGGACGGCCGTTGTCGATATCAAATAGGTCCAATTGGCCGCTGGCCTTCACGATGGCCTCCGGCCCGAAAGATGTGCCGGTGCCATAGCTAGCCGTCGCCTCAAAGGGCACCGGGATCAAGTGGACAGCGCAGTCTTTGGGCGCGCGCCCGATGCCAAAGATGCCCGCGGCGGGATTGGCTGGCGCGGCGGGATCGAAATTGGGCTGATCTCCGCCTTCCATCAGGACTCCGTTCTCTTCCAAGCTGCGGGGGCCGCCCCACCGTTTTTGCCGTGCCGCCAAAACCTCAGTAAGACGGCGATGCCGCCAGCGTACTCGGTGTCGCGATAGAGCGATCCGACGGGTAGAGATTTCATCAGGCGTTGGTGCGCCTCCGCCAAGCTGTGGTAAGGCATGTCGGGCACAAAGTGATGAAGCGCGTGGTACTTTAGGCCGACCGGAAAAACCAATTCGGTCAGTCCGAAACATCCGCGGACATTCACCGAATCAAGCAATTGAGCTTCGGTGCTCATGCCCGCGCCATCGTTTTCGTAGAGGTGGGCGGTCAAAGTACGGAACTGATTAATGAGCGCCATGAAGGCCGCCATCGCATACCAGATCCCGAGCGCCCGCAGCGGCAAGACCCCTGTCGTCAACATCCACACCACGCCTACGACCCATGTGAACATCATGACTTCTAAAGCCAGCCAACGCCGATTGTCTTCGGGGCTCGGTTGGCGCCGTCGAAAATCGACGTTGATCACCAAAGTTGAAGCGCGCTCAATAAGGAGCCGACGTAACGGCGGCAGCAGCCAAGAAACCGGTGCCAACAAGCCGAAGCGCAAGATGAGCAACAAGGGAACGAACAGGGTTTCGAGCAGAAACACCATGATCCGCCAACGGGAGAAAAATCCGAGCGGCAAATACTCCGGGTCTTTGATCGTGCCGTAGAGGTGACGCTTATGGTGATCGGTATGGGCGCCACCCACATACATGAACGACGGCAATAGCATCGGCACGCCAACGAGCAAATCCCAAATCAACTGAAAGCCCGGCATGACGCCGCGACGAAAATGCGTGATCTCGTGGAGAAAGAGGACCGCCCGCAGAAGAGCGAAGGATGAAATGACGATGCACGCCACCATCTGAAAGTCGATGGCCGTTCGCGAGATCGCCCCGGCCAAAGCGCCCCAGGCCACCGTCACTGAAATCAAGAAGTCAATCCAATAGACGCCAGGGCGATGATCAAAGAGACCCCTTAAGATTTCGCGCGCTTCTTTCATCGTGGGGCCGCGCCGCTCAGCGGCGACAAGGTCTTCGGCCGAAGCGGTGGCTTTGCTCTCCAACACCATCAGTACACCTCAAAAAGAGACTCGACCTCCGTGCGGAGTTTCTCGCGGTCGAAGTCCTTACCGATAAACACCAGGCGTCCGTCGCCACTGCGTTCAGAATCGTGTTCCAATTCGCAACGTCCCGCAACATGCTGAAAGACGAGGCGGCCGCGTTCGCCATCTAACTTGACGATGCCCTTAGCTCGGTAGACCGAGCGCGGCAGCTCCTCCAAGAATTCCTCGAAGCACAGGCGGATGGTCGAACGATTACCAACGTCAACTGAGAGGCTTTTGAATCCGTGGGCGTGGCCATCGTCGATTGAGACCTTGGGTTCCGTGAAGAGCGATGATTCTTGCCCGACGAGCGCTTCGCCAAGCAACAGTTGAAACACGCCGGGCTCGCAGCTCTCGAACATGTGAGCGCGAGGGTTGATGGCGGTCAGAGTCGACCGCACAAACTCCATGCGATCGGCTGTTAGTCCGTCGGTCTTCGTCAGAACGAGAAAGTCTGCGCATCCAATTTGAATCTGTGTTTCGAGCCCGGCTTCGAAGGCGCGCTCTAAGTTCAGCGAATCGACGGTGATGATGACCGCGTCCAAAGCGAAGCGCCCTTCAAGTTCAGGTCTGGTGACGGCGTTTCCCACGGGTAGCGGGTCGGCGATGCCCGTGGTTTCAATGAGTACTTGGTCGAGATCCTCGCGTTCGCCGAGTTCGCCCAAGGTCGCAACGAGGTCTTCTTTGAGGGCGCAACACAAACAACCATTGTCGAGTTCGACAAAGCTCTCGCCGCCCTCGAGAAGTTCAGCATCCAGGCCAATCTCACCGAGTTCGTTGACGATGACGGCGATTTTTCTGCCGTGATCACCGCGCAAGGCGCGGTTCAAGAGCGTGGTCTTGCCACTGCCCAAAAAGCCACCGACGATGGTGACCGGTACGGGCTCTCGTTCCCTCGGTTCGACGTCCACGTATCCGCACCTCATCCGCATCTGCGCTGCCTTGGGCCCAGCCCCAATCCCAGCCATGGCTCTGATTGTAGGCCCTTTTAATCCGGGGCCCAGGGATAGTCTCCAATACTGCCAGGGAGGAAGGTTGGGAGCAGCTTGACGCAGCTGTTAGATTGTCCTCCCGACGCGAGCCTATCGCCGCGTACCCACTGGAGAACGAGATATGTACGACGAACAAATGGTAGCTCCCATGCGGGAGGAAATCACTCGACTCGGCGCGACTGAGATGCGCTCAGGCGAGGACGTTGATCAACAACTGAAGAGCTTTGAGGGCACTGCCTTGGTGTTCGTGAATTCGGTTTGTGGCTGTGCCGCAGGTGGCGCCCGCCCGGGCTTGGCTCTCGCCTTACAACACGACAAGAAACCCGAAAAGCTGACCACCGTCTTCGCGGGTCAGGAAAAAGATGCCGTCGAGCGCGCCCGCAGCTACTTCGTCGGCTATTCGCCCTCGTCGCCGCAAATCGCCCTCATGAAAGACGGCGCCTGCGTCGCGATGATGGAACGCCACGATATCGAAGGCAAGATGCCGGTTCAGATCGCCAACGATCTCATCGCCATGTTCGAAGAGCACTGCTAAGAAACTGATCCATCTAGTTCAGATTCAGCGAACTCCACCTGAGCCGCCCAAATGGGAACCCAGGTGGAGTTTTTCATTGCCGCCGCCCAGGCCATTGGCGCAGATGGCGAATCACGGTGTAGCTTGGGGGCCTCAAGAAAATGGCAGAAGGTCACCCGCTATGCTATCAGTCAATCCTTGAGCGATAGTTTAAGCTTCGCCTGGGAAAGTCGCCCGCAAAAACCTCGCACGGGGTTCATTGCTCTCACCGGAGCCTCACCTTTTGGAAGTCTCTTCTTCGGCGTCAGCCTGGCTCCCGTCAACACGACTTTCACTTCGAACGGAATACAATTTCCGCTCTACATCTCGCCAGCTCCAGGCGAGTTATTCCTGACGGCACCCACGGTCGCCGATCAAAACGGTGAGTTCAGGTTCTTTGAGTTTTTGAACCGCCCCAACCTTGCGGGCATCGTGCTTTACTACCAAGTCGCCGAAACCGCGCCGCTGGAAAGCACCTCCAATGGAATGGAGCTGCTCTTTGGCCTTTAGCTGATCTCACCGGCAGATTCTTCTTCGGTCTCCAAGCGGATGACCACGGCCCCGCGGCGGCGAAAGGCGGTAGCCAGTTCGGGCCGCGCGGTCGCAATGAAGATCTGCCGGTGTTCGCTCATCTCCTCGAGGATCTGGGCCGCACCGTCGATGCGATGCCGATCCCATTCCGAAAAGACTTCGTCCAAAAGTAGGGGAAGCCGATCGGCCGCGCGGTCAAGATCATCGACGAGCGCAAGTCGAAAGGCCAGCCAGGCCTGCTGGGCCGTACCGCGGGAAACCGGAGCTTGCGCGGGGACTGGCTCTGTGCCCTTGGATCGGCGCAGGTAAAGGCGGGGGCGCCCCGCCTCTTCAAGGGCGAAAAGCCCCTGGTAGCGACCGCGAGTCAGCGCGTTGAAGATCGTGGAGGCGCGCTCGACGAAGCGGGGCGATAGGCCATCGCCCAGTTCGCAACGAACTCGTTCCAAGATAGTCGCGGCGACGTTTCTTCGATCCCGTTGCAGTCTAACCTCGTCGAGTTCTTCTTTGATCGCATCCACCTCGCCATCGATATCATCGACGGACGCTGCCCCCGACAGCCGGCGGAGTTCGGCATCCACTCGACCTTGAGCCTGGAGTAAAGAGCTGATCCTGCGCGACAAAACTGAAATCTCCTCGCGCATTTCCCGGGGCTCAAGACCTTGAGGATGCGATCGGCCGAGGGTGGACTCCAGCCTGTCGATCTCGGATTTCTCGGCGGTCATGGCTGCCGCCGCCCGAGTCATTGACGCCCGTCGCCGCGCGATGCGCTCTTTGTTTTGAGTATCGAGTGTCAACTGCGCGCTGACCATCTGCCGCCGACTACGGTGGATGATGAAGACTGCGGCCATAGCCAGCAACAAGATGCCAACGACCGGATGCATCCAGCCGAGCAAGCTTAGGCCAACGGTCGCGACGATCGCCGCCGCCCAGGGCATGACGGGTTGGGGCTTTTTGGCGATGACATTGTCGGCAACGGCAGATGCCTCGGCCGATGCCAATTCATCTTCAAGGAGCCTCAAATCTGCGGATCGCAGCCTCAACTGCTGGCGCATGCCCTTCAATGGACGGCGCAGCTCTGCCTCCGCGCCCCACTCTTCAAGTTGCCGTTTGCGCGCCGTGGACAATTCGAGGGCCCGCCGCTGATCCTCGGATTGTCGCTTTAGTTCGTCCATCCGGTCTCGATCCCCAAGCGCGGTACGGCGGCGTTCAGCGAGGCGATTGAGGCGTTCTGTAAGTCGGCTCGCCGACGGACGACCACGACGATCAGGTCGCCACAGCGCCTTGGCCTCACGGTGCAGCAATGCCACCGCTTCTGAAGGATCGCGAAAGGAAGGACCGTCCCAGCCCGATGCCAGCCGTGTTTCGAGCTCACGCCATACGGCTGCCGTGGGCCGGGCCAACTCTTCGTGATCTAAATAGAACACGCGGCGGTAGGCCAAGCGTGACGGCCAATTTTTCAGTAGAGCTGCGTTGGCGATGGGTTTGGATTCTGCGCCGCGGTGAAGCCAAGATAGCGGACGGTCTTTTAGACTACGACGAAGATCCAAGGACTCGCCGTCTTCGGTCGACAACTGCAATGATCCGCCACACCCTCCGCCGTCCCAAGGAAAGTAGGGGTGTTCGCTGGCCCGCCCCGGCGCAAAGCCGTAGAGCATTGACTCTAGAAAACTAAGCACGCTAGATTTTCCGGACTCGTTGCCGCCCAGCAGCACAATGAGCTTCGCGTCTTGCAGATCACCATGTCGCCAATCGCGGAGACGGCCGTAAGCGTCGATCTGAATCCGATCAATTTTCACGGTCCAGCCTCGTCGGTCATGGCTTCGGCGAGAAGCTCTTCGAGTGACGACAGAATTCGGTCGCGGCCCAGGGAATCTCGATGTCGAACTTCGTGGCTAGCTCCAAGAGAAGCGAGCGGGCCAGTCCCCAGCTCGTCCCATGAGACCTCTCCGGATCGCAAGCCCTCTAGAAGTGAGAAGGCGCCGTCCAGAATGCGCGAACGTTCTCGTAAAGAGGCAACATCGTAGGGAGCTCGCAACTCGCTGACGTCCCACTCCACATGCAAGGCATCGAGCTCGTCGCGCGCTAACTCGCCGAGCGCTTTGGCTTCTTCTGGAAAATTCAAAGCCCCGGCCATTGGGCATGGCCCGATCAACTTGATACGCAACAAGTGTCGAGCGTCGCCGCGATAACCATGCACCGACGCCGCATGATCACGCATACCGTCGTAAGCCCGTGCGGCACGGTCGATGAGCTCGGTCGCACTCTCGACACCTGATAGATCGTTGAGCTGAAGAAGGTCCCAACGAATCGGCGCAAGGTCGCGAAAAAAAACGCGCGGCTGCTCCCCGGGGCCGTCGATCTCGACCAGCAAGGCCCCCTTGGCCCCGGTTTCCCCAAAGTGTCGGCCCTGCAAGTTGCCGGGGTAGTGAACGGCGGGTTGCTTTGACAACTCTTGCCTAAGATGTACATGGCCGAGCGCCCAGTAGTCGTAGGACCGAGTTCTCAGATCCTCAAGCGAACAAGGAGCGTAGCGTTCGTGCTTGGCGGCGGCGACGGCCGACTCGACTTGAGTGTGCAAGACGGCGACAGAAGGGAGTTTCGGGTTGGGACGACCAAAACGCCTCACGAGATTCTCAGCTTCCCGTGCCGTCGCGTGGCCGATTGCGGCGATGGTTCCCAGGGCACGACCATTTCCATCGAGGATCGTTGTTTCGACGAGGTCTTTGCCGCGCGCCAAAACAAGGCTCTTCGGCCAGGAGTCAGCTCGCCGATAGGCGCGCAGATCGCGCCCCCCCGGATCGTGATTGCCGGTAGCGATGACCACGGTGATCCCCGAATCGTTGAGACGTTCGAACTGTTCTTGCAACAAGACTTCAGTGCGGAAGCTAAGTCGGTCGTTGTCGAAGAGATCGCCCGCAATGACAAAAGCCTGCGCCTTTTCAATAACTGCCAAAGTCACCGCGCGGCGAAAAGCCTCACGGCCCGCCTCGGCGAGAGCCTGCCGAAGCTCGGCGTCGCGCGAGCGAAAGGGTGTATCGAGGTGGACGTCGGCCAAATGGATGAATCGAAGCATGCCCTTTTCCGTCGGTGGATAGCGATCGCCGCGAGCCACTCTCGCTCAACAAACGCTGCCCGCAGAGCTTACGCGACGCAACACACATCAGATCCCAAGGCTGTGATCTGAATTTGCTACTTAGCCCCAGCCCCCAATCGACCTTTTAACTACGCTCGGGACTGCGGCCTCGCAAACGATTCCCGATGGCGGCGCGATCTTGTGCTTGGGTTCTTCACCCACGAATCGTGGCTGCACTATTGACAATCACACGGGAATTCACGGAACCCTCGTCGCTGGCGGTGCGGGCGGCATCCAAGTCTTGGGGGCTGGAAGCGGAACCACTGAAATCCGGCGTTACCGCATTAACGACAATGCCTGCGGCCCGAACCTCTTGAACTTCTCGGACCTGTTTTTCGCGGCTTTCGGTCCCCCGCCGTCGACAAGGCATCGCCGACCAGCGGCAGCTCCTTTGCTCCCGACCTCGACGGCAACCAGTAAACCGGTTAACTGGTGTCAGTCTCCTTTCTCCCACTTGATTAGGTCAGGGCCAGACCTAATTTCCCGGGAAAAAGAAGACTGACTCGGTTCTCTTACAGCTTGCCCGATCGACCGGGTTGGAACGTGAGCACACCGCAGCGAGGGAGATGCGCGACACCTATCCTGGGGCAGGGCAGTGGATGGAGCCACGCCGAAATTCATGATTTTTCGAGTCTCATCGCCGAGATAAGCACTTTTCATGGAGAACAATCGTTTTTCATGCGATCGTGGCCTATTCGTCGGAAAGACTCATGGAAATGGCTGGCAATAAACGTAATTCACGAGAAGTCGCCGTTTTTCACGGGGTTGCTGTTCCGGGTGCCATCGCCTTAGCTGGTTATTCGGCATTGATTGAGGGTTGGGGCCAACTCCCGACTACCTGTACGCCATCGGTCCCACCCACCAAAAACGCGAGGTTGGGAACTGGCGCATCTTCACGATTCGGCACCAGCCGAAAGATTGCCTGCGCGGCCACCTTACTTTCGCGCTGAAGCACGAAGGCCTCGACCTTGGAGTCTTGAAGGCCCTGTACTTGGCCATCGACGCCGAGCAGATTGTTGACCTTATTCGAGCCGAGCCGACGGGGGCTTACAGTCGGCGACTTTGGTTTCTCTACGAATGCCTCACCGGCAAAGACCTCAAGATCGAGAATGCCGCGCGCGGCAACTACGTCGACCTCGTCAACGAAAAGTTCCAATACCCGGGGCCCTCAAGGAACTCACGCCGCCACCGGGTTCGCAACAACTTGCCGGGCACGCCGCAATTCTGCCCTCTCATTAGGAAGACCAAGAAGCTCGAGAAGTTCATCTCACAAGACATCTCAAGGGCCGCCGTCGATCACCTCGGCGAAACCCGCCCGGAACTTTTGAGTCGAGCCGCAGCTTTTCTCTTACTGGAGGATTCGATTGCCTCTTACCGCATCGAGGGCGAAACACCTGCGCACAGTCGCATCGAACGCTGGGGGCGGATCATCGGCGAAGCGGGACAGCGAGAGCTTAGCGTCAACGAGTTTGAGTACCTCAGGGCATCGTCATCACCGACGATCGCTTCATGGCTCAGGGCTGCCGCCGCGAAGAGGGCTTTGTTGGTGAACATGATCGGAGCACGGAGGCGCCCATGCCCGTCCACATCTCTGCTCGAGCCAAGGATCTTAAAGACCTCTTCCAGGGCCTCATCGACACCTACGAGCTGCTTAAGAACAGTGAGTATGACCCCGTACTCGAAGCGACGATCATAGCCTTCGGGTTTGTCTTTATTCACCCATTCGTCGACGGCAACGGCCGCCTTCATCGCTACCTTTTCCACCACATCTTGGCGGAGAGAGCCTTCGGCCCTCCGGGCCTTGTCTTCCCGGTTTCGGCCGCCATTCTTGAGCGCTTGGGAGCCTACAAATCTACCTTAGATCACTTTTCCAAGCCGCGGCTCGATTTGACAGACTGGCGACTGACGATTGAGGGCAACGTCAAAGTCCTGAACGAGACCGCTGACTTTTTTCGATACTTCGATGCCAGCAAGCAAGCAGAGTTCCTGTGTGGATTCGTCGAAGAAACGGTCACCAAGACGCTGCCGGAAGAAGTGAATTACTTGGCGAAGCACGATGAATTCAGTCGCTTCATCAAAAACCTCGTGGACATGCCAGACCGCTTGGTCGACCTCACCACCCGCTTCCTCCGCCAAAATTCCGGTCGCCTATCCAAGCGCGACAGAACGGGAGAGCTCAAAGGCTTGACCGACGAAGAGGTAGGAATCTTGGAATCGAAGTTTGCTGAGATCTTCGGCCCGGAATGACACGGAATCGTGACGGGAGACTTGGTCACGGATTCAGAGACAGCGGCGGTCGTGGCAGCCGTCTTTCTTTCGGTTCACTGGATCTGATTTGGCAATGCGGGAGAAAGAAGACTGACTCCGTTCTCCGACGTCTCAAAAGCTCTCTGACAAACTAATATCGTCATCTGTACCGAATTCGCAGTCTCTTCCCGCAGAAATCACCGTAACGACGATCGGCCAGCTCTCGGTTCTGATGAAAACTCGAAAAGGATTGCCATTTAGATCTCGGGGCCGTATTCCAATTTCATGATCCCATCCTCTATTAGGCATGAAACCCGTCCGAAATCTCCCGGACTCAAGAAAGCCCTCAAGCTCTTTGGACGTCCGCAGCCCATTGTCTCTAGCCTCAACAACGCAATTTTCAAGAACAGCTTCCACTATTTCAAGAGTCTCGACTCTATATGCGCCATTGATCAACATGGCGTCTCCAATTCCGCTGCTACATTCGCCAGTTGCCCTAATGACGAATAGCACCATGAAATAGGCAATCGCACCTATCAACATGACCGGCACTAAAATGCGCCCATAAAACTGATTCGTCATTGTGCCCATTTTGACGCATCCACTCCTACTTTTCGTATTCGAGCATGCTGTTTCGTGCCGGTCGCAGTTATTCGGGATGATTAGGTCTGACCTAGAAAAGCGGGAGAATTTGGTCTGACACCGTATGGTCGGTTTTTGTTTTATTGGGCCCAGTTGCCGTGGGGAGGGGACTTGACGGTTTCGGGGAGGTTGCCGAGTTCGCGGAGGGCTCCTTCGACGTAGCGCTCGACCATCTTTTTTCGCCAGTTGACGACGAAGTCGGTGTTGTCGAGAGGGGACGAGGCTTTGCGGGCACAAGTTGCGGCTTCGGCGATGTTGGATTCGTTGAGTTGGGCGCCGATGATGGCTTGTTCGCTGGCTTCGCAACGTGTGGGAGCTGAGCGCACGGCACCGAGGAAGATGCGCGCGTCTTGGACGCTGCCGTCGGGGGCGAAGTTCATGGCGGCACCGACACCGAGGACGGGAAAGTCGATGGAGCCGCGGCGGCGGAGTTTCCAGTAGGTCGCTTTCCAAGTGCCGGGCGTGGGCAAGATGAGGCGGGTGAGGATTTCGTCGCGGCTTTTTAGCAAGTAGTTGATGCCGTCGTCTTGGTAGAGGTCGGCGAGGGGGATCGTTCGTTTGCCGTTTTTGGAAACCAGTTCGACTTCGGCGTTGATGGCGCAGAGCACCGGCGCGGCGTCGGAGGCCGAAATCGCCCAACAGCGCGAAGAACTGGGAGCGACCCAACAGGTCGAACCCTTTTCCTTCATGCAGTAGTCGATCGAGCGCCGCCACTCTTCGTTTTGGTTGTAGTAAGTGCAGCGGGTGTCGAGGCAGAGGTTGCCGCCGATCGTTCCCATGTTGCGCAGTACTGGGGCGGAGATTGAAGCTACCGCGCGCACCACTCCGGGGTAGTTGGCCTGCATGAACTCGCTGGAGGCGATATCGGTGAGGGTGGTCATGGCGCCGATGGTGGTGGCAGCCTTGCCGTCACCGCTGATGCCAGTGAGGCCGGGGATCTTTGCCAAGGACACGACAGTTTCCGCCTGTTGATGGCGACGCTTCATGTTGGGCCAAAGGTCAGTGCCCCCGGCCACGAGGCGGGTGTTGTCGGGATCTTTGGCGAGCAGGGCTGCCGCCTCTTCGATGGTCTCGACTTGGGCGAAACGAAAACTCGGTAGCCGCATCATGAGCGAGCCCCTCCCTTTTTGTGTTCGGGCATGGTGCCGCGATCTTTTCTTAAGCCGGCGTCTTCGACGTTGGTCGCCTTGCCATCGCCGCCTTCGGCTTCGGTGGGTACGTTCAGGGGTGTGCCAAAGTCGTAGGTCGGAAAGGCCTTGGGGCCAAAGCGCGGGTTTTGTCCGCGGGCTTTTTTCTCCAAGGCGTCCAGAACCATGTGCGGACCGATCGGAACTTGATCGATCCGAACCCCGACGGCGTCGAAGATCGCGTTGGCGAGGGCTGGCATCATCGGCAGCAAAGGTCCCTGCCCGACTTCCTTCGCGCCGAAGGGGCCGTTGGGGTCGGGATCTTCGATGACGTAGCTCGTCATCTTGGGCATGTCGAGGAAGGTCGGGTTTTTGTATTCGAGCATGGACGGAAACTTGTGGACCAGTGCGTTCGAGCGATTCTTCGGCAAACGGCGGTACACCATTTCTTCCATCGTCGCTTCGCCAAGGCCCATGTAGATCGAGCCTTCGATCTGGCCCATGACGCTCGCGGCGTTGATGCACTGACCGACGTCGTGGCCCATCCACACTTCTTTGACTTCGTACATCCCGGTGTGAACGTCGACTTCGACTTCCAAGACACAGGCGCTGTAGGAATAGGCCGGTGAGGGACCGACGCCCGCGCCGCGGTAACGACCGGGTGAGCGCGGCGGTGTGTAAGAACCCGTGGTGCCCAAAGTTCCGAACTCGCTCTCGGCGGCGATGACGGCTTCGGGCCAGTCCATTCCCGTCTCGGGATTCTCGACGTCAAAGACGCGGCGATCGGCAAAACCAAGCCGCGAGGGCGGCACTTCGAGTTTTTTGGCCACGGCTTTGGCGATCATTTCTTTGGCGCGTTCGGCAGCCTGAATAGCAGCGTTGCCGACCATGAGGGTCACGCGCGAGGAGTAGCTGCCGAGGTCAACCGGCGTTAAGTCCGTGTCGGCGACGCAAAGGCGAATGTCTTTGAGGTTGATGCCGAGCACTTCGGCCACGCAGGCCGCGAGCACGGTGTCCGAGCCCTGCCCGATTTCCGTCTCGCCGCAAAAGACGGCGACCCCGCCCGAGCGATCGAGCTTGATCTGCACGCCCGAGTGAGGCATGTGATTCCAATAGATCGGCAGGCCCGCGCCCGACAAATACGAACTGCAAGCTAAGCCGAGGCCGCGGCCTTCGGGAAGTTTGCCGTAGCGCTCGCGCCAACCCGATCCTTCGATCACGGCTTCGATGCACTTTCGCAAACCGATCGTTCCGATTTTCAAGTAGTTCGCCGTGACCGTATTCGGTTCGACGAGGTTGTTGAGTCGGATGTCCGCGGGATCGATGCCCAACTTGTGGGCCGCCTTGTCGAGGTGCGTTTCAAAACCAAAGCGCGGCTGCGGCGTGCCGTGACCGCGTTTGGGTCCGCAGGGCGGCTTGTTGGTGAAGGCGCGCAGGCTTTCGAAGCGATACTTCGGCAGTTTGTAGGTCACGGTTTGCAGCGCACCGGTGTAGTAGGTGCTGGCGACGCCGTAGCTGCCGTAGGCACCGCCGTCCAAGGCGGTCTTTAGGTGCTGCGCAGTGATGCTGCCGTCTTTTTTGAATCCGGTGCGGATGTAGCCCTGCACTTGGTGACGACCGCGGTGGCAGTAAAAGACCTCTTCGCGGTTGAGTCCGATCTTCACGGGGCGGCCGAGTTTCAGCGCCATCTTTGCCGCGGCTACTTCGTGGTTGAAGGGGTCGCTTTTGCCGCCAAAGCCGCCGCCGTTCGGCGCGGCGATGACGCGGATGTGGCTCGCGGGTAGTTCCAGAACTTTCGTCAACGAGCGGTGCAAATAATGCGGGGTCTGGGTCGAAGAATAAAGCGTGACCTTGCCATCCGGTTCTGGGATCGCGACGGTCGCGTGCTGCTCCATGGGTAAGTGCGTGTTGCCCTCGAAGAAAAAGTCATCTTCGAGAATGACATCCGCATCTTCGAACCCAGCGTCGACATCGCCGAACTCCATCGACACGCGCTTGTGGATATTGCCGTCGTCGCCGTAGTCCTGAATGAGGTCGTCTTTTTCTTTGATGGCCTCGACGACACTCGCCACCGTGGCAAGCGGCGTGTACTCGACCTCGACGACTAAGGCGGCTTCGGCGGCTTGGTCTTCCGTGAGGGCGGCTACCGCGACCACGGGGTCGCCGACGAAGCGCACCTTGTCGATGCACAGCGCGTGTTCATCGTGAGAAACCGGTAAAATCCCAAAGGGGATGGGCATCTCGCGTCCGGTCAAAAAACCGAGCACGCCCGGCATCTTGGCGGCCTTGGTGGTATCGATCGACTTGATCGTCGCGTGCGGGACGGTGCTGCGCACAAGCCGCATGAAGCAAGTGCGCGGGGCCTGATAGTCATCGGCGAAAATGGTCCCGCCGGTAACCTTGCTCTCGCCATCGACGCGCCGGTAGGGCTTGCCGATGAGATTCAGGTTCTGCTTTTTGGCCCCGAGGCTTTGACCCTTGAGCTCGTGCGATGAGTTTTGCTTAGCCACGGGTCACGCCCTCCGGGATGTCGGCGCCGAAGATGTCTTCGTCACTCGGACGGTAGTTCAGATCGCCGCGCATCTTGGCCCCGGCCCAAGCCACCGCCTGAATGATTTTGTTGTAGCCGGTGCAACGGCAGATGTTGCCCGACAGCGCTTCGCGAATCTCAGCCTCGGTCGGGCTGTCGTTCGCTTCGAGCAGAGCCTGCGCCGCCATCAAGATGCCGGGGGTGCAATACCCACATTGCGCGGCACCCATATCGGCAAAACAGCTTTGCAGTGGATGCAATTCGTTGCCGGTCTTCATGCCTTCGACGGTCTCGACTTTTTGGCCGACGACTTCGACCGCCAAGACCAAACAGGAAAGCACGGGCTTGCCTTCGATCAACACGGTGCAAGTTCCGCACTCGCCCAGCTCGCAACCGTGCTTGGTGCCGGTCAAGGCACATTCTTCGCGCAGCACTTCGAGCAGCGTGTGGTGCGTGGGAAAAACAACCGTGCGATCTTCGCCATTGATCGTCAAAGTTGCTGTGGTCATGCCATCAGTCATCGTCCATTCCCTTGTCAAGGTTGGCTGACTCCAAGGACGGCACAGAAGGCGCCGCCAATTCAAATCCCGGCCATTGAAGGACGGGTCGTTCGAGTTTGATTCCGGGGGCGAGCAGACCTTGCACCAGCTGATCCGCGAAGCTCTCGCCGATTTCTCGGGGGCTGCGATCGCCTTTGGCTTGGTACCAGCGCACCGTCCAGTTGACGGCACCCAAGATCGCCATCACGGCTAAGCGCGGCTCTGGAGTCTCGAGGATTCCCCGCTGAATGCCCTCTTCGATGACTTCGCCCAAGACGCGTCGGTAGTGGCTGCGTTTTCGAAGCAGGGCGCGGTTTTCAGGAGTGTCGGACTCTGGCACTTCCAAATGGGCTAAGGAGCCGCGGGTTCCCACGTTAAGGCAGGCCACATGGCTCGAAATAAGGGCGTGAAGCCGGGTGTCGGGCCGTAACCCCAGATCGTCGATCCAAGCCACATAGCTCTCAAGACGTAGGAGCGTGTCTTCTTGACAGAAGATCAGCAGCTCCTCTTTGTTGTTGAAGTAGTAGTAGAGGCTGCCCACGGTCACGTCGAGCCGCGCGGCGATATCGCGCATGCCCGTGGCATGGAAACCCTTTTCACGAAAGGCTTTAGATGCCTCGAGGAGGATCGTGCGCTTGCGGGCCAGGCTGCGCGGGGTGATGTCTTGGGGCTTGGTTTGAACCATCGTTCAAATCTTAGGCAGGGCTGCGCCAGCTTCAAGACACTTCGCCATCGTCGCGGACTATTCGCCGGCAGCTTCAAAAGACGGGGGGAGCAAACGACGCCGTCCATCGCTGGACATCGGGATCAGGGGCCCGGAGGCGCTAGCCGGGAGCTTGTCCCAAAGCTGGCAAGTGACCTTTTTG
Source organism: Planctomycetota bacterium (assembly GCA_036479435.1). GTDB lineage: Bacteria > Planctomycetota > DRQF01 > JAZGFI01. The sequence goes on along the minus strand of JAZGFI010000153.1, from coordinate 9,140 downwards.
TGCTTTTGGTCGAGGCCTTCGCAGTAGTTGGTGAAAAGACAGCGTCGGATCTCAGCGCCGCTCCCCGAGCGCATCTTCGCCCACCAATCTGGATCGGCTAGGGACTGGCGGGCGGCGCCGACGATATCGCAATCGCCGCGCTCAAGGGCCGCTTCGGCTTGATCAAAAGTGCAGATGCCACCCGCAGCGACCACTGGAGTGTCAAAGCCCGCAGCGTTGACCGCCTTTTTGATCGCTGCCGCTAAAGGCAGATTGCGGCCGAAGGGCCCGCGCTCATCGATGCGAACGGTCGGCATGCACTCTTGACCGCTGGGGCCGGTGTAGGGATAGGCCGACCAACCCACGCGAGGTTGTTTAGCGTCTTCGAACTTACCGCCTTTTGAGACCGACAGAAAGTCGAGCCCTGCACGGGCGAACTGCTCGGCAAACCAGGTGGCGTCGGTGAGATCACTGCCGCCATCGATCACTTCGTCGCCGAGGAAGCGGCATCCGAGCGCGAAGTCGGCGCCGACTTTCGCACGGCTGGCCGCGATGACTTCGAGCGGCAAGCGGATGCGGTTCTCGCGAGTACCGCCGTAGCCATCGTCGCGACAATTGCGCGCGGAAAGAAAACTCGCCATGGTATAGGCGTGTGCGAAATGCAGTTCCACGCCGTCAAAGCCCGCGTCCTTCGCCCGCCCCGCCGCGTCGGCGAACAGGGCCGGCAAGACCTTGGGAAGTTCGCGGATGTGTTCGTGTTCTAGATCCCAAACGCGTTCGCGCGCGCCGAAACGAAGCGCTTCCAACTCGCGCGGCGCGAGCACCGCCTCTTGGCCCGCTTCATCGAGTTCAAGCAGTCGCGTCCGTAGCTCTTGTTCGCTGGCCTTTTGCCAATCGACGCCGCGATCGATGAGCGCCATGCGGCGACGGTGAGCGTCGTTAAGATTAAGAAAGCGCTCGAAGAACTTTTCGGGCTCGGGTCGCCGACGGATCTGCAGAAAGTCGATGATTTGGATGAAGACCTTGGTTTCGCCAGCGCTCGCTTCGTGCACCGCGTCCGTGATGCGCCTTAGGCCCGCGACGAATCGCTCGTGACCGATGCGCAGCAAAGGGCCCGAGGGGATGTCGCGAATACCAGTCGCCTCAACCACCAGAACTCCGGGGCGACCCTGGGCAAATCGTCGGTACCAATCGACGTTGTTGTCGGTAACAAAGCCCTCGTCGGTGGCGCGCCAGGGCACCATCGCCGGTACCCAAGTCCGGGAAGCCACTCTTAGCTGCGGGCCCATTTCCATCGGCGAGAAGAGGCGCGAAGCCTCGGCCTGTTGGCGGCTTGGCCACCTGGCTTCGGGCAGTTCGTGCTTGAATCTTTTGCTGTCACTCACTCGGAAGTGGCGAGATCGCGAAAGGCCTTCGCATGCCAGCAGTCGGCGGCTTTGGTTTCGAACTTCCCGGCCAGGTAGGGACCAACGCTGGCGATCGTCGAATCAAACACGACGGTCTCGCCGGTGACGTCTCCGGCTTTCACCAGATCGCCAAAAGTCTTGCGATCGACGGCGCGGATCTCTTCGCCCGCGCGAAAACAGAGCGGCGGGCCGTGGACAAAATCGAGGTCGAGCGCTGCACTCAAGGCTCGGATGACGCCGATGAGGCTGTCCTTTGAACAACCGGACAAAGGCGTGATGGATTCGTTGGCCGACACGACGATGAATTGATCGTGCAGAATTTCGAAGTCGCCCGTGATCGGAACTTCGTGGGCCACCCAGGTCGGCAGGAATGCGGCCATGACTTTGCTGATCTTGGCTTGTTCGGCTTCAATCAGGCGACGCGGGGCATGAAAGACCCGAAGATAGGAATCGGCGGGAAACTGACTGATATGGCTAGGCATGGTTTTGGGCTCCGGTGTGGAGCCAAAGTAGCAGGACCAGGCGGTGTCCTCCATAAGGCCTTGCGTCAACCTGGCTCTGGCTACGCCCCAAACCGACCCGTAGGATGTCCCATCCAAGGCCATCTTGAGCGAGAATACGCGTGAGCCCCAAAAAACGCCCCGTCAGCTACCACTGCTATCTACAATTGGATCACATCCTCGAAAGCCAGCTGCCCCCAGATCCGGCCGCCGCTGACCCCAAAACGACCCGACCTCTCATCCACCACGATGAGCTGTTGTTCATCATTACCCACCAAACGATGGAATTGTGGATGAAGATGATCCTGGCGGATCTGACGAGCGCGCGGGATCGCATGACGCCCCGCGGCGAGAACAATGAGGTCGCAGAGACCGAGATTCCCGAAGTCGCGCGCCTTTTGGACCGTTGCGCCAAGACTTTGGAACATCTTGGTCACCAGTTCGCCTTGATCGAAACGATGCCACCCACCAACTTCTTGCGTTTCCGCGACCAACTGGCGCCCGCAAGTGGTTTTCAGTCCTTTCAGTTTCGCGAGATCGAGATCGTCGCCGGGCTCGATGCGGACAAACGCATCGAATTTCAGGGCCGACCCTACGATTCTCACCTGGACGCCAATCGGAGAGAGCAGGTCAAGCGGCGAGAAGCCGAGCCGAGCCTCCGCGACACCCTCTTCGCTTGGCTCGCTCGCACTCCCTTTGATCGCGCCTTCCCGGGCTTTGGCGAGCGCTTTCTTGAGACCTACGACGCCTACATCGATGAGCAGTGCGCCATCCAGCGCGCCAATCCGAATTTGTCCGAAGAACAGCACGCCATCACCGAAAAGCGCGTTGAGTCCGGAAAAAAAGACGCACGGGACTTTTTTGAGTCGGGAGACGAGGTCACTAATCGCGCCCACCAGGCTTTTGTCTTCATTGCGAGCTACCGCAATGAACCGCTCTTAGCTTGGCCTTATGCCCTTCTCGAAAGAGTGCTCGAGTTCGAGGAGCACTTTCGCCTCTTCCGATTCCGGCACGCCCGCATGGTCGAACGAATGATCGGCCTCCGCGTCGGGACCGGGGGAAGCTCCGGGGTGTCTTATTTGGACGCTACGGCGGCTCAGTACCGTATTTTCGGCGATCTGTTGAAGGCGACGAGTTACTTGGTGGACCGGGCTCGACTGCCCGAAATCCCGCAGCCTCAATGGCTAGGGTTCGCCATCGACGAGAATTGATGGGTAAATTTGTCTTCGAGGGTCAAGTGCCGGCGACTTGTTCCGAATATCAGTTGTAGCCGAGAGGCGGCGAGAAACTGGAAAGCTTCTCTCTCTCACTCACTCATCTCCTCGCCGTCGCAAAGCCACAAACTCTCTCACTAAGGAGCGCCTCGGAGTCATCCGAAGGCGCTCTTTTTTTGCTTTTGGCGCAAACCGACCCTGCCCTTAAGAGCAAAAATCATCGCTCAAGAAAAATATCGCTTTGCGCCACCGCCGAGGGTCGTATCATGCTGACTCGGCGGGGCAAACTGAGGAATGGCATTTCCTCGGGAATGGACTGGTAAAGTCCAGCCTCAAGCTGTAGTTAAAAGATCCCAGGAAGTCGGCGCATCACCTTTTTTGCGAAAGGGCCGTCGTCCTGAGAGGGAAGTCCACCTAAAGTTCTTGCCACGGCAGAGTTTGGTGTGCGCGAAGTTTCGAAGCCGCGTGGTTTCGCGAAGGCGCAGGGCACTGCCGCGATGAGCTATAGGGTCTCTCTGGCTCCATCCCCCCTGGGGACGGAGTCGACAATTCGCTGACTCGACACAACAACCCGCGGATTCAGCTTCGCTTGCCGAAGCCAGCGCGGAAAGCCTAAGGACGCGCACACGAGTCCCCGCCAGCGGCGAAACGCGAGCGCGATGTCTCGAGGATCAACCGCCTCTCATCTCTGCGTTAGCAAGATCGAAGGCCTGAGCGAAGAATAAATTTGGGTTGCGCCTTCATGGAGCTGGCGACACCCGTACGGATTTGAATGCAGAACGCGAAACGACAAGGCGCGCTCCCGGGAACGGAGCGCGGAAAACAACATGGTCAAACTTAGTACTTACAACGACAAAAGCGGTGGCATCCAACCCGGTGACGGACTCGGAGCCTACCTGCAAGAAGTCGGCAGTCACGAACTGCTCGACCCCTCCGAAGAGCACTTGCTCCTCGGCAACCTCATCATGGCTCGCCACCGTTGGACCGAGAGTTTTCTCGGTACCGAAGCGGGCCTCCATGCCGTGTGGGATGACCTGACGAAATGGAAGGCCGGCGAGATTTCCGCGCGGTCGATCATCCCCGGTCCGCCGAAGGCGAAGCCCGGTGGCAAGGATGTAGAGGCCCTCGCGGAGCGCCTCTACAAGATCTTCGATACGGTCTCGAAACGCCGCAAACGGGCGTTCTCAGGCGGTCGCAAGGGTGGCGTGTGCCCCTTGGTTCGAGCCCTGTTGTGGGTGGGCTTACGTCCCGCACCGCTCGAACGCTACAAGCAGTCGGCCATTGCCAAGGGCGGCACCCGTCTCGAAGAAAAGATCGCTCACTTGCGTCGGCAATTCATCGCGGAGCGAAGGCCGCTCATCGAACGCAACCTGCGCCTCGTGTTGTCGGTGGCACGCAAGTTCGAAGGCGGCCCGATGGCCTACGTTGAGCTCATTCAAGAGGGCAACCTCGGTTTGATTCGTTCGACCGAGTCCTTCTCCGCTCGCTTCTCAGTACGCTTTTCGACCTACGCCTATCTTTGGATCAGGCAGGCCATCTTGCGCGCACTCGAAGAAAAGAGCCGCACGATTCGCCTCCCTGTCAACGTGACGCAGAACCTCCGCAAGGCTCAAAAAGAAGCCATGATGGAAGAAGGCGATCACGGGCTCGGCGAAGCTCGAATGAGACTCAACGAGATGCTCTCCAATCCCACGGTCAACCGTCCGGTGCTCTCTTTGGAGTCCGGACCGGATGACGAAACTCGTTTGGGTGATCTCGTCGGTGACAAGAACACGCCGATGCCCGAGCAAGAAGTGATTCAAGAAGACATCCGTCACTTGATTCGCGATTCACTTCTGACCTTGCCGGAGCGTCACCAAAAGATCCTCCAACTCCGATTCGGTATCGGCGCCGAACGTCCTTGCACCCTCGGCGAAATTGGCAAGGAGATCGGCGTCTCGGCCGAACGTGTTCGCCAGCTCGAAGCGGCAGCCTTTGAGCGTTTGCGGGCGGGCCCGGACGGTTTTCGTCTCGCGGAATTGCTCGAAACGAACTAGCCTCGACGACGAGTCGGGTGGCAATCAGAAAAAAAGGTGCGGCTTTCGCCGCACCTTTTTTTGTCCCCGGCCTCGCGATCTCGTTTTCCCCACACCTTCTCCACAACAATATAGAGCGACAAATTACCCGAATTGAGACCCACCTGCGGTAACCCGAAGGCCCTAAACCCCTGCCTGCCTTCACCTTCACGATAATTGATACACCTTGAACGTTGGAGCCCTTAGAGACATCATTCGTCGCACCGTGGAGTATTTGGATTCCTCCAAACCAAAGGAAAGCAAGCGTTTACACTCCCGTTATGATGCCGAAGCTATGAACAACGAAGAATCCAAAAATCAACACTCCGAAGACGACGAGAAAACCATACTCGGCCGCAGCGAGGGCGATACGACCCGCATGCCGATCATCTCCCGTGACGACGGCGAGGGCAGCGCTGACCCTGCCCTTGGCGGCGCGGAAGGCCCGATCGGAACGACCGCTGATGATCGCTTCACCTTGACGCAAGTTTTGGGTGAAGGCAGTCAGGGCGAAGTGTGCCGGGCTTTCGACAACCACTTGCAACGCGAAGTCGCCATCAAGTTCCCGCATCGCCGCAGCGACATGAAAGCTGCGGATATTCTCGACGAGGCCCGCAAGGCCGCCCGCCTCAATCATCCCAACGCGGTGACGGTCTACGAGTGCGGGTTTTGGCAGGGTCGCCCCTTCATTTGCATGGAGCTCGTCGAGGGCAGTAGCCTCGCGCACCTCATCAAAGACGTCGGCCGGCTTTCCGTCGATCGCTGGGCGCGCTACATGCAGCAGATTCTCGCCGGCCTCGAAGCTGCGCATCGCTCGGGACTCATTCACCGCGATCTGAAACCGCAGAACGTCATTGTCGCGCGAGACGGAAGTCTGAAACTTACCGACTTTGGTATCGCCCATGTGGCCAAAGGTCCGAAGACGCGCCAGACCTCTTACAACAATGTGCTTGCCGGCACGCCCATGTACATGTCGCCGGAGCAATGGGACGGCGAAAGCCCTGATGCTCAATCAGACATCTATGCCTTGGGGTGCATGTCTTACGTCATGCTCAGTGGCCGCGCTCCCTTCACGGGAAGCAACGTCATGTCCGAACACCTGCTCAATTCGCCTCCGGACTTGCGCGAACGCGTGCCCAGTCTGCCGGCATCCGTGGCGCAAGTTGCCAAACGTTGCATCGCCAAAAAGCCCAGCGAGCGCTTTCAAAGCTGCGCTGAATTGCAAGCAGCCATCGACCAAGCTTTGCGCGAAACCGAGGCCGTGGTCATTTCGCCGACCGAAACAAAGCGTTCCTTTCCCACCAAGATCGTCCTTGGATTGGCTTTGCTGGGCGCCTTGGGCTGGTTTTTCGGGATGCAGGACAAAGGCATCGAGTTGCGGCAGAAAGCCCTTCAGGCCCTAGGGCTCGCGAAATCTGTCGACAGCACGACCGATGCTGACCGTAAATCCAGCGGCGGCGACGAGCCCTCCGACAGCGATAATCAGAACGCGAATGACGGAGACACGAATAACATTGGCGCCAACGAAGGTGAGGTGTCCGAGGCACAGCGCCGCCGCCTCGAAGGTCTTGAACTACTTAGCCGCGCCGAAGTGGCAGACAGTCTCGATGAAAAACTGAGTTTGGCCAAGCAAGCCGCTAGCCTGCTCCAAGGCACGGATCGCGAACGCGCCCGCGCTATCGTGAAATCCGCAAACGACACCATCGATTCTGCCTCCATGACTGAGAACGCGGCCGCGATTGCCTTCAATGCCGCCTTGAAAGACGTGCGAAAACACATGGATAGCGGTGACTTCAACGCCGCCTTGCAGGCCTTGGATCGCGCCGAGCAGACCATGAAGCAACAAAGCGCTTTGGCGTCGCGCGATCGCGAACTGAAACTGCTGCGCATCCCGGTCATGATCGCCCTCGCTGAACGGGCGGGCGCGGAAGGTCGATTTGATGACGCCCAGGGACTGTTTGCTGACTCTTCGGGGCTAGCTGACTTTGTGGGCGACCCCGATCGACAACGCGCTTTCGAGGCCCAGGCTCTCGTCGCGAGCAAGCTCGCTTTGTGCCAACGCCGCCTATCGCTCCAACCCCGGCGCGCCGCCTTGGTACTGGAAGGCTTGGGAGAAGACGCGGCACAGTTTCCGGCCGCCCAACTCCTTCGGGCCAAGATCGCCATTCAGCTAGACCGGCGCAAAGAAGCTCTGAGCTGGCTGAAACGCTGCGATACGGAAGGGGCACCAAAAGCCATCCGCGACAACGCACGCTACCTTCTTGAGGGATTGCGCTAGATCTTGTCCTCTCGATGGGGATGACAAATCCATCGACTTGCGGCTAGCTTGAACGCATTTGCTATCTTCCCCGTCCCGGCTCAGTCTTTCGATTCAGCGAGCACTTACCGATGCCATCTTGCCGCTCCTTTTTGTTCTCCTGCCTTCTCCTAGCCGCGTTAGCACTTTCGTCGTTGGCTCAGGGCCCGCGCCGCGACAAATCCGACTACTATCCTTTAGGTGGAATAGGGGCGCAGGCTCTCCCCGGGTCGGAGAGTGGCACGATCGATATCCGCCGCATCCACGCTAAAGGTCCCGCTGACAAAGGAAAACTGAAAGTCGGCGACCGCATCTTGAAGGTCAACGGCAATAAACTGAAGGGTACCGGCGACCCCTTGATCGACGCTTTTTGCCAGCAAGTCATGAATGCCGAAGCGAAAAAAGCCCCCAACAAGAAGACGGGCATTCTAAAGCTCGTTGTTCGGCGTAAGGGCAAGGAAGTCAAGCTGGCGATCGCAGTTGCGGCTCTCGGCAGTTTCAAGGGCAACACCCCCGCCAAGTGCCATCGCAGTCAGAGCATCTTGAGTGACGCTCTCAAGTTTTTGAAGGCAACACAGGACGGCGATGGCAAATTCAAGGACGTCTTCGCCAACCAAAACCAAGGCACAGCCGGTGCGGCACTCGCAGGGCCTGCGTTTTTGGGAGCCGGGAAGAAGTACAAGAAAAACTATCAACGCGCCCTCAAATACGTGAAACGACACGTTCTCGATGACGACGACCGCATGAGTCAAGGCGGAGGGGCGAATTGGAATCAGACAAACTGGAGTCTTAGCTACGGTGCGATCTTGCTATCCGAATCCTTGGCGCAAAAACGAAGCAAAGAAACCAAGTCTCTGCTCAAAAAAGTCGTCGCCAAAATTCAGGAAAACCAGGAGCAAAGCGGCGGCTGGGCGCACGGCCCCGGCGGCCCCAATGCGCTCAAGTATCTCGAACTCGAAATCATGAGTAACTTCTGCATGGCGGGCATGGGGATGGCCGAGCGAGTCGGCGTCGTGCTGGACCAAGACAAAAGGGCCAAGGCCATCGAATACGTAAAGGCCTGCACCTCGGGCGGAGGCGTCGCCTACTCCACGCGCAAAGGCCAAGCCGGCCACGGTGACGCAGGCCGGACTGCCGGGGCCTATTGGGCTTTTCGCCAGTTGAGCCGTCGTGGCAAGACATCCAAGAGCATGTGGAATTTCGTAGACCGAGAATTCGACACCCTCCCTCAGGGCCACGTGAGCCCCGCCATGCATATCCTCAACGGCGCGCTCGCCGCCGCCGTCAAAGGCGAGAAGTCCTACGAAAAGTTTTGGCTCCTCTACCGCGACTACATCATGGCCCAGCGCGACCAAGACGGCGCGATCACCTCCCGCCCCACCAAAGAAAGCCGTCAGTTGTCGAGCAACTCCGACCGCGGCAACGGCTCCGCCTTCACCACCGCCCACTTCGTCATCGCCATGCAGCTATCCCAAAACCGCTACAAACTCCTCGACACCCACCCCGCCAAAAACTAAAACCGGCTGTACGGCGTCAGACTAAATTCTCCCGCTTTTTTAGGTCTGACCTAAAAAAGCGGGAGAATTTAGTCGTCGGGTAGACCAGGGAGATTTTTCTCCCCAGCCCCCCACAGATCCGGACGTGCGCGATTGACGCATCCGGCTCCTCGTTAGACGGGTTCGCTAAGTGAT
>JAZGFI010000152.1:0-4009 GCA_036479435.1 Planctomycetota bacterium | reverse complement strand
TCTGAAACACAACTCTTGGCAATAACTCCTTTGTAGCCCGCGAGCCCGTCGACATGCGTCGTTCGTTTGATGGTCTTAGCGGCCTTGTCAGCGAAGTGATCAAAGAGGACCCAATGTCCGGCCATCTCTTCGTTTTCTTCAACAAAAGAAAGAATCTTTCGAAGACTCTGTGGTGGGACCGTTCGGGTTACCTTCTGCTTTGCGATGGATGGCAAGCTCATCCGTTTACGGTTAAGATGTCTACGAGAGGCCGTATTGGTATCTATACTTTGAAAGGCGTTATCTATGAAAGCAATGATTCTCGCGGCCATCATCGCTGCCTTCTCTCTTGGATTCTGTTCTAGTGCAGAAGCTCAACTTGCGGTTTCGTACAATCCGTCGGGTGGGTCCTCGAACTCCGTCAACTTGACGAACATGGCTGGCGATCCCTCCGCCCCCATGCCGTTCCCGGCGTCGATTCTCGCATCGGGCGTGGCGAATAACACCGCTTTTAATTTCACGATTTTCGTCTACTGTTACGAGCTGGAGCCGGTCTTCACAGCCACGCTCATTGCTGAGGTCGGTGTCGCAGCGGGCCAAGTAATCCCAGCGAACCCACCAGTCGGTCTCGCGTGCCCTGGCAATGGCCAAATTGCCGTTTTTGTCCAACAGACCGGTCCGGGTCCGGTTGGGCCAACGACCATGGTTCTCTTTTAGTGAAAACAGTGGGTGCTTTGTCAAAAGCACAGTGACAAAGCGCCCACGTCTGTCGCAGTACTCTATTTGCGATCAAAGCGACAAACAGAATTCTGAGTAGGCAAGGCAGCGAATGACGACCAAGCGACCTCTGATACTCGGCTCTCTCGTCGCGGCAATCGGCATAGCCTTTGCGTTGCTCAAGGATTCAAGCGAGAGCCTGCTTACGGGCGTTGTTCGGCAAGAAGAGTATTCGACACCTGAGCGACGACAAGCGAGACGTAGACAGCAGAACCCGGCGGTGACGACGATTACTTCTGTCGACGAGGTTGAGATGTTGGTCATCCGTTCAGACGGCCGAGCATCGAATGATCAGGACCCGGAGAGATCCTCGCGCGGCTGGCGATCCTTAGAACTCACAGGTTGCAGGTCACAAGTAGTGAGCATCTCAGAAGCAGCCCCATTCGTCATCGAAGAGAATGACATCGTAGCAGTCTGGGTCGATGGTGGTCGAGTGGTCAGCTTCGAAAGACTCCTTGAGATGGCAAATCGAACTCGGGACCGCAGAGTCAAGGTTCAGTTACTCTTCGGTGTACAAGCAGGATTTGTGGTGGACCTTCCCGGAAAACCGATTTGTGGTGTCGATGTCGTCGAGGAACTGTGGCTTTCAAATGTCTGCCGAATGCGCATAACGTCTGAAACAGACAGCCTTGGCAAATTTTCGGTCTGCGGGGGCGACTTCAGGGGCCTCTCTTGGGTTCCAGGGTATTCGACCCATAGAACCCCCACGCTGCCGGGTGCAAAGAACGTTGTCGAGTCGCCAACAATTGTACTGCCTTGGGTATTGAGGCGTCATGAGATTGGTGTTTATCGTGGGGACGGAGAGACCCCCGCAGGGCAACTCGAGGGCTTAGTATCTGCTGGCGACGGCGAACACGCATTTCCGTTTAGAGTCAATGAAAAAGGCGTAGGTAATATCTACCTCGCCGGAGCCTCCAGCCAAGTCGTGGTCAGTCTTTTGAACGATGACTTTTGCATTGTTCCCTCTGAAGAGAAAAGTGATAAGAAAATACGTCATTCGGCGATTGTAGACGTTGAGAGTGGGTCCGTTCAAAAGGTGAGTATTGTCGTTTCACGTCGACCACAGGTGCAATTCTTCACATCTTGGGATCGCGGTGCCAGGGCGTTTCCTGATGTTGAATTTGACGTGGTTGGCTTCAGCGCCAACATCGAAACGAAAGACCATCCAGGCGAGAATGGCCTAAGAACTCAGGTGCTCAGGCTTGGTTCAGTGCGAAAACGCATAGCGACCAAGTCGGAGCTACCGACACGTCCAATTCAAATGGGGTGTGGGTGGTGGCATGTTGCTCCAGTGAAGCAGAGATTTTCGCTTTCGAAAGAGTTCCAGCCATTCAGAGTGGCTAATCCGTTCGAGAAGCTTATCGAAAAATCAAACAACGCATTGGTCGTCAGAAGAGGAACTTCCTTCGAGGTTGGTCCTCAAGGTGAATATTTGCGCATGTTCATTACTCCTATTCCAACAGCTCAGAAAATTGAGTTGGTCTTATCGTGCCCTTCCGAAGTGACGGGCACGGTAGTCGAGACTCTGACAGGACAGCCCGTTCCGGATGCTACCGTCGTAGCAACGAGATATTCGAGCGGTGGCGTCACTGAGCCGATTGCGGAAGTCAGAACGCAATCAGGCGGTAGATTTAAGTTTCAGGGTTTGCAAGCTGGCCGATGGTTTCTGAGTGTGCGAGCGCAGGGATTCCCCGAGCATGAGTCTGAGGTTTTTACGATTCCATTTGCTCCGCGGGAACGAGAGATCAATGTTCAACTTGGGTCGGCGGCGCTCCGGGTGAGGTTCAAAGGCCAGGCGTTCTTGCCGGGCGACTTTCGGATTCGCGTTCTCCGGCGAAGGAAGCCAATGTTGTCACTGGACCCGACTTTGCTCGCTGAGGCCTCTGTCGATGGTGATGTTTGCGAGATATTTCCGCTGGCCGTAGGCAAGATTATCATCCAAGTCTTGCCGAATAACGAAGATGTTTCTCTGAAGGAAGGCAGTATCTTCGAACGGGAACTGACACTTGCGAATACGGTCGAACTAGTAGTAACTGTTGGTCGATCAGCGACCCAGGAGCTAAAATTCGTCGACGTCGATGGTAGATCGCTTCCAACGATCTTTGTCCAACTGAATGGCGTCAAACCCAACAACCCGGTTTCCTATTTCGCTGATGATGAAGGAGTCATTTCCGTAAAGGGTGTGCAGGGTGAAATGCGGACGATAGATTCAATTTTGGCCATGATCTCTACTACTATTGGAGAAAATGAGAACTTCGTCGGCCGATTGGTGCTTTCCAGTCACTCCCCGAAATTCCGAATCGGAGAAGCGGATCGTTTAGTACTCACGGTGATTCCGAAAGAGGACTAGGATCCAGGTTTCGATTTTGACGGGCTCCGTTGTTGTGCATGCTGCTTCTGAATGGTTGGGCCACCGAAAGTTGGCGAGGCATGGGATCTGAAGCTCGATTTCGTGGTGCCATAGGCCGGGTAAAGTCAGCGTGCATCGAGCGTATTTCCACCCCAGTGGACTCAGGTAGCGAACCAAAACCCACTTCCTTACCGCGCTTCGAATTTCAAGTTCGTCGCCAGGATTCACCACGACTCCGGCGAGATGGTGCTTCGGCTCGTTATCAGTCGAGAGTCCGTACCGAGACAGGTCTGTGGTTCGAAAATCCAACATAGTTCCAACAACCCAGGGCTCCACGTAATGGAAGGGGAGAATTTCGTCTTGTCATCAGGCCAAGGCCCCGCTCTTGCGATGTTGTCATCAGCAAAGTGCGGCCAACTCTCCAGGATGTCTTCTTGTGCCCTTTCGGCAAGCGTGCCTGAATTAGTGGTTATCGCCCTCGTAAAGTCCACCGCTCATTTTTTGAAGCGGAGGATCGATGATGTCAAGCAAGACGACCAAGGTGCAGCGATTCCGCATCTGCGGGCTTTCGACATTCCAGAAGGCGATGCCAACGGACTTCAAGGCTGACTTTGGGTCAGCGCTGAGGTTTGGTTTGGTGATTGGCGCCTTCGTATTGCGAGTTTTTTCGCAAAAGTCGGCTTGATCGGCAGGGGTGCTAGTCCCGCGCCCCAAGGGCGCGGATTCTAGAGCTTTGGGGTTAGCCGAATCAGAGCTATGAGCTGTCGATAGCGACAGTGGCGTCGGCGTCGATGCCAGCTTTGATGAGGTCGGAGATTCTTTTTGCCGTCGTCTTTTTGCGGCACTCGGGTTTCAGATTGCGCTCGTAGAAAATCCGAAAGACGTTCGCCGCGAGAATGGTGA
>JAZGFI010000151.1:0-35466 GCA_036479435.1 Planctomycetota bacterium | reverse complement strand
GCGTACTGCAAGGTGAAAAACGTGATCAATGGAACCCGACCGATTTCAACGTACTGCAGACGCGGTACGCCTCGACGGCAATCCTTCTCGTCACGACCCCAAAGTCAAAATGCGCGCTTGTTCGAGGGCTAGTAGCTCACGACCGGGACGTCGCGCCCAGCGTAGGCCGCGAAGATGTCCTCAAGCCTGGTGAAGGTGAAATCTTCGAGGAGCTGGGCGAACTTGGCTTCGTTTCGATGCAAATTGACGTAATGCCGAAAGCGACCGAGCTTGGTTGTGAGTTGGCGCAAGTCGGGCTGGTCGGGATCAAGTTCCCAAGGATGTAAGTAGAAGACGAAGGGAACGCCATCGCGGCAGGACTTTCTAAGCGCACGGCGTGTTACCCAGTAGGGGAAAAGACGAAACCAGCCTCCTCCACAAAACGCCATCGTCTTGCCGCACAAACGTCCTACGGTCATCGGAAACTCCCACAGCTCGGCGCCATTCGCGAGACGGATACGGTGGATGGACTTTTCGGCGTCGGGTATTCCGTACTCGGGATGAGACACTGGAAAAATGCTCGAATCTTGCACGATGCCCTCTTCGGCCAAGATGTCGAGCGCCCACAGGGTCTTTTTCGTGATGCTAAAACAAGGAGCCCGGTAGCTGCGCGGGGCGCGGCCAATAGCGGCTCCGATCTCCCCTTGAGCTCGCTTGATGTCTTCGCGGAAGGACTCAGGATTGAGCTTCCAAATCGGCTGGTGGCCATAGCCGTGACTGGCGACTTCATGCCCCTCAAGATCGAGCCTGCGAATCGCTGCCGGGAAGCGCTCCGCAAGCCAACCTAATACAAAGAAGGTAGCCTTGATGCCTTTGGCGTCCAAACGCGCTAGGCAGCGGTCGAGGTTGTGCTCGACGCGGCTTTCAAAAGAGTGCCAATCATCGGTCTTGATGCGATCTTGGAAAACGCCCACCTGGAAGTAATCCTCGACGTCAATCGTCATCGCGTTGGCGACTTTAAGGTCGGGCTGGGTGAGATCTTGGTCTTGGTTTTGGGGGGCCATGGTGGGGCGTCGCGCGTGGCGCTAGGGGCGTATGCCCCCTTCTCCGGCTGATCGAAAAACTACCTTATCAGCGGGCGCCGCGACCTGTGAGGCAACGCACGGTCAAGAAGATGATGACAATATCGGTCATCATGCACATCTTTTTGACGTAAAGCAGATCGTAGGCGAGTTTTTTGCGGACGTCGCGGATGGTCGCGTCGTAGGTGTGATAAACCTGAGCGAGACCCGTGATGCCGGGCTTGACGGCGAGGCGGTCTTCGTAATTTGAAAACTCACGTTTGAACTGCTGCACGAACATGGGGCGTTCGGGACGTGGCCCAACGAGACTCATGTCGCCCATCAACACGTTGAGCAGTTGGGGCAGCTCGTCCAGATGGGAGAGACGTAAGAACCGCCCGATCTTGGTGCAGCGCGGATCGTTTTCTTGGGCCCAAATGGGGCCGGTCGCCAGTTCGGCGTCGACGACCATCGTTCTAAACTTCAAGATGAAGAAATGACGGCCGAATTGGCCGACTCGTTCCTGACGGAAAAACACGGGGCCACGAGACGTCATCTTGACCAAGAGCGCGATAAGTGCCAATCCTGGCAGCAACACCACAATCCCAAATAACGCGAAAACGCGGTCCGCCAAGCCCTTAATGGGAGCGTAGGAGCGTTGAGGCTGGGTGGTGATGGAGGCGGTTGGCATGCCGCAATGTTTCTCCGTTTAGGGTCCTGGGTCCGCCAGCCTACGACTTCTTAATAGAAGAGCCGCCAACTTTTTGGCTGGGACCAAGCACACCTTGGAATGAGCGGAACCCGACTTGGTTTCGGGATCACTTTGCTCGAACACGTTGATTTTCTTTGACGATCGGCGGCGCGTGAGAACAAAGGTGAGAGTTTTGATCTCCCAAGGGTCCGCCAAGTATACGCCGAGCTAGTCAGGGGTCAACTCGAAAGATATATGCTGGGATTTATTCGCAGCCCTCCAAACAGCGGCTCTCTATTCTGCCCGCAAAGACCGAATTTAGCGCCTTTACGGCAAACGGGGCCCGCGACCCTGTCGTAAAACCACCCGGTGGCGCCCCTAAGACGGGATTTCCCCATGGGCGTGTCCGTGCCCATTATCGGGCCGAGACCGGATTGCACTGCACTAAGGCGACTTTACCCACCCCGCCTCCTGATCCATGACGACTAGCGGGCCCCAAGTTGAGCCGTCATCCAATCTGCCGGGTCGATTTTTGTGACCTTCGGCCGTTCGACGCGACGCCGCAAATCGTAAATGCGAACGGTATCGAGTCCCTGATCGCCGTGGGTCCCAGGAAATTCCCAGCAGTCGTAGTGCGCATGTAGGTCCCGATAAAAGGCCGTGTACTCGGGAAAAGACTCGACTTTCTGCTCGGTGACGTAGTTGTCGTAGGACTTTCTTGCCGTCACCCAATAGTTCACCGGCTGATCCAAGACCGGGTGATCTCGCTTTTGCGCCACCGTCATCGAATCGGGGAGCTTCGATCGAAGGGCGCGATAACGCTCAACGGGAGCCAAATCCGCGGGAAGGGATAGCGCCCGGCTGGCCCAAAGATCGTTGTAGCCAAAGATCTTACTTTCGATCTCTTCTTTGATGTTCGTTTGCCAGACGTGTTGCACCACGATGGCGTCGTAGCGCGGCCTCTTCCCTTGCGCCTCGGCAGCTCGCGCGAACTCCCATTCTAGTTGGTATTGTGAGTAGCGGTTCGCGCGTTCGACATGGTACTTCAGTTCCTCTGCGGTCTTGTCGGAAGGCCTTGTTTCCAAGACTTTAATGCGTGCTCGCGATTCTTTGAGAGCGTGCTGGACACGCTGGTCAGCCCAATCCAGCCGCGAATCCGAATAGTCGAGGTGAACAATGCCGTGGTCGATAACGATGGTTTCTCCCGACGGGATGTTGGCCTCGATCCAATGGTAGGCTGCCAACTTGGTCACCGGCCGCTGCAAGGCCTGGTACTCCAATAAAAGCCCGTGTCCTGGCAGCCCGAAGATGGGTGTCAACAACAATGCCGCCGCTGCAAACCAGGTCAAGGGTCGGTCTCGCCAAGGTTGCGGAATGAAGCCGATCAAAGCTGCGATGCCCCGGGCGGCGAGCACAGCGGCAAGGGGATAGAGAATCACGAGGTGGTTTTCCTGCGGAAACTGCTCGTTGATGGCGGTAACTGCAAAGACACTCATGACGATCATCGCCAACATCAAAGCCGTCCCACCTCGCGCGGAACTACGCAAGGCGACCACCGCACCGACAAGGGCCAACACGATCATGGCGAGCCCCAGACAGCTCGCGTTATCGAGCACCGCGTAGAACCGGTTGAGCTGCGAAAACCAGTTGTCCTGGCTAGGATCAACGTCACCGGCGCCAAACAACAACTGCTGGGCAAAGTCGAACTGCGGGCCGAGGTTGTTCCGAAGCCACTGCCCGTCAAGAAAGTTGTAGGGCGAGCCGATGAAAAAAGCCCCGACGAGCGCGATGGCCGCGGCGAAGGGTTTTAGGATCGCTTGCTTGGTAAGCCGCGGGCGCGGGCCGAAAGCCCATAAGCACGCGATGGGCACCGCCATGAAAATGGGCACGTATTTGGTGGCAGCACCGAAGCCCGCAAAAGCACCGGCCAAGATCCAGTGACGCAAGCGACCTTGGTCGTGAGCCTTTAGCAAACAAGCCATCGACAAAGTGGCAAAAAGCGTGGCCAAGATGTCGTGTTTGACCATCTGGCTCCAGATCACATGTCCGGGCAAGATCGCGAGGATGAAGGCCGCGAGCAGGCCGGTACGCCGACCGTAGAGCCTTGACGCCAAAGCGAAGAGAACCCACACGGTGAGCGCCGCGCTGATGCAGTTGTAGAACCGGGCGATGTAGTAAAAAGTCCCTCGGTCCCTAAAGAACGCTGCCGCGAAGTCGGAGGGGTTTTCGAATTCCCCACTAACGTGATGGCCGTAGAGGTAGTAAAAACCAAACTCGCCGAAATTGACGTAGTAGCCCAAGGCGGGCTTGTTGAACCAATGCGGATTGAGTTCCAAGCCCGTCGCGGGATTGTAGAAACGAACCGCTCGTTTTAGGTTTGCGGTTTCGTCGTCGTAGTAGCTGAAGGGAAATCCGCGGTCATTGATTCCGCTGAGGCGAATGACGAAGGCGCCGAGGATGATGGCAAGGACGAGGAGAAAGCAGATCTTTTTAGGGCTCATTCGTCAGTCCTTCGTCATCATCATCACCAGCGTCATGGAGCACATGCCCCATGTCAGCGAGAGGCCAAGATCTCTCGATAGACATGAGCGACTTCTCGCCCGACGTCATTCCAGTCGCGCCGTCTTCCCCAGCGCGCGATCACCGACCGGTCGAATTCTAAGTCAAGAGCGGCGAGAACCGCTGACTCTAGTGCCGGGGTGTCGCCAAATGGTACGACGATTCCCTGCTCTTGCCCCCCGACAACTTCGCTATTTCCGCCGACCGCCGTCGTCACCACGGGCGTGCCGCAGGCGAGTGCTTCTTGCAAGGCATTGGCCCAGCCCTCGTTGGCGGTCGCCAGAACAAACAAATCTGCGGCGCAATAAAAGTCAGCGAGGCGCTCAGGAGCGATAGGCCCCACAAAGCTGACCGCTGTCTCTAACCCCAGTGCCGCTCGTCTGGATCTCAACTCGGACTCAAAATTGCCTTCGGCCCCTCCGCCCCCCACAACGAGGTAACGCGCCCGAGGATGACGTTCTAAGACGGCCGGCATGACTTCGAGGACCCGTTGAACCCCTTTACGAGGAACCAGCCCGCCGACCGTCAAAAGAACCGGGCCCTCACTCAAGTCTTGGCACCCCGGCACGCCGCTAATCTTCGCGCGTGCCGACACTCGGTCATTGGGCCGAAAGCGCTCAGTGTCGACTCCGTTGCCAATGACAGTCACCAATAAGTCTTGGCCCGCGAGTTCACAAGCTTGGTCCGCGAGTGACTGCGACACCGCAACGACATGATCAGCTCCCAAAAGGCCCTCGCGGATCTTCGCTGCCCTCGCATCGCTCAAATAGCTCGGCATCGTACCCCGCAAAGTCATCATCGAAGGAATTCCCAGTTTTCGCGCCACCTTGACCACGCCGTAGCCGGTCGGAAACGCAAAGTGCGCGTCGAGCAAATCGTAGGTCTCGGGCCGAGCGTTCAGCCAGCGCAGCAGGCAACGCGCGAGGTGGTCGCCATCCCAACTCTTGAAGAATCGGGGCGTGTAGTAAAAGCGAAGGTCGTGGACGCCGAGGCCATCGACGGTTTCGAAGTCTTTACTTTGCGGGGCGAGGTGAGGGCGCAGGCGGTCCAAAATCGGAAAGCTCGGCCGCATCCTCACGACGTCAACTTTGAATTCCTGCGGCAAGTGTTTTTGGCGCTGGTGAACAAACACACCTTCGGTGGGACGGTCAGAACTGGGAAAGATCGTGGAGACCGACAGCACGCGCGTCTTGGAGGCTGAGTTTTGCTCTCGGCTCATGCCCAGTTCGCTCGCTTACCGAAACGCTGGTACCAAGTCTCAAAACAGTGGGCCAACCACAGCGGTCGCGACCAGTCTCTGCTTCCCGAACGGTGCTCGGCGTACATCTTTTGCAGCACGGAGATGTCCATGATCTCATTCAGAGCGGAGTCTTTTGAATGCAATGAGGCGTCGAGGGCCGGAAACAGACCGCTTCGAAGCCAACCCGACAAGGGTGGGGCAAATCCCTGTTTTGGCGCATCCGCGACATCGGCACCCACTCGCCTTCGAGCCAACTCTCGTAGCGGGAGCTTACCAACGCTCCCCGCCATCTTGAGATGCGCCGGCAAGCTAAAGGCAAGCTCGACGATCTCTTGATCCAGCAAGGGCGATCGCACCTCCAATGAGTTGGCCATGCTCATCCGATCGACCTTCGCCAACACCCCGTCGGCGAGATAGGTCTTGAGATCGACGTAGAGCAGTTTCGACAGCAAATCGCCTCCCGACCGGCGGCGAAATGGCGCCGAGATGATTTCGCTGGCATCGTAGTCGCCGAGCCGATGCTGAAACTCCGGTCGCCACAGCCGCGCCTTGTCCTCGGGGCGCATCACCGACATGTCCAAAAAGTACGCGGTTTCAGCGTGTACCGCCAAGTTGCGAAGGCCGTACTTCAAGCGGAAAGGGGCCGGCATGAAATCGAGCTTCGGGTAGATGCGCGATAAAAAACCAATCGCCGACTGCATCGACTTTGCGGGGATCTTGTCGCGAATTCGGGCGAACTGAAGGTTTTGGTGGTATCGCCGTGCGTAGCCGCCAAAGGACTCGTCACCGCCGTCTCCGGAAATAGCGACCTTAACGTCTTCACGCGTCACGTTGGAAACCAGCCAAGTCGGCAAGGTACTGGAGTCGCCAAGTGGTTCGTCGAGGTAACTCGAAACCGCGTCGAAGACCTTGGGGATATCCGCTTCGATTCTCCGGGTGTGATGCTTGGTCCCGAGCCGCGCGGCCACACTTTCGGCAAGTTTCACCTCGCTTTTCGGAGCGTGGTCAAAGGCGATGGTCGTCGTGCTGAGCCCCTTCGGCATCATGGGCGCTGCGGTGGCGGCGACGATCGTGCTGTCGATGCCGGAAGACAAAAAGGCACCGAGCGGCACATCAGATCGAAGACGAATCTTCACGGATTCGTCAAAGATCTCCTCCAGGCGGCCCATCGCGTCGTCCATCGTGAGCGATTCGTCAGCGGCTTCGGGTGGAGCCCAGTATTCGACCAGGCGCTCTTTGCCGTTTTCGACCAGAAGATAGTGGGCGGCCGGGATCTTTCGAATCTCACGAAACGCCGTCTTCGGCGCGGGAATGTACTGAAAAGTGAAAAAGTCCTCGATCGCCTCCGCGTCTATCGTCAGGCCCTGGTCATCGGCGGCCAAAAGCCCCTTGATCTCCGATGCAAACGACAAACGATTGGAGTGCTTTCGCCAATAGAGGGGTTTTTTTCCGAGACGGTCTCTGACCAAAAATAGACGCCTGCGCCTACGGTCAAACAAAGCGATGGCGAACATGCCGCGCAGCTTTTCGATGAAGGCATCACCGTGTTCGTCATAAAGGTGTGGAATGACCTCGATGTCGCTCTGGGTCTTGAATCGATGACCGCGGGATTCGAGTTCACGACGCAACTCGACGTAGTTGTAGATCTCGCCGTTGACGACAACGACAACGCTTTCGTCGGAGTTGAACTGAGGCTGATCACCGGTGACAAGGTCGATGATCGCCAACCGAGCGTGCCCGAGAGCAGCCCCGTCAAAAAGGGCGGCGGATTGGCCATCCGGTCCCCGTAACTTAAGAGCTGCGGTCATGGCGCGAACTTCGTCCAGACTCGCCTGACCGCGCTCTGGGTCCGCCAACACTCCGGCGATGCCACACATGGATCTTTTACCTACTCGCTCAGATCTGCGTCGGTTGCGGACCGACTGATTCTTGTCGAATGCTCTCTAATTGAGCCTCTCGAAACTGCCGCCACTCTGAAGCTTTCTGATCGGCGATCAAGCCCAAGGCGCCCACCGCTCCAAAGTACCACCACAGAAAATCCAACTTGAAATGGCTGGCGAAACTGGACCCGATGATGAAGGCCCACAAGATGGCCTCCAATATCTGGCTTGAGACCCTGACCTGTTTTTCGATGTCGGGAGGCAGTTTCAAACGGCGCACGCGATAGAGCGTGAAGAACGACATGATAAACAGGGAGAAAAACGGGATGGAGCCGATCAGCCCGCTGTCGGCTAAGGATTGAATCCAGGTGCTGTGCGCCACGAATCCCTCGTAGCCAGGCCGACCTTCGAGCGCCGAATCGTAGGGGATAGGGTTCTTGCCAGCGAAAACCCCCACGATGCTAGGCGAAAGAATCTGATAGTTGTCGTGGCCGACGCCGGTGATGGGCGACTTCTTGAACATCTTCAAGCCACCCGCCCACAAGCGAAGACGGCTGTTCTTAGACGCGGCCTCTTTGCCTTCACCGCTGAAGGTATTCGTAAAGCGCTCCCATTTCTCTTGGGGAATCGCGATCACAAAGACTGCCGACAAGAGTAGCATGACTATGAATCCGGCGAGCTTTTTTCCCGAGCGAATGGACAAAAAGGCCATCGTGAAAAACAGCGCCAAGAAGCCACCGCGTGAACCCGTCCCGACGACGGCAATGACATAAAGCGGCGCGATCATCAGGGCAATTTTCCTCTCCAATTTCGAACCGTGTAGGTAACGAAAATAGAGAATAGGAAGACCCATGACGAACACCATGGCCAAGTAATTCGCCCCACCGCCTTGCCCCGCCCCCAGATCCACTCGCGCACCACCACCGGCAATAGTCTGAACGAGCGCCGACTTTAGAGTCCAAAGATTGGCGAGAATGTTCACCCACAAGAACACTCTGAGCGTGTTCATGTCGCGGACAGTTTGAATGACGATGAACTGGGCAAAGACCAATTTCAATATGATCAAAGTCGTATCGTAGGAAGTCTGCTTGCTAGCGATCGCCCTCTCGCTACAGATCACCATCGTAAACAGCAAGAAGACGGAAACGAGAAAGACTGGTGCTATCCGGATGCTCTTGCCTCGCATCATCCATGACACAAAAGTTGCGATCGAGAGCCACTCGACCGGTCGCCACCAGCCGGGCTTGCCCCAAACGTCGGGACGAAAGTAGTACATGAACATCAGCGAGAACAAACCCCACAGGGGTCGTCTCAAACTCAGCACCAAAAGCAGTGGAACCAAAACGAGGAGAAACGCAAATCGTAGTGACATGTCTTGGTCTCTCCTTTCCTTCGTCTTGGCGGTGATCGCTAACGATCGAACTTAGCTCTGAGCGACTTCTTCGTACAGCGACTCGTAAGCCGTCACCATCTTTGGGATCGTAAAGCGACCCCGCACTCGAACTCGCGCCGCCCGGCCCAGTCTTTCCCTTAGTACCGCATCATCGCGCAGGCGATCCAAGGCTGAGGCCATGGCCGCGCTGTCGTCGGAAGGCACGAGTATCGCATAGCCTTCCCCACCGCTAACATCGGCATTTCCCCCCACTTCAGTTGCGATGACCGGCAGGCCAATCGACATCGCTTCGACAATGGTGTTGGACATTCCCTCGTAAAAGGAGGGCTGGACATAAACCTGTGCCGACTTCATCACCGCAGCGACATCGTTCCTCTCCTTGAGGACATGAACGGAGTCGCCAAGCGCAGATTGCTCGATGAGCGACTCGAGTCGAGCGCGTTCTGGTCCCTCTCCGACAATCCAGAGGCGATCTGACGGCATTCGGGTCTTCATCTGAGCGAACGCGCGGATCAGCAGCGGGATGTTTTTCACAGCGTCCAAGCGGCCGAGCGTACAAACGCTAAAACTCGACGCCAACTCGGGATCGGCAACCGGGCCTTCCATCCGCTTCAGGTCGACGCCGTTGGGAATGATTCGGATCTTTTTCTCAGACGTACCGAAATCCCGGCGAAACTCCGTCTTCATTGATTCGCTGAGACAAACAACTCGCTTGGTCGCCGCAGATAGCCCCCGACCAATCATGCGCCGCTTCATCGACTCGGAGTTTGCGTTGCTCAGATCTCGGCCGTGGTAGCCGTGGATACAGGCCGAAATACTGGCCGCCCGTGCCGCGAGAATACCATCGGGCCAGGTGCCCCAGTTTCTCGTATGAAGAATGTCGGGTTTGATGTCGCGCAAGACCGCGGCGATGGCTCGATAGGCACTTAGTTTTCGGCCCCCATCGAAATCCAAGGTACGGACATCGCCACGCCGCAACCTCGCCTTCATCCCGTCTTTTGCTTGCAGCGACAATATCGTGTGGCGAAAGCTCGAGTCAGACCCGTAATTGCAGAGGTTGACGATGCCGTTTTGGAGACCGCCGGTGTCAAACGACGTCACGAGGTGACAGATCTGCAATCTCATGCGGGCTGGCGTTGCTTGTTCACTGAGACGTCTTCAATGAGATCGCAAATGCGATCGTAGTTCGGTTGCCACGCAAATCGCTCTTGTACAAAGACACGACTTGCCCGGCCAAGTTCCGACCGTCGATCGACATTCTCCCAAAGATCGAGCAAATGTCTCGCGTAGTCTTCGGCTTTGTCTGCCCCCAGCACGACCTTTTCGGCTCCAGGGCCCAGGGAGCGGACGATGCGGGGATGGGTCACCACCGGGCGGCCGTAGGCCATCGCCTCCAGAACCTTGTTTTGAATCCCCTGCGCGATGCGAAGTGGCACCAAGCTCGCAACCGCCCGATGCAGAAAGGGCGCTACATCAGGCACGCCGCCGTGCACCGTAACGCCGGGCAAATCGCCCAAAGCCTGAACCGCCGCCGTCGGGTAGCGGCCGACGATCTCGAACTGAGCATGGGGGATTTTCTCGCGCAAGCGAGGCAGGATGTCGCGGGCCGCAAACTCGACAGCGTCGACGTTCGCGTAGTAGTCCATCGCGCCGACGAACACAAAGCGAGGCTCGGCCGAATCGGAATCGAGAAACTCACGCAGCTCGGATTCGGGCGGCAGTTCGACCCCGTTCGTGATGGCTTCAATGCGCACTTTGCGGCCAGAATCCCTGACGCGTTCTCTGAGCAACTCCGCCTCGGGCTCGGTGGAGAGGATGACGGCGTCGAGTTCGCGGGCAAGCCTTCTTTCGTAAGCGGCCAAACGTCGCCCCTCCAGTGCGTACACCCAACGTTGGGGTCTTTTTGCACTCTTTCCGTAAGACATGAACTTCGCGGAATCCACATCCACCATGTCCATCACCATCGGGAGTTCTTCGAAACCCCGCCGGTAACTCGCCATCGGAGCGGAGTAGCCCAAAAGCACATCGATACTCTGTTCACTTCGAAGTTTCACGAGGGCTTTCCTCATCTGTGAACTTTCGAAGTAGCGCAGCGACAAAGGCCCGCCCTGCACCACCGCAGCCAGGGATCTTAGGCGAGCCAACTTGGGCTTCAGCTCCACCATGGTGACGCTAGCGCACATCTTCTCCAACACCCCACGGTGAACGAGATCTGCCGGGTCATCATAGAAAGTCGCAAGGTGGACATCGTGGTGTTCGGTCAGAGCCTTCAGCCAATGGTAGGATCGGATCTTATCGCCTTTGTCCGGCGGATACGGAATCCGATGGACAAGATAGAGCAGGTTCATCTGGCTTCGTGCGGCGACGATCCCGGCTCAGCGTTGGTGAGGACACAACCAAGAAGTCGAACCCCCGCGCCGCGAAGCCCAGAAATTGCCGTATCAGCAAGGTCGCGTGGCGTCGAGCCCAGTTTCAACACCAACACCATTCCATCGACATGGTGCCCCACAACCGCCGCGTCGTTGACGCCCAAGATCGCGGGGGTATCGACGAGGATGTAGTCGAATTTTTCTCGCCAGGATGCCATGGCTTCCGTCATCCGACGACTCGGAAGCAGGCCGCCGGGATTCTCCGTCATCCGGCCCGCCCCCACGTAGGACACGTGGGGAATAACGCTGGCAAAGATCACGTCGAGCGGGTCCATGGTTGCCGATAGGACTTCCGACAGGCCCGGACGATTGGGGTCAATCCCAATAATCTCATGGAGTTCGGCGTTACGCAGGTTCGCGTCAACAATCAGAATCTCCGTTCCACGTTCTTCGGCGAAAACGCAAGCGAGATTCGCAGCCACAAGGCTTGAGCCTTCATCCTCAACGGAACTCGTAAACGCGATAACTTGCGGGACGGGCTCAAGGGCCTGCAGATTCGACCTGACGGCGCGGAACTGCTCGACGCGATAGTCATTGGGACGGTGAATGGCGAGAAGTTGATTGCCCGGTGTCAGATTTCCGGAAATAGCAATCGGTCGTGCGACCGCTTTCAGCGCGCCGAGGATGCCTGGGCGTGAGGGCTGAGGAGAGTCGCCATCCACCTCTGGCATGCCGAGGGTCTTGTCGGTTTTGAGCGCTAAATCACTAGAAACCCTCTCTATCGACTTCTCGTCAAGGCTGGCCTTTTGCGTCTTCGTAGTGTCGACAAGCTTCTTGACGGGGTCGGCGCTATGTAGGGCTTCTTCGTCGCGCTTTCGTTTCTCTTTTCGATCCTGCTCTGCTTTTCGCAAAGCATCGTGCATGCGTCCCATCAACGATCCCTCGACGAGAAGAACGGGAGACGAAGGAAAGTCCTCTTTTCTTCGTCTTTCGCATCGGCCTGAGCGCGCTTGAACGTCCAATCTGGACCTTCTATTTCTCGGATAGCGGCCATCACGACGCGGCTGGTGATGCGGGCGTCGTTCTCGGCGTAGGCCGTAATGAGAGCACGATCACAGACCAAATTGATGAGCCGAGGGATGCCACCGGAGTAACGGTGAACCATCGGCAGAGCACGATTTGAGAACCTCACGATGTGGTGAGGTCCCGCAATTTTCATGCGGTGTTTGATGTATTGCAGCGTCTCGGTGACGTCCAAGGCCTCAAGGTGATAACGCATCGCGATGCGCTGGCGGAGCTGCTTAAGGCTTCGGTGCTGAATCTTTTCTTTCAACTCCGGTTGACCAAGAAGCAAGATCTGAATGAGCTTCTCAGTTTCCGTCTCGAGGTTCGAAATCAATCGCACCTCCTCCATCGTCGAGAGCGGAAGGTTCTGCGCCTCGTCAATGATCAGCACGACGTTTTTGTCTTGCCCCAACATGCGAATAAGGAAGTCGTTGATCGCATCGAGAATGCCGACGCGATGTTTTCCTTCGACATCTAACCCGAACTCGCGAGCTACGGCGTAGAGCAGCTGGATACCGGTAAGGCGCGGATTGGTGATGAGAGCCGTAACAGTTTCTTCTTCGTCGAGCTGCCGAAAGAGCGCGCGGCACAGTGTCGTTTTTCCGGCACCGATCTCCCCCGTCACCACGGCAAAACCCTTGCGGGCCGTCACCGTGTAGAGCAACTGGGCCAAAGCCTCGTTGTGTCGCTCGCTGGGAAAGTAGAACGAGGTGTCCGGGGTGTTGTTAAACGGCGAACGCTCGAAACCGAAATGAGACTCGTACATTGGCTCCTACCTCCCGAGATAGATCTTGTCCATCACTCGAATGACGGACGCAGGAAGGTGGCGGGAGAGGCTCTTCTCGAAGTAGAAGAGATGCAAAGTGCCCAACAAAATGACAACTAAGCCTAAAATCAAAAAAGTGCGGGTGCGCTTGACGCGTTCTTCGCGTTCTTCGGCATCACTGACGATTCGAGCTACTTCGCCGAGCACAGGTAGTGGCATCGCATTTTTGACTTGTGCCGTCGTGGCGAATGTCATTCCTGAGAACTCCCGAAGGAAGGCTACACCGATCCCGACCAACAAGCCCGCCATGGCGCCGATGGCCAAGAACAAGGGGATCGATGGGAACACCGGAGGCTCGTTGCCGTTGGGAAAACGAATCGTTCTAAATAGCGAAGCATCACGGACTCGCGTCCAGTTGGCCTCCATACGCCCGTGTCGAAGCCGTGCCTTGCGAAGCTCGGCGCCGCGACTACTGATGTCTCTTTCTATGGCGGCTACTTGCGCGTCCACTTCTGGTACGCGCCCGAGTTCGGTGGCCGTGCCCTGAATCTGCTTTTTGATTCGAATGAGCTCTTTGGCGTTGGCGTCGAGGTCACGGCGAATCTTATTGCGCTCACCTTCGGTTTGAACGTAGAGTTTGTTGGACTCAATCGTGTCGGGCACGACGAGGTATGATTTTTCTGCGGCGAAGCTGGCACGAGCCCGCTCCATCTTTTCTCGTGCCGTCTTCACTTGGGGCGCAAGATCTGTCATCGCTATCGCGACGCTGTTGTACTCGGCTTGGAACTGCGCCAATTCCATCCGAAGCGATTCCTTCGCCGGATTGGGAATGAACTTCTCGCTTTGTAGCCGCGGCTTCATCGCTTTCAGCTGTAAAGACGCCTGGGCCAGCTGCGTGTTAAGAGACTCGGCGTTGCGCACGAGGCGAAATTCCTCCTCGCGCAACTTCTCAAGCCGGTTGGACAAGCCGGGCCCAGTTCCCAAAAGGCGCTTGGTATTCGGAAGCGCCAAATAGGCCTTCAGCGCCGCTTGCCGGCCTCGCAGGGTGCGTTCTTGGTTGTCGACGGTGTCAAAAGTGGCTTGGTAGGCGAAATGCGAAGGATCGCGGTAGCGTTTTTGAAAATGGACGGCATAGGCATCGCGGATTTCATTGACGAAGTTAACGACTTTCGACTGGTTGCGGCCCGTGTAGCTAATGAGGACGCGATCCGGCCCGGCGTTGGCTTTGTCCAACTGGACCTTCAGGTTCTCCTCTATGTACTTAATGAGATCGATAAACTCCGCCGGCTTCGAAACATTGAAGCCTTCGTTGATGCCAACCTTGGTAATGAGGTCCCCCAGAAAAAGCGGGTTCTTGATTTCATCATCGATGGCGTTCAGGAGAGGCTTGTGAGGCGCGATGGCGCCGCCAATTCCGACGACGTTCTTCAGAAGCCCCGGATCGTCGATCTGAAACTTCGTCTTCGCTTCGTATTGAGGCGGGATGACAAAAGCCACGATCCCGGCCAAGATTGCCATGATCAGCATGGGCAAAAGAATGGTCTTCGACCGCCGGCGAAACATGCCGAGGTAGTCGAGAACGCTCGGGCCGTCGGGCTCGATATTCGTCACTTGGGGAAGAGGCTGCAGTTCAGTCGGCATGTCGGCTACCTCCGCCCTCTCTGCGAACGAAACTCGCCCTCTTCGGCCAAAAAGCGGTAGTCGTCAGCACTGCGCAGAGTCTGCGACAAAACGCGCAAAGGGCGCGTAACCGTGAACAGGGCCGATTGAATCCTTGCGAAGGTGTTCTGGGGCAACCACACGATATCGTCGGGCTTCATTTGAATGTTCGCCGCGGAGTACCCGTTCACCACAATGTCGCGGAAGTTGATGATCCACTGCTGTGGATGCCGCGGATCAGCGCGGAGGACTTTGATGTTGCAATCATCAGCGAAGGCGGGGGCACCATCAAAAACTTCAATCATGAGGTCAACGAGGGTCGTGTCGCCTTGGTAGGGAGTACTGCCACCTCTCAGCGTGCCGTCAACGTCACGCGTGAAAAAGTAGATCTTTTGACTGTTCTGGCTAATGGGAAGCACGCGAACGGTCGGACTCTTCACGAAAGGTGTGATCAAGATTCTGATCTTGTTCTCGGCCTCACTGGGCGTGAGTCCCGCGATCTTCACTTGGCCCACGAAGTACATCTCGATGGCCCCGTTGGCGTTGATGACCTGAGCGCTGCTCGCCTCGGGGATGTTGGCAACTTCAATATTGACGCTATCGCGCGGCCCGAGCACGAGTTCATCGACGTCGTCGGGTTGCGCGAATTTGTGGCCGAAGCCTTCGGTGTTGATGCGGTCACCGAAATCTTCATACTTGCTATTGGGACCGTTGCTGCATGACACCAAGCCCACGATTGCCAGCAAGCCTATCCATCGGCAAAAAGTCATGGTGAAATGGAATCCTTCAATAGCCGCCTGCGGACAGACTCAACACCGACTCGGGACCGCCCCAAGTCGAGTCTCTCCGCTGTTTATCGTCAGTTCTTAGGTCCGAAGCCACCAGAATGCCCAAGATGCGTCAGATCGTCCGCCCTGGTCCTAAAAACGGTATCGTTGCAGTCAAAAACTATAGCCTTGGCTATTCGGATTCCGGATCTTGATTGCGAGTCACATCGTTCTTTTGGATCTTGGCGCCTCCATTCTGCCATGGCTAGACAGCGCCACCAAGAACGGTCGGGTTTTCCGCTAGTCCTTGAGGGTGAAGCAGGGTTTAGCGCCGGGGCCACCAAAACAGTTTGAAGCGAAGAATGGCCCAAACGGCCTCGATAGCGTCTCGAAACCCGATCTTTTTGCCCTCGCGGTAGTCTCGGCCGTGATAAGAGACCCCGACCTCGTAGATCCTCACCTTGAGCTTCGCCACCTTTTGAGCGAGTTCTGGCTCGACGGCGAATCGACTCGACTCAATTTCAAATCGCTCCAAGACTTCGCGGCGAAATGCCTTGTAGCAGCACTCCATGTCCGTGAGATTCAAGTTCGTGCAGATGTTCGAAAGCAGCGTCAAAAAGCGATTCGCGACATAGTGAAAAAAGAGGTGGACGCGAGCTTGGCCGCCTTGAAATCGCGAACCAAACACCACATCGGCACGACCGTCCAATATGGGGCCCAAGACCTTGGGGTACTCATCGGGATCGTACTCAAGATCGGCATCCTGAATGATCACGATCTCACCCCGGGCCGCGGCAAAGCCCGTTTTCAAGGCCCCCGCTTTGCCCTGGTTCTTTTCGTGGAACAGGACGTGAAATCGTGGGCCCTCGAGCGCTCGGAGAAGTTCGCGCGACCCATCGCTTGAGCCATCGTCGACGGCAATGATCTCAAGATCAATGGGAACCGCTTGTACCCGCTCGACGATCTTCGCCAGCGTTGGGAACTCGTTGTAAACTGGCATGACAACGCTCAACAACGGTCGGTTCGCGCCCGCCGAGGACTTAGAGTCTGTTGATGAGTGGTCGTCTGTAGCCGCCATGACTCAGCGTTGGCCGTAGTGTCGGGCGTAGTATTCAAGGTAAGCGCCGGACTTGACATTCTCCCACCAGGGGCGGTTCGCGAGGTACCAAGCGACGGTTTCCTTCAAACCGTCTGCGAATCCAATCGTGGGTGCAAACCCCAGTTCCTTCTCGGCTTTGCCGCAGTCAATCGCGTAACGCAAGTCATGACCCTTGCGGTCAGTGACGTAGCTGATCAAGCTCTCGGGTTTTTCGAGGTTCGTCAAGACGGCTTTGACAACGTCAATGTTCGTCATCTCGCTGTGGCCCCCGAAATTATAAACCTCACCGACGCGGCCCTTCGTGAGCGCAAGGTCAACGCCGAGGCAATGATCCCTGACGTGGATCCAATCCCGAACGTTGAGACCATTCCCGTAGACCGGGAGTTCAAGGTCGGCCATCGCGTTGGTGATCATCAAGGGGATGAGTTTTTCGGGAAACTGGTAGGGACCGTAGTTGTTCGAACAACGCGTGATGACACCCGGAAACTGGTGGGTCTCGACTGCGGCGCGAACCAACAGGTCCGAACTCGCCTTTGAAGACGAGTAGGGACTATTGGGTGCGATCGGCGTGTCCTCACGAAACAGCCCCTCGGCCCCCAAGCTGCCGTAGACTTCATCCGTCGACACGTGAACGAACTTTTCCACTTTCCAGGTGCGGGCAAGGTCGATCAGGTTTTGGGTGCCAATGACATTGGTCATCAAAAACGCCGAAGCGTCTTCAATCGAGCGATCGACGTGGCTCTCGGCTGCGAAGTGAACGACGGCATCAATGGTCTCGTCGACTGCCTGCATGACCGCTTTTTTGTCGGTGATGTCCGCTTTCAGGAATCGATAGTGGCTGCCCTCTTCCACGCCATCGAGATTCTCGAGGTTGCCCGCGTAGGTCAAAGCGTCCAGATTGAGGATTCGGTCGTCCGGAAACTCAAGCAGATGGCGCCGAATGTAGTTGCTGCCGATGAATCCGGCGCCCCCGGTTACGAGGATCGTCGTCATGACGCTTGGTCTCCACTGCTCAAGGGCCGGGCGGCCACATAGTCGTCAAGGGCATCTTGCCAAGGCCTCATGATGTCGCAACCGGCCTCGCGAAGGGCCAAGTTGTCGAGCCTGGAATTGCGAGGCCTTGGAGCCGGCCGGGGGAATTCATCCGTGCTGCAGGGGAGCAGAGGAAAATCAGCCAGCCCGCAGCGATCAAAAACGGCCCGCGCAAAGCCAAACCAGGTGGTCTCGCCCGCATTAGTGGCGTGAAAAGTGCCACGAGCATCGATCTCGATGAGAGATCTCAACTGGCGCGCGACATCTCCCGCCCAAGTCGGATTTCCTAACTGGTCATCGACGACTTTGAGTTCGGGGTTTTTATCCGCCAAAGAAATCATGGTCTCGGCGAAATTGGGACCCGAGGCGCCGTAAAGCCAAGCGATGCGAGTCGTAATCCAGTCCCCACCGACCGCCTCGATCCGCCGCTCGCCTTCGAGTTTGCTTTGGCCGTAAACACTCTTGGGACCGGTGACGTCGGTTTCGACGTAGGGGCGCTCAAGCTCGCCAGAAAAAACGTAATCCGTGCTCACGTGAACGAAAAGCGCGTCGTGCTTTTTGCACGCTCGCGCCAGTAGTTCCGGAGCCTTTGCGTTCAACAAAAAGGCCTGGTCTCGCTCGTCCTCGGCGCGATCGACGGCAGTATAGGCCGCAGCATTGACGACCACATCTGGATCGCACTCATCGATGACCCGATCTATCGATTGCTCATCGCTGATGTCCATGAGCTTTGCATTCGGCAAATCCGAGTCATTCAGAGCCGTAGGAACAACTTCAAAACTAGACTCGGCATTCCACTGCTCAACGATCTCGCGGCCGAGCATTCCGGCCGCACCCGCCACGAGAACTTTCAAAGGTCCATGCGATTGGCACCGCCCTCTTTGACGAGGCAGGAAGCTCGAAACAACGAATCGAAGGTCCCGGCATCCGTCCACCAGCCGTCCAGCATCGACGAAATCATCTCGCCGCGATCGATGTAGTCGTTATTCACGTCGGTGATCTCAAGTTCACCGCGTTTGGATGGTTCCAAGCCTCCGATGATCTCGAACACCCGTTGGTCGAAGAAGTAGATGCCCGTGACCGCGAGGTTGCTCGCCGGATCTGTTGGTTTTTCGACAATGCGCACAACACGATCGCCATCGAGTTCGGCCACGCCGAAACGGTGCGGATCATCAACTTCCTTTAGCAGGATACCAGCGCCCTTGCCCACGGCTTCGTAACGATCGCGGGCCGACTTGATCTGACCTTGAATGATGTTGTCGCCAAGAATGACGCAGATGCTGTCGCCCGCGGCAAAATGCTCGGCTAGCCCCAAGGCGTCAGCGATGCCGCCTTCGCCTTCTTGGTAGGTATAGTTGACGTGTTTGAGGCCGAAGTGCTTACCGTTGCCCAGCAGACGTAAAAAGTCGCCCGAGTTGTTGCCGCCCGTCACGATCAAGATGTCATCGATACCCGCATTGACGAGTGCTTGAATCGGGTAATAGATCATGGGTTTGTCGTACACCGGCAACAAGTGCTTGTTGGTGATTCGAGTATTGGGCTGAAGCCTCGAGCCGAGTCCGCCAGCTAAAATAACGCCCTTCATGTTTGTCTCTCCTTAGCTTTCGTTTCCTTGCGGTACCAAGAAATGGTCCGCTCAAGCCCTTCAGCAAGTCCCACCTTGGGTTCATAGCCCAAAAGATCGCGCGCACGATCGATTGAAGCAAGACTGTGTTTCACATCACCGACGCGATCCGGCTGATAGTCAATATCCACCTTCGCGCCGATGATTTCTGCGATGGTGTGAATAACGTCGTTGATGGTGATGCGTTCGCCAATGCCGATATTCATGAAGCGCCCCGGGGCCTTGTCGGCGACCATCGCCAACAAGTTCGCCTGGACGACGTTGTCGATGTGAGTGAAGTCCCGCGACTGCTCGCCATCGCCATAAACCAAGGGTCTCTCACCCGCGAGCAACTTCGTGACAAATCGCGGAATGGCGGCGGCGTAGTCGGACTCCGGACTTTGGTAGGGGCCAAAGACATTGAAGTACCTGAGCGCCACCGTCTCGAGGCCGTAACCGTCGAAAAAGATCCGCGCGAGATGTTCGCCGTAGACTTTGTCCGCCGCGTAGGGGCTCTTGGGCACCGTGGGCATGGATTCGATCTTCGGCAAAGTTTCGCTGTCTCCATAGGCAGAAGAAGACGCCGCCATCACGACGCGCTTCACCTTTTGGTCGCGGGCTGCCAGCAAGACATTCAGCGTTCCTCGCGAATTGACATCGTGACTGGTTACAGGATCGTCCATCGAACGCGGGACGCTAGGAACCGCGCCTTGGTGCAGGATATAGTCCTGGCCTTCGCTCACCTCCTGCATCTGATCGAGATCACGAAGGTCACCGACAACAATCTCAAGGCGGTCGGCGATGGCGTCTAGGTTTGATCGGCGGCCCGAAGAAAAGTCATCAAAAATGGTGACGTCGTCGCCGCGCTCGATAAGAGCGCGGGCGAGATTCGAGCCGATGAAACCCGCACCGCCAGTGATCAGAATTCGAGACACTTCAGGAGTCTCCATATTTTTGAACTAAAATATCAATGATGCGTCGCGCCGCTTCACCGTCCCAATACTGCGGGACCGAGGGTGCATCGACTTCGCCACGAACAATCGCGAGCGCTGCTTTTTCGATGACGCCACGATCGGTGCCGACGAGTTGGTTGCAACCAACGTCGATCGTCACGGGGCGTTCTGTGTTCTCGCGCAAGGTCAAACAGGGAACGCCCAAGATGGTAGCTTCCTCTTGGATACCGCCAGAGTCGGTCAGGATCAACGCCGCGTTCGCTTGTAGCTTCAAGAAATCGAGGTAGCCAACGGGCTCCAGGAAGCGTATTCCGTCGCTCTCGGTGTAACCTTGAGACTCGAGTTTTTTACGCGTTCGCGGATGTACCGGGAACACCAAGGTCATTTCCTTGGCCACGGTCGTCAGCGCAGCCCAGATTCCGGATAGAATGTCGGCATCGTCGACATTCGAAGGGCGGTGCAAGGTCACGACGCCGTAGCCACCTTCTTTGAGCCCGACATCCTGCAAAATTGTCGAGCGCTCCGACAACTCACGGCTGCGAAGCAGAGTGTCAATCATGACGTTGCCGACGAAGTGCACGCGCTCTTTGGCGACACCTTCACGCATTAGATTGTCAACCCCGCTTTGCTCCGTCACAAACAGCAAGTCGCTGATGGCATCGGTCAAAACGCGGTTGATCTCTTCGGGCATTCCGCGGTCGAATGAACGCAGCCCGGCCTCAACGTGAACCACGGGAATCTGTAGTTTCGCCGCAACCAAGGCACAGGCGATGGTCGAATTGACGTCGCCCAAAACCAACACGAGGTCGGGCTTCGACTCCAAGATGTGAGCTTCATATCGCACCATGATCTCTGCGGTTTGCACCGCGTGCGAACCCGAGCCGACGCCGAGATTGACCTCGGGTTCGGGGATATCCAACTCGTCAAAAAACAAGTCCGACATGTTGCGATCATAGTGCTGACCGGTATGAACCACCGACAAATCGACGTCGGCACGATCACGCGCCGCCCAGGCCAAAGGCGCGATCTTCATGAAGTTGGGGCGCGCCCCAACGATGGCGGAAATGCGAAGAGCAGCCATTAGGAAAGCCCTCGCTTCGCCGAGCTTTGGTACCAATTCACAAATCGCGCGATACCCGCTTCGATGGCCGTCTTGGGCGCGTAGCCAATTTCTTCGCAGGCGAGGCTAATGTCGGCGAAGGTCGCGGCGACGTCGCCAGGCTGATCGGGCTGCCGTTCGATCTGGGCTTTTTTCCCCACC
Source organism: Planctomycetota bacterium (assembly GCA_036479435.1). Taxonomy (GTDB): domain Bacteria; phylum Planctomycetota; family DRQF01; genus JAZGFI01. The sequence goes on along the minus strand of JAZGFI010000151.1, from coordinate 14,089 downwards.
TCTTTCGCGATGAGCTCGATGAGTTCTTTCAAGGTGACCGTGCGCGACTCGCCGAGGTTGTAGACTTTGAAGCCAGCCCCCGAGGCGTGCTTCATGCTCTTTGAAACGCCATCGATGATGTCGTCAATGTAGGTGTAGTCGCGGCGCGATTGTCCGTCCCCGAACATCGTCAGGGGCCGGCCCTCGTCGATATGCCGCGTGAACTTGTGAATCGCCATCTCGGGCCGTTGCCGCGGCCCGTAGACGGTGAAAAAGCGCAAACAGGTAATGTCGAGGCCGTGGATGTGATGGTAAGTGTGCGCCAACAACTCTCCGGCTTTTTTGGTAGCCGCATAGGGCGACACCGGATGGTCGACACGGTCGCTTTCGGAAAAGGGTACCTTTTTGTTGGCGCCGTAGACCGAGCTAGAAGAGGCAAACACGACCGACGAAACGCCCTTTTTGAGCAGAGCGTCGAACAAGGCCGTCGTGCCGCGCAGATTCACATCCACGTACAATCCCGGATCTGCGAGCGAGGGACGTACTCCCGCCATCGCCGCGAGGTGGATGACCTGGTCGATCTCTCCCTCGAAAGCGCGATCTAGATCCGCTTCGTTGCGCAAATCGCCTTCGACGATTCGCAGAGCTGGATTGTCGGCATGCTGAGCCAGGTTCGCACGCTTGATGGCAGGATCGTAGAAGCGGTTGTAGTTGTCCAACACACAACACTCATCCCCGCGCGCCAAAATGTGGTCGACGAGGTGCGAGCCAATGAAACCCGCACCACCTGTAACCAAAAAGCGAGCCATTCCGTCAAAGCCTCCGCAGGTTCTCAGCGCCGCTAAAGTCAGCGCAAAGGTTACGAGTATCGACAATGAGCGCCGCGTTCTCGACAAGCAGCGCCGGGTCAAAACCAGTGTGGTCCGTAGCGACAACCACGCAATCAGCGGCCTTGATACTTTCAACGTTGAAGTCGCAACGAGCGATGTCGCCCTCGCCAAGATTAGGGTCTTTGACGAAGGGGTCGCACCAGCGAATGATCGCGCCGCGGCGGCGAAGATGATCGACAATGTCTAAGGCTGGGGACTCGCGGAGGTCGTCGATGTCTTTTTTGTAGGCAAGTCCCATGACCAAGACCGTCGAATTTTTGACGGACTTCGCGTGATCGTTCAGGGCGTCGGCAACCATGTCGACGACGTACTCGGGCATGTGACTGTTGACTTCATCCGCCAGCTCAATGAAACGAGCGTTGTAATTGAGGCTCTTTAGTTTCCAGCTCAAGTAGTGCGGATCGACTGGGATGCAGTGCCCGCCGAGTCCTGGCCCCGGCCAGAACGGCATGAATCCGAAGGGTTTGGTGGCCGCGGCCCCAATCACTTCCCAAACGCTCACCTTCAGCTTCTCGCAAATAATGGCGAGTTCGTTAACGAGCCCGATGTTGACGCTGCGAAACGTGTTCTCGAGCAATTTCACCATCTCGGCGCACTGAGTGCTCGAGACCGGAACGATGGTTTCGATCGCGTGCCCGTAGAGAAGGGCTCCCATCTCCGAGCATTGCGGTGTCACACCACCGACGACTTTCGGCGTGTTGCGCGTGTTCCAATATTCGTTGCCTGGATCGACGCGCTCCGGCGAGAAGCAGAGAAAGAAATCTTCGCCGACGACGAGTCCTTTTTCCTGCAAGCGCGGCAAGATCACCTCCTCGGTCGTTCCCGGATAGGTCGTGCTTTCCAACACGATGAGCTGACCCGGACGGAGGTATTTGGCGACCTCTTCGCTAGCGGCCACGATGTAGGAGATGTCGGGGTCTTTAGTCTTCCGCAAGGGCGTCGGGACGCAGATACTGATCGCATCGGCTTCCGCGAGGATCTCGCCCGGTAGTGACGCTTTCACGAGCCCTTTGTCAGCGAGTTCTTTGAGGGATTTGGTCGAAACGTCACCGATGTAGCTCTCGCCACGGTTGATCATGTCGACACGATCCTGCGAAACGTCGATGCCGATGACCGACAGTCCGGCTTCGCCAAACTCGACGGCGAGCGGCAAGCCGACGTAGCCCATGCCGACGATGGCGACTTTGGCTTCTTTGTTTTTGAGGCGCGCGGCGAGATTCGCCCCCGCCCCTTGGAGTTTAGTCTTCATCATTTTTACCCGTTATTCTACGGTCACGCTTTTAGCGAGGTTTCTGGGTTGGTCGACGTCACAGCCCCGCTTCTGCGCGATGTAGTACGCGAGCAGCTGCAGGGGAACGACGTTAACGATAGGTGAGAGAACTTCATCGACTTCAGGTACGAAGATAATATCGTCCGCGAACTGTTCGACTCGATCGTCACCAATGTTGGCCACGGCGATGACAGATGCGTCGCGTACGCGAGCTTCTTCAACGTTGGTCACGACCTTGTCGTAGACCGCGCTTTGGGTGCAAATGGCCACCAGGGGCAACTTGTCATCAATCAGAGCGATCGGCCCGTGCTTCATTTCGCCGGCGGGATAACCCTCGGCGTGAATATAGGAGATTTCTTTGAGCTTGAGCGCGCCCTCAAGCGCGATCGGGTAGTTCAGTCCGCGGCCGATAAACAAAAAGTCGGTGGCGTCTTTGTAGCGTTCGGCGATTTGCTCGATGAGGGGAGCGGTGGTCAAGACGGTTTGAATGACGTGGGGAAGAGTTCGAAGCTTCTGTGACCAAGCGAGCAGGTCATCGGCGCTCAGATGCCCACGCAAGCGCCCCATCTTGAGCGCCAACACGATCAAGACGACAAGCTGACTGGTAAAGGCCTTCGTCGAAGCCACTCCGATCTCTGGCCCGGCGTGGGTCATGATCGTGCCGTGGGATTCTCGGCTCATCGTCGAACCGATGACGTTGCAGATCGAAATCACGCGACACCCAGATTTAGCGGCCATGCGCATCGCCGCTAAGGTGTCTGCCGTCTCACCCGACTGCGAGATCGCGATCAACAAGTCCTCTTTGTTGACAATCGGATCGCGATAACGAAACTCCGAGGCGTAGTCGACCTGGGCCGAAAGCCGAGCGAAGCGCTCAAGATAAAATTTTGCGATCTGGGCGGAATGCCAAGAAGTTCCACAGGCCACAATGTGCACCTGTGCGACCTTCCTCAGGTCGTCGTCGGGAATCTTCAGATTCTCGAAATTAACGCTGCCTTCGGTTTCGTCCAGGCGTCCCATGAGAGCGTCCGAGACCACGATTGGCTGTTCGTTGATCTCCTTCAGCATGAAGTGGGGGTAGCCCCCGCGCTCGGCCTGTTGCAGATTCCAGTCGACTTTGACGATCTCAAGCGCGACGTCATTACCGGCATCGTCGATGATCTTGACGCCATCGCGGCTGATCTCAGCGATCTCGCCTTCGCCCAAGTAGATGACACGATCCGTGCGCTCGATGACGGCCGTAACATCGGATGCGAGAAAGTTCTCATCGTCGCCAATGCCGATGATTAGCGGACTGTCGCGCCGTGCGCCGATGATGCGGTCCGGAGTTTCCGCGTTCATGACCCCAATGGCATAAGCACCTTTGAGGCGGAGGATGGCTTCGCGCACGGCCTCGCGGAGATCGCCTTTGAAATGGTGTCGCACCAAATGCGCGATGACCTCCGAGTCGGTGTCGGAGGCGAATTTGTGACCATGCGCCTTAAGATCTTCGCGCAGCTCGCGAAAATTCTCGATGATACCGTTGTGGACGACGACGATTTTTCCGCTTTCGTCGCGGTGGGGATGTGCGTTGACTTCGGTAGGACGGCCGTGAGTTGCCCAACGCGTATGGCCCAACCCAATCCCTCCGCGGGGACTATCCGTCGCCAAAAGCGTCTCGAGGTTAACGATCTTGCCCACCTCGCGAACTGTCTTGATCACCCCGGAATCCAACACCGCGATTCCTGCGCTGTCGTAGCCGCGGTATTCAAGCCGCTTTAGACCACTCATCAAGGTCTTGGTGGCGTCCTCGCCCGCGGTGACACAACCGACAATACCGCACATCTATTTTTTGTCCTTCGCCGGGACGCGTTCGCGAAAATATTCCACGGTGAGTTTAAGGCCCTCTTCGAGTCCACATTTCGGTTCCCATCGCAATATCTCCCGGGCGCGAGTGATGTCGGGTTGGCGAATTTTGGGGTCGTCTTCCGGCAAATCGCGGTAGCCCAAAGGACTCGCCGACGCTGTCAATCGTACGATGGCCTCCGCGAACTGCTTGATCGTTATCTCGTGAGGATTGCCGATGTTGACGGGGTCGGATTCGTCGCTCATGAGTAGCGCGAAGATTCCCTCGACCAAGTCCCTCACGTAGCAAAAACTACGGGTCTGGCTGCCGTCCCCAAAGACCGAAATCTCCTCACCTCGCAGCGCCTGCGACATGAATGCCGGTAAGGCGCGCCCGTCGTTGAGGCGCATGCGCGGACCATAGGTGTTGAAGATGCGTACGATGCGCGTTTCGACGCCGTGGTAGCGATGGTAGGCCATCGTCATGGCCTCGGCAAAACGCTTCGCCTCGTCGTAGACGCCACGCGGCCCCACGGGATTGACGTTGCCCCAGTAGGTCTCTTTTTGCGGATGCTCGAGTGGATCGCCGTAGACCTCTGAGGTCGACGCGATCAGGATGCGGGCGTTCTTCGCTTTCGCGAGGCCTAAGACCTTGTGGGTTCCCAAGCTGCCGACCTTGAGCGTCTGAATCGGCAGCTCAAGGTAGTCGATCGGGCTCGCGGGTGAGGCGAAGTGAAGGATGTAGTCCAGGTCACCCTCGACGTACACGAAATTCGTGACGTCGTGATGGATGAACGAGAACCGTTCGTGCCCAAACAAGTGCGCAATGTTGTCCATATCCCCAGTAATGAGGTTGTCCATGCAGACGACCTCAAGACCTCGTTCAATGAACAGATCGCATAAGTGGGAGCCGAGAAAACCGGCGCCCCCAGTGATCAGCACGCGTTCCATGCCCTAAACCTCGATGTCGGCAGCGGATAGACGGAAATGCGCGCCATTATAGGTCGCGCGCGGCCCGACTCAATCAAGGGACTCCCCCCCTGTCGATCTCAGCTCTAGATCATCGGGTCACCACCAAGATTTCTTTCGGAAATCCGGCTACGGAAAGGCCTTCGGTCGGAGGGCCTATAACCCAAAACGCCGAGAATTAGCGACTAAGGACGTGATGAGCGGTACAAAGCGTGTAAGCCACCGCGAAACGCCGCGACTTATCGGACTCAACTGCCAAAAAAGGTGTCGATGAAGCTCGTGTCGATTTCACCCGACCTAAAGTCGGCGTGTCGCAGGATTCGCTGGTAGAGGGGAATTGTCGTCTTGATGTCTTCGATGATGTACTCCCCGAGCGCGCGCTGCATCGTGTCGATGGCCTCTTCGCGAGTCGGCTTGTGCACGATGAGTTTCGCCACCATCGAGTCGTAGTGGGACGGGATCACGTAATTCGAAAACAAATGGGAGTCGACGCGGACACCGGGGCCGCCGGGAGGGACATAGAGGCCGACCCGGCCCGGTGAGGGCCGAAAGCCGCGATCTGGATCTTCCGCGTTCACTCGACACTCGATCGCGTGGCCGCTAATTTTGATGTCACGCTGCGAAAATTTCAGCTCTTCGCCTGCGGCAATCCGGATCTGCTCTTTGACGATGTCGATTCCCGTCACCGCTTCTGTGACCGGATGCTCGACTTGCAAGCGACTATTGAACTCCATGAAGTAAAACTTGCCCTGCGAATCGAGCAAGAACTCGACAGTGCCTGCATTCACATACTTCGCCGCCTTGGCCAAGCGCACCGCCGCCTCGCCCATCGCCTTGCGGGTTTTCGGCTTCAAGACCGGACAGGGCGACTCTTCAATCAGTTTTTGGTGCCGGCGCTGCGTGGAGCAATCGCGCTCTCCGAGGTGCAGTACGTTGCCGTGCGTATCGGCTAGAATCTGCACTTCGACATGGCGCGGGCGATCGATGAATTTCTCGACGTAAAGATCGCCGTTACCGAAGGAGGCCTCGGCTTCAGCCCGCGCAGCGTGGAACTCGCGCTGGAGCACCATCTTATTGGCCGCGACGCGCATGCCACGCCCGCCACCGCCCGCCGAGGCCTTGATGATCACGGGATAGCCGATTTTCTCGGCAACTTCTAAGGCCGCCTCTTCGTCCTCTACGATGCCTTCACTGCCTTCAATGACCGGCACCTTGGCCGCACGGGCAATGGACTTGGCGCGCGCCTTGTTACCCACCATCGCGATGGTTTCGGGCTCAGGACCGATGAAAGTGATCTTACAGTCCCGACAAACCTCAGCGAAGTCAGCGTTTTCGGAGAGAAATCCGTAGCCGGGATGGACCGCGTCGACATTGGCAACTTCGGCCGCCGAGATGATTTGAGGAATGTCCAAATAGCTGCGCGGACTGGGCGGTGGACCGATGCAGATCTGCTCATCGGCGTAGCGAAGGTAAAGAGCGTTGTCATCCGCTTCGGAATAGACCGCCACGCTCTCGACGTTCATCTCTTTGAGCGCACGGATAATGCGGAGCGCGATTTCGCCGCGGTTGGCAACGAGGACTCGATTGAACATCAGGTGGCGCCGTCAGCGAGGCTTGATGGTAAAAAGAGGTTGGCCGTATTCCACGGCCTCGCCGTTTGCGACCAGCACTTCGGTGACCTCCCCCTCCATGTCGGCGGTGATCTCATTCATGACTTTCATCGCTTCGATGATACACAGGACGGTGCTGGCACCGACCTTAGTGCCAATCGCAACGAAGGGGTCGGACGTCGGCGAAGACGACGAATAAAAAGTGCCTACCATGGGTGAATTGAAGGTGAGGGAGTTGCCTTCAACCGCGGTGATGTCTTCAGGCCCGGGGCTGGCCATGGCCGCGTTCGGCAAGGGTGTGGCCGGCGCCATCATCTGAGGAGCTGGCGCCATCACGACCGTGTCGGCACCGGACTTCTTGAGTCGGATCCGCTGCTCCTCGGTCTCGATTTCAACCTCGCAGAGGTCGTTCTCGTTCATGAGCGCCATCAGGCGCTCGAGCTGTTCCAGGTCCATCGTCGTCTCTCGTCCTCGCCCCGTAAGGCTCGATCCAGCCGCAGTTTCCACCTTAATCGAAACACGCGCGGTCAGAACAATCAAGTCCCGGGGGTGATTGCCGTCTCGGTCGATCTTCCCCATCCGTGACGAGCGCATGACGGGGGGCATTCCAGCGGCTTTTGGAGTTTGCCCCTTGTTTTCAGATTCCCTGAAAAGTCTCGGCAATTTGAACCGCGTTCAGGGCCGCGCCTTTTCGCAATTGGTCCCCAATCGCAAACAGTCCCAATCGGGGTTCCGCGCCCGCCACTTCGCGGAGGCGAGTGACCAAGACCTCATCTTTGGCTGCGGCATCTCGCGGAGTCCAAACTTCGGCGGCCGTGCCCGGGCACTGAAATCGGACTCCGGAGGTGCCTTCTAAGACTTGGGCGGCTGCGGCCACTTTTGCCTGATTCTGAAAGACAGCCACGATTGAGACCGCGTGCGCCCGAAAAACCGGCACCCGAACTGCCGTGCAAAAAACCTCCAGATCGGGCAAGGCCAGGATCTTTCGGGCCTCCCTTTGCATTTTCAGTTCTTCGCTGGTGTCTTTGCCCGCCATCCCTTCACCGATCCAAGGGATGAGATTAAAGGCCATGGGACGTGCAAAAACCTGGGCGGCACTGTCTTCAGCCACGACTTCAGCGGCCTCGCTCGACGTCGCCGCCAAAGCGGCCTGTGATTGTGCCTTAAGTTCCGCGATTCCGGACTGCCCCACGCCGCTGACGGCTTGATAGGTCGAAGCGACAAATGACCGCAGGCCAAAAGCTTCATGAAGTGGGGCCAAAGCCATCAACGCAACGATCGTTGAGCAGTTGGGATTCGCAATCAAGCGCGCTTCACCTGATTTGATCAGGGCGGCATTGATCTCGGGGACCACCAAGGGAACGTCGTCTTCCATTCGAAAGACACTCGAGTTGTCGATGACGATTTGACCGCGGGCCGCAAGTCGGCGGCCCAAGCGACGACTGAGCGCCTCACTCGCCGCCAAAAAAACGATGTCGGCGGGATTGTCTTCTTCGAGCCAACTCGCTTCGTCGAGGGCTAGGACCGCCAACGATCGTCCCGCGTAGTCAAGGCTTGCACCAGCGGATTTCGCGGATGCGTAAAGCCGAAGTCGATCTGGTGTGAGTGAGCTTTGTTCAAGACAACGCAGCAACTCAAGCCCTACCGCGCCCGTCGCGCCAACAATGTCGACTTTGAGTGTCACTTTAAGACCGCTCCACCGGCTCGCATCGTTCTTGCTCGTCGCATCATCTAAGAACCCCGATCGAAAGTGCCGCTTTTCCCACCGGACTTGTGCACCAGCTGAGTGTCGCTGATGACCATCGCCCGGTCCAAGGCTTTGCACATGTCGTAGATGGTCAGGGCCGCCACTGAGGCCGCCATGAGAGCTTCCATCTCAACGCCGGTCTTGCCGGTCGTGCCGACGGCCGCCTTGATGTGAAGCTCACCATCACCAGTGAATTCAAAATCGACCGTGACCGACGTCAAGGCCAGGGGGTGGCATAAAGGAATGAGATCAGAGGTTCGTTTGGCGGCCATGATGCCCGCGATGCGCGCCGTACCGAGGACGGCGCCTTTTTTGACGCGGCCCTCTTGGATCGCAGCCGCCGTGGCCGTTTGCATCCGCAAAGTTGATTCCGCGACCGCGTGGCGCTGGGTAACATCCTTCGTTGCGATGTCGACCATGTGCGCTCTGCCTTCGGCGTCGAGGTGACTGAATTTTGCGTCTTCGGTCACGGCGGACCTCCTGAAAGCAAATGCGAACAGCGAACCCAGCCTAACAGGGAACACGATCGAGGGAACGATACTGAAGGGCCTCAAGAAGGTCGGCATCTTTTAGCTTTTCGCGCGCGTCCAGATCCGCGAGGGTACGCGCCACGCGAAGAACTCGCACAAAGGCACGGCCCGACAAATCGAGATGTCGGATGAGATCCATAAGGCGGCGCCGCAAGTTAGCGTCCAAGTGGCAATGCCGTTGCAGGTCACGGTTTGGCAAGTGAGCATTCAAGCGGTATCCGGCGCCCTCGTAGCGATCTCGTTGCACACGTCTCGCGGCGGCAACTTGCTGGCGAGCCGCCTCGGCTCCCATGCCAGCGGTCCCCTCCAGAATCTGTTCGACCGGAACTCTGCTGACCGCAAGGTGCAGATCGATGCGGTCGAGCAAGGGGCCCGAGATCCTTCCACGGTAGCGTGCAAGCTGACGCGGCGTACACGAACACCGACCACTGGGGTCATCGGCCCAACCGCAAGGGCAAGGATTCATCGCGGCGATCAGGGAAAAAGACGCAGGGTAGCGGCGCACTTCGCGGCTACGAGCGATGATAACTTCGGCGTCTTCCAAGGGTTGCCGCAAGACTTCCAAGGCGTCTTTTTGAAACTCGGGCAACTCGTCCAAAAACAAAACACCGCGGTGAGCCAAGCTGACCTCGCCCGGACGCGGGATGGCCCCGCCGCCCACCAGCGCTTGGCGACTCGCGGTGTGGTGCGGCGCACGAAATGGCGGTTGATAGAAGCGCTCGCGGCGCGAAAGACCGATACCGGCGTGGATGCAAGCCACTTCGAGGGCACGATCGAGTTCAAGGGGCGGCAGGATGCCAGGTAAAGCGCGCGCCAACATCGTCTTCCCCGAACCGGGCGGACCGACCATTAAGGCGTTGTGACCGCCGGCGGCGGCGATCACCAAGCCCCTCTTCGCCGCCTCTTGGCCGCGAATCTCCACAAAATCGTCGGGGCCAGCGAGGGCGGCCGCGCCGGGGCTAGCGCCAGCGCGCGCAGGCACATTTCCCTCACCTCGCAAGATCTCGAGCGCTTCGAGGCAGTTGCTAACGCCGTAGACGTCAATGCCATCAACCATGGCGGCTTCTTCAAGGGCTGATTTCGGCACGATCAGGCCCCTCAGCCCCATTCGACGGGCCAAGACGGCCGCGGGTAAGGCAAAGGGAAGCCGCTCGGCGCGACCATCCAAGGCGATCTCGCCTGCCAACAAGAAGTGGCGGCTCAAGTGGAGCTTTTGGCCGGTGCGGGCCGCGATGTAGGCGACGGCCATGGGCAAGTCCAAAGCGGTTCCGACTTTGCGCCGGGTGGCAGGAGCCAAGTTGAACAGGACTTTCTTCTGCGCGATATCCACCCCGTAGCGCCGAACCGCTCGCAGAATGCGCTGACGACTTTCTCGAACCGCGACGTCGGGAAGGCCGACGATATCGATCCCCTGCCCAGATTCGGTTTCCGTCGCCTCCACCATCACCGCCGCAGCCTCAACCCCATCCATCACCACCGACCGTACTCGAACCACCCGCGTGGCTGGGATTGCGGCCTTAGGCTTGAGGCTTTCGGGATTGAGTTCAAAATTTTCGTCCATCGAAAAAACAGACGACAGCCGCGCCGGCGTGGACCTTCGTTAATAGAGAAATCAACGAAATCTGGCCAAAACAAAGAGGGTCCAAAGGGTATTGAAAATCGTCTGACGCGAACTTTGCGGGTTAGACCCTCAAGGTTCGCGTCAGACGATTTTCAATACCCTTTCCCTTCAAGGCCTCAGCCATTCTCTGTTGGTCACCACCCTTGTCGGCGATCTCCTATACTGGGGCGATGAGTCGCGACGAACGAAGTCATTGGAATCTGAAGTACGCAGGCGCCCACGATAGGGCGGAGGCGGGGCCCAATCGACCCGAGAACGATCGCCCGGCCCGTGTGCTCGAATGGGCGCCGCCACCCTCTCGACTCGGGGCTTGGGCCTTAGATGTGGGCTGCGGCCGACTCCGTAATGCTCGCCACCTCGCTCAGCTTGGCTACCGCGTGCTCGCGATTGACGCTTCCGTGCAGGCGTTTTGGACGGCTGAGCGCAATGAAGCCCAGATTTCTTGCCTCATCGCCGATCTCGACCATTGGCGACCAGCAATATCTCGCTTCGAGCTCATTTGTGACGTTCATTACTTGAATCGGGATCTGGTGGCGCATCTTGTGCAGGCTCTGGTGCCAAATGGGAGTTTGCTGCTCGAAATGAGGGTCCACGGGGGCAATTCCTGCGGACATGAGCCTCAACCCCGGCCCTTTCGCCTGGCCCCCGGCGAAGTACCCCAACTTTTTTCCGGGTTAAGGGTCAGTCAGGGTGTTGAAGAATTAGACGATGGCAGCGGTATCGCCCGCTATCATCTGCAGTCTGGCTGAACGAAACGGCTGCAGAAATGACACAGAACCCGAATTCGCAACGAAGCTGCGGGGTTTGGGGAACGTAGGATTCAAGCAAGCACCTGGAAAACGCCGCGCGGGATCGTGTCGATAATAGGTGAGCGGCTCAAGCGCGGTCCGGAATCGGGCCGATCGAGATCTAAAGGGATTCTCTCTGCGGCGGCCTGAAGGGCCGCCGGGAACCCAGTGAAAGGGAAACTGATGACCGATGCCCAGCGAAGCAAACTCGGGCGACTCACGATGCTGGTCTTAATAGCGACCTTCAGCTTGGCCTTTGTACCGGGGCTGTTCGCTCAAAAGGCCGAAGCGGAGAAACTTGTGGCCGCCTTGGCCACCAAGGATCTAGCCGCCGTCTGGCGAGCCTCAAGTAAACTCGTTGAGCTGGGCGAAGAGGCCTATCCTGTTTTGAACCGCGGTCTTAAATCGGAAACTGAGATCGTCCGTATCGGCTGCGCGCGCGCCCTTTTGCTGCAAGGCGAAGAAGAAGTCGCCGTCGCCGCCTTGGTGCAGGTCCTGAAGAAAAGTGACGACGAATCCTACCGACGCCAAGTCGTGGACTTGTTGGTCTTCAACGAAATCGGCGAAGCGGCCAAGCCGCTGTGGGAGATTGCCCCCGACGTTCTGGATCCGGCAACCCGTATCAAGTTCCTTTGGGGCGCTTGGAAGCTCAGTTCGCAATACAAAAACGCCGCGACCAAACAATTGAAGGCAATGCTGCGGGCGAAGGACCCCGCGATTCGATACGACGCAGCCCTAGCCCTCGCCGACGTCAAAGATTACGAAACGGCGATGCCCATTCTCGAAGAGATTGAGGACGAGCCGAGTGAACGCGGTCGCCTCGTTCGCCTCTACTCCCACATGAGTTTTCTCAACAAGTACTTGGAGATCATGGCGCGTCGAGAAAACGAAAACCGCCGCGGCGGCTCGACCAACACGAACACGCCCGGAGCCAAAGTCGCGGATGACTTGCCGCTCATTCGAGAAGCGCTCACCATGATTAGGCAGTTCCACAACGAAGTGGCCGTGCAGGGCTGGAAAGACAAGGAACTCGTATCTTATCTCGAAGAGCAAGCCGTCAAGGGAATGCTCCGCGCCCTCGACCCTCACTCCGACTTGCTAACCGGCGATGAACTTGTGGCCTGGAATTACGGTCTGAATCCTAGCTACTCCGGTATCGGGTCCTACGTCCAGATGGATGAAGACACAAAGACGCTCATCTTGACGCAGCCCATGTTCGGCGGACCGGCGTACCGGGCGCACATCGAACCCGGTGACCGGGTCGTCAAAATTGATGGTTGGGACGCCTTCGGCAAGACGGTGCCCCAGATCACCAGCCGCCTAAAGGGCCCCGAAGGAACCGTGGTCGAGGTCACCCTATTCCGCTCGGGCTGGGAAAAGACACGTAACTTCAAAATCGTTCGCGAGAAGATCCAAATCCCCACGGTCATCTACGGCATGATGCCCGGAAAGATCGGCTACGCCCGCCTCACGACTTTCGGAGGCGAAACCAACCGCGAGCTTGGGATCGCTTTGGATGCTCTCGAAAAAGACGGCATGAAAGGCCTGATTCTCGACCTTCGCGACAACAGCGGCGGCTACTTAGAAGCCGCCCGCGCGATCGCCGGACAGTTTCTCAAAGGACGCCAAGTCGTTTGCTACTGGGAAGGCCGCCCCGGGGTGAAAGAACGCGAATACGAGCGTTCCTTGCCGTCGCAAAAACACCGCGACGCGCCGATCGTCGTGCTCGTCAACGGCCTCTCGGCCAGCGCCAGTGAGATCGTGAGCGGAGCCCTCAAATCGCACAAACGCGCCACCCTCGTCGGGACCCGCACCTTCGGCAAGGGCTCGGTGCAGCGCGTCATCAGAATTCGCAGTCGAGGGAACGAACGCTTCCAAGATTCCAAACGCAAAAACGGCATCTACGACAAGGGCGAGCGCTTCGTCGATCGCAATCGCAATGGCCGCTATGACAACGGCGAAGACTTCACGGACGGCGCCAGCCGCAACGGCAAATGGGACCGCCCCGAAGACTACAGCGACAAAAACGGCAACAGCACCTACGATCAAGGCGAAGACTTTGTCGACGCCAACCTGGACGGCCGCCGCAACGATGGTGAGGACTATCAGGATGCCAACGAAAATGGCCGCTATGATCTTGCGCCTGAGATCAAGATGACCATCGCGCGCTACTACCTCCCCAACGGCGAGTCGATCCACACCGAACGCGACAAGTCGCAAAAGATCATCAAAAAGGGAGGCGTCCTCCCCAACACGATCGTTCGCAACAAGCGCATCGATGGCTGGAAGATCGAACAGATCGAGAAGATCCTCGAGAGCCGCAAACTCGAGAAGTACATCGACAACAAGATCGTGCCCCAGCCCGCCCTCTTCGCGCGCCTTGCCATTACTGACAACAAGACCACATCCGAGTACCCCGAGTTCGACACTCTCTACGAGGAACTCGCGACTCCGCTTCCCAAAGACGATGTCCGCATTTACTTGCGCGCACGCCTCCGCCGCGCGTGGGCCAATCAAAAGGGTCGCCCCAATGTGAGTGACTTCCAAGAGGACCGCCAACTACAACGCGCCATCAGCGAGGTCATGACCAAGTTCGGGGGGAAAGTGACGGACGTTCCCGAGTTTCGCCTCTTCCACGGCAAGATTCCCGAGCCTGAAACCGAAGAGCCTCTCAACTCTAAATCCTAAATCACATTAGTGCACATCCGGTGCCAGGCACCACGCCGTCACTCTGTGGTGCCTTCCATGAGAGGGCCCCGCTAGTCAAGGGATGTCCGTCGCTTTTTCTTCTTTCTTGCTCTTCGGGTGTTTTCTTTCCGCGCTAGCGATGTTGATCAAAAAAGAGGACCGCGTCCGCAGGC
>JAZGFI010000150.1:0-2140 GCA_036479435.1 Planctomycetota bacterium | reverse complement strand
AGTGTCTTCACTGTCGTCGTGCTTTCGCTCGAGCTTTTCCGCACGTTTCTTCTTTTTTTCCATTTCGCGGCGACGTTTTTCGAACGTCATCTTGCTGCGTTTTGCCATGCGCTTCTCCCAACTTGTCTCTGACCCAGTGCCCCTTACTGGGACGGCTGCAGCCCACCGGGTAGCGATCGGCAGTAAGCAGATCGCACTCCATGGAGTACAGGCGGCGCAGGATGCCAAGAACGGGGCCTCTTCGCAAATCTCAGTCACTTACGACCACTATTGCCAACAGCAGCAAGAAACACCAAAGATTAACCTAAGATACGCTCGATGCAGTGGATCTGAGGAAGTTTTGTGTCTCCTACCCTATCGCGAACCTGTTTTTGTTTCAGGATGATGATTTTTGCGATCTGGCTCGTGGCGCCGCGCTATGGCTTGTCGCAAGACGCTCGGGTAGCCGATTCGGAACATGACCGCGCCACCGCGATCATCGACGAGTTCTTGGATCGCCCGGACCGCAAACGGAGGCGGATCCTCATCAAGTCGGCCTTGCAACTCAAAAAACTCAGCCTTGCCGATTGGCGCCGCTTCGCCGAAGGGCTAAGGCAGCGCGACCTTGCCTTGGTCGGCAATCTGCAGCACATCCGCTACGACCATTGTCAACGGCGAGAAAGACCAAGCCACGCTCGCCCAGGGGCAACCGCGGCGATGAAACGAGCCGACTTGGATTTTCGAGTCTTGCTGGATCCGCAACGCGGACATGCGGGCTTTGGAGACCGCCTGAAACCCATGGTCGAGTACCTGCTCGCCGCAAAACGTCCGCTGCATCCTCGCAGTATCCGATTGGCGAGTTTCGAGTTAGCCTAGGCCCGCTCCTATTGGGTTCAGATTCTCAAGTTCGATCGCAAGATCTACGTTCCGGGCACTCCTATCGCGATCAAGGGTTCTTCAGCCATGACGGCCAAAGGGCGGCGCAAAGCTCTTCACGATCACATTCGGGCCCACACGGCTCTGATTGAGGCCTCCGTCCAAGGCAACGCCATTGATCTAAAGACACGAATGGTGCGACGCCTCGTGGTCGGCTTGCCCTTCGACACCTTCGACGAGAAAAAGCCAATCCTCATCAAGATCAACGGCCGGCAGAAATCGAAACGGCTCTTTCAACCGCAGATAAAGACCTACCTCAACTCCCTTGCCCGTTGCGGTGACCCTTGGCTCGCCATTCCCGACGAAATTCGTATCTCCAATTGAGCGAGCCGACCGCTTCACCTCATCTTCATTCGCGGATGTGGAAGCCTCGCATCTGAAGGCAAATCGCAGCAACCACCTGTAAACAAGCCGCTTCAGCCATCCAGAGCCACGCACGGCATTGAAACCGATCCTCGACTCGCTCAGTGAAAACCCCAATGACCGCGTTGGCACTTGCGCCAATCGTCCGAATGAAGATGATGGTGCCGCGGTCGCCAAGGGCCGCGTCGTGCCGACTCGCAATGATTTGCCAAGATCACCATTGGGCCCCTTTTGCTTTGGCTTGCCTATTGACAGGGCGAGCATCCTGCGGAATCCCATGCCGTGAACTAGGATTCGCGTTGTCCGTCATCGACGCTCAACTTGCCGTCCATCACTCGAAACTGTGGTAACTGACTTTTTTCGTTTCGTATCCCAAAGGCCCCTGCTCCCTGTGATCCGGGTGCCTGTCGTCATGAATGAATGGAACTGACAACAATGAATCGAACTTCTTTGATGGCCGCGACCTTGATGGTCGCCTTCGCGGGTCTGCTCTCAGCGCAGAGTATCACCGTCGCGAAGTACAATTTTAGTGACATATCCTTGCCAGCGTGCGTAGGCTCACCTTCGTCCGACTGCGAAGGGTACTTCACGTCTTCGGCCTCGGCCGACAACGCGAGTGGCTCGACCGCCAGCGGCCTGACCTCAGGTCTTGGCGGCTTCAATGTCACTAACCACATTGGCAACAACGTCCCCGCGCTCTTTTTCTGGGGCACTGATCCGATCACCTACAACGATGGCGGCTCCAACCAGGCCGCTGACTGGAACGAATCAGTCGGACCTCAGAACGCGGGCAACAACAGCCCCTACTACCTCGAGTTCACCGTGACGCCTGATTCGGGCACCGGCATCGACTTCACGCACC
>JAZGFI010000149.1:0-10587 GCA_036479435.1 Planctomycetota bacterium | reverse complement strand
GCTGAGTCGACCAGCTCTCCCACCTGCCTCCGCGCCGCCCTTAAGGCAGCGTCTTGCGGGCGATCGCCGGCGGCGTTTCCGGCGGGCTGCGCTCGCTGGCCGAGTTCTGCCTTTAACCGCCGGAGGTCTTCCGTTCGTTTCAATAGCTGTTGCGCGTCGTTCAACCAGGTCTTATAGGCATCGATGTTTTGCGGCCGAGCCGGCCACAGCTGTTCCGATCTTTGCACTAAGGAGTCCACTTCGCCCCGGAGAGCTAAACGTCGCCAGCGCGAGAGCTCGCGAGTCGCGCCTCGCTGTTGGTCCTGCTGTTTTTTGACTTCCTCGCGCGAGGATGCAAGTTCACTTTGACCCTGCCACCACATGCCTCCCACCACGATCAAGGCTGCGGTCAGCAGGGCCATTGCGGCGCCCCTCGCTGCCGCCGGGTTGCCTTGCGATTCTGATTCTTGCGCCATGACTTCGGGTTCCGCTTTTGTCGATGTTCCAGGTACTTGGGAATCATAGTCAAAAAAGAGCCAACCGTGGTTCCTCGGCTCGACGCCGCCAAGGACACCCGTTAGTTTGCGAGCATGAACGACGCGGCCTCGGCTTTTGCCCTCGATCCCTCCATCACCTATCTGAATCATGGCTCGTTCGGCGCTTGCCCCCGGGCGGTCCTTCAGGACCAGCGCCGTTGGCGCGATGAGCTTGAGGCCGAGCCCGTGCGCTTCATGCTAAAGCGGCTGCCCGAGGTTTGGGAGCACAGCCGCGTCGCCCTTTCCGAATTTGTCGGAGCCGATCCCGAGGGCATCGTCTTTGTTGACGGCGCGCACGGACCGGGGATGCTGCCCTTG
The DNA here is from genome assembly GCA_036479435.1 of Planctomycetota bacterium. GTDB lineage: Bacteria > Planctomycetota > DRQF01 > JAZGFI01. The sequence continues at coordinate 9,754 of JAZGFI010000149.1, read as the reverse complement.
GAGTTGGATCGCCTCGGCGCGGCCTTTTATGCCGGCAACCTGCACAAGTGGATTTGCGCCCCGAAGAGCGCCGCTTTTCTCCACGCTCGGGCAGATCGTCGCGAAGGACTTCGCCCCGCCGTTATTTCCCACGGCGCCAACGCCCCGATTCACAGCCGCAGCCGTTTCCACCTCGAATTTGACTAGGCCGGAACGCGCGACCCATCAGCGGTGCTGAGCCTGCCCCAAGCCCTCGCAACGATGGCGTCTTTTCACAAAAACGGATGGCCCGGCGTCATGTCTCACAATCGCCATCTGGCATTAGTCGGAGCGCGCATCATCCAAGATCGGACCGGCTTGCCCCCGAAAACGCCATGGGCAGCATGGCATCGTTTCGGCTCTCGGATCGAGACGCGCCATCGTCAGACCCCTTAGCCATCGACCCTTTACAGGAGGCGCTTTTTCGAGACCATCAAATCGAAGTGCCGGTCATGCCCTTCCCGACGCCTTCGGGTCGAACGCTGCGAATCTCCGCTCAGGTCTACAATCAGGTCTCTGACTATGAGCGCCTGGCCAAAGCGCTGAAATCGCTAGTCTAGCTGACGGCCGCGGGGTCACTCGCGCCGCGCACCGAAGCGCGAGTGCCAAAGGACTCACGTTCAGCTTCGATCAAACGAAGACGCTCCAGAGTAATGTCGGCGGTTGGGTACTCACCACAAAAACACGCGTTGCAAAACTTGTCGAGCTTCTCGTTGCCCGCACGCGCCGCATCGTTCATGGCCTCGCGGTCGAGATAGACCAAATGATCGACATCGAGGTACTCAGCAACCTCCGCGACCGTTTTCCCTTCGGCCAAAAACTCGCGTTTGCTGGCCATGTCGATGCCGTAGGGGCAAGGCGCCACTAGGGGCGGACTGGTAACCGCAAAATAGACCTCACGAGCACCAACTTTGCGCGCCGTTTCGACGATCCGCTTCGAGGTCGTCCCTCGCACGATCGAGTCGTCGACCAAAAGCACCCGTTTGTCCTTAAACTCTAAGGGAATCGGGTTTAGCTTGCGACGGACCGATGAGGTGCGGCTCTTTTGGTCGGGCATGATGAAGGTCCGCCCGATGTAGCGGTTTTTCACCAGGCCCTCGCGGCAGGGAACGCCCAATTCACTGGCCATCGCGATGGCCGCGTCCCGCGAAGAGTCGGGGATGGGGATCACCACGTCGGGGGTCGGGGCCCCGCTGTCGCGCCACTGTTTCGCCAGCGCTTCGCCGAAACGCATCCGGGTCTTGTAGACCGAAACGTCGTCCAAAAACGAATCCGGCCGCGCAAAGTACACGAGCTCAAAAACACAGGGGTGGTGCTCCTCTGCGTTGATCTTTTGACGGGTAACCCTCCGATCCTTGTCGACGAAGATCGCCTCCCCGGGTCCGACATCGACGGTGCGATCGTAGCCGTTGACGTCGAGGACCACGGACTCGGAGGCGCAGGCATACCAAGTGCCGGCCTCATCCGTCCGTTCGCCGAAACAAATCGGCTTGATACCGTAGGGATCACGAAAAGCGATCATCCCGAGATCGGCGATCGTCGCCACCACCGAATAGGCGCCTTTTACCTTCTCGTAGACCGCCGCAACCGCCTTGAACACATGCTCTGCCTTCAGCTCGCCCTCTTTTTCAAGCTGTTGAGCCAAGCTGTGCTGAAAAACCCACAGGATAACTTCGACATCACAAGTCGAATTCAGCCGAGTGCCCTTGCCGACAAAGCGGTCTTGCGTGAGCTCGGCGAGATTGGTCACGTTGCCGTTGTGCGCCATGGCGACGCCCAAAGGGTAGGTGTGATGAAAGGGCTGTGCGTCTTCGTTGCCGCCGCCACCGACCGTCGGATAGCGAACATGGCCCAGGCCGAGATTGCCCGCGAGGCCTCGCATATCGCGTTCGTCAAAGACTTCAATGACCAGACCTGAGCCCTTTTTGACGTGAAAGGAATCCGTGAAGGTCGTGATACCGGCCGCGTCTTGACCACGGTGTTGGATCGCCAGCAGACCTTCGTAGATCTCTGCCGCCACGTCTTGGCCTTCGGGGCCGTAGATGCCGATGAATCCGCACATGATCGCGATTTTCCAGCTGGGGGTGGGGGCCTCAGCCTAACGCACAGGGAGACGCCAAGGCAGCATCAAACACGAGGATTTGATTCGAAGATCGTCGTGAGCTCACCGCTGTCCCAATGGCCCCTCTGACCCTATGATCACCTCAACTTCCTGAATGGAGATTGGGAGCTTTGGAAGCTTGGGCCGGATTTATCGAGCAGAGGAGATTCGTCATCCTCGGCCTGCTGGCGGTGATCTTGATCTACGCCGCCACGACCGTTTCTCGGCTACAGTTCGATTTTTCAATCCTGCCTCTCATCGAGGCCAATGACGAAGTACGGCGGGCCGTGGATCAGTTCGACGCCGACGTCCCCTTTCAGTCTTTTGACCAGATCGTCACCTTAACTTGGCCGGCGCCGATCAAGGGCGACCAGCTTGCCGGCATCGAGCAAAAACTCCGCGCCCTCGAAACCGATCCTGCCGTGGCTTCGGTCTTTTCGATATTCCGCTGCCCGCTAGTTGAGCCGGCAACTTTCCCACCGCGCCTGCGGAGTTTTCGAGACGAAGTCGGATCGGGTGATCCGCTGGCGGTCGCCCGCCGCCATCCTTTGGTCATGCAAAAACTGTTCGCCGCCGACGGACATTCACTAGCACTTTTTGTGACCGCCGCTGAACGCGCGAACGAAAAAGCCCCGAACTTCCAAGCACAATTGGAATCGAAGATCGACAGGCTCTTCCCTTCCGATGTCACCCGTCGCTTTGTCGGCGGTGCCGCCGCCAACGACGCCATGGTCGGCTACATGAAGCGCGATCTGGGCCGTGGCTTGCTGATTCAGTTCGTTCTGTTCTCGATCTTGTTGCCCTTCGTCTTCCGCTCGCTCCGCGGGGCTTTCATCCCGCTGTTTTGCGTCCTTAGCGCCGACCTCATGGCCGTCATGATTGCCGTTCATACCAAGACGGTGGTCGGCCTCATTGACCTCGCGGTGCCGGGCATCATCGCCATGATTGGCATCTGCGATGCCATTCACATGCTGCACCACTTTGAGGAAGCGATACGCCAGGGCCAATCCAAGTCACAAGCCCTGCGGGCCATGATGCGGCGCGTGGGCCCCGCCTGTTTTTTCACGTCTTTGACGACGGCCATCGGATTCTTGTCGCTCTTGGTAGCCGAACACCACGCCGTTCGGACTTTCGGCGTCAAGGCTTCCTGCGCGGTTCTCATGACCTTCGTCATGGTCATGACTTTGTTGCCGGCCTTACTGAGCGTTTGGCCGGTCAAGTCAGCGGCCTTGCCGCGCATCCCCGGGTTAAGAAAACTCGGCTACGGTCGCCCTCGCCTTACCTACGGTTTGTTCGCGCTCTTGGTCCTGGTTTCGGTGGTCGGCATCCAGCGCCTCGTCATCGATTCGCGCTGGCTTGAAGAGATGCCGCAGGATGACCCTGCCGTTCAAAACCTGTCTTGGTTCGAACAGAACTTCGCCGGACTGTTGTCTTTGGACGTCAGGCTTACCGGAAACCTCGACGACGGAGCCGCGATCTTGGCCGTCGATCGATTTCAACAGAGCGTCTTGGCTCTTCCCGGCATTCGCGGCGGCGAAAGTTATGTCGACTGGATCAAAGAAGCCACCGGCCAACCTCAGCCCTTCCGCGCTCAGGAGGCCCAGCTCGGAGCGAGTTACCTGAAGCTGGCGAAAAACTGGTTTCCGGCCCACACCGTCAACCCGGATTTTCGCACCGGGCGCATGACTTTCTACACCGCCGATGATGGGACGCTGAAATTCTTCGCACGGCGAGATGCCATCAATCGGCTCGCCGTTGAATTGCCGCCCGGAGTCAAGGCCGAAGTCGCCGGTTACATGGTGATGGCTCACGAAAGCAGTCGCTTAGTTGTCACGACCATGTTGCAGAGTTTTTTGGTCTCGCTGCTGGCGATTACCTTGCTGATCGTGGTGATCTATCGATCCTGGCGGATCGGCCTGATTTCTATCGTCCCCAACACCATCCCCATCCTGGTTGCCTTGGGTCTCAACGGCTGGTTGGGACTGCCGCTGCGTATCGGGATCGTCATGATCTATTCTTTGGGTTTGGGTCTAGCGGTCGACGACACCATTCACATCTTGACGCGCTTTCGCCAAGAACAGGCCCGCAATCCCAAAGAGCGCCCCCGCGTTTTTCTAACGCGAGCGCTGCGAAGCTCCGGGGCGGCTTTGATCACGACCTCGATGATCTTGTTCTTAGCTTCAGCGACCTGGCTGCCTTCCGAATTCAGTTCTCTGCGCGACACCGGAATCCTGCTCGGAACTATTGTCGTCGTCGCCCTCGTCGCCGATTTGTTCTTGCTACCTCTGCTCTGGGAAGCAGCGCTCAGAAAAGACGGTGACCGCAAGTCTGGTGCCAGCGCAACCCCCGAAGCCGAGGCTGATCTGGATTGAGAGCTACGCTGGCTACTTCCGCTTCCCGGTCAAAAACGACTCGTGTAAATGAACCCAATGCACGCCACCCGGCGCGCGGGGATCAGCGCGCATCACGGCTGAGGCCGAGATCCCCTTCCACTCCTCGCCGCGGCGCACCCACTCTTCGTAGGTGACGAGCCGCAGTTGGGGCTCGAGGATGCGCACGCGGACCTTTCGAATCTCAATGGTCCCGCGCGGGTCTCGGCGCGAACCGTGCATTCCTGAAATCACCTCGATGATCTTGTCGCGAGCCGTCGTTCTGCCATCGCCGTGGACCATCTCGAAATCCGGCCCCATGGCTTTCGAAAATCGTGCCAGTTCTTCGGGGCTGTTTTCAAGTTCCGCCCGAAACCAACGATCGAAGAAGCGGTGAAGATCGACGACCTCCGCGCGGCAACGCTCGCTGAGGAAAGGAAAGCGATCTTCCGGCTTCGCCAGCTCGCCCGGTTTTGGCAGAAAGGGCTTCAGGTCGATGATCTCCGTGGCAAATCGTTCGCGAAGTTGTTCCAAAAACCAGTATTTGTGGCCTGCGCCAAAAGTCAGCAAACAACGCTTGCCCGCGTGTCTTGTCAAAGCCCGATCGACGAGGGTGTAGTGCGCGCGGTTGATGTTCGTCCAACCTCCGGGCCCGATCCACTCATTCAGGTGCCGATCATAGGGCTCCAGCTCACGTTTGGTTTGAGTATCGTAGGCCGCGCTATTGACGAAGTGAGGATCGTCTTGAACCGTTTTCGGGTCGCGCTCCTCGCGCGCCGCTTTGGACTCGCGACGGTAGCTATCATTGGCTTCCTCAAAGCGCTCTTCCGAACCAAAGGCGCGCATACGTCGGCGGCGCAGGTCATTCATTTCCGTCGACCAACCCGCGCAAGGTTCGATAGGAATCTTCAACTCGGCGGCGAGGTGAAACAGACAATCCACGTATTCGGGGAAAACGCGCGTCCGGCGCTCTTCAATGACTCCGCGTTCTTCAAAGTCACGCTTCGCCCTTTCCCAGCGGTCTGGCGGAATCTCCACCAAAAGCACATCGGGCTTAAAGCGGCGCACCGTGTCGGCGACCTGCCCCAAACTCCATAGTTTGCTAGTTCGATGGCTGCCGTGGATCATCCCCAACACGCCCACCTGGGTAGGCCTTCTTGTCGCAGAATCCGACGACATCCGGGTCACGGTGAGAATGCTCAGGCGGGCCAAACTTTGAGATTTCGGAAGAGCCACCCAAATCTCGTGGCTTTGAGGTCGGCGCGCCAGGGAAGTCGGTCCATCCCCCACCACCAGGCGATAGCTGACGCGGCGCGAGTCCAGATCGAGAACCGCGACGGCGTCTGTTCCGCAATTAGCGAACACAACCTTGCGCGCGCCGGGCATCACTACGGTCGGGGTGGGACGCGCGCCCTTAGCTTCCTCGATCTCGTACACAATCTCTCGCGATGCGGTGTTCAGGACGATGACTTTGTCCATCTCAGGCAGCGTCACGATCAAATCGATGTCATCGCGCCCGACGGCCAAACCCCCGGGAACGCCGGGCAAGTCCACGGTCTGCCGAACGCGCCGATTCCACACATCAAAAACAACGAGGCGGTGATTCTCAACATCACCCAAAAAAAGCAAGCGACCGTCTGCGGTCTTGGCCATCAGACGGGGACGGCCATCGATCTTAAACTTCTCTTCGCGTTGGATCTTGCCCTCGAGAAAAGAAGCGATGCGCAGAGTCGCCGTTTCCTCGTCGAGATCCGCAAACTTTCCGTCCGGCAAAGCGACACAGGAGTCGTCGTAAGCTATCTCACTCTTAACGGAGCCATCGCCGCCAAGAGATCTGAGCCCGTCTCGCAAAGCGAACCGCAGTTGTTGCCCGCCAGTCTCAACCCGGAGCGTCGTACCGTCGCGACTGAAAGCCAAAGCCTCGGGTCTCACGTCGATCTGATGCGAAGCGGAAAGCACCAAGTCTTGGGCCAGGCTCGAAGACAGCATCGCCGAAATCAACAAGATCGCCGCCGCGACGCCCCGCAAACTCCGCCTTGCCAATTCGAATGTCCTGAGGATCATGTCAGCCTCCTGGGGGAAAACGTCCTTCGCCATCAGCCCCAAGTTAGTCGAGGTCAAACGGGCGGTCTCACGACATGATTCTACTTGACGGCCTCCTGGAGCGCAGGGTCGCGGCCAAGAACGATGACGATGCCGGAGTCACCAAAAATGAATTGATCTGACAGGCCATCAAGGTGTCCGTCTTTGCTCGCGGACATCCTGAGAGCTTTGCCGGCGTCGTCGACCCAGTAATAGTAGCTAAAGCAACCGTCTTGATTCGACATTCCATGCCCAAACCATTGGCCACCAGCGTAGTCTTTGAGGCCGAAGTCGCTGTCACCCTTAAGGTCTTCATGGATCTTGGTCTCAGCCCCACCCACTGGATTCCCGAGATCATCGATGACGCGCCCTCGCACCAAGAATGGCGGTTCCAAGAGCACAAGTTTTCCGAGCTGCACTTCGGGCTGGTGGGGTTGGAGTTCTAATCGCGACCTGGCGACTCGGTACTCACCGGCAACGTTCGCGCCTTGCAATCTCAGCAAAAAGACATCCAAAATTGCTCTGACGCTCGAAGGAACGCTCATAGCGATTCGCACTTTGATTCTCCCCTGCGAATCGGTCGTTAGCGTTTGTTGCCAACTGTCGCTCCGTCCCGATTGCACATGGCTGACTTTGACGACCCGCCGAACGGTGGCAGATAAAAAGAACTTCTGATTCGAAACGGCTTCGCCTGCCTCGTCAACGACTCGCGCCAATAAGAACCGTGCCTCTTTTGACCAAGCAAGGGTTCGCTGCACTCGTTCCCCATCCTGTTGCGGTCCCTCGATCACAAAACTGCGCGACTCAACGCTGCTGCCTCGTGGGACTTCCACCTGCACGCGAATCCGACAAGCGAGAGCTACCGGCCCAATCAGGGCTCGTCCTTTGACATCCCTCAGCTTTGTGTGCTGCGACCGATGACCGCTGTGGTCGTACGAGAAACTCTCTAAGTACAGATCTTTTTTTTGGATGTGGGAGCGAAGCCTGACCTCCTCCTGCAACAACTTGCCTTTGGGGTCTCGCAGCTCGACCTCCACCCACCCACAGGGCGGCAGCTTCAGCAATTGTGGCGATTCGGCGCGGCTATCCACGTCGGCTTCAAAGATCAGGTGCTCTCTGAATAGCCCATGCACCTGCCAAAAGTACCTTGGCTTGGTGGGATTCTTCGCAAACCCCGCGGCACGCCAAAAGTCAGGAGACATTCGCGCGCTGAAGAGTCCTGAAGGCGCTTGATCATCGGCACGCCAACTTGAACACCAGAGCAACTGGGGGGAATCCGTCTTGGAGTAAAGATCGACCGAGACTTTGCTGTCGGCATGACCCTGAATCTCACCCTTGGAGTTAACAACTCGGGCGTAAAGGGTCTTCGGCGAGTAGGCCTCAGGTTTGGCGGGAAACCCTGAGCTTGGGCCGGGCGCCGTTTTCACGATCACGACTTCCGAGGCTTCTACTGGAGCTTCGGGACTCGCGCGGCGCTCCTCGCGCCCATCTCGGTGAAACGGCTTGCTTCGGCGGGCTTCTCCCATCGCTGCCGGTGACCTATCGTTCTCTAATGCACCCCGAGGCAATCCCGTTAACACGGAATGATCAGAGGCATTCTGAAGGCTTAGCCAAAGCAAGGCACAAGCCGCCAGAACGAAGACAACAACCAACACCCGCGTCAACTTCACTTTGCTACCTCGCCCTAGCGCCGCCCCGATGAACGTCTGGAGTGAAAGTACCATCTGGCTGGCGGCTGCCTCGCCTAGAAAAACTTCCGTCGGAGTCAGGCATGCTGAAGACGCTCTCGCCTATTCCCAGCGAAAGATCTTCAGTGCGAGTGCCGCGCACAGAACAAACCACACGGTTAAGACAGCGATCTGCGGGCCCTGCTGAAACAGTGTTTCGCCGTCGAGCATGAGGTTGCGCAAGGCGTCGTTGAGGGCCGTTAGAGGCAAAAGGCGTAGGTAGGGGTGCAAAAAATCTGGGAAGCGCTCGTAGGAAAAGAACACTCCGGAAGCCAACCACATCGGCATCATGACGAAGTTCATGATGCCGGAGGCTCCTTCGATCGTGCGGGCTCGGGAGGCGACCAAAAGTCCAATACCGGCGAAGCACAGGCCGCCCAAGATGCAGAGCGACACGAAGGCGGCGATGTGCCCGGCCAAGGGGATGTCGAGCACCCAGATCCCAAAGACCATCAGCACCGTGACTTCGAGCAACAAGAACACAAAGCGTTGCAGGACAAACGAGAGCAAAAACGACGATCGCCGCATCGGCGTCACGAGGAGGCGTTTGATCAGTTTCTTTTGGCGCATGTCCGCTACGCCGAAGCCAATCCCCCAGATCGCGGTGCCCATGATGTTCATGCCGAGGATACCGGCGAACAGAAAATCGATGTAGCGGGACCCGCGCTCTGAAGTGGGTTCTAAAGCTGCGATCTGTACCTCGGACTTGGCGCGGCCGGCACCATCGTCCTTTAGGGCCCCTAGCGCCGCTTCGATACGCATGCGGGCCAACATCGCCTCGTTGCGCTGCGGGTCAAAGCGAATTTTGGGCTCGGCTTCGGAATTCAGCCCAGGAACCGTCACCAAGGCATCGAGACGACCGCGTCGGAGATCGCGCCGAGCTTCCTCCAGAGACTCTGGACGACGCACTTCAAGCCCGTCGCGACGATCCAGCATCGCGCTGATCTCGTCGCCTCCTTTTCCCTTTGAGACCCCGATCCGACTCGGCTGTGGTTCGGATTCTCGAAACGCGAATCCCAAGACAATCGACAGCACGATGGGAAAAAGGAACACCCAAAAAACGGCTTCCGGTTCGCGCAAAAAGATCAGAAATCGAGCCCGCGTTAGCTCAACGATTTCGCTCAGTCTACCGTCAAGCATCTCGCAAACTCTTTCCGGTCAAGGACACAAAAACGTCTTCGAGCGTCGAGCGATGAGTGCGAAGGTCTTCGATCACTAAACCGGTCTCAGCCAAATGGTTCATCAAGGCGGCGATGGCGACCTGCGGTTTGTCGACCGCGAGAACGAACGATCCGGCCTCGTGGCGTACTTCACGAACGCCAGCCAGTTTTTCCAGGGCTGCGATGTCGACCAAGCTGTCGTCTTCCGGTTTGAACTCGACGATGCCGTCAGCGCCAAGGCTGCTGATAATCTCTTGCGGCGGTCCTTTCGCGATGACCTTACCTTCGTCGACGATG
>JAZGFI010000148.1:0-11535 GCA_036479435.1 Planctomycetota bacterium | reverse complement strand
GCGACCAAACTTGAACCGCCACGGCCCGGCCGGCATTACCCGAGGCGATCGTTTAAGCCATTACCGAAGTGGGGAGCTCATGGGCGGCGATGGCGCGAGAAATCGAAGCGTTAAGTTAATGGCATTGGCCGGTAGGTAGGGTCACCCGGCGTGGTCGGGTATGACACCATCCAGAGTAAATCCGGTGGGCAGGGTGCCGGCGGGCACGCCCCAATCGTAGATTCCGTTCGGGTCGCCGGTGCCGGAAGCGAGAATTGAAGGGCAAATGAAAGCGGCGGGTGAGAGTTGAAGCTCTCACCCGCCGCTGCTGTTCTTGGTGTCTGCGCTTAGTCGATCACTTCTTCTTGGAGGCGGCTTTGAGGAGGCGGATGGAGATGATCTTGGTGAGTTGGGGGGGGCTGGTTTTGTTGGAGTCGCCGAGTTCGACGATCTTTTCGACCAGTTTGTAGCCCTTGGTGACTTTGCCGAAGACGGTGTGCTTACCGGCGAGGTAGTCGTTGTCGACGACGCTGATGAAGAACTGCGAGCCGTTGGTGTTGGGCCCGGAGTTGGCCATGGCGATGGTGCCCTTTTTCGGTTTGGTCGAAGCGGGCAGCTTGTCGTTGTAGCGGTAGCCCATGCACTCGAGACCTTCGAGGAGGGTCATCGCGGCGATCTTGTCTTTAACCTCTGTGCGTTTGGCGTCGAGGTCGGTTTGGTTTTTGATGTTGAGCGAATCGAAAATCGGTTGCATGATCTTTGACTGCCAAGTGCTGGGGTTGACGCGGCCCATGATCTGGTGGGGGCGGTCGTTGACCATCATCTTTTCTTTGTGATAGCCGAAAGACGTGGCGTTGATTTCGTCTTCGAAACTGTAGCCGGGGTCGCCGCCGCCATTGCCGAGGGGGCAACCGCCTTGGGCCATGAAGTTGCTCATGCAGCGGTGAAAGTTGAGGCCGTCGTAGAAGGGACGCTTCACCTTCTGGCGAGTCTTGGCGTCGGTGAATTCTTTGCTGCCCTCGGCGAGGGCGATGAAGTTCGCGACGGTCTTGGGGGCCTGGAGTTCGAAGAGTTCGAGTTCGATGTCGCCCAGTGAAGTCTTGATCAACACCACGGGGTTGATGTGCTTGGGCGTCTTGGCTTTTTGCGACGTGGGCTTGCTGGTTCCGCGCGAGGTCGGTTTGGAATCTTGCGCAAACATTGGAGCCGCCAAGCTGAGGCAGGCCAAAACGGCGACGGTTAAGGCGAAGTGAGTTTTCATGGAGTTCGGGTGTCCGCGGTATGAATGGGTTGCTAAGGAGTGTACGTACTCGTTGGAGCAATCAATAGAAATAGGACCTCAGGCCGGGGGTCTGTGCCAAGAAATTCAAAAACTGGGGAGAACCCCCGTGCTGTCGCCGAATTGGGCGTCTTTGGCGCCGGCCTTTTTGAGGATCGAAAGGTAGAGGTTTGCCGCCGGGGTGCCTTTTTTGAAGACGAGATGGCGGCCAGCCTTAACGCGACCTCGGGCTCGGCCCGCCACGAGCAGCGGTAGTCCGCGGTGATGGTGGTGGTCGGAATGGGCAAGACCCGAGCCGTAGAGAATGAGGGAGTTTCTGAGCAGCGTCGTATCGGCTTCTTTGATGTCGGCGAGGCGGCGCAAGAAACGAAAAAAAGCGTCGATGTGAAAGTGGCTGATCTTGGCCAGCTTTTTGAGCGCCTCGGGATCTTCACCGTGGTGGGAAAGGACGTGATGACCGCTAGCCACACCGAGGAAGCGGTAGCTGCGGTTGCTGCCGGCGTTACCGAGCATAAAGGTCGCGATGCGAGTGCTGTCAGATTGTAACGCGAGCGTTAAAACCTCGTACATGAGGTCGAGCCGATTCTCGAAACCGCCGCCGTTGCCGCTGAGTAAGTTTTTGGGTGGGGATACCGCCGCTTTGTTGTCGTTGGGTTTGGCCGAGAGTCGTTTTTCTAGACGCCGGACGGCGTCGAAGTAATCATCGAGCTTGGCGCGGTCCTGAGCGCCCAGTTTCGAGCGGAGTTTTTTTGCATCGTCGAGGGCGAAATCTAGAACACTCTGACGGCGCCGCTCGCGTTCAAGCTGGGCGGCGCGGCCCTCGGCGGAATCAAGGTCGCCAAAGAGTCGCTGAAACACGGCGCGGGGTTGAGTTTCTTTGGCGACGGGCGTTGTGGGGCTGCGCCAGGAGATGTTGTTGGTGTAGGCGCAGCTATAACCGCTGTCGCAGTTCCCGGCGGAACGCCCTCGTTCCATCCCCAGTTCGAGCGACGCGAAGCGCGTACTTTGTCCCATGTGCTCCGCCAGCCTTTGGTCGATGGATACACCATTCATGATGTCCGCGCCCCCCGTCTTTTTGGGGTGAGCGCTGGTCAGAAAACTCGCGGAGGCACGAGCGTGGTCACCGGGGCCATCTCCCTGAGCCTGGCCGCCTTCAAGGTCAAGACGACTGAGGACCGTGATCTCTGATCTTAGATCTTGGAGCGGCTTGAGGATGAAGGGGAGTTTCCCCAGCTTGCCTTTAGACTTCGGGGTCCAGTCGTCCATCTTCATGCCGTTGGGCGCGAACATGAAGGCAAAGCGTTGAGGTGCTGTGCGCTCTATATCTGCAAAATGACCAAAGGCTGGTACCATGGCATCGAGCCAGGGAAGTCCCAGGCAAACGCCACTCCCCCTCAGGAAAGTCCGTCGGTCGAGCTTGAACTTTCGGTTGACGTTAGCCATGGGAGTCTAGTTCCTTTTCACGCGCGCGGCGCGACGCAGACGGAAAGCATCGGAAGTCACAACCAACATAACCAGATCGCGGAGATTGAGGGGCTTGGATCTTGAAGCCTTTTTTTCCGCAAGGGAGCCTTCCAATCGGGTGACGTCGGCAGGTTTGGCTTCGCGGCCGACCGCGTACACGAATAGTTTCTTCGCAATCGCCAGGGGCAGGTCCGGGTCGGCGGCAATGATTCGCTTGAGGTCAACGGGCGTGGCGAGCTTGGACCCGTTGGGCAAGACCGCACTGGCATCAATAATGCCACCTTCGTCACTCGTGCGCCAACGCCCTAAGACATCGTAGTTCTCGAACCCGAATCCGAGGGCATCCATCTTGACATGGCAAGAGGCGCAGAGAGGATCTTCGCGGTGCTTCGCCAGCCGTTCACGCAAGCTCGCGGTTGAGTTAATCCCCTCTTCGCCGCCCGCGAAACTATCGTTGCCCGGCGGGGGCGCGGCCGGCGGTGCATCTAATAAGTTGTCGAGAACCCACTTGCCCCTTTTGACCGGGGAGGTGCGGGTGGGGTTAGAGGTCACCACCAAGATGGCCGCTTGCCCCAACAGGCCACCGCGATTCCCTTGGGAAAACTCGTGGCGTCGAAAGCCGTTGGCATCGCCCTCTGCGCGGTCTTTTTTGACGCCGTAATGAACCGCGAGTCTGTCGTTCAATAAGCTGTAGTTAGCGTCGATGAGTTCGCTAACCGGACGTCGCTGCCGCAAGATGTGATCAAAAAACTCGATCGTCTCTTGCCCCATGGACTCTTTGAGTTCGTCATCGAAGCCGGCGAAGCGCTCTGGGTCCGGCGTCGCGGCATCTAAGTTTCTGATCTCCAACCATTGCGCCGCGAAGTTTTCCGCGAGCGCTCGGGACTTTTGATCCTTCAGCATCCGATCGACTTGGGCCGTCAGAACCGCAGGCTCTGAGAGCTTCTTTTTGGCGGCGAGTTCCAACAGGGCGGCGTCGGGCCCCATGCTCCACAGAAAGTAAGAGAGCCGCGTGGCCAAGGAAAAATTCGAGAGCTCGTAGGTTCGGCCTTTCTTCCCGCGCAAAGATCCCGGCTCCATACGGAACAAAAAATGCGGTGAGCTAAGCAGCGCTTGGAGTCCCAACCTCAAGGAGAGCACCTCATTGTTGCTGACTTCGTACTCCTTCAAGATCAGCTTCGACAGACGATTCGATTCGGATCCCGTCGCTGGCCGCCGCCAGATTCGCGCGATCATGTCGCGAACGAGCCGCTTGAGTCTCCTTTTGAACGGACGATTGCTCTTGCGGTCAACCAGCCAAGCTTCGGCCTTGGTTGGATCCTGGGCGTCGAGGGGGCCCACGATCTCCATCCACTGCAAGTGAAGGTTGCGATCACGTGCATTTTTGTCGGGGTGATTGGGGCGGTAGAAATCGTTGTTGAATCCCAAGGTGATGGAGTTAACGCCGGTTTTCAATTTTGTGCGCTGTTCGTAGATCTTGGCTTTGTTTCTCGTCGCGCTGACATCGAATGATCTCCACCCAACATTGTCGATCTCGACGTCGAGGCGTGCCGCCTCGTCGCCAGCTTGGTCGCCCCAGGCTTGCACGCGGATTAAGTACTCACCGTCCCGAGGCAACTTCACGATCTGCCCGATGGTGGCGGAAGCAAAGAGGTTCGCATGCGAGTCCATTCCGGGCTCGCCGGTCACGACCGTCATGTCGGCAGCTACGAAACGTCGTCGAGCTGGATTGTCGGGGTCTTCGTCGCGGAGGGCGCGTTCGGCGAGGTCTTCAGCCAACGCTTGGAACTTCTCCAGGTGCAGCAATGAAAACGACATCGCCCCGCCGATGTTGTCGAAGCCGTACCCCAGGTCGTCGGCCGGAAGCGACTCGATGAGCTTCGACTTGACGCCCAAGATGTCCACGACCGTGCGTTCGAATTCATAGCGACTGAGGCGCCGCACCCGCACCCGACCGGGACCCTGCGGATCTTCGTCGGCCATGCGTCGCAGCATCTTGTTGGCGGCCGCAACGAAAGATGCTTTTTCGGCGGGCCTGGGCTGGTCTGTGTCGGGCGGTGGCATCTCTTGGCCCTGGACCCGGCGGCGAGCCCAACGAATGACCCGTTGAACCCGGTCGCGATCCTTCCAGGTCTTCATCGATGAAAGATCCAATCCGGCATCGGGATCGGGCCGGCTGTGGCAATCGTTGCAATGGGCGCCGAAGAACTGCTCTAGACCCGAATCCAGGGACCAGGACGACGATGCCTCGGCCGCTGGCTTGGGCGCGTCAGCCTGTCCCAGGAGGCTCCCGGCCATCAGCAACAGGCAGGGAAAAATGAGGCCACGAAACAAAGCCAACCCTCCAGCAAGAACGACCGCGAGAGTTTACCATCCATCTAGTCGACTCAGAGAACTTCTTGGATGCCCTTTCATGCTCAACGCTGCCGACCGCGAACTCGTGGCCCAGATCTCGCTTTTCCAGGATCTGAATCATGATGAACTCGAGTGCTACCTACAAAGAACGGCCCAAAAGACCTATACGGCCAAGTCAGTGCTCTTCCAGGAGGGAGACTCGCGCAAGTTCATGCGGGTCATCCTGAAGGGTCGCATTGCCCTCAGTGCCAAAGACCCCTTTGGAGAATTGAAGGCGCTCATCAGTTACGGGCGCGGCGACATGATCGGCGAAGGGGTGTTTTTGGAAGACACCTTCCACACCACCACCGCCGTGGCCGAGAAAGACGTAGAAGTCTTGGAGATCGCGCACGACGACTTCTCAGCGCTCTTCATTGACAACCCACGATTTGAAGCTCGAGTCTTGAAGGGTTTTGTCCGCAGCGTTGTCGGCCGCGTCGACCAAATTCGGCACCAAGCGGGTCCGGAAGCACGCTCTTATTCGACGGGCCAAAAGCGCCGCGAGAAAGACATGATCGGCGAGCTTGACGTTCCGCACGAGGCCTACTACGGCGTGCAGACCGCGCGCGCGCTCGCGAACTTCGAGATCACGGGCGTGCCGATTAGCCGCTACGGACAACTGATCGTCGCCTTAGCGATGGTGAAGATCGCGGCGGCGAAGGCAAACTTCGATTGCGGGGCGATGGATGAAGACCGCGCGAAAGCTATCACGAAAGCCGGTTTTGAAATCGTGCGCGGGCGCTTGCACGATCACTTCCCCGTGGATTTGCTGCAAGGCGGCGCGGGTACCTCGACCAACATGAACGCCAACGAGGTCATCGCGAATCGTGCGCTTGAGTTCTTAGGCAAGTCAAAGGGCGAGTACGAGTTCTGCCATCCCAACAACGATGTCAATAGATCGCAGTCGACGAATGACGTCTACCCCACCGCCTTGAAGATCGCGATGGCAACGAGCGGCAATCGACTGGTCGAAACCTTGCGACTCCTCGTTTCGGCCTTTGAGGCCAAGGGAAAAGAATTCGCGGCCATCATCAAGATGGGACGCACGCAGCTGCAAGATGCGGTCCCGATGACCCTCGGACAGGAATTCAGGGCCTTTGCCGTCAGTCTTGAGCAAGAGATCAAAACCCTCCAGTCTTCAACGCGCCTGCTCTACTCCATCAACATGGGCGGCACCGCCATTGGCACCGGGCTCAACGCTCCTAAGGGCTACGCCCGAAAAGTCGTCGAGCATCTCGCGGCGGTCAGCAAGCTGGACTTGGCTTTGGCCGAGGACCTCATCGAATCGACACAGAGCACTCAGAGTTTTGTGATGTTTTCATCAGCGCTCAAAAGCCTTGCGATCAAGGTCTCGAAGATCGCGAGCGATCTGCGTCTGTTGTCGTCCGGGCCGCGCGCAGGGCTGAACGAGATCAACTTGCCGGCCAAACAACCGGGGTCATCCATCATGCCCGGCAAGGTCAACCCGGTCATTCCCGAAGTCGTCAACCAAGTCGCCTACCGCGTAATCGGCAACGACTTGAGTGTGACGATGGCCGCCGAAGCCGGGCAGCTCCAGCTCAATGTCATGGAGCCTGTCATCGCGGCGAGTATTCTTGACTCGGTCGCGATCTTGCAGAATGCAGTGCAGACCTTCCGAGTGAATTGCGTTGAGGGGATCGTCGCCAACGCTGACATCTGCCGTAGCTACGTTGAAAACGGCATCGGACTTGTGACCGCCTTGGTTCCGGTGCTGGGATATCCAGCTTCAAGCAAGCTGGCGAAGGAAGCTTTGTCGAGCGGCCGCGGCATTGTCGAGCTAGTGCGCGAGCAGGGGCTCTTGAAAGAGGATCAAATTGCCGCGCTTCTCGCCCCTGAGAACATGGCCGGGAACGCTAGCCCCGGAGCAACCAAGGGCAGTTGAGAAGGGGCGGGGGCGCGGCGATCAAAAAAACCGGCAACCTTTGGCTATCGGTTGCCGGTCCGAGGAAGGACGGCTTCTGGTTCTTTGCGCGTTTAGCTCTTAGCCGCCTTTTTAACTTTCGAGTAGATCCACATCGTCTGGCTCTTTCTTTTCGACTCGCTCGACATCTCCATGCTGCGCTCGTCGGTTTCGAAGCTCATTTCGGTTGAGGTCTCGTTTTCAAAGTCGACACGGTAGGGACGCGAATCTTCCAATCCAACGTAGAACTTGCCTTTGGATTTCGACTCGATGTCCAAGGTCATGCCCTCGCGATCTGCGCCAGGTTCCGGCATCACCACTTCGATGCGAAAAACGGCGGTGGCGCGACCCAAAATCTTAGTCGTGTCTTCGAGAATGAGGCTGACTTTCGGTCCGGCTGGGCTAGCTCCGCCGCCTTGGCCGTCGCGGCCTCCACGGCCCCCGCGACGACCGAAGCGCGAGCGGCCACTGTTGGCGCTCATGAACTCGCGACTCCGAGCCGAAGGGATCTCGATACGATGGCCGATTTTCATCTCACCTGCGGGAATCAAGTCCGAAACGTCGGGGCCGAAACCGCGAAACTTGGCGTCGCGGGTTTCGAGTCGCTTCACGCGGCCGGCGATTTCGGGCTTCACTTCTTTGCCGTCGGCCCCCGTCACGATGACCCTGCCGTCTTTGAGGGTCAGCGTGTAGGTCTTGCCGACCAGATCGCCTTCATCTGCCATGGGCGCGCGCTCGTTGCCGCCAGGACGTCCACCGCCACCGCGGCGACGGTTGCCCTGCGGCCTCGCGGTCTCTCGCTCAAGCTCGGTATAGGTCACGCGAATGGCGCTGACTTTGTCCGCTGTCATCGCCATGACCTCGGTTTTCTTTTTGAGGCTCCGGGAGGTCTTAGAGTTGCGGGGCTCCGCCTCTTCGCCGTTCATCGAACGCTCGCTGGTCGAAGACGAATTCGATTTGCTGGCCTGGGTAATAGTGTCGCCGACTCGCAAAGTCGCGCGCTTGAAGGTCACGGTCTTGGCCTCATCGGTTTTTTGGTCTTGGGCCGGAGCCGCAGCGACGAAGAGCGAGGAGGCAAGAGCGAGGGCCAAGACGAGGGGAAAAGTCACAATTCGCATTTTGAGTCTCCGAGGCCGTTTCGAGTCGAGGGGCAGGAATCTTGTGTGGTGGTAAACCCCAGCTCAGGGTCTAGGTTCCGTCTTCTTTTTGGGCAAAAGCCGACATCAAGATCATGCCAAAGTCAGGCCACCGAGGAGCCAAATGAGGCTTGCGCCCTTGGCAACGGCGGCGACGGGTCGTTGAGGCCTCGCTCGCCTGCGGCAACCCGCAGCTGGCTATGGTTAGAAGACTTTGATTTCGAAGGCGGGGCTTGCAGCAAAATGGCCGTTCAAGGCGACTGACGCCAGGGAGAAGGCCTGCACCGTGAAGGAATGACCGGCGAATCCTGCGGGAATCTCTCGGAAGAGAGAAACGGGGTCGCCCGGAAAACTCGGATAGGAATTTGGGAAACCGATGTCAATCAACACATGTGGCGGATCGGCGAGATCAGGGTTGATGTGAGCTGAGGGGAAGCCCAATGGCGATTCGGGCTTCGCTCCCACAAAGGTCTGAACGACGATGGCAATCGGGTCGAGGTCGAAGGGAGGATGCGTACCCCAGGCGTCGAAGCGGAGAAAGTCGCCGCCGGAGACCTCGGGATAAAACGCAGCTGAGAAGGGATAGACCAGAGCTTCGGCGTCGAGCCCTTCGTTTGATCCTTCGTGCCGAATGAAGGGGTGGTATTCGTCGGCCCCAATGTCGAAGCCAAATCCAAAGATGCGTTCTTCGCCATCGACGTCGGTGTCGCTCACGGGGAAGTACCAAAGTCCGGCGTCGACGCAGCCCGACTCGGGAAGAAGCGAAAAGTCTCCCAGCGCCGCGTTGACGAAGCCGGGTTCGACGTCGATGTTGCCCGCACCAGCGGCGGGAATCGTATCCATGTTGCAGTGCGCGTTTTGGATACTAAAAGGCACTGTCGCCAAGGAGCCAGCGTCGCTGATAAACTCTCCGGGCTGGTTGTCACGACAGATGGTGTTCAGGCCCGACAGCACTCCAGTCGCCCCAAAATCGCCGAAGATGTAGACGGTGGCAACGCCTATCCCCGGAACGGTGACGACGTTTTCCCAGAGTGTCGTGTTCTGGATCGCCAACACCAAAGGGCCGTCCACAATGCCGCCAATGGCCGATGCACCCTGCGTGGCGAAGTTGTGGTGGATGATGCAACTCGTGAGAAAAACTTCGAGAGTCGGTCCTTCGTAGCTAGACTGTAGATAGATCGCGCCCGCCGAAGCCCCCGAGAAGTTGAAACGAAAAACACTGCGCTCGAAGACCGCGTGGACGGGAGCCTCAATCGCTCTGACCGAAACAGCTGCTCCCGGCAGGGATGAGGTATTCGATTCGAAGATACAGTTCGAGCAAGTTAGTTGCCCATCGGTGACCACCAAGGCGCTGCCGACACCGCTGCTGCCAAAAAAATGAAGGCCCTTCAGTTCGAGGTGGTGAACCCCCGCCCCGTCAAAAGCCATAGCCTCCTGGCCGGTGGTCGGCAGGAGCAAGGTTTCTAGGGCGCCGGCCGTGCCCACCAAGCGAAGGCTCTTGCCGACGATGGAAAGACGGTCTTGGACGTAGGTCCCTGGCGCTAAGCGGATCTCCGCACCGGAAGGAGCCGCGTCAATCGCCAGCTGAATCGTCGGATACTCTGCCGGCACCTGAATGACCTGGGCCCTTAGAGACCCCGCGAATGCCAACAAGATTGCGGCCAGACTCCAGCTTAGAGTGCTTGGCATAGTCCCCTCCCCTGGCCCAATCCACCGCAAGATCAACGGTCTAAGACGAGGAAGGCGCTTGGGGATTCATCCGGGATTCGGCGTCACATCCCTCGCAACGCCATCGTTCTCCCGCATTCCCACCCGAACCCTCGCTTTCTGGGCTTCATCATTATCGCCCCATCAACTTTCCGGACTAAAGAGGAACTGCCCTCCCCCATCACAAACCCTGAACACTTGCGTCAGACCAAAGTCACCACCCTTTGGCGATGGCGGGCGGCAGCCCCGCAGAATTTAGGCGGGACATCCCGCCAATAGATTCGCTCCCAAAAGGAGTTCATCCCCTTTTCATCCCCAATCTCGGAGGCGAATCCATGTTTCGGATCTTCATCCAATGCGGCTTGGGCCTGCTCTTGGCCGCAAGCGTCGCGCTATCTCAAACCAGCCCACCTGGTGGCGGAACCACCGCCATCACGCCCGGTGGCGGCGTCGCCATCGGCGGTCCCTTGCCCTTTGGCGATGCCGACATTCCTCGCGATAACGTCGAGGGAAACTACGTCATGCAAGAAGTCGATCACTACGATCCCATCGCGATTCACGGCAACATCTTGGTGTCGCTGAACCGCCCCTCGGGCCAGATCGTCGCCTTCACCATTCAGCCCTTTGAGCGCATTTTCTCCTCGCCAGTGGGATTGGGGCCGAACTCGGTCTACGAGCACCCCTTTAGGCCCTGGGAGTTTTGGATCACCGACACCATCAGCAACTGCGTGAGTGTTTGGAGCCCGTTCACGCTCTCGATCACCCACAGCATTCAAACTGAGGGTGCGCCGCAGGCTTTGGTTTTCAGCGCCAACGGCAGCCGTGCCTACGTCACCTGCTCATCCGGTCGCAGCATCGACATCATCGACACCACGACTTACCAAAAGATCAACTCCATGCCGATTCTGGCGCGCGATCCGCGCGGCCTTGAAAGAATTGGCAGCAAACTTTACATGACACCGCTCATGAGCGGCAACAACACCGCCGCCTTGGGATCGTTGACCTTCACCGAGATTGTCTCGCTTCCGGATTTCGCCTCCATCGGCATCAACCCCTTGCCGGATAATGATCTGCTCGTTTATCAACCCTCGGGGCCCACACTCATCCCGCTTAATAGCGAGTGGGTCAAGGCACTCGGCACCACGCTATTCAACGTCCACAACCGACCTGGCACCGGCGAGCTTTGGGTGACGAACACCGAGGCTCTCAATCTGTTCAAAGGTGAACCGAGTTTTGCCGGTGGCAAAGTGGTTTCGAACCGCATCTCGATAGTGGATACGACCAGCGCCGGAATCCCAACCATTATTGATCTCGACGCCATTGCTGTGGGCACGGGCGTGTCGCAACCGCGGGGACTCGCTTTTGATGCCGCCCGCGATCGCGTCTACATCGCCTGCGAAGGCAGCGATACCGTCGCGGCCATTTCGTCTTCGGGCGCTTGGGTTGGCTATTGGAAAATTCCCACCGACGCCAACATCCGCGCGATGCCTCAAGCGCTAAAGATCGCGGGTGATACGCTCATCGTCTTGGGTGTGGCTCCTTTGCGACGACGATGTTGTCGGTCATCCCGCGAGTCTCAATTTTCCACCTTCGTAGTTTCGTAGGTGGTTTTCATGTAGCCGTTGTCGTTGGTGGAAGCGCCAGTATTTGTCGAA
>JAZGFI010000147.1:0-89865 GCA_036479435.1 Planctomycetota bacterium | reverse complement strand
GGGAAGAAGAAAAGCCGTGGGGTTAGCCACGGCTTTCTGTTCTCAGGTTTGTGTTTGAGAGTTAGCTCCCCGAGTTGGACTCGGAACGCTTGATGATTGCTTAGCGACTTGGGCGCTTGCGGAGATGGTGGTTTTTAGTGGAGGTCCCAGCCGGTGAGGATCCAGACGGGGCCTTGGATGTTGGTGCGGCCAACGGCGGTGTCGCGGCTGTCGATGAAGGCAAGGCGGGCTTCGAAGTCGCGGGCGAGGGGGGCGTCGGAGAAGCGGGAGTCTTGGTAGCGCCAGTGCCAGACCCAGGCGTTCCAGTCGCGACCGGTGTCGGTGCTGTGTTGGCGGACGGATTTTTCGAGAGGCGGGCCCATGATGTCGAGGAGTTCGGATTCGGTCATGTTGCGGCGGAGGGAGGCGAGACGCGAGGTGGGGACTTCGGGATAGCGGGCCACTTTGGGTTTGAAGAGAGGGGTTCGGGGATCGGGGAGTTCCTGCCAGCCATCGGCGGGTTGGAGGTGGCTGGAGCCAGTGGGGACGACGCCGTGGCCGGCGGGGCCGGCGTTGTCGTAACCAGGATCAGGTTCGCCGGACACACAGCTGGGGATGGCGATGAGGGCGGCGATCATGACGACGAGAGAGATGCTGAGAGTCTTCATGGGAGAAGGTTAGCAGAGCTAGGACGCCTCGCTCAAAAGGCAATTCAGCGCGCCGAAGGCAAAGAATGACGCGCATCGAAGGCTGGGCCTGGGTCCAAGGGTGAAAGCGATGGCGATGAAGCCGGCAGCGCGGCCTTTTGAGGCTGGGGACATCAAGAGTCTGGAAAGCTTGTGGATAACTTTTGCAGTCTGATTCGTAACCTATATGGCAATCACTTCTTATGAACTTTTATTGAGACAATATCCCGTGGAAGAGTCGTGGAAAGATTTGCTTTTGTCTTTGGTCCGGTGAGGAATTTCAAGCCCAAAGGCCCCTAAATCCGAAGATTTGATGAGGAAAGACGGAGGCACGAGGCGTCCGGCGTCGGAGTGAAGGTGGACTGGGCATGCTGAGCCGAACTGAAGAGACCATGGCGGCACTGGGGAATACGCCAGACGAGGCCGACATCGAACTGTTTGGCCGCGGACTCTCGGAGATCCTCGACATGTTGGGGGTCGTGCGGGGAACCAGAAGCCATGCGGCGATCCACAAGATGATGGTCGACGACCTGACCTGGTACTTCGAGAACCTTCAGCCCGGCGATTTGGACGCCTAACCCGATGGCCCTCTTTCGACGTAAAAAGAAAAAGATCGATCGGCGCGTCGACTTCCTAGTTCGCTCGCAAGATCTCGATGCCCTGCTTGAGGTGTTGGAGCAGCCCTCACTGACGGCCATGGAAGCCAATGCCGTCGTCCAGGGCTTCATTGCTATCGACAACGCCGATGCTTGGGATGCACTGGGTAATGTCCTATCGACTGCGCAGATCGGAACCCTCGAAGGCGTCATCAATCAACTTGCGGTACTAGAGTCAAACGGTGCCCTGAGGGCTATGGGCGATGCCCTTGGCAACCCAAATCCCTTTCTTCGCGGTGCCGTCATTACCGGACTCTCGACGATAGGGGCCTCAGCTGTCCTGCCCCACTTGTTGCGCGCGGCCCGCGACCCTCAAAAATCACTATCGCAACGAGCGTCGCGCATCATCCTTCGTCGCATCGAACGCCAACCCAACATTCTGGCCGGTCTCAATAACGCGACGGCCGAGGGGATCATCTCTTTGATGGATGACCGTTGGACGATGGAGCTCATGTCCGACAAATTCCCAGAATCCGTTCGCATGATTGCGGCGAGACGGCTTGGAATTATTGGCGGGGAAGAATCAAGCCAAGCTCTCGCGAGCCTCGTTCAACGTGCCACGGGCAAGTTCGGCGATGCCTGTTGGTCCGCGCTTGAAGCCTGTCACCATGTCTCAGACTTCGTACTGCTACCACTACTCGTCGATCCGCGGCCGGAGATAAAAGCACGGGTGTTACCAATCTACGCGAAGCACGCCGACGCAACTTCCGGCGATATTCTCGTGGGTTTGGTGGGTGACGCTACCATCGAGGTGAGGATGGCAGCTCTGAAGGCTTTTGCCAGCGTGGCGGGAGATGGTGCCCTACAAACGCTTGAATTGGCACTGGACGATATCGAAGACGATGTCCGCAACGTCGCCATCGACTTGTTATGTGGAATCAAAGACTCAAGCCCCGAACTCGTTCGAATCGTGCGCACCCAAGACGGTGAAGTCAGACGACGAGCATTGTCCTGCCTTGCCAATCGCGGAGTCGTACACAACGAGCTGCTGCAACCCTACATCGAGTTCCTTTACCAAGGCTCATCTTGTACCGACCTTAAGCAACGGGAGTACCTCGACAGCTTAGCGGTAACCGCCAAGACACTGGGCCAGGCCTGCAACGAAGAAGCCCTAAAGGCCTTGATGGCCCTGGGCAAGAGCGTCATTCGTCGCCTACGCCGCGCTGCCATCGAGGGCCTCATGTGCTACCCGCCAGAGATGCGAGCGGACGCTCTTTTTAGCCTCATGGACACGCACGACACGGATATGATTCGGAACGTCGCTTTTGGTTTGGCTGAGGCCCAAGACGAGCGCGCCCTGCTCCCGCTCATCCGCACCGCAATGGAATGCCGCGGCAAACCGATGGTGAAGGCCAAAGAGGCGCTGAAGAACTACGAGAAAGTCGAAAGCGTCGATTTCCTCATCGAGTGCCTGACGTCGGGTTGGTCCGGCGTCCGAAAGTTCGGTGCCGAAAAGCTCAAGGACTTGGAGGACCCCAAGTCCATCCCGGCCTTGTTGACCGCCAGTCAAGACGAAAACGTCGATGTGCAACTCGCGGTCTTTGAAGCCATCGGCCCCTTTGCAGCCGCGAACGAAGCCGTGACCAAGCGAATGCTCGATGCGATCGCCTACGGCGATATTTCGGTGCGGCAGCAAGCCTGCGAGTCTTTGGGCGAAGCGCGCTGCAAAGAAGCCGTTCCCGATCTGGTCAAGGCTCTTAGCAACTGTTTCTTGCGACCGCGCGCCTCCGAGGCGCTTAAACGCATCGGTGACCGCAAGGGCTATCTCGCGCTCAAACGATTGGAAATCCGCGAGCGACTTTTCAAAAGGGTCAATGCCGACCCCAGCGCTGAACAACACTAGTTTTCCTTGCCAAGGCTATGGAGATTCCCGCCAACCGACCTTGCTAAATGCGAAAGCCATCAAGGTTTCTGCGCAGTCGTTCCGATTGGGAATATGGAGAACTTTGGTTGGGAATCGCCGGGACAGATTCGGCTCAGCCCCGATCGTGAGTTGGTCGATAAAAAACCGGTGGCGTGGATTCTCAGCTGACCGACTCGACCCTAGGACGAACTTGAGGAAACGGACGGATGCAGGATGTCGGACAGGCGCTCCTAGAAGCCCAAGTCATCGACGAAAAACAGCTGCAGCAGGCGCGCAGCGCGGGGACACCGCTTCCGCAGGCGATCATCGAAGGCCGCTTGGTTGAAGAGCGAACCTACGTTGAGACCATCGCCCACAGCTTTGGACTCGACGAGGCCGACATTGAAAACGTCGTGCCTGACCCCGAAGCCGTCGCTCTCATTCCACAGAGCCTCTTCGAAAGCACTCAGTGCTTACCGATCAAAAAAGAAGGCGCTCAGCTGATCGTTGCCACCGCCGACCCCGGCAACGATCGCGTCATCCAACGACTCGCGCGCTCGACGGGTCTTTCGATCAAGGTGACGGTGTCCGGGCCGACATCCTTGGCCAAAGCCGCCGGGCGCTTCTACGGCACCGAAGTAAAACAAACGCGGCAGACCCCACCCCCGTCAGAGCTCATTCCCGATCTCGCGATTATCGAGAAAGGACTGGGCAATGCGGTTCAGGAGATCACCGGAGCCACTGAAGACGACTCCGGCGACAATGGGCTACCACGGCTTGAGCTGAATGAACTCGATCCCCCGGTCGTGAAGACTGTCGCCGGGATCTTGTTAAAGGCCCTAAAAATGGGGGCCTCCGATATTCACGTCGAAACGATGGAAGAGTATCTGCGCGTCCGCTACCGAATTGACGGCACTCTTATTGATGTGCTGCATCTGCCCAATGAAACCAAGAGTGCCATCATCTCGCGAATGAAGATCATGGCCGAAATGGACATCGCCGAAAAACGCGTCCCTCAAGACGGCGGCATCAAAGTCTCTTTGACCGACGAAGAAAGCATCGACTTTCGCGTTTCATCGCTCCCAAACCTCTGGGGCGAGAAAATCGTTATGCGCGTGTTGGGGACCAGTGAACTTCGCGGCTGCGTCGACGACCTGGGATTCGAAGGCCGGGCTCTTGAGGGCATCCGTGAGGCCATCGCCAACCCCTACGGCATGATCTTGGTGACGGGCCCTACGGGTAGTGGTAAGACCACGACGCTCTACACTTTCCTAAACCAGCTCAACGAAGACGATGTCAACATCGTCACCGCCGAGGACCCGGTCGAGTACCGACTCGAGGGCATCACGCAGGTCCCCGTGCGCCCGGTAATGGGGATGACCTTCGACAAGGCCTTGAAGTCGTTTCTGCGTCAAGACCCTGACATCATCCTCGTCGGCGAAATGCGCGACTACGAAACCGCCGCCATCGCCGTCAAGGCCGCGCTGACCGGTCACTTGGTGCTTTCGACTTTGCACACCAACGATGCGCCCAGCACCGTGGTCCGCATGGTCGACATGGGTATCGAGCCTTACTTGGTGGCTTCGGCCGTCAAGTTGGTCGTCGCCCAGCGTCTTGTGCGGCGCATCTGCACCAATTGCAAAGTAGACGTCGACATCGCCGAGGCCGAACGCAGTGATCTCGACCAAACGACCCTCGCGTCTGTTGACTACCTCGCCAAAGGCGAGGGCTGCGACAACTGCAATGGCACCGGCTACAAAGGCCGCATTCCAGTTTTCGAAGTCATGTCCGTCAAGACGAAGGAAATGAAACGCGCCATCACGGAAGGCGGAACCGAAGTTCAAGTGCAGCAGATCGCAAAGCGCGAAGGCATGGTCAGTCTCACCGAAGGTGTCATCGACCTCGTAAACCGGGGCATTACGTCCCTGGACGAGGCCATGGGCATCATCATGGCGGAGTAAGAGCATGTCGGGAGCGACTTCAAATACCGACACCATCATTCCCTGCGTAGGAACTTGGTGGGAAAACGAGAGCTTTGAAGGCGAGCTTTACTTGCCGGGCCAAAGTGCGCTCGACAAGGACGGCCGTGGCATGCTCGACGACTTGGCCACTGCTTCGGACAAAGGGATGCTCGAAATCCCCCCGATGCCCAAAGTCGCCATGAGTCTTGTCAAACTCATGCGATCACCAGATACCGACCTCGACGATATCGCGGACACGATCAAAATCGATCCAACGATGACCGCCACGGTTCTGCGCTACGCCAACTCTTCGCTGTTCGGTGCGCGACACACCATCGACAATATCTATCACGCAACGAGCTATCTGGGCACAAAACGCCTGAAGAGCGTCGTCCTCGAAGCCGCTCTGAAGAAGTTAAGCGGCAACTTGGCGGCGGTCGAATACTCCCGCATGGAATGGGTCTACTCCATTCACGCCGCGACCATCTCGCGCAAACTTGCTCTCATCTTCGGCCTCGACCCTGAAACCTGCTACTTGGCAGGTCTGCTCCACGACATCGGTCGCTTGCCGATTCTCATCAACATCGAAAACCGCGGCAAGCTGAGCAAAAAACCACAGGTCGACGACAGCGTCGACATCGTCATCGAAGTGCTTCACCGAGGAGTGGGCAAGCAAGTCGCCGACAGCTGGGACTTACCCCCCGCTATCGTTGACGCCATCAGCTCCCACTTAACCGGCCGCCTCCCCGACGAAGAAAGCCTCGCCCAATTCGACTCCACCCGAGTCGCCGAAGCCGCCGGCGACCTCTGCATCGCCATGGGCCTCGGACGCTTCCAACGCCCCCACGGAATCCTCGAAGCCCCCAGCCTCATCGACCTCGGCTTCACCCCCACCACCCTCCGCGCCTTCCTCGAAAACGACATCCCCGAAATCATCACCGAAGTCGCCAAATTCTAGTCATCTCTCGCAGCAGCAGCTCGTGGCACCAATTCGAAAAGTTCGCCCCAGATCCACCTCGTCACCGAGAGAGTTTAGCCGCGAACATCATGAAGAAAATGTCAGCCGAAGTTGATAGATTTGGGCATGAGCAAGCGCGTAGCCCAAAACAGAAACATCGCACAAGGTACTCGTGATCGGATCGGTTCAAGTCGGCATGTAGTTCGCGTCAGCCGAGAGAAATATGTGATCGAGCCAGCGAGGTATGTCAAATCCGCTTGCATGGGAAAGACAGTGTATGTACACAGCCCCCAGGGGGAGACCTTACTCGTACTTCGAGTGCCACGTGAGGAGCCCTAGAGAGAGTGGCAACTCTCGGCCAAGAAGACGGCCCACTTCAAGTGAAAACATGGCTTCGCCCGAACCTCATTGGTTGTGCTTTTCCCGCCATGGCAATGCAGAAGGGCCGGTTGCTTTTTGCTGAACTAGAAGTGTGGACAGATTTCGATCTGCTAAATCAAACTTGTGAAGCTGCTGGGGAAAGCGGCCAGGTCGCAGTTGTCTCGTTTCCCCGAATGCAAACGATCACTGACTTGGATCGATTTCTTGAGGTCTTGAGAGTTGACACGAATTGGGTCGTTAAGACAACCACCCAAGAAGATCGTCGCGAAGTGCGAATTCAACGAAAAGTGAAAACAGGTCTTTCCGAAGTTATGGGCTTTGCACCAGTCTTTGAGATGCCACCAACTCGCCGTGCTCCGGTCGCTGGAATTGCCGTTTGGTGCGGTGGCCAAGAAAATAAGCGGTTTACCGAATCTCAGAACGTCATCGGTCTAGCGGACTCAGTTATCGCCAACGAACTTGATGATGCGGTTTATCAGAGTCTTTGGCAGCAGTCTTCAGACGTCTCGAAAAGTCTAATCCCGGGCATGGCCTATCGACGTTCGCTACGAAAAATCTCTTTCGTCTTGCCACTACTCCCTGCGGGCCAAGATGGTGCCGTGCAATAGGGCGACCGGCCCTTTTCAGCGTCGCCATGCTGTTCTATCCATGCGACGAACAATGATGGTTTTGCCTCGGGTATTCTCACAACCTGCCTCGCCCTCCATATCGTGGAGAGCGTAGGCCAGGGGCCTACGCGCCCATTCTCCGCCTTAACTTTCGGTACTTGAATTCCGCCCACCAATAACAGAACTCTGCCTCAGGCTGTTCTCCCAACCTGCCTCGCCCTCCATATCGTGGAGAGCGTAGGCCAGGGGCCTACGCGCCCAGGGCGTCACGACGCCTTCTGGCCAAGGCGCGAGGGCGCAGGCGATGTCTACATCGCCGAGCCCGAGCAACGCCGGCCAGGAGGCGTCGTGTCGCCCTGGCTCCACGAGATGGAGGGCGATGCAGGTTGTAAATAGGCAAGGAGGGACTCGAACCCTCACGCTCCATAAGGAACTCGGGATTTTAAGTCCCGTGCGTCTACCAATTCCGCCACTTGCCCGTGGGTGCATCTAGGATGCGGCGATATCTTCTAAGCTTTAGGTTGAAGGGTCAAGCGCTGGTGCCTTGAAGTTCGAGACTTAGGCAACATTCATCGTCCGAATCTAAGGCGATGAGCTGACAAATCAAACCGAGTTCCTCGGCTGTTTGTCGGCCGAGACGAAACAAGGCCGACTTTTCACAAAGATCACGGTCAATGCAGCCCTCCATCTTGATGACCACGCCGAAGCCGTCGCGATCGTCGCATCGAAGCCGCGGCGAAGCGGCGCCTTCGAACACTGACTGCGAAAACGACTCGGCCAGCATCAAGAACGATCGCTGCCAGGCTCGGGTATCTCCCGCGGCGATCGTCTTCCAAGATTCGCCGCCTACGACGCGCCAAGGAGACCGCTGTAGCGAGGCCGTTTGGAGGTAAGGCATGATCGACAAGCGAAGATCCAAGAGTGAAAAGTGGTCGACCGCGTCGGTGGCGCCCCGCGCCTGGTCATGCAGGACCCTTACATCAGCCGTTAGATCACGTAGCGATTCCCGGGCACTTAAATGCCGGCGGCGAAGGGACTCGGGCTCTAATATCTCGCTCTCCGCTAACACCACCTGGGTTTCAATCTCGGAGATCCGGTTGTTGAACTTGTGACAGGCCTCCCTGATCATCAATTTCAGCAGGGCGAGTTCGGCTTCGCGTACGACTTCGAGCGGAAGGTCGGAATCCGTGGTCATTTCTTGAACATTCCCATGAGGATGTAGCGACCGATCCGAGGGTTCTCTTTTAGACGGCGAATACTATAGGCGTACCAGTCTTTGCCGTAGGGAACGTAGATCCGAAGGCGATGCCCGGCGCCGATGAGACGTTGCACTAAGGGCTCGTCGACCCCCAAGAGCATTTGGAATTCGTACTGTTCTTTCGCTAGACCAAGTTCACGAATCAAGTCTTCGGCTTCGTCGACAAGGTAGTGGTCGTGAGTGGCAATACCGACGTAACTTCCGGCCTCAAACATCTGCCGCAAAAGCGCGAGGTAGTTGCTGCGTACTTCCGCGAACTCTTTGAAGGCCACTTCTTCGCGCTCGACATAGATTCCCTTACAGAGCCGATAACTGGCCTCAAGGGCAGACAAATCCGCGACATCCGCTCGGCTACGCCGCATGTAGGCCTGAAGAACAACGCCGACTTGCTCGTCACCGTAGCCCTCTTTTCGTAAGCGACGGTAATAGTCCAAAGTTGCCGAAGTTGTCGAGCTGTCTTCCATGTCCATGCGTACGAAGCGTTTGGAAGCAATCGCGCGCTCGAGGACTTTGACCACGCCTTGGTGCATGACCTCTTCGTCAAGTCGTTGGCCAAACGCCGTCAGTTTGATGGAGATGTTGGCATCGAGGCCCTCGCGTTCGATGGCATCGAGCGCATCGAGGTAGGCGGCAACGGCTTCATGGCTTTGGTCAAGGCTGGCGATCTCTTCGCCCAAGACATCCAGCGTGGCCATGGCACCCTTGGCGTTCAAACGCTTAATGCAGGCAACGGCATCGTCGAGGCTCTCGCCAGCGACATAGCGCCAGGCGACCTTGCGCACGATCGGTCGCGGCACGATGGGAAGCATCGCGGCCAGCGCTTTGTCAAAGAGCGTTCCGAGGCTCATCAGGCGTCAAACCCCTGTGATGAAGCCCTGCGGCTGTCGCCGGGGCCCAAGCAAAACGACACCCGCCCCAAATGAAAATGAATTCGAGGCGAGCGAAACAGGATGAAAGACCAAGAACTTATCCGTGGTGAGCTTCTAACCAACGCTCGGCGTCGATAGCGGCCATGCAACCTGAACCGGCAGCGGTGATCGCCTGACGGTAAACCGTATCTTGGACGTCGCCGCAAGCGAAGACGCCTTCAATGTCGGTAAGGGTGCAGTCAGGCTTGGTGATGATATAGCCCGCTTTGTCGAGTTCCATCTTGCCCTTGAAGATGCCCGTGTTGGGTTTGTGGCCGATCGCCATGAAGACGCCTTGGGTCGGGAACTTCTCGATTGCACCGGTCTTGGTGCTCTCAAGATCAACCGCCACGATGACGCCGTTGTCGTCGCCGTGGTAGCCCTTCAAGTTCGTGTTCCATTTGACGTCGATCTTGTCGTTGTCAAAGACGCGCTGCGCCATAATCTTGCTGGCGCGGAATTCGTCGCGACGGTGGATCATGGTGACTTTGGGGCTGAATTTAGTGAGGAAGGTCGCCTCTTCGCAGGCCGAGTCGCCGCCGCCGATGACGACCAAGTCCTTGCCGCGGAAAAAGAACCCGTCGCAAGTGGCGCAGGCACTGAGGCCCTTGTTGTGGAAGGCATCTTCGCCGGGCAGGTTCATGTAGCGCGCGGTGGCGCCAGTGGAGATGATCACGGTGTCCGCGAGGACTTCGGTTTCATCTCCCTTTAGGCGGAAGGGACGTTGTGAAAAGTCCACTTCGACGATCTGCTCGCTTTTGATCACCGTGCCGAAGCGCGCCGCCTGAGCCTTGAACTCAAGCATCATGTCGGGGCCCTGAATGCCTTCGGGGTAGCCCGGGAAATTCTCGACTTCCGTGGTGATCGTCAGCTGCCCGCCGGGCTGAAGGCCCTCAAAAACGATGGGCTCTAGGTTGGCTCTTGCCGTGTAGAGGGCCGCGGTCCAGCCCGCGGGCCCCGACCCGATGATTGCCACTTTGGTGTTGAGAACGTCCGACATCTTGCCACCTCATTCCGTTCTAATCGATTAGCGCGGTATCTTAGCTCCCTGGGGGAGCTTCTCCAGTTGATTTCCCCGGCAGATGCCGTATCGTCCGGGCATGGCCTATTCACCGCAGGATTACACCTTCGACCTCGGAGCGCTCGTCAACGCGCGGGGGGTCGTACGGCTCGAAACGAAGAACAAGATCGACGCTTTGGAGATCCTCATTGAGGCGCTGGCTCGCCGCAAAGAGGTGACCAGTAAAGAAAAGCTCCGGCGCGCCATCAAAGACCGTGAGAAAATCCTGTCGACGGGCATTGGTCACTGTTTGGCCGTGCCCCACGCCAAGATCGCGCAAGTCAAAGAATTCTGCATGGTGGTCGGTCTCTCGAAGACCGGAATCCCCTTTGATTCCCAAGACGGCCGCTTGGTCCACATCATCTTCATGATTGCGGCCCCTGAGTTGCGCCATACCGAGTACCTTTCGATCCTCGGCCTCATCACGCGTTACTTCCGTGACGAGCAAGTGCGCAACCGCCTCCTCGGCACCAAAGACACCAAAAGCGCCGTCGCCATTCTCACCGAGGCGCGATAAGCAACTCGGTCCTGTTGTCAGGCGCGATAAGCAACTCGGTCCTGTTGTCAGGTGCGAGATGCCCCCGGCTCGGTCCTAGATTGCTCGGCGCGCCAAACGTCTCGATTCTAAAACTCGGCCCCGACGTTTCCACAGCCCTAGGACCAAAAACGCCAGTCCCAGCCATGCGAACCACGAACAGCGCTGCGCCAAAGTCAGCCCGCGGGAATAACGCAGAACGGCCAAAGGCGGCCTGAGCCAAGCATTCGCTGTCGGCCAAACGAAGGGGCGGTCCGCGGCCACCGTGGTGACCTTACGCTCCCGGTCGCTCAAAGCGGCCCAAACCGCATCGACGTCCGACTCGCCGTCCCGCATCAAGATAAGATTCCAGTGCGAGTTCGCCGATCGCTTTCCGTGAAAATCGCTATCGGTCAACATCTTCAACCCGTGTTCCTTCGCCAGAGCGCGCAGGGCCTCTTGTCTCTTCAAGGTGTGGCTAGCGATCTCTTGATGACGCCCCGCGATCTCGACGCCGGTTAGCCGGGCCAAGTTTGCCGGTTCGAACAAGGGTCGAAGGCCGCCCTCATCTCCGCGCCAAGCATGAGAAGCGTAGACCACGGCTCCGGCTTGGGCCGCTCGCGACAGCAGGCGACTAAAACTAGCCTCCGACCCCAGATCAGCGGGCTTTGCGTCGCGACTAAAGATGAGCAGGTGTAGGACCGACTCGGTCGGAGCCCCCCCACTCCACTCCATCCCAAAGATACCCGATTTCTCCCATTTTCCGTCGCGCAGCACCCGTCCCTCAACCCAGCGGTTGTGCCAAGTGGGTTGGACATAGCTGAATCCGGCGGTCTCGAACCTCTTCAAGCCAGACGCCATCGACTGCGCGCCGTCAACGGGATCGTCCAAGTGCGACTGGAAATCGGCCACGAGGCAGGAAGCGGCTCCCGGGCTCTTCTCAACGCTCAGCCTCGGCCCAAAGGCCTGACCAGTCAACGCCAAGGCCACGATGACCACGGCCATCACAAGCATCACGGCGGCGGCGAGAATCCCGCGACGCTTGGCAAAAAAGGCCAAAGCCAGCGCAATGACCATGGACCACAGTGCGCCGGCGTAAAGAAAAATCCTTAGCTCCGGCCAAGACGCTACTTCGAGCGCAGGCCCGGTCACTGGTTCGGTCAACAGCGAAAAAGCCGTGGGCCGCGATACCAGCTGGAGTTCGGGAGCGGCAGGGTACAGCAGCAGCTCCAGGGGCGACTGGAACAGCCACCCAAACGCGATGGGGGCCGCCAACAAAAAAAGACAACGTTGGCCGAAACTGAATTCCAAGATCTCGACGTTTCGACGGGCGATGACCGCCGCTTTCCACCCTACGATCGCCGTCGCCCACCCTACCGCCGCGCCGAATAGGATGTCGGAGAGGTAGTGAGCGCCCACATAGGACCGGCTAATCGCGACCAGACCGGCAAAGGACAAAGCTATCCACGTCACCAAGGGCCGCCGCGCCCACAGCGAGATCAATAGAGCACAGCAAAACGCGGTGCCCGAATGACCGGAGGGAAAACTCTTCAAATCCGCGTGGTCGAAAAGCGGGCGCAAGGACTCTAAGATTCCGTCCGGATGAATCGGTCGCGGGCGCGCGACGACGCGCTTCAAAACCCCCACGATGAGCTGTTCGCAAATCCAGGCCATGGCGAAAGCCGTGGCTGGCAAACGCCAATGGCGCAGCCGACGGACGCCAAATCCCAAAAAGAACAGGACAAAAAAGAAGGCCAAAAGGCTGCGGGTGGAGGAATGGTCGAACCACAAGGCCGTGCTATCGAGGGCAAAGGGGCGGTCTGGATTCAGGGCCCGGACGAATTCCGCATCAAAAATATGCGCGGGAAGGGCCGCCAGCGCCAACAAGATCGGCCAACGCAAACGAAGCAGCTCCGAGGCGCGGGCGGGCTGCTCGCGGGCTGGATCCTCGGTTTCGTTCATCCCTTCGCTGTTCTCCCGGCTGAAGCGGCAAGATCCCCGTTGAATCAAGATGCAAGTGAGGCCGGGGACTGCTTGAATTCGCGTCGGAAGCCTATCATAAAGGCCTTACGCCGCCTTTACCTCGAGCCCCGGATGCCTTCACCATGCCGACCCCGCGATTCATCTGCACGATTGGCCCCAAAACCGCCGCCAAAAGTTGGCTCATCAAGTTCCATGCGGCCGGAATGAACATCGCGCGCGTCAACGGAGCCCACGGCTCTTTGGATGACGTCACCAAGATGATCAAGGGCCTGCGTAAAGACCTTCCCAAAGGCGTCGAGATCCTCTTGGACTTGCCGGGCAACAAAGTCCGCACCGACAACATCAAAGAGCCGATCCAGCTCAAAGCCGGACAAGAATTCGTCTTGACCCCGGACATGCTCACCTACCGCCCCTTTTACAAGAGCCTCAAGTCCGGTGACTTGATGTCAGCGGCGGACGGAACGATCAAACTCGAAGTGACCGCCATCGAAATCGAAAACATCAAAACCAAAGTCATTGTCGGCGGGCCCCTCGCCAACCGCAAGGGCGTCAACGTCAAGGGCATCCACGGCGAGATCCCCTTCGATTTCGAGCGGGATATTGACCTGCTCAACATTGCCATTGAAACGGGCGTGGACTACATCGGGCTGTCGTTTGTGCGCCGCGTCGAACACGTACGCCGCATGAAGGCTCAGCTCGTCGGCACGGGCATCCGACTTGTCGCTAAAGTCGAAACTGCCGAAGCGGTTCAATCCGTCGACAAGATCTTGAAAGACGCCGACGTCATCATGATCGATCGCGGCGATCTCGAAGCCGAAATTGGCAAAGAAAACGTTCCGCTCACCCAAAAGATGGTGCTCGATCGCGCGAAGATCTTCGACGTTGACGTGGTCATCGCTTCGCAGTTTTTGTTGTCGATGATGACGCATCCACTGCCGACGATGGCGGAAGTATCCGACATCGCTAACGCCGTTATCGATGGGGCTGCGATCTTGATGCTGTCAGAAGAAACCGCGATCGGCGAGTACCCGGTCGAATGCATCGACACCATGCACACCGTCGCGATGACGGTACATGACCGCCTCGAACGCGACATGGACGCCGTCATCTTGTCGGCCGGCCCTTCCAACGGTTTCGGTTCACTAACGACCAACAAGCACAAGTGCATGCTGGACGTCGGTGGCTCGACCATTGTGCAGCACCAACTGCAAAACTTGGAGTTGGCGGGCATCCCCTCGGGTCGCGTCAGCGTCGTCACCGGACACAACAACCGCCAAGTCGAACACTACCTTCGCGCCGAGAAGTTCCGCGGCGACTTTGTGTTTAACCCCTTCTTTCAGGTCACTAACATGGCGACTTCGCTGTGGCTGGCCCGCAAATTCGATCGCAATCTCATCGTCGTCTACGGCGATATCATCTTCGAACCGAGCATCCTTGAGGACCTCATGGCGACCGACGGCGACATCGTCTTGGCCGTCGATAAGCGCAAAAGCCTCGACGCCGAAGACGAGAAAGTCATCATGAAAAATGACCTCATCGTCAAGGCCTCGAAAGAGCTCGGCAACGACAAAGCCCACGGCGAGTTCATCGGCCTGGCAAAACTCACTGCCCACGGCGCCCGTATCCTGTGGGACGAGCTTGACGCTTTGGTGCGCGAAGGCGACATGATGGCGTTTTTGACGCTGGCCATCGAACGACTCGCCGACAAGGGCCAAGTCATCAACACTTGCTACACCCAAAACCGCGCTTGGGCCGACAACGACACCCTCGCCGACCTCGGCATCTCCCGCGAAAAGGTCTTCCCGCGTATCCGCGATGCGCGCGCCAACCTCACTAGCGAAAAGGTCAAGAAATGAATGAACCTTTAGGCGGCACTCTCATCGACAGAAGCTGCCCCCAAGATCGCGTCGCCGAACGCTTGGCTTACGCGAAGACGCTTCCGACCTTGTCGGCCAACAGCAACCTCATTCTCGACACCGAAAAAATCGCCAACGGCACCTTTAGCCCGCTGACCGGTTTCATGGGCGAAGCGGACATGAAGGCCGTGCTCGCGAACATGTACACATCAAAGGGTGTCCCTTGGACGATCCCCATCGTGTTCCATGCCAGCGAAAAAGAAGCCGCCGCGGTCAGCGTTGGCAAAGACGCTGCGATTATCAACTCCGCCGATGGTTCGATCTCCGCGATCATCAGCGTGAGCGAGATCTTTGAGTACGACCGCGACAACTTCGCACAACAGGTCTTCACCACTACCGACGGCGAACATCCCGGTGTCGGCCAACTCCTGCTTTGGGGTCCGAAACTCATCGCCGGAGACATCGAGCTTTTGCAACGCTCGGCGAGTCTGATTCCCGGCGGCTACGACTACTCACCGCGCGAAGTCCGCGCCGCCATCGCCAAAAAAGGCTGGAAGCGCATCGTCGGATTCCAAACCCGCAACCTCGGCCACCGCGCCCACGAGCAGCTGCAAAAAACCGCCCTCGAACAGGTCGACGGTTTGTTGATCCACCCGCTCATCGGCTGGAAGAAAAAAGGCGACATGCAGCCCGAGGTCATCCTTGAGGGCTACGAGAAACTCATCGAGCACTACTACGTCAAAAAGAACGTCATGCTCGCGGCGCTCACCACCGCTATGCGCTACGCAGGTCCCCGCGAGGCGATCTTTCACGCCATCATCCGCAAAAACTTCGGTTGCACGCACTTCATCATCGGTCGCGACCACGCCGGGGTTGGTTCTTACTACGAAAAGTACGCCGGCCATAAGATCGTGGACCATTTCGCTAGCGACCTCGGCATCGAGATCATGCGCTTGCATGGTCCGTGTTGGTGCAACACCTGCGAAGCCATCGTGACCGAGCACACCTGCCCGCACAGCGAAGATTGGGAACAGATCAGCGGCACGCAAGTGCGCGCAATGCTCGCGGAAGGCATCAGCCCTCCCCCCTCCTTCATGCGTCCCGAGATCGCGAAGTTTTTGGTGCAACGGGCCCAAGAAGGCCGTGTCTTCTTTCAAGGCTAGCCGCCGATCGCAAACTTCCAAAGCTCGAGGATACCGGGCCTACCGCCGACGATGATTTCGAGGCGGTAGCTGCCTTGGGGCCGGCCGAGTGGAAGTGTCATCTGTCGGCGAACGCCATCCCTGAGGACGGCGAAGCTCTTTTGTTTGAGCGGCGGCGAATTTCCGTCCATGGGAACGAAACGAACAAACAAGTGCATGGCGTCGCTTGAGGCGGAGAGCCAGGCGAGATCTAGGCTAAGGACTTTTGATGCACCGTCGAAGAGGAAAGGTGGCGTCAAAAAGCTGCCGCGATAGCTTTTGATGAGCGATCGGCAGGCTTTGCCGGGAGCCTCTAGACCCCAAAACACAACACCTTCTCCGGGTTCAAAATGCTGGGCCATTTCTGCGGCGTTGAAGTCGATCTCCGCGGGAATAGATAAAGGATCGATGACTTTGATGTCAAAGAGCGAAGAGTCCGTCTCTGCCACATGAAAACGTGGCCCGCCCCACTGGTGAATGATGACGCGGCCGCGCCAGTCGCCGGGTTCCTTTGGGGCAGAAACTGTGATCCATTGCCAGCCGTCCTCTTCGGGAACCAAACCCGGGCTGATCGCGCGTTCATCCCCATACAAGATGTCGCCACCACTATTTCTGCGCCACAACACACGAACGCGGCCACCACGTGCGAATGGTCCGCTCGGCAGCGCAAATCTCGACCGGTTCGACAGTGCTATCTTTAGCTTGAGGTCTTGCCCCGGGGAGACAATTCTCCTGGCGCATTCCGCAAGATCGATCGCGAGGATCTTGATCTCGGAGTCCTCTGATAGCGGGATTACCTGAGATTGAGTGACTTCCCACAACTCGGCGATCAAGGCGTCCTTGAGCCAATTTTCTGAGTTCAGTCGCCATCGCGCCGAAATCTTGGGCACCCACTTTGCAAACGAAGCCCGCACCGCGGCCGCTGGGCCTGGCCTCCCTGCGGCATTCGCGGCCCGCAGCAAGGCGAGCTGAACACGTAATTGCCCACTATCCGCAGGCAGACTATCGAGGAGAACTTGCAAAGCCGTCATCATTCCCAGCCAATTTTCCTTTTTCTGAGCGCCCTCGACCTCGTCCTCAATCTCGCGACAGCGCGCCAAAGCCCTTACCGTCTCGGCGTCGAATCGATCCGTAAGCACCATCAATGCCAGCTGGTGAAAAGAAGGATCCCACCCCGACAACAAATGCCGAGCCAACTCACGTTGCGGCTCTTTCGGAAACGTCGATGACTTGGTGAGAATCAGCTTTCGCAAAGAAGGCTCAAGATACCGATCGCGCACCCATCGTTCGAAAACAACATACGCGACATTCGGATTTCGCTTGAGCAAGTGCTCGGCGATGAGCGTCTTTTCCTGTTCACTCCACGAATACTGGTCAATCCTTCGACTGTCGACCGCCGCGTCCGAATAGTCCGAACGCAGAAGCTCAGCGAGTGCGGCACGCCGAACGAGTTCTAGCGAGCCATTTGCCGTCTCTTGTAGCCGCCAAACATCATAGAATTCGTCATTCAAATCATCGCTGGCGAATGCCAGTAGCGTGCACTGATCAATGGCGAAGCTGCTCGCTGATCTCCCCACCAAACTGGATGACACTTTCTCGCCCAGGGGAATCGTTGCCAGGGCTGCCGCCTGCATGGCTGGGTCGCGAGCTTCGAAAAGGGACTTGCGGGCGGATGCGCGTGCGGCGGATGCAGTATTTGATTTCGACGCCGAGAGCAATTCCAAAGCTTCCAAGCGGATCTCCGGAAACTCCTTTCCATCGCGGGCGAACGCCAAGGCGGAGTCAATGAAGGCGTCTGGGTCCTCGATCTTCGCCTCGCGAAGCGCCGCAAGTCTCGCCAGGGGATCACTTGCCTTAAGTCGGTCGCGTAACTCTCGAAGCCGTGCTTTCTTTTGGTCTTCAAAGGAGCTTTTACGGCCAAACTCCTTGGTCCATTTCGCCATTGTGTACAGGCGATTCTCAAGACCTTCTTTGATCTTGGGGTGGTCGGCTGAACGATCGCTGTTCTCGCCCGGGTCTAACTCCAAGTCGAAGAGTTCAGAGTAGCCACCGCTTAGATGCCGGATGAGCTTCCATTTGCCCTCGACCAAGGCGGCGACGTTGGCGCTCGCGGCGCTCAGTTCTTTGACGTCGTCGGGTAGCTCCATGTAGGCCAGGTTGGGCCAGGCGGCGCGATCTTCAGCGCTGCCGCTTACCAAAGGCAAAAGGCTTCGGCTTTGGGTCTTGGGGGCACCGTCGAGGGCCAAAAGATCGACGAGGGTCGCGTAGATGTCGACGTTGCCCACCAGCTCGGAACGCCGTTGCGGCTTGATGCCCGGGTAGTAGAGAGCGAGCGGCACGCGGACCTGCTCTTGGCGAAGACTTGAACCGTGGAAGCGCAAACCATGTTCGCCGAGAGACTCCCCGTGGTCGGAGCTCAAGACCACGATCGTGTTCTCAAAGACGCCTTGCTGCTGCAAAGTCTCTAGCAGGCGGCCCACCTGCTGGTCGGCATAGGCGACTTCGCCGTCGTAGCGGGCGATCGCGTCGTCGCCCTTAGTGAGCCCCGGATGCGGATCGTAGGGAGCATGCGGTTCAAAAATGTGAAACCACAAA
This sequence comes from Planctomycetota bacterium, assembly GCA_036479435.1. Taxonomy (GTDB): domain Bacteria; phylum Planctomycetota; family DRQF01; genus JAZGFI01. Next base: position 71,438 of record JAZGFI010000147.1, on the reverse strand, counting down.
AACGAGCGTTGGTTTGCCATCTGGAGCAAACTGGATTTTGCGCTTTCAACGAAGTGCTTTGCGTCCAGCTCAGGAGCGCCGGGGCGGGCGAAGTTGACGCGGTCGAAGTCAGCGAGCGACTTGGCGAAGGTCGGATGCCCCATCCATTCGTCGGTAAAGGCCACCGAGGCCGAGGTTGCGAAACCCTGTTGTTTCAAGAGTGCGGTCAGCGCCAAATCTGGATCGTCATCGGGCAAGACCGAGCCCGTCAATTGGCGAAACAGCGTGGTCGCTTTGGGGTAGCGCCCCGAAAACATGGACGCGGTAGAAAGGTGCGTCGAGGGGTATTGCGAGTAGGCGCAATCGAAGACCGCGCCCTCTTTGGCAAAGCGATCGAGGGCGGGCGTTAGAGACTCGGAATTTCTGTTCTTGTTTGCGACCGCGCCCATCCGATCGGCGCGTAGAGTATCGATGGAGATCCAGATCAGATTCCAGTTGCGATCGGCGGGTAGACGAGATTGGGCCGCGGCACTTCGATCGGACCAGGCTTCAAATGAGTTGATGAGGGCTCGGTCATACTGTCCGTCCAACTCAACGACTTGCCCCCGCCAGCGCTGAATTTGCGCCGAGCGCAAACCAAGCCGCCCGTAGCGAGAGCGAGTGGCCTCGTCTAAATCCAGTTCAAGTGGCAAAAAGCAAAGACTGACGACGACAGCGGCTGCCAAACTCAGCAGAGCCGCGGGCATCTTGACGCCCTGCGACGAGGGCGCGAAGGCGAAGAGGCGCCAGTGCGCGAGCAAAAAGCGAATCCCCAAAGCGAGCAGCAGCAGTTCCAAGAACCACAGAGCGACATGAACCGAAGCGTAGAGACCGACCAAGTAGCGGGCATTGGCGAAGCCAGCCGCCATCGCGGCCAGCAGCAACAAGACAGCAAAGCGCAGGGGCGTATCCCAAGCTCGTTTACGGATGAGACGATGTGTAAACCAAGGGACCAAGAACGCGGTGAGCGGCAACAACAAGGGCGGCAAAAACTGCAAGCCTTGCCGTTGAAGGCCAGCCCCCTTGCCAAGCTCTAAACCCAACCACAACGCTGAGCCAGCGAGCAGGACCGCGAGGATCACGACGCCGAGACGCTGCGGTGCTCGCCACAACACCACAAAAGCGGTCACGAAGGCGGCAACAAAAGGCAAGAACGAAGCGAAGTCGATGAGGAGCCACAACCAAGCCTTCGCCTCACCCAAACCAAGCTGAAGGCGGAGAGCCTCCACAACGGTGAGGAAGAGTAGAGCCATCAATCCCGCGAGTCCGCTCAAGACAAACTCGGATGTGCCTTGCGACGGTTTCGCTGCAGATCCTTCGCTCAAGGGTTCTAGCTCCTTTGTTCAATGGCGGCGATCAGTTCTTCTTCAACCGCAGCTGCCACGGCATCGTAGCCCCAATGCCTGGCCTCTTGGAAGGCTGCCTTCGCCATACTCTGCCGCATTTCTAGGTCATCTTTGAGGACGAGCAGAATCTCTCGGAGGGAAGAGACGTCTTCGGCGGGGAACAGGTGCCCCGTTCTTTGGTCCTGAACCGCTTCGCTCAATCCGCCGGTTCGGGAAGCAATAACCGGTAAACCCGCCGCGTAGGCCTCAGGGACCACCACCGGCGATCCCTCGCTGCGTCCCTTGGGGCCGAGCCGGCTGGGCACGACGAGGACGTCGGCAGCTTCATAGATGTCCCGAAGCTTCTCGGGACCCAAACGCCCCAGGAGGTGCAGGTCAAGCGACGAGGCCTCGGCGTCGGATAGCAAGTCGACGCGCTCCGGGCCCTCCCCCGCCAGCGCGACGCTGACATCGCCCAAATCCTGTGCGGCGCGGATCAACAGATCAAAGCCCTTTAGCTTCACCAACCTCCCGACGCCGAGCACAAAGAACGTCTCGGGGCCAAGGCCAAGCTCGCGGCGGGTTTCTTCGCGGCGTCCACGAGGCCTAAAGCGATCCAGGTCGATCCCCATGGGCTGCACGCGAATGGGAAGCGTCTTTGGCCCAAGCTGTGCCCGAGTCTTCTCGGCGAGGTCAGCACTGACACAAAGACAGCGATCCGTGCCCTGCGCCCAGGTCCTAAGGAAGCGAGAGCCGAAGGGAAGTACCTTCAAAAGCTGCACACCGCCACCGTGAAGAACGGAAACGTGCGACCGACGCTCGCGCAAGTTTGCCCGCGCCGCCACCCAGCCCGCGGGGATGGCCCAGTGGCTGAGGATCGCCGCTTGGGGATGCCGAATCAGAGCTTCACTCAGCGCGCGTTGAAACCCGAAGTGCAATGCCGACAAGGCCGAGACCAAGGCCGGATTGCGTTTGAGGTTCGCTCCAATTCCATCGCCGTAGACGATGCCGCGTTGCCAATCGGCCACTGCAAAGGGGAACCTCTCGACAAGGTAGCCGGGGAACAGCCCTTCGCGGCGCGCGGCACCCTCGGCTTCCGGAGCCAGCTGCAACAAACGGTGGCCGCGTTTGACGAGTCCGACATTGAGGTCAGCGATGAAACGCCCCGACGGATCATCTCGATGTCGCGGAAAAGAGCTCGCGAGCGAGATGATATCCACGATCAACTCCTGACTTTGAGATCGGCGTTATGGAGCATGTCAAAAGTCATGGCGAACAAGACGCTTTGAAATCCGATCAACAGACAAAGTGCATCCAACACGACGGTCGCCGAGGTGATCGAGTGATCGAAAAGAACGCGCTGTAGAGTTAGCCAAAATCCTCCCATGAGCCCGAGCAGGACGAGGAGAAATCCGAATGCATAAAGCAGAACCAAAGGGTGAAAATCGCGCAGGACATAGCGCTGCCACATGCGCCACCAAAAGCCCTTGATGAGGATCATGCTGATCCGCGGAATGGTCGTAAAGGGTTGGATACCTGAGACCTCTTCGCCGTAGATCGCGCGCACGGGCACATCGCAGACTCTCGCCTGGGCGACGTTCAACCTGATGAGCAGGTCATTTGGGACCCCGTAGCCCGTAAAGACCGCGTCCAAGTCGAGGTTTTGGAGCGTTGCCCGCGACACCGCCGTATACCCACACTGTGAATCAACGACATGCCAATAGCCCGACGCCCACTTGGTGAGAGCCGTGAAGATGATGTTCCCAAGGTAGCGATCTTTGGGCATGACTTTCGCGACGTCACGCGTGAGCAGACGATTGCCCTTCGCGTAGTCGCAGCGATCTTCGACTAGGGGGGCGAGCAAGTGTGCCAAATCGTCGGGGTCCATCTGCGCGTCGCCCGCCATGACCACGCAAATATCGCCTTCGCCGCGCAGAAAAGCGCGATAGCCGTCGACGATGGCGGCTCCCACGCCCCCGTTTTTGTCGCGCTCAATGATGTAAATGCGAGCATCGTCGACCGCCGCCGCTTTGGCTTCCGCGAGAGTGCTGTCTTCGCTTTTGTCGTCAACAACGATAATACCGTCGACGAATTCTGGAATCGTCGCCAAGGTGCGCCTGATAAGGCGACCTTCGTTGTAGGCCGGAACCGTCACGACTACCGTCTTGCCGTCGATCAAGTCTCCGCCCTCGCGTTGGCTAAAAAGGCCAGGATCATCCGCGCTTGATCACCTTCATGAACTTCGCTTTATCCTCGGTATTCAAGACTCCGATGATGCTCAGCAGGATGAGGTAGATAAGCCCCAAAACCGAGAAGCCCACAACCGTCATCAACTTCGCGGTCAATCCCGTACCACCAACCATGGCCACCAGACCGTGTCCACCCCATAGGGTTTCGCGGGCGAGCAAGGCATGACCCGCGGCGGCGATCACGGCGGCGGCGATGATGGTCTTGATGTAGACGGGAAAGACCACGCCCTGACCAAAGCTTCTGCGTAAGAAAAGATGCCCGAGCCCAAACCCAACTGCCATTGCGATCGAGGTCGCGGTGGCGATCCCGGCGATTCCGTAGTCTGCGACGAGGTAATAGGCGAGCAGACACTCGATCACGACCGTGACGGCCACGATGATGACACTGAAGGTAGGTCGGCCACCCGCGTTTAGGATCGCGCACATGATGTAGAGCGGCGAGAACAGCATGTAGCCCAGCACCAAGATCCGTAAGGTCTCGCCGGCCGCCATGTACTCTGGCTTAAACAGAATCGTGAGCGTACGCTCGGGGCAGGCGAAGAACATGGCGCAGATGATCGCCGCGATGATAAAGGCGTAGCGCGTGGTCTCGCGCACATACCCGCGCATCTTTTCCGAATCGCGCCCCGCCGCAGCGGACACTAAGGGAAACAACACGAAAGTAATGGCGAATACGGCTTGGAAGGGGATCTGCGCAAACTGCTGAGCTGCGCGATAAAGGCCAAGCAAGTACTTGCCTTCATCACCGCTAGGCCCAAAGATCTTTAGGACCTGCAGATCGGCCTGGAGAATCAAAGTGGAGACACCGGCAAAGACCATGGTGAAAGCCTGGAACTGAAAGAGCTCCTTGACGGTGAGGCTGCCTTCGCCCTTGGCGGGGCCACTCAGCCACCACCCGAGCAAAAGCGCGAAAAAGCTCGCCGCTGCGAAACCCAGAATCGGCGCCGACAACACGCCAACCGAATCCATGAACAAGGCCGCGAATCCCAAAATCAGAATGCACTTCACCGTGGCGTAGGAAAAATCGACCAAAGCCTGACGGCCAAATTGACGCGTACCGTTCAGGTAGCCCATGAAGATCGCGTAGAAGGCGTAGAAAAGTGAGATCAGCCCGGCGTAACGAATCGGCGTTGCAAGCGCGGGGTCTTCGTAGACGGTTTCAGCGAACCAGGGTGCCCCGACAAAGATGATCGCAAACACGCCACCGCCGACGAAGGCTTGGAGACGGTAGGCCGCACGTCGGACCCCGTCCGCCATCTCGGGTGCGCGGCCGACGAATCGGCTCACAGCCTGTTGGGTTCCGAAGACGATGAAGGCGTTGATGATGGCCGCAAAACCGGTCACTACGGAGTACTGTCCGTAGCGCTGCACGCCGACTTCGCCCTCGCCCAGAATACGGGACAAGATCGCCACGATCACGTAGCTGCTCGCCAAAAACCACATCTTGGTGAAGGTCAAAAAGAGCGCGCCGCGACCGACGTTCTTTGCGTCGGCGACTTGCTGCGCCGACGACTCGCTTCCCTCTGAATCCGCCCCGCTCATGACTTCTTCTCCTTGGCCCGCGTTTTCAAAGACCTCAGGTCCGCGGACGGGACCGGCGAAGTCTGTCTTTTATTCTGATCGGCGCGCAGGACGTCCACATATAAGACATCTCAACGGCGCGGCACGGTAGCAAAGCCACGAGATCGAGTCAGCCAATCTGACAAGCGATCGGCTAGATGATCTGCCAATCTGCAGCACGATCGGCTGGAAGTTCGGCCCCACCAGCGCCAGTTGGGCTTGAACTTCCAAATTGTGTTGCAAATCTAGACTTTCGTCCAAATTCTTGTTCCAAAAGGATTTGAGGCCAAGCACTTCGCCCCGAGGGGCTCCGAGGGTTTTGCTTCGGCCCCAGTGACACGTAGGATCTCATCGTTCCCCCGCAGTGGAGGCCACTCAATTTGGCATTGGACTTGATGTCCCCAAACGAGGCGAGTCCCGAAGAACTCGTGACGCTCCTCGTCGGCTACCACCAGGCCGGCTCTTTCGTGCGCGACCCCTCGCCGCTCGTCTTACGACGCGACGACAAGGATGGTCTGTTTATTCGTCAAGCCGATCTCGAGAAGCGCTCGAAAGGTGACGTGCCCGAACTCGCACTTTCGCAGCTATGGTCGCTCATGCGCGGCTATAGCCCTCGGCAAAAGCTCGCGGCGGGCGCCAACTACCTCAAGTTTCGCGGCATGACGGCCCCGCTCGAACGCATTCTGAAAAGCCATCGCGAAGCCGCGGTCGAGCGCTGCATCGACGAGAACCGAGATTTCAAGGTCATTCAAACCGGAGAGTTGGTCTGGCACGCAAGGCGTGATCTTTTGACCGATACCCACCAAGCGGTCCTAAACGACCCGGATGCCTTTTTGATCCCCAGTGCCAAGACCCTCAAGATGTCCCGTGGCACAACCTTGGCCACGACGCCCGGTTCGACGGTACTGAAGCGCTTCAATCTTAAGAAAGTCAAAAACCTCCTCCGCAATCAGTTCTTAGCTTCGAAGGCGCACCTCGCTTTTCAACGCGCCTATCACCTTGAGTCCATTGGCATTCGCACGGCCCGCGCGATCGCTTTTGCTGAACGCTACAAGCTCGGCGTGCTAACCCGTTCCTACCTGCTCATGGAACAAGTCACCGAAGTGCGTTCGGGAGCCGCCGCTTTTCAGGAGTGGAATGGTCACCGCAACGATCTCAAGGGACTCGTGCTGGAAGACGCGGGACGCTTGCTCGGCCTGTTACACGACGCGGGTTTCGCAAACCGCGACCTGAAGGCAAGTAACATGTTGGTCAACGAATCGGGCCAAGTCTGGCTGATCGACCTCGACGGTGTTTCTCAACGCGATCGCATCAGCGAAGAAGTGCGCTTGAAGAACTTGCGGCGTATCGTGAAGGATCTTCCCCAGTACGGCGAGCTCTCGATCAAAGAGGCGATGCACTTTTTGAAGTCCTACACCCGTAGCTACCGTCAAGGCGATGCGCGACATCTTTACCGCCGACTCGCCGAGGAACCGTGGGCCTAACCACAACTACGCGCGTCATTCTCGCGGCGGGGCGCGGATCTCGGATGCAGGGTGAAACGAAGGCTCTCCTCGATTTTCAGGGGCAAACGGCGCTGGCTCTGTTGGCAGCCTTGACCCTCCCTTCCCCTTGCCGAACGATCGTGGTGGGCGGCTACGATGCGGCGGCGGTCGCCGCTGAGGCCGAAAGGCATGGACTTGGCTTTGTCGAGAACCTGGACTGGGAACAGGGCCAGACCACCTCTTTGCAGTGCGGATTGAGAGCGGCCAGCGCTGATGTAAGTACCGACACCTTAGTGCTGCACCCGGTTGATCTGCCCTTGGTAACGCAGGAAGACTACGACGCGGTGAGCGCAGCCTACGACGTTAGCCCGAGTGATGAGGTGGGCCGCCGCGTTGCGGCTACTTCTATCGGCATGCGGCGCGGACATCCGATTTTCTTCTCCGCCGCCGTCGCCCGTGAGCTTTTGGATCTTGAGGCATCGGGCTCGGCGCGCAGCGTCTTCGGAAGACACCAAGATCTTATTGCACACGCCATCGTCAGCAATGAGTGGGTACGGCGCGATCTTGACCATCCCGAAGACTACGCCGCAGCTCTCGCTGCGTTCTCGGCGAGGTCAAACTAAGTTCAAGCGCGATTGGCCGCGGTCAAGGCGAGTTCGATTTCTTCGCAGACGGTTTCGTCCGACTCGCTAACTTTGAGTTCGCTTAGTGCACTGAGCCCGGCCGCATCAGGCATCTCTCCCAAGGCCCAGACCAAGTGCGAACGAACGAGCGCGTCTTCTTTCGCATAGGCCTTCACAATGTCCGGGATTGTCGCCGCATCGGCCGCACATCCCAGAGCCACCGCGACGTTGCGCTTAAAACCAGCATACTTGGCGCGCTTTACAGCCGAGCGCCGAAAAGTGACGCGCCAATCCTCAAGCGACATCTTTAGCCACTCGGTCAAGGTGCGATTGCGCAGCCCGGGGCGCGCTCGAAACTCCGCAATGGGAGACTCCGTGGCAAAACGATTCCAAGGGCAAATAGCTTGGCAGTCGTCACAGCCGAAGATGCGATTGCCGATGAAAGGACGAAACTCGTGGGGGATGGGACCGCGCAGTTCGATGGTCAAATACGAAATGCAGCGCCGGGCGTCGACGACGTAGGGCTCAACGATAGCCTGAGTCGGACAGACATCGATGCAGGCGACACAAGTTCCGCAGCGGTTGGGCGACGCTTCCGCCGGCGGCAACGGCAGCGGCCGGTTCACCAAAAGCTCCGCGAGGAAAAACCAAGATCCGCGATCTTGGCGAATAAGGTTGCTGTGCTTTCCCTGCCAGCCCAATCCGGCGCGAGCGGCGGCGAGCTTTTCCAAGATCGGAGCCGTGTCGACGAGCGGACGGCCCTCAAAGTCTGGGTCTAGTTCTTGCAACGACTCGACGACGCGTCGAAGTTTGGCTTTTAGGACTTCGTGGTAGTCGTCGCCGAGGGCGTAACGGGCGATATCTCCGATCTGAGGATCATCCGAAGCCGGTGTGCGCTCGTAGGGCGCCAAGAAAGTCATCACCGCGACGTAGGGCTGAAAAAACTCCAATGGACGTAACCGGCGATCGCGATAGCGACGCAAGTAGCCCATCTCACCATCAAAGCCACGTTCGAGCCAAGCCTCAAAGCGATCGTCACCGATCTCCGACAAGGCCAGCCCCCCGGCTGGCTCAAGACCTTCTGCCGCCGCCAGCCGCGTCGCCGCGCTCATGAGTTTTTGACCTTCTAGCCGCAAAAGACACTCCTTTGGGCCTCACACTCCAGTGATTTGACCGGATAAGCCGCGAACGAAAAGAACCCAAGCCAACAATCCCAAACACCAAAACAAACCCACAACAATTGCGTCAGACGCTTTTCACTACACTTTCAAATCCAAAGTCAACTCTCCTCCCCCTCAAGCGACCGCAAGCCGATCAGCCGCGAGTGAGGGAAGGTTACTGAATAAAAACCCGCTGCGGCATAAAGTCCCAGCCCCTCCTGATCCGAAGATAGTCATGAAAGTCTACCCGCTCCAGAGAAGGTCCCATGCCCGCGACGATTGATCTAATCCGAAACGGCTCTCTCAGACTCGAGTCTATTCACCTACAGTTTGAGGGTGAAGAACCCGTGGCGGTCGAGTTGGGCCAAGACCAGTTAACCTTGGTTGATTTGCCGAAAGGCCTCGAATCTGCGGATCTGGGCGATCTGTTGACGAGAATTCTCTACTCCGATGAAACCCCATCACAGCTGGTATCCGCGGCTTTGACCTTTCGCGGCCCCAAGGGGCAGGTGACGACTGCATCTAGAGATTGGGTGACCCGGCAAACTAGGTTGACCTATCCGGGGCAGTCGGCCCAAACCTGTCATCAGAGCCTCGGCCATGAGATCCTGGGACTAAATCGCGAAGCCTTCGAAAAGCGCTATCGCCTCGACGATCGCGAACAGCCTGGGAAAGACGACGCGGCCGATCCCAAGTCTTTGGGTCGGCGACTTCGAGCCGAGCTGCCGAAGGTGAACAGCAATGAGCTAGACCTCGATGTCTTGCTCGAAGAAAAATCGGCCATTAGCGACCGCCGGAGCCAGGTTGAAGCCGCTCTAAAGACACTCAAAGAAGAATCGGGCGGCGACCATGTCGAACCGATCGATCCCCCGGCCGTCGGGGAGTTGCTCGAGTCTCTGAATCAGGCCCGCGAGATCGACGCCCGACTGCTGCGCCGCCGTATCCAGCTTTTGGATGACATGGGTCGTAAGCTTGCCCCCACTCGCTCGGATTCACGACTTCCCGTAGCCGCCTTATTGAGCGGAATTGAGACGCTCGCCGGGCAGCTCGAAAACGCAGAGAGTCAGTACGAACGTCTACGTCAACACACGCGCCGCCGCGGCGATGGCTTCATCGGCATGGCCGTGGCGACGGCGACTTGTACCGCAGGTCTGGCACTCTTTGCGTTTGGCCTATGGCTTTTTAGTCAAGCGCTTGCAGAGTTTGGGCTTGCCGTTGCCTCAATTGCAGCGATCGCCAGCCTTATCGGAGCCGGTTTGCGCGGCCTGGGCCTTTTTCGCCGCGCCAAGGCGCTCACCATCGCCCGTCGCAAACTCACCGATCTTCGCGAGGAAGGCCTGAAGCGTATCGCGCGGGTCGGGGCCCCCGCCGACTTAGATGAAATCGACTCGACAAGTCTTCGCCGCGTCGTCGACCGGGTCGCCACGCGCGAAGCCGGCAAGGAAGTCGCGGAGTGGCTAGCCCCCTACCGCGATGATCCGCGCGAGAAAGCCCAGCTTGAGCAACTACTCGTCAACCTCGAACGACCCTTGGGGCAAACCACAAGAAGCAGCGGCGGCGGCACGCCAGAGGTGCCCCTCATTCGCGCCACCCATGCGGCACTTGCCATCGCTGGCCAGTGGACCAAGGCGCTCGTTTCAAACCGAGAGAATCTGGCGGAACAGGTAGAGGCCGAGATTCGGCGCGACGTCGAAATCGACCTCATGAGCCGAACCCTTCGCCAACTGAAAAACGCCGAGCGCGAACTCGACCGCCGGGTGGGCGCCGCCGAACGGCAAACAGCAAGCGCAGATGCCGTGGCGCCTGAGGCAGCGTTAGCCGCTCAGCTCAACGAATCACTCATCCCAACCTTGCAGGGCATCATGGCCGAAAGGGCGCCGCTTCGCTTTGACGGTCTGCTCAATCCGGTCTACGAGACGCGGCCTAGCGCTTCGACTAATGCTCTCGTTTATGCGGTTCATCGCTTGGAATCGGCGTTGACGGTTGATGGCGCTTTCGCCCGCATCTACGTTGATCCGGGCATCAACCTGAGCGAAACCGACGAAGATCTCCTCTTCCGCTATCTCGCGGATGAGGTCGGTTGCGGCCCCATCGTGGTTTCTTTCCGCAGACGGCGCGACCGCGAGGCTTTCCTCGAAAAGTCCAAGCCGGTCGCCTTGTGGCGCTCGATCACCGAAGGGCACACTACCCTACCTTGTTCGCCCGAGCTCATGGAACTCGCCGAACCCGCGGCGATGATGAGTCCCCTGCGGCACATCGATCACTTCGTCCTCTGAACAGAGTTGGGCCGGCCCAAGACTCGGCTGAGAAGAGATCTTAGGGCCCAGAGCATCTATTCTGCTATCTAGAGAACATGGAAATCGCCAATTCACCTCCTCGGCACCTGACCTACTGCGGCAACGTTCATCCGACCGCGTCCGCCGAAGAGTTGATCGCCAATCTCGAACGCTTCGTGCCGCCACTGCGCGCCAAGTTGGGCAGCACTGAACCTTTAGCGATGGGACTGTTCTTCGGCGGGGATGCCGCAAAGCAGTTCGTGCAACAGCCCAAACTTCTCGCCCGACTGCGCAGCACTCTCGATACCCTGAACGCCTACGCTCTGACCGCCAACGCCTTTCCGCTGGGCGATTTCCATGCAGCCCGCGTCAAGACCGAAGTCTATCGCCCGGATTGGCAACAAGGCGAGCGGCTGCGCTATACGCTGCGGGTAGCGCAGATCATGGCGCATCTTCCGACGCGCTCAACTTTTCAGTCGGTCAGCACTCTCCCCGGCTCCTACAAGGAATTCGAGAGCGTTGATTACGAGTTGATCGCAAAAAATCTCCGGCTCGCAGCCGAAGGGCTCGAACGCATCGAAAAAGACACCGGGCGTGAGATCGTTCTTGCCGTCGAGCCCGAACCTGGATGCGCTTTCGAAACCAGCCGAGAGTGGATTGACTTTTTTCAATCTCTGCTCAGCACGCGCTCGGAGGAACATCGAATCCGCAGGCACCTTGGCACCTGCTACGACACCTGCCATCAGGCCGTCGAATTCGAAGACGCCGATGAGTCCCTTCGTCGTTTTAAAAGCGCAGGGATTCGAATCGCCAAGATGCAGATGTCGACGGCCTTGCGGCTCGAACGTCCGGGCGACCGCGCGGTGGCGGTGGAAAGGCTTGCCGGCTACGCCGAGCCTCGCTACCTGCACCAAGTCATCGCCAAACGGCATGACGGTTTGCTCGACGCCTTTGAGGATCTTCCCGAGTATCTTGAGCTGATCGACTCACGCGACGACGCCGAAGCGCGTATCCACTTCCACGTCCCCATCTACTGGGCAGAGGCCGGCGAGGGTCTATTGACCACGCGGCCAGACCTCGAAGCGGCCACTAAGACCGCGCTCGAACTCGGGACTGTCGAGCATTTCGAGATCGAGACCTACTCGTGGCACGCCATCCCTGGTGCCGCGGCTCAGGCTCAGGACGAGGATCTCGTGGCCGATATCGCGCGCGAATATGAGTACGCGCGCTCGCTCCTAAGGGCGACATAGCTTTCCTGAGGGCGACGCCGCGCCCTTGAAGGCCTCCCTGGCGAAGTCAAGGTTTCGCATAGAGGAGCGTCGCTGCAACCGTTAGAATCCGCGCCAAAGCTCTCGAAGACCAAAAAGAGATTCATCATGGCCTACGATCCCTCGACGATCGAACCGCGCTGGCAAAAGCACTGGGAAGCCAACGACAGCTTCCGCACCGATACCGATTCGGAGCGGCCCAGCTATTACGTCCTAGACATGTTCCCCTACCCTTCCGGTTCGGGCCTCCACGTCGGACATGTCGAGGGTTACACCGGCAGCGACATTGTTGCCCGTTACAAAAGAATGAAGGGCTTTGAGGTCTTGCACCCCATGGGTTGGGATGCTTTTGGTCTCCCCGCCGAACAATACGCCATTGAACAGGGTGTCCATCCCGAGGTTTCGACCAAGGCCAACGTCGATGCCTTCCGCAAGCAGTTGAAACTCGTCGGTTTCTCCTACGATTGGGACCGTGAGTTCGGCACCTACGACGCCGACTACTACCGCTGGACGCAGTGGATCTTTTTGAAGCTTTTCGAAAAGGGCCTCGCCTACCAGTCTGAAGCCCTCGTCAATTGGTGCCCTGCCCTCGGCACAGTCTTGGCCAACGACGAAGTCATCGACGGCAAGAGCGAACGTGGCAGCCATCCGGTTGAGCGCAAGCCGATGAAACAGTGGATGCTGCGCATCACCGAATACGCCGACCGCCTGTTGGAAGGTTTAGAGCGCGTCGACTTCCCCGAGTCCATCAAGGCGATGCAGCGCGATCGCATTGGCCGCTCGGAAGGTGCGGACGCCACCTTCGCCATCGTCGACCACGAGTTGAAACTCGAGGTCTTCACCACCCGCCCGGACACGATGTTCGGCGCGACCTTTTGTGTTCTGTCACCCGAGCACAGCTTCGTCGGCCACATCACTACCGCCGAATACCAAAAGGCCGTCGACGCCTATCGCAAAGAGGCAGCGGCAAAGTCAGAGATCGCACGTACAGGAACCGAGGCCGGAAAAAGTGGGGTCTTCACCGGCGCCTTCGCCATCAACCCGGTCACCAAGCAACCCGTGCAAATTTGGGTGGCGGACTACGTACTGATGAGCTACGGCACCGGCGCCATCATGTGCGTGCCGGGTCACGACGAGCGCGATTGGGCCTTCGCCACAAAGTTTGGCTTGCCCATCGTCGAAGTGCTGAAAGGTGGCAAGGTCGATGAGGCCGCCTTCACCGGCGACGGACCCCATGTCAATTCAGACTGGCTCAACGGTTTGGGCAAAGAAGACGGAATCGCGAAGATGATCGACTGGCTGGTCGAAAACAAAGTCGGCCAACGCATCGTCCGCTACCGCTTGCGCGACTGGATCTTTGCGCGTCAGCGTTACTGGGGTGAACCGATCCCCATCGTGCACGACGCCGACGGCAAGCCTCATCCCGTGGCGGATGGCGACCTACCGGTGACCCTTCCCAGAGTTGAAAACTACCAGCCCACCGGCACCGGGGAATCTCCGCTGGCATCCATGGCCGAGTGGATTGAGGTCGATCTTGAGAACGGTGCCCAGGGCCAGCGCGAAGCCGACACCATGCCCGGTTCCGCCGGGAGCTCTTGGTACTTCATGCGATTCATCGATCCTGAGAACAGCCAGGTATTGTGCGACCCGATCCGGGCCGCGAAGTGGTTACCCGTCGATCTTTACCTCGGCGGCGCCGAGCACGCCGTTGGTCACTTGCTCTACTCGCGATTTTGGACGAAGTTCCTTTATGACCTGGGCGTCTGCCCCGTCGATGAGCCCTTCGCCAAGCTCGTCAACCAGGGCATGATCCTCGGCAATGACGGCCGCAAGATGGGCAAGCGCTTTGACAACTCGGTCGACCCCAGCGACGTTGTCGCTTCGCACGGCGCCGATGCCCTGCGCATCTACGAGATGTTCATGGGCCCGATCGAACAAGAAAAGCCCTGGAGCGACACGGGACTCGACGGCGCGCGGCGCTTTTTGAACCGCGTCTGGCGCCTCTTTTTCGACGAGGACGATCAACTCCACGCCATCGTCGATGACTCCGCACCTGAAGCAAACGCTCTCAAAGTCCTGCACCAAACCATCGACAAGGTCGATCGCGACTCCGAGAACCTGCGCTTCAACACCGCGATTTCACAGATGATGATCTTCGTCAACGAGATCGGGAAGATGGAGCGCCGACCGCGCGCCATCATGGAGCCCTTCGTGTTGTTGTTGGCGCCCTATGCCCCTCACATTGCCGAAGAGATCTGGAGACGCTTGGGCCACCAGGAAAGCCTTATCCGCCACAGTTTTCCGGCCGCCGATCCGGCGCTCCTCATCGAGGATGAAATCGAAATCCCGGTTCAAATCAACGGAAAGGTCCGCGCCAAACTCAAAGTTTCTGCCGACATCGAAGAGGACGCGCTGAAGGCCTTGGCCCTCGCGCATGAGCGCGTGCAGGCCTACGTCGAAGGCAAAGAGATGAAGGTCTTTCGCTATATCCCGGGCCGCATGATCACGATTGCCGTGAAGTAGGACCTGCACGTGCCCTTTGATGTGTTCACGGCAATCGGGTGGATTGGGCAGGGGTTTTTCTTTCTCCGCTTTTTGATCCAGTGGATCGCCAGCGAACGCGCCAAGAGCATCACGGTTCCGAAGGCCTTTTGGTGGCTGTCTTTGTTCGGGTCGCTCTGCCTTTTGGTCTACGCCCTTCACCGCGAAAGCCTCATCTTCACTTTCGGCAGCCTTGCCAACCTTTTTCTCTACGTCCGGCACATCATGCTCGATGTCGGTCGCACAACTCTTCACGCCACCGTCAAGATCGGCGCGACGATGCTCTTCTTAAACCTCATGGTGTACCTCGCCACGAGCGACATCTACGCCGAAAATCGCGGCCTTTGGTTTTACCTCGGGGTTGTCGGTCAGTTGATCTGGCTGGCGCGTTTTCCCATCCAGTGGCACCTCAGCGAGCGCGCGGGCAAAGCCCACCTAAGCCCCACCTTCTTTTGGATCTCCCTCGTCGGCGGCACGCTTTTATTTACCTACGCCCTTGCCACTAAAGACCCGGTCTGGATTGCCGGCACCGCACTCGTGCCCATCATCAGCACCCGAAACCTCATCTTGCACAAGAAGTGCCAGGCACCCGTCCGTCACTCTGCGGTGCCAGAGTGACGGACGGGTGCCTGGCACAGAACGTGATTTCTTACTGCGGGAAGCACTTGCCGAAAGCCAGCAACCACTTCGGCGAACCTCTCAGGCGAATCCGGCGGCTTAGGAGGGCCCAAACCAAGCTCTTCTCTTTCGCCAAAAACCCAAACCAAGTCTTGGTGTCCACCCGAATTTTGAGCTCGGCTTTGCCTTGGTGGCCCTCGGTAATTTGGAGTTTTCGATCTCTTATCACAACCGTCAACTCACGGTTCTCAGCACCTACAAAACTAAAGTGGTAGGTCGCCTCGATCCCCACCGACTTTCCGGGCTGAAACACCAGACCAAGGCCCTGCATGAAACCATCAACCGTGCGCGAGTGCAGGCTGTTCTCGACCTGCTTGATGTCCTTGTGAGGAAAACGCTTGGCGACGTGGTCTGCGGCGTCGGAGTTTTTCAGGACGTAGATGGTTTCCTCTTTGGCCTGAAGCGGCCTTAGGTGCTGCTCAACGTGACTTTTTCGATCATCCAAGTAGGGAGCAATGACGTCTTCACCGGCGGGGCAAACGGAGAGACAGTAGGCCGCCTTGTAGTTCGCGCCAAAAGACAGGCTCTGCCACATTGAGGCCGACTCCGATTCACTGACTTTCGCCCGGTAACCCAAAGCACTCTTGCTCGAAGCGATCTTCCCCGCCCAATCGCTAAAACCCCCCATGAACTCGCGATAGTTGTGTGTGTAGCAAGCGGAGAAGTTGAAGTCGCCATTGGGCGAAATCGCGCCCACCGGGCAAGAAGCGACGCAGAGCTTGCACTCAAGGCAGGGGTTGTAATCGATGGCTTGACCGTAGTCCGAAATGGCCGTATCCACCAAGATCGTGCCCAGCAGAACGAAATTGCCGAACTTGGGGTGGATGACGTTGCGGTGAATGCCCATCTTTCCTAGCCCTGCCGCTACCGCCACCGGCTTGTGCGACACAATCCAAGTCCGGCCGGGGAACTTGTCCATCTCCATCGGAAAGCCCGGAGCCGGATTGAGAGCCGCGACGCCGCGATCTTCAAGCGCCCGAACGACCGCGTGGCCGACCTCCCCGACGCCATCTGTGCCACGGTGAAACTCTAGGTTGGCCACGCTGCGCGCCGCCGACCGGATGGGCTCCCGATTCATGCGCACGACGAAACTGATCAAGGCCTTCGTGCGCGGGAATGCTCTCAGGATGTCCGCCCTTTGATCGTCGAGGGCTGGCCGGCCAATATCGACAAAACCGACATCATCGGCGCCGGCGTCCAGGACGAGTTGTCGCAGCCCTTCACTCTTGAGCGGTTCATGACTTGTTAGCGGGGCGGGATGAGTTTCGTGCCCACGCATGAGCTTCACCGTGGGATGATCTGAGAGTTTCATGAGCGACCTCTTTCATTTATTTGTATATACATTTTTATGGTCAAAAAAAAGACCGACCGACGCCAGGTTCCTAACTCGATGCGGCATTCAGCCTTTTCATGGCTCGGTCCAAAAAATCCAAAGACTGCCCCCCAAGGATTGACTTGGCGCGGCATTGTGCCTTACTCCAGGCTGGCGCGGCATCGCTAAGCAGAGCGGACCCTTTTCGCGTCAAACGAAAAGGCTGGGCTCGGCCATCGTCGTCGGGGATCACTTCAAGCCATCCTTTGGCCTTCATCCGCTCGACGTTGCGACTCAGCGTGGAGAGGTCAAGATGGAGCGCCGCGCAGACGTCCGCGGGACGCGCCTCACCCACAACACCCGCTGCGACCAGAATATTCATTTGGCTGACTCTTAGACCCAACGGTCTCAAGGCGTCATCGTAAATCTTCGACACGGCTCGGTTGAGCGCACGCAGACGGACGACAATACACTCCGTCGCTATCCGCTTCGTCAAACGAGTTGTTTTCGCGTCTTTCAATCTTGAACCTCCAAGGTTACTTGTATATACATTTTAACAAGATCCCAAGACAAATTCTCTGAGACACTAGGCTACTCACAACGATCGCCGCTCAAAGCGGCGCAAGGGAGTTCTCATGAACGTTATTGAAGCCATCAAGAATCGTCGCGCCGTCAAACACTTCGACGCCAACTTCGAGATCCCGGATGGCGACTTGAGGAAACTCATGTCCGCGGGCGCTTTGGCACCGACGTCTTTCAACATGCAAAACCGGCAATTTGTAGCCGTGACAGATGCTGCCGTTAAGGCAAAGTTAAAAGCGGCTTCCTGGAACCAAGAGCACGTTGGCGACGCCTCCGTCGTCATCGTGGTGGCCGGGAACTTCAAAGCTCACCAGACGCCAAAGAAGTTCCTTCGTACCGCGCCGGAGAAAGTGCGTGAGATGTTCACGCCCATGATTGGGCAGTTTTACGAAGGAAAAGACGAGCTCATCCGCGACGAAGCCTGTCGCTCGGTGGGCATGGCGGCCATGAACTTGATGTTGGCCGCGCAGGATCTCGGCTACGAATCCTGCCCGCTTATCGGCTTTGATCCCCAACAAGTCGCAGAGATCGTGGGCCTCAGCGCCGAAATGCCGCCGCTCATGCTGGTAACCGTGGGTAAGGGAATTGAGGCCGCCTGGCCGCGACTCGGGCTTTACAATCTTGAAGAGATAGTTTCGATCAACAAGTTCGACAACCGCGCGATGGAAGGCAGCGCCGAAGGCTAATTCAGAAACAGAGGAAGGGATCCGCGCGGCCTTTAGGCGCGGCCTTCTTTCCTCGCCCTTTTCAATTCCTTCTTCTTCAGCTTCGCGTCTTTCTTGCGTTGCTTCCATTCTTTGTTGATCTCAAAAGAGCGAAAGCGTTCGATACCGAAGAGTTCTTTGGAGCGGGTCGAAGCAATGAGTCCGATGACCCCCACCGCCGTGCCGACCGGAAAGCTTGCTAGCGAAATCGTGGAAAGCACGATCACTCCAGTTTGTCCACTGGCCGGACGCGCGAAAGCCACATACGCGCCGTACACATGTAGAAATCCAAGCGCGCCAAGCACGGCCCCACCCAACAGGCCTTCCAGCGGAAGGGCTTCGCTTGCGCCGCTGATTCCGATGTTCATCAAGACAACCAAGCCAACCAGAACCAAACTGGTAAATGACCAAAGCACTCCGAGACCATTGATATTGCGACTGTCCTGCCACAACTGCTTGACTTTCTTTTCGGAACAAGCACTGAGCCCCGTCTTGGGCACCACCGGCGGATCGCCGTGCGTGAACTCGATTTCCTCGGCTGCAATCTGCGGCGGTGCTTCGACTAGGGGCATGGTTTTTTCTCGTTAAAGTTCAGGTCCGCAAGGAAAAAGCGCTACTTAAAGCCATCGAGCGATCACGATCGACGACTTTAGATAACGCCCCTGAATTCAACTGAGAATAAAGATGCAGGCGAGTTGACACCAAAAAGCATCAGCCCCCTTTCCCGGCAGGGATGGAATGGAGGACTGACGCCGATGGCGTTAGCGCTTGAGGTTTTGGCGAGCCCGACTGATGAAGAGCCCAATCGTTTCCGTCTCGTAGTTTTTCTGTTCGAGTTCCGACAAGACGATGTGCCCGGCGTAGTCGCGCCCCGTCATGATGTAGAGGCTACCCAACAACAAGCTCGATGCTTCGTCGTTGGGGTTGTCAACGAGATAGCCCTCCAAGCCGCGCAGCGAGCGCGAAGTAGCGGGGCCGCCGACGTAATCGTTCAACCACACCGTGGTGTCGAAGACGTTCTTTTCGTTGGCTTGCAGCCCCTGCACAAAGCTCCAAGACGCCAAAGGGTAGTCACCGGCGGCGAGCAGCGAAAGACCAACTTTCAACAACGCTTCCGGAGTTTGCTTGTCGATGTAGGCGAGGCGAGCAGCCTCGGCCGCCTTTAAGTGTTGCCCGCTTTGCATGTAGCGCTTGGCCGAACCGAGTTTTTCGGAGTAGTTCGCCCCAACCTGAACCCCGGTCGCCAAAGGACGCGACAAAGAACCCTCGGGAGCGAGCGTCAAGCCCTGGTTGTTGCCGAAAGGCAAAAAGCCTTCGTCCGATTCATCAACGACCTCGGGACTCAGGCTCGCGCCGCTACCTTCGAGGTAGGGATCGGAGTTGTATCCCAAGGCGTCCCCGTAATAGTTGTCGTTTGCGTAGCTGATGTAATCGCAGTCGCCGAGGTAGCGGCTCGACGCGTAGTTGCTGTAGGACCAGTAGTAGGGGTAGTGGCTGTAACCGTACCAGGGGTAGTAATAGGAATGGCGAAAGTAGGGGTAGTACCAGGGTCGGTAGTAGTAGCCGTAGTGGCTGAAATAGCCGAGCCCGATGCCGAAACCAAAATGGAATCCCCAGCCGTAACGATGGTGATGATGGCGGTGGTGGTTGTGACCATAATCATAGTCGTAGTCATGACCGTAGCCACAACCGTCATAGTTGCTGCCGACGTAGTTGCCACCGGTGTTCAGGTTCGGGCGACCCTTGCCCTTCGCGCCGGGCTTGTGGCTGTAGGTGGAAGGCGAGGTGCGTGGGCCATTCTTCGATCGCGTGCTCTTAGTGGCGGAACCTAAGTTACGGGTGACGCCAGGGCGCGTGCCGCGACGGTTCAGGCTGTTGAGGTTTCCGCCTTTGGAACTCCCGTTGACGCGGTTGCGCAGAGTATTTCGGTAGTCACTCGACGAACGACTACTCTTGTTCGGTCGAATGCTGCCGCGGCTGTTCTTACGGTTACCAAGGCGCCCGCCGGAACGCGCGCTGTTAGCGGAGCCCTTCCCTCGCCCGAGGCTGGCCTTAGAAGAGGAGCGACCGGATCTCGAGGGAGTTGCCAATCGCGATCCACTTCTCGACGAATTACGAGCCGAAGAGACCCCCTTGCGGGTCGGCGCAAGGCGCAGGCCATTGCTGTTGGTTCCGTAGCGGTAAGAGCGCGTCGCGCGCGAAGAACCGCGGTTAGATCGCGACGAACTTCGATAGCCCGAACCGTAGCGATTTGAGCTAGCGCTCGACCCGCCGTTGTTGCGACTACCGTTGTAAGACCGCGAGGGCTGGCGAGAGTTTGAGCGGTTCGATCCCCCGCCGCCGTTGTATCTTGTTCCTGCAGAACGCGGGTTTGATCTACGAGCCGACGACCGCGAAGGCGAGCGTGAGGGTGTGCGTGCTCGTGACCTTGATCGTGACCCTCTGGACGGCGAAGCCGATCGAGTCGACCGCGGCGAAGCCGATCGAGTCGACCGCGGCGAAGCCGATCGGCGTGAAACACTCGAGCGGCTCGGTCCCCGCGAAGCACGGCCCGCGCTGGAGCGACCGGCGCTGGAACGGCCTGCAGACGACCTGCCGCCGCCCGATCGCGCCCCACCCCGTTTTTGGGCGAATAGGTCGCTGCCAAGCCAACCCAACAAAACAAAAGTGCCGACGGCCAAGATGAACAATCGTGAACGGGACATATAGGGACCCTCAAATGCCTTGGCGCAGCTTCTGCGGACGCCGTGGTGGTCTAAGACGGTTTTGCGGGTTGCCAATGAGAGGGTTTGGGCTGGTTGGCTGAGTAAGGGACAGTTATGCCCATGCAGACGCAGACAGGTCCAGCCGTTCTCCGGCGACCTTCCCCGCTCCGACAACAATATAGCCGTACTGGAGCCAAAGGTCACGGCAAAACCAAGAGGCTCGGCCCACCGTGGAGGTCAGTTCTTGGGATCGGTCTTTTTGTCCATAACCCAAGTGCGGAACTCGTGATCCATGGCGGTAAAACTCGTCTTGAAGTAGTGCTTGAAGCGCTGCTTCATGGGACCTGCGGGTTTACCCCCGATAAACGCCAGGAGCTGCTCTTTGTGTTTCTCAAGCAGGTAGCGCATCAACACGATACCCATGATGTTCATGGGACCGTTCAACTCGTTGAAACTGCGGATAAACAAGACCTGCAGAGCTGGAACTTCTTTGGCCCGGTAGTGATCCCGTAAATCCGACTTGATGTCACGGAACTTGCGGCCCTTGAGTTTCGGCGGATCGGTCTTGCGTCCGTAGGGATCTTGCCCGATGTACTGCACCCGCGCTTGGTCAAAGATGTTGAATTCAGCGGAGTGCGCACAGGCCACCCACAGCCACGGCGGCACGTCAATGTCGCCCTTCCAGGCGTAGTTGAGCATGTCGCCGCCAATTTGCGAAATAAGCAAAGGCGTCCACAAAGGATGGCGCAACGAAGTTGCGTGGCCCAGGCCCACCCAAGTGAGATGGCCCGCACTTAAGGCAAACGCCGCGGCGTCTCCGGAGATCTTATATTTCTTGGCAAAGACCCCCGCGAACTGATCCAGCGATGACACATCCGTCAGGATGTACTTGCGGCAATGCGGTTTGACCAGCAGCTCCTTCGACTTTTCGCTAACGCAAAAGGTCTCCACGAACCAAGCCCTAGCTTTGCTGAGGTTTTCTAAGTGCTCTTGGGCTGACTCTCGCCCGAGAACAGAAAACACCGAGATCGACCCTTCGCGGGCGGCGTGAAGGACCTCATCAAACTCGCTCTTGATGTATTCAAGATGTTTGACGAGATCGTGGTCTTTCTTCGCATACCACTCGCCTTCGAACTTCTTAAAACCACGTTCCTTCATGACGTCGTCGATAAGACGCCAGTAGACGTTCTCAACGAGCATCCACGCTTCGGGGTTCACCTTGTAGAGCGCTTCTTGGTCGGCTTTGATCCAGCCGCCTTCGACTTTCACAAAGCCGTCGGCGGTTAGTTTTTCCGCGAGGGCCTTTTGGGCGGATTTTGAATCCCGGTACCAGACCGCAAGGATCTGGACGTGCCCCAGCATTTCGCGAGCGGCAGCGTGTGACTGATCGAGAGCCAAGATGCGTAAGGCGATGCGCAAAGAGTCTTTGGCGAGCTTCTTGTTGCCAGCCGCCCATTCCGCAACTTCGAGCATCGCGGCCGGATCGTTAGCGTCGATCGCCGCAAGTTTCGCCGCCACGGGCTTCTTGAGCGGTCGAATCTTGAGTCGCTTGATGTCGGCTTTGTCCACGACATGAATGACGGCGTTGCCGTCGATGATCTTCACCGACTTCTCACCGTCTTCGAGGCACTCGCCGCGGATGGTCTTGTTGGAGTGCAGCCGAAGCCAATCCTGCGCAAAAACGGGAGCAGCAAAACTCAAGATGCCGATGGCAACCGTGCTGATGATCAAAATACGAGCTGACATCGTCAATCCCTCGTCACTTTTTCTCTCCCTTAGTTCGGGAGGCTACTAAGGCGCCACCGCGGCATCGTCGCCAACGGCGGCCGCGTCTTCTACAAGGCCGTTTTCAGAATTCTCTTCTTCGGCCACTGTGGCTTGAGTTTCGCCTTCAGTCTCGCCCTGCGCCTTGGCCCGGCGGCGATCCTTGGCTTCGGCCTTGACTCGATCCTCAAGCCCAACCAAGCCTTGTTCTTCAGATTTGTTGAGACCTAGCTCGCGTAAAGAGATCGCCAAGTTCTTCCATTCCATGGGTCGCAAGACCGAACGGCCGAACTGCAAAGTCAAAAGCCCAAGCTCGACAAGGCGCGCCTTGTTGTCCTTCGGCGCTTCCATCAGTCCCAACAGGCTGCGTTTGGCGAACATCAGATCCTGCCGCCGCGGCGATTCTTCTGCCGCCGCGCGTTCCCGAATGCGGTCGGCCACCGCATCCGCTACAACTTCATAACGACGGGCACCAAGTTGATGAGTCAAATAAAACTCATCCCCAATACCCTCTTGGGCTTCGGCCCAGTCAAGACTGCGCTCGTGAATCTCGACCGCCCGTTCCGCGGGGACGCGGTCGCGAAACTCGTTCACATAGGCCTTGCGATCGATCTCGAATTCCAGGCCCTCAGTGGCCGCCAGAATTCCAGCATTCGCCATCTTGGCCAAAGTCCGCACCGCAGTGCGCCGATCGAGTCCAGCGACTTCTTCAAGGTAGCTTCGGCGCACCGGCGCTTCGTTCAAAGCCATAGCCCAAATCAGGTCTTGATGCGATTCAAACTGGTTAAGGGCCTCTTCTACACGCTCAGTTCGGGTCGCCATGCTCACTCCAAAGAGTCGGATCGGAAAAGTGTTTCAGTTCAAAAAAGCGATGGAGCCAAAGCGCCAGGGCATAAGAGCCCACCGCGAGCAGAATACCCGACAGGACATCTGCGACATAATGATATCGCAGATAGAGCGTCGAGAAGATCAGTGCTGCCACCAAAGGTAGCAGCACCGGCACCACGGGCCGCGCAAACCTCCAGGCCAGCATGAGCGAAAGCAGCGACACCGCAGTATGTCCGCTCGGAAAGCAGTTGTGTTTGATCTTTTCGATGGCAAACAGGGTTTCCCGCAGTTCCGCCGCCAAAAAAAGGCCCCGAATCGGCCCCTGAAAATCATAAAGCCCAAACTTGTCAATGTTGGGCCCGGTCGCCGGCACCAAGTAGTAGCCCAAATAAGACAAGTAAATACAAAGGGCCAAGGCGAAGATCATCCGCGAAACATCCACCGTCCGCTTCTGTTTCCAGACCGCGACGCCCAACAACAGCGGGATGAAGTAGTAAAAGTCATAGACCCACTGCAAAAGCTCCGTCAACCAAGACGCCGAAACCCTCTCGATGGCCTCCAGTGGATTCCCCCGGCACAGCCAAAGATCAAAATCAAAAAGCCGCTGCTCCCAGTTCGCCGGATTCACATAGGTGACCAGCGCCCCAAGTTCAGTGAAATAGATCGGGATGATGACAGTGGCCATGCACAGCCGAGTGAGCGCCCCGGTCCGCAAAGAACGCCGCCGCAAGCTCCGCGCCACGCCCAGCACCAGCCCAATGACAAACACGTTCCAAACGCACCAAAAACCGACGTCCGTAGCTTCGTGCCGAAACATGATCAGCAGCACAATCGAAGCACCATGGGCCAACAGGTGGCAATAATCCACCGGCCAGAGCCAAGGCGCACCAGCCAGTTCGGCTTGATGCTCCGATATTGAGGGTGTCGCGGGGGCTTCCATGGTCGCCGAAGATAGCAAGATCGGGCCCAAGGCCCCCTAAGACCTAGAACCGGCCAAGAAACTCCGGCGAACTCATCGCCGTGACAGACTCTGCGAGCGGAAAGGCCTCCCCTTTGGGAATGACGACATAGCCCTTAGTGGCGCCTATCGTCTGGACACTTTCAGTGAATCCGCGACCAAGTTTCGGCGCAAGGGTTCGCTTGATCTCGACGGCGATGACCTTCTTTCGATCCGAGTTCTCCAAAACAAGATCGACTTCCGCCCTCTCCCCAGCTTGTGAAGGGTGTCGGTGTTCATTCGATCGGTCATTATCCTCGCAAATGCGGAATCGATTCCGCATTTACAAGGATAAATCACCGTGGAGTTGGCGACGTGGCATGAGCAAACATGAGGCCTTGTGGCATGCCAAGTCACAACTGCGGAACGAGAAGAATCCTCGGGCCGGCAAAGCGGTCTACGGCCCGAAGGATTGGGCGGGTTGGGTCTTGGTGGGCAATCCGGAGTAGGCCCGAGTTTGATGGTTCGCAGCAGCCAGATTGGCCCTTAATGAGAATCGACGGGTCCGAGGATTGGGACAGTGACCCTTGGTTTTGTCGGATTCATGGCGACCTTACCCTTGCATTTGGCGCAAATGGGGCCGCAATCACCCCCATATTTGTCACGCTGCGAGAATTGGGATGAGGAGAGAGGCGGAGACATATCTCAAGAATTGGGCGACCAAGGAACGACGCAAACCCCTTAAGGTCCGAGGCGCTCGACAAGTAGGGAAGCCACGCTTGGTTCGACGAAATGCCGACGTGCTCGACTAGATAGCCGCGATTGGCATAGCGCCGGGTGCGGCCGATCTTCGTGGCCACAACTCGGTGGGTGGGACACGTTCCAATTGCCAAGTGGCGCGCCAGCACCTTCTCAAAACTGATGCACGAGCCAAGCGCTGGCTCAAGGTCGATAACTCAAAAGTGCTGGTGACGCAGAATCCACGCGCAAACCGAAACAGAACCTCGTGCTCAAGATACTTGCGCATCCGTCTGGAAGCGGTACGCCAAAGTTAACCCACCCAATTCCCCAAATTACAGGAGAGAATCGGTGTACTTGTCGATCGATCTCGAGAACAAAGATCGCTGATCGCACATCTGAATTCGTGCCCAAGGTTCGTCGCCACTTTTCGATCCACGGACGACAATGTCGGATCACGACCGACCGGCTTGTTAGAATCCAAAACGGCGTCGCCAGCGAACGATTGGGAGTTTGAAGGCGGTATTGCCCAATGATTTGGTGGCAGCCACGGTCGGCTTTCGTCGCGAGTCTATCAGCGATTCAACGCACCAATGTTCCAATAGTCCTCGAATGCGCGGAGCTGTTCCCAATGCTATATGATGTGTTCTTTAGCTACCCGTGGGCGGATTCAAAGAACGCGCTTCGGTTGGCTGGAGCCCTTCAAACAAGAGGCCTCACCGTTTGGCTCGACCGTAAAGAAATCGACACTTTTGAGAGTATCACTCGCTCAATTGAATTTGGGCTTCGCCACGCCAAGACCCTTATGGCGTTCTATTCAGAGAATTACGTCAAGAGCCGAATCTGTCAGTGGGAGCTGACAAGCGCTTATCTCGCCGCCGAAATTGAATGCGAAGGCGGAGCAAAGAACCGGGTACTCGTCATCAATCCGTGTTCGAGCCATCACCACATACCTTCCGTTCTTCGCGACAACATCTACAAATCGCTGGACGGAGAGTCAGATAATGACCATCTCAAAGCAGCGGATGACGTTGCTGGGCATATCAGCAGCATCCAAAAGACATTCGGAGAACTCCAAAAACTTGGACCGCCAGAGTGGTACCCAGAACGGACAACAGAATGGCCACGATTCGTCGGCCGCCTGAATGAGATGTGGGGAATTCACTCACTATTGAAAGCGCGCGACACTGTCGGCAGCCATGGAAAGCCAGGAAACGTCGCGCTTATTTCCGGATTTGGAGGGGTAGGAAAAACACTTCTTGCTGAGGAATACGCTTTACGCTTTGGAAGCGCGTATCCTGGCGGAGTCTTTTGGCTCAAAGCAACGGGTTCCCCTGACTCTGACGAGCAAGAAGCCATCAGGAGCGTTCAGCTTAGGAGACTCGCAGAACAGCAAGGCATCGATGTCCGGAATCTAACTACCGATCGAATTCTCGCCGCGCTGAGCGAGAAAATCCACTCGAAGGGTGCACCATGCCTGTGGGTCGTCGATGACTTGCCAGGAGGCCTTTCCAGGATTGAACTGAACGCTTGGCTTGGTCCCAACTCGCTCTGCGGGACCCTATTCACAACGAAAAGCCAGCGGCACGCTGTAGGCAAAAAGGAAATCCCCCTCGAATCTCTGAGCCGCTTCGACGCCATGACACTACTATGCGCGCATGTTGAGATTGCCAAAACCCAAGAGCCTGCTGCCGTGGCGCTCCTTGATGACCTTGGTCGTCACGCTCTTGCTTGCGAGGTTGTGGGTGCGTGGATGAAATTCTCCGGAAAATCTCCCGAGGAGGTTCGAGCTGATTTGGCTCAACCTCATGAAGACGCTCTCGATTTCGCGGCTGAATTCTCGGACGACATGCCACATGCACAGGTAGCCAATGTAACGAACTTGCTTTTCGAATCCGTCGAGCGATTGAATGAGCAGGGTCGCAACTTCCTTAGACTCGCCTCAGTTTTGGGCGAGCATCCCATTCCGATCAAGTTTGTGAGGTCCGTTTTCGCTTGCATCGATGGATTGATCGACAAAGATGGGGACCGCGGGATAGTGAACGCCTCAGATCTAAGCCTCGCCCGAAAGGCGAGTGCTAAGTCTTGGTCGGTACACTCTCTTATTTCTCGAGCCGTGAGATTCCGCGACTCGGAAAAAGGCAAGACGGCCGCCTTTCGGGACGCCGCTCTTGGGGTTCTCGGCGAGGAACTCCGGGTCGTCGAAGACGGCCGAAAACACGATGAGATTGGCGATGAATTCGAGCATGCGCGACACCTAGCCAAAGCTGCTTCGACCGATGAAGAGATCCTGGTTCTGTCTTGGATTGGACGGCAGGCAAGCGAAGCTGGAAGTCTCAAGAGCGCAAAGACGATCCATGAAAAATTGGTGGCCGCGACTCGCACACTTCACGGCGCGGAACACGATGTCACTCTAACAGCGAGACACAACCAAGCTGACTTTTTTCGGCTAATGGGAGACTTTGAAGGAGCGAAGAGGACTCACGAAGAGATCTTGTCCATCCGGCGTTGCAGACTCGGTGATTGCCATCTACACACATTGGCGACACTAAACAGTCTACTCGTCGTTCAAATGGACCTGGGAGCCAGCAAAAAAGCCCTTGAGACCCTCGAATTGGCCCTGGAAGTACTGCCTGCAATAAAGGGAAAAACGAAACGTGAGGAACTCAGGCTAATATACAATGCCGCCGCATTGTTTCGATTGTTGGGATCCCTGGACAAGGCACAGGAACTTCAAAGAAAAGTCCTGAAGATCCGTCGCCAGGTACTTGGCGCAGATGACCCAGACACCTTGACTTCGATAAGCAATCTCGCCGCAACGCTTTCCGATCAAGATCATCTGAGATGCGCGAAGTCGCTCTGCGAACAGTCCCTGAATGGCAGACGCCGCATCCTCCCTTCAAATCACCCCGACATTCTCTATTCTGAGAGCAATCTAGCCGCTGTGCTCTGGGAACTTGGCGAATCGAAACGCGCTCAAGAACTCCAAGAGCATGCACTCAATGGCCTTGTACAAAAATTGGGACCTGACCACCCCCACATTGAACCGATGAGAGAACTGTTCCGCAAGATGGGCGGGAATCCTCCGCTCTAGATCGCTGCGCAGAGTTCGGCCATCTCAATCGACTCACAATAGCGATTGATGATCCGGGACGAACTTCGCGAGAACAACAGAATGGCGGCTAATCGATGTTTTCGAGTTCGATGCGGCCTTCTTCGGCTCGGTAGCGGACGGGGCGGTCGTCGATGACGGTTTCTAAGAGGACGGGACGGTTCCAGATGGACTGGACGTTGGTGAGGGTGGCTTTGGCGAAGGGGGCTTCGAGTTCGCTGTCTTCGAAGCGGTGGCGGAGGACGAGTTCGCCGCGGTTGTTGAAGTTGGCGTCGACGACCTCGATGACGGGGTCGCCGGCGTTGGTGAGTTGACGGAGGAGGCCCTCTTTGACGGCGGGGAAGTCGCGGGTGGTGATCTCGCGTTGTTGGGTTTGGGGATTCCAGCCGTAAGTGAAGAGCTTGTGTCGGTGGCAGAAGTCTTCGGTGAGGAACTCGTCGATGAAGGTGATGTCGTTGTGGTGACGGCGCACTTCGAAGATTTTTTCGCGGCCGGCGTTGGCTTTGGTGTTCCAGGCGGCCTTGGTCTTAAGGTCGCTGCAGTTGTCGAAGTCGAGGCCGTGGCGGCCGGTGTTCCAACGTTCTTCGATGTCGTGGTAAAGGGCGAGGCCGATCTGGTAGGGGTTGAGTGCGGCCCCACTGGCCGAGATGACGCCGGCCATGGTGTCGGCGTAGTCGATGACCTCGTCGTCCTGGAGGACTTTTTTGGTCATGATCTTTTGATGCCAATAACTCGCCCAGCCCTCGTTCATGATCTTGGTCATGCCTTGGGGGCTGAAGTAGTAGGCCTCGGAGCGGACGATCTCGAGGATCTCGACCTGCCAGGATTGTAGAGGGGCGTTCTCAATGAGGTAGCTGAGGATGTCGCGCTCGGGGCGCGGCATAGACTGTTTTTGTTTTTCTTCCTCGGCTTGCTCGCGACGCGCGCGTTCTTGTTCCATGACCTCGGGAGGGTTGATGAAACTCTCCATGTAGTCTTTGCTGGGTAGGCGGTGGGGATCGGTGGACGCAGGCTCGTTTTTGTTGGGAACCGAGCGCGTGCTACCGCGGTAAGGGCTCATGCGGTCGATGAGGTTCTCGAGCGACAGCGCGGTGTCGATGAACTCTTCGACTTTTTCTAAGCCGATGCGGTCGACGAGGCGACGCACTTTGGTGGCGTGGTTTGCCATCTCGTCCATCATCTTGCGATTGGTGGGCGCGAACCAGGCGTTGTTTTTGAAGAAGTCGTTGTGCCCGTAGACGTGGGACATGACGAGCTTTTGATCGACGAGCGGATTGGACGTCATCAAGTAGGCGTAGCAGGGGTCGTTGTTGATGACGAGCTCGTAGATCTTGGATAAGCCGAACTCATAGCCCTTGGAGAGCTGCTCGTACTGCATACCGAAACGCCAATGAGGATAGCGGGTGGGAAAACCGCCGAAGGAGGCGACTTCGTTCAATTCGTCGTAGGACAAAAGCTCGAAGATAGTCTCGTAGCCGTCCAGGCCGTACTCTTTGGCGTGTTGCTCGATGACTTCTTGCCAGCGCGCTAATTCGGGGGTGAGTCTCATTTGCCCTTCCCCAAAAAGTCCTTGATCGAATTGAGGATGCCGTCGCGGTCGGGGATGCCGGAAGTGATGACGCGCTCGTCTTGGCCGAAGTGCTGATCGAGATCGCGCTTGAACTGCCCGCTGCCGTAGGCGGATTTAACCTGCCCGTAGCAGAACATGTTCGAACGCGGGAGGAGCTTTTCTTTGAGCAGGTTCACGCAATGCGTGGTGTCTTTGCCGGACCAGTTGTCGCCGTCTGAAAAGTGGAAGGGATAGACGTTCCACATGTCGTTGCCAAAGCGCTCTTCGATGATCTGCTGGCAGAGTTCATAGGCCGAAGAGATCTTGGTGCCCCCGCTTTCGCGCAAATGGAAAAAGGTATGTTGGTCGACTTCTTTGGCCGCGGCGTCGTGAACGAGGTAGACGGTTTCGATGTTTTTGTATTGGTGGCGCAACCACAAATCGATCCAAAAGGCCTCGATGCGCACGATCTCTTTTTGTTCAGAGCCCATCGAGCCCGACACGTCCATCATGTAGATGATGGCGGCGTTGTATTGCGGTTCCTGTTTTTGCTTTTGGGCGCGATAGACGCGGTCTTCGCGGATGGGAATGATGCGCGGGTCATCGGGGTCGTAGCCGCCGGATGTCATTTGGCGCTTTAAGGCGTTTTTGTAGGTGCGCTTGGCGTGGCGCAGGGATTCGGGGCCGACCTGGCGAATCCCGGTGTAGCGGGAGTGACTGCTTTCGACTTCGGCCGCGCCGCGCGGTTGAATGTTGGGAAGTTCGAGCTCTTCGCCGAGGATTTTGGCCAAATCATCGAGGTCGACGTCGACCTCTAAGACGTGTTGCCCTTCGCCCTCCCCCGCTTCGCCGGTTCCTTCGCCTTCTTGAGGTTCGCCATCGACAGGATCGCCGGGTTCGCCAGAGCCCGAGCCGACGCCGTCTTTTTTGCCTTGATCGAATCTAAAACGCGGCAGCTCGATCTGCGGGATGGGGATCGAGACAGTCTTTTTCCCGATGCGGCCGATGAGCTCGCCCTGCGAGATGTACTTCTTCAGGCCACTCTTGATTTTGCCGCGCACAATCTCTCGAAATCGAAAGTGATCCTGCTCAATCCGGCGCACCATGGGTCTAAGACTCCTTCACGTCGCCGCGAGCAAAGATCGAGGCGACGTACTGCAGCACATCGGTGGCGCTTTCTTCGTCGTAGCCGAAGTTGTCGATCAAGCGCTGCTTGACGACTTCGATCTTGGCTTGGGTGCCCTTGTCGACGACGTTGGAGACCAAAGATGTGAGTTTGATCGAGTCCTTTTGATCTTCAAAGAGCTTGAGCTCGAGCGCTTTGTGGAGGCGCTCGTTGGTGCGGTAGTCAAAAGGTTTGTTTTCAACCGCAAGCGCACCGATGTAGTTCATGATCTCGCCACGGAAAGCATCTTTTCGGCTTTCGGGAATGTCAATTTTCTCCTCGATGGAGCGCATGAGCCGTTCATCGGGCTCTTCGGATTCACCGGTGTAAGTGTTGCGGATCTTTTCGTGCTGAATGAAGGCCCGGATATTGTCGAGGTAGTTGTGGCACAAACGCGAGATCGCCTCTTCGTCGGCAGAGATCGCACGCTGGACCTCGTTCTTAACGATGTCCTCGTACTCTTGACGAACGTAGGTCAAGAGCTCGCGGTAACGCTTGCGCGTTTCTTCGTCGTTTAAGAGCGAGTGGCTAGAGAGCCCCACTTCAAGCTCGTTCATCACCATGAAGGGGTTGATGTGCTTGGCATCGGAGCGTACGAGCGCGTTGGAGATTTTGTCTTGGATGTAGCGCGGAGAAATCCCCTCCATCCCCTCGCGATCGGCTTCGTCTTTGAGCTCTTTGATGGTGTCATCGGTGTAGCCGGGCAGAGTCTTGCCGTTGTAAAGCTTCACCTTTTGCATCAAGGTCAGTTTTGGACGCTTGGGTTCTTCCAGACGCGTCAAGATCGCCCATAGGGCCGCCATTTCGATGGTGTGCGGCGCGATGTGTTTACTGACCGTCTCAGCGTTGAAGCTCTTTTCGTAGATCTTGATCTCGTTGCGCAAAGTGCGGTTGTAGGGCACGTCGATCTTGATCGTGCGATCGCGGAAAGCCTCCATGAGTTCGTTGCTCTGGAGCTTTTTGTACTCGGGCTCGTTGGTATGCCCGATGATGACCTCGTCGATGTGAGTCTGCGAAAACTTCTTCGGCTTGATCGAGTGTTCCTGCGAGGCACCGAGCAGATCGTAGAGGAAGGCGACGTCGAGTTTTAGGACCTCGATGAATTCGATGATGCCGCGGTTCGCGACGTTGAACTCGCCGTCGAAGTTAAAGGCCCGTGGGTCAGAGTCAGAGCCGTACTCGGCGAGTTTGCGGTAGTTGATGTCGCCGGTGAGTTCGGTGCTGTCTTGGTTTTTTTCGTCTTTGGGTTGGAAGGTGCCGATACCGCGGCGGTCTTTTTCTGAGATCACCAGCCGGTGAATGACGACGTGGCCGAGGATGCGTTCCCAATCGCCGTCGTACTTTTGCATCAGCTCTTCGACGTTGCGGCGACAGAAGGGATTGAGGTCTCCTTCGCAGCGCAAATCATATTCGCGGTCACAACGCTCGTTGAGCTCGGCCATGACTTTCAGACGCGCGGGCTCGGGAATGAGCTTCAAGGGATCTTCGTTCATCGGCGAGGGAACTGGCTCCTCGCTGCCTGGCATGTTCCAGGAGTAGGTGTAGAGCGCACCCTCATCGGCTTTCGAGTATTCCTCGAGACCTTTTTTCATCAGACGAACTAGCGTCGACTTTGCCGATCCGACCGGCCCGTGCAGCAAGATGACGCGGTTCTCAGCACCGTATCCAAAGGCCGCCGACTTCAGGACATCGACGAGCCGCATGGCCGAGGCATCTAGACCGAAGATCGCATCGCGACCGTCGCCGTGGAGATCTGAGAAGAACCGGTAACGGACCTTTTGTACTTTGTGTTCGGTGTACTCATCGAAGCCCTGCGAGACGATCATGTCGTAGACGCGCTGAAAGGCGTTGCGAGCGATCAGGGGCTGCTCATGGACTTTCGCGAGGTAGTCGCGAAAACTGCCGGACCAGTTGAGATCCTGGTAGGCCTTGCGATCGAATCCTTCACGGACCAAGGACAGTAGCTTGTCTGCCGCTCCCATGAGAGCCTCCTTTTGTTGCCGCAGATTTGCGGCTTTATTTTTTGAGTCTCCTCGCGAGTCTCGATCTAAAGTCGATCAGATCAAGGCCGCGCCCGCCGTGTCTCGCGCAGGGCGTCCAAGACCGATTGAAAATCATCGGTCAGCGGAGCTTCAAAGGTCATGCGTTCCCCTTTCAGGGGGTGATTCAACGTTAATGTCGCCGCGTGCAGAGCCTGCCGCGCCAACAGCTTTCGGTTCTCGGGGTGTCCCGGCGCAAGATGCGCGACGTCCCCATAGTCCATACGTTGCCGGCGACCGTATTGCTTGTCGCAAATTACCGGATGCCCCAAATGAGCCAGATGGACCCGGATTTGGTGAGTTCGCCCCGTTCTTGGATGGCAGCGAACATAGGTGAAACCGTCGAATCGTTCCAACACCATGAACTTCGTGAAGGCCTGTCGCCCCTTCGGCGTGATCGCCATTTTTGTCGGTTGGGCGGGATGACGGCCGATGGGTTCATCGACTTTGTACTCATCGAATTCCATGACCCCGTCGACCAAAGCGTAGTAGGTTTTCTCGACCGTTCGCTCCTGAAACTGCGTGGTGATGGCGTAGTGCGCGCGGTTGGTTTTCGCCACGCACATGACGCCGCTCGTGTCGCGATCCAAGCGATGAACGATGCCCGGACGCTGCGGCCCGCTCACATCCGACAGTTCTTTTAGGTGGTGTGCGAGGGCGTTAGCCAAAGTGCCGGTTTGATGCCCAGCCCCTGGATGAACGACGATGAAGGGCGCTTTGTTCAAGACCGCTATGGACGTATCCTCGAAGATGATCTCGAGAGGAATATTCTCGGGGATGAGTTCAGAGTCGTCGGGATTGGGTTCGGCGCAGATTTGAACCAAGTCTCCCTCACGCACTCGGTGCGAAGGTTTGGTGACCTTACCGTTGACGGTGATGCCGCCCAGCTTGATTTGGTCTTTGATGCGGCCACGGCTGTGCCACCCGGCCAACTCATTGACGAAGACATCGAGGCGCTGTCCGGCTCGATCCGCTTCGACACTAAGGACTCGCGGGCCGTCTTCCGCTCCATCCAATTCCGATTGCACCATCATTGCGTTCCTCATCCGCCTCGCTCTCCACCGTGACCTCTTGGGCGAGGCGGCTCTAAACAAGGCGCTGCAGCACCTTTATACTTCGACCAAGCAAGCAGCGAGGGTGAGATAAAATACACGGTTACAACAGTCAAATCGCAGAAAAGGCAGAATCTGCGGGTTCTCGCCAATCCTAATCGGACAAACCGACTTAACTTTCTCTTTATCCTCAAGAATCAACACTTCATTCGGGTAGGGTCCGCTGAGCAGTCTGAATGGCCTTGCGCGCCAATTGGCGTAACGAAGTTGCCTTTACGTCCGTCTGAGAGCCTGGGAGGGTCCCTCGGCAACTGATAAACTACGCGCCACCCGTCAGGTGTTTTTCCCCTTTTCTTCTGATCCCATCCGAGCCGGGTTCAGAACAGGCCTGGCGGGCCACATGCGACTGATCCCCGGTTCACACCGTTCCGGTCCCTTTGAGGAGAAGACGCAGCGAGAGGAAATCCCCAGCGGGGAATGACTCTCGTTTCGGACGAAAGTCCGTACCAATAGCTGGTCTCGCAGGTCGCAAAGGCGATAGCGACACCGGGTACTGGTAAATAACGACGGTTGAAGCGGTTCGATCGCCAGTGACTTTTCGCAAAGGAAAAGGGCCGTCCGCAATTCGGGACGGCCGATGGGGCAATCAGTCAATGACTCGCACTTTCGATGCACCTTCGGAATCAAAGATGAACACACGAACCTTGGGGTTCAGCCTAAAAACTTGGGCTTTGATGCTCGGGCTGTTTGTTGCCGCAATAGCGACGGAAACCCAGGCGCAAATTGGCGCCGCCGAGACGCTTAAGGTCCGCAAGGAAGTCGCGAAGCTCGAGCGAAAAGCCGTCTCCTGCATGAAGAAACTCAAGGGCTTCCAAAAAGACCTCGAGCAAAAACAGTCGACGATGAAGCGCCACCACGCTCGCGCCTTCGACGCCGATCGCCAAGCAAAAGCAGGCGCCGCTTTGTCCAAGCTCTTGAAGGGTCATTGCGGATTGGACACTCCGGTGAAAACACCGGAAGACATCCTCGATGAGTTCGGGATTGACCTGCGCAGGGCTTTTGGGCTCGATCAGGCTTTTTCCCTCGCTTCCAAGCGGCATCTCGTCGAGGGCATCGCAGGGCTCATGGAAGAAAAGATGGACCCCACCGTCACGCGTTGCGCCCGCACGATCAACGATGCCTACGCCGCGGCCTTCGGCAAAGATTTCAAAGTCGCGTGGAAGACTTTGAAAAAGCACAGCAGGCTCGCCCAGAAAGTCACTAAAGAACAAGAGAGCTACGACAAGCTCGTCCGCGAAAAGCGCGATCGGGTCGCTTCGCTCACGTCCGGTATCCGCGGCAACATTCCTCGCAACATGGCCGTCGTCCCCGGCGCCGTGGATGCGTATTTGGGCTTGACCCCCGACGACATCAATTCTTTGTCGGAGGCGGAACAAGAAAAGCCCGAGCACAACTTCATGCTCGCCTACGGATCGGACACGACCAAGACGACGTTAGCGACTTTCCTCATCGACCGTTGTGAGGTCACGCATCGCGCGTTCTGGTACTTCTGCACGCAAACCGAACGCGACCCCGATGGTTGGCCGCAGCAGTACTCAATGAATCGAAAGATCGGCAAAAAGGAATTCTCCACGATCTGGCCCAACGGCGACGTGCCCAGCGGATGGGACAACCGCCCCATCACTTGGCTACGTTACGAGGACATGGTTGACTACTGCCGATGGACAAACACGCACGTCCCCACCGAAGACGAGTGGGAAGTTGCCGCACGTTCGAGCGAAACCGGGTTCGACGGCCGGTTTTGGCCCTTCCAAAAGTCGGGATACCAAAAGCACCTCGTTAATGACGCGATGGCCCACGACCTCGCAGTGCGGCTCGGCGTGAAGGTTCCCAAGAATCTTGAACTGCCCGCGGTCATCGACGTGAGCGCCCTTCCCAGCGGTGCTTCACCTTTGGGCATCATGCACATCGTCGGTAACGCCGCGGAAATGACATCTAGTCCCTTCGTCGCGCGCCCAACTTTTAAGACCATCAAGTTCAGTAAAAACAAGAGGGTCACGAGAGACGTCTTCGACAGCGACAAGCACGTCGTGCGCGGCGGCCATTGCGACAGCCGCAGTCTTTTGGCCAGCGCCGTCATGCGCTTTCAGGCTGACCCCTACCGACGCTCAAAGATGATCGGCTTTCGACGCGCCCGGAGTGCTACGCCAGGCCAAGAAGTCCTCACGAAACTCAGCGATGGTGGCCAACTCGAAGCGCGTCTACAGGACTACAAACTGCTGAGGTCCGAGAAAGCCAAAGAACTCCCCCGCCCCCAGATCGACACCGATCCCAAGCGTTACACCGCGATCGAAAAGTTCGATTGGAACGAGGAGTACAGTGTTCCCGGCGCGGCGCGATCGATCTTGATCGCCAACCGGCGCATGGATGAAATCAGCACCGAGAAGGCTCTGAAGAGCGCCAGCGACGGCGACGATGAAGTCGCCCACTCTGTCTTGATTGGCATCCTTCACACCGACGTCCCGATCCTCGAACCCATGCTTGAGCCCGGCACTTGGTTTGTGAGCTATAAAAAGGGCTGGCGCTACAAAGATCCTCAGACCAAAAAGAAGATCATCGTTCCGAATCGCTACATCTTTCGCAACAAGCGCTCGGGTATCGCTCCGGTGTCGATTAGAGCCAAGAGTCAAACGACCAACTCCAAACTCGCCGGCGTGACAAAGTTCGAGATCAGCCGAGCCCCGGTCCAAAAAGAGGGCGGAAAAAAGATCGCAAAGAACAAAAGCTTCGACATGCTCTCCTGCATTTGGACGCACAAGACCAGAAGCCGCCGCGGCCTGGTCACCGAGATCACGCTGAAGTTGGCGCCGGGTGCTTTGAACGGCTACAAATAAGGCCCGGAAACCCCAGCCATCAGCTCAGGCCGCGCGCCGGGCCCTTTCCATAAGAAAGCGTCCGGCGCGCGCGTTATTTTGGGGCAGCCCGTGTACGCGGCGCGGTCAAGAATAGGAGGCTAGACGCTAGCTCGATGAAGCGCTTTTTGTTGATCGCCAATCCGAATGCCGGCGGGTCCAAAGGAGCCGCGGCGGCGGCCGAAGCACAGCGCGGATTCGAAACTGCGGGCGTTGAGGTCGAACTGGCTCTCACCGAGCGCGCCGATCACGCGCCGGAAATCGTCGTCGAGCGCGGCGGGAATTTTGATGCCATTATCGGCATCGGCGGCGACGGCACGGCGAATGAGATCGCACGCGGCCTCCGAGCCCTCGGCGCCAAGGCCCCCGCCTTCAGCATCATTCCGCTGGGGACCGCCAACGTCTTGGCCATGGAGCTGGGGCTCGGAAAACTGGCGCCCAACGACGCCGCAACGCTTTTGGCTAGCGCCCAAGCTCGCACCATGCCTTACGCCGTCGCAACTTTCAGCGATGACTCCCGAGAATACCCGGTGATCGTCAATGTCGGCATCGGGTTCGACGCTCGAGTCGTTCACCGGGTGGCGGCCGCCCGCCGCAAGTCTCCGGCCAAGTTCTCGAAGAACCGTTACATGCCCCAGGGTATGAAAGAGATCTGGGCTTGGCGCGCGCCGCGACTGCAGGTCCAGATAGACGGGGTAAAAATTGCGCGTGAGGCCAGCGCCTTTGTAGCCTGCAACACCAAAAACTACGGCGGCGTCATGACTTTGACCCCGCAGGCGGATCTCTTCGCTGTGGGTATGGACCTCTGCATCCGTTTTGGCCGAGGTCGCGGAGCCATTCTAAGGCACTTGCTCTGCGCGAAACGCGGCCGAGAAGACGCCTCGCCCCATGCCGAATACCGCCGCGTACGCTCGTTTGAGATCCGATCCAGCGAACCCGAAGCGGTTCAAATCGACGGCGATGACGTCGGGTTCACCCCCCTTCGGGCAAAAATGGCGGCAGTCCCGCTTCAGATCTTGGTACCCCAACACCTTGAAGCCTAACCGCCAGATCTAGACAATAAGAAACAGCGTTGCGCCCTTAATCAGTGAGGGCTGACTCGATCCGAGGAAAGTCGAAGAAACGATGCCCCACCGTCTAAACGTGAATAGCCAAGCCCAGCCGAAACTCGTCGAACAAGGCGACCTCAAGATCGGCCCCGGTGCCGACCTTTGTGTCATGGCTGGCCTTTGTATTGTCGAAGACCGTGACACCACGCTTCGCCACGCCGAAGCCTTGAAGAAGGCCGTCGCCGGCCTTTCGGTCCAGCTCGTCTTCAAGTCCTCCTTCGACAAAGCCAACCGCTCGTCGATCCACTCCTATCGTGGCCCCGGCATTGATGTGGCACTCGACATCTTCAGCGCCGTCAAGGCTGAGTTTGGCCTTCCCATCATCACGGACGTACACGAAACCTCACAAGTAAACCAAGTCGCCGAAGTTGCCGACGTCCTCCAGATCCCGGCCTTTTTGTGTCGTCAAACCGACCTCCTCGTCGCCGCCGCTAAAACCGGCAAGATCGTGAGCGTCAAGAAAGGCCAATTCCTTTCGCCCGGCGACATGAGCAACGTCGTCCGCAAGATCGAGGAATCGGGATCTGAAAAACTCCTCCTCACCGAACGCGGTAGCTGCTTCGGCTACAACACTCTCATCAATGATTTCCGCGGCATTCCGATGATGCGCGCCCTCGGCTACCCAGTCGTTTACGACGCCACCCACAGCGTCCAGATTCCCGGCGGCATGGGCGAAAAGTCCAGCGGTGATCGCACCATGATTCCCTATCTCGCCCGGGCTGCCGTCGCCGTCGGCATCGACGGTCTCTTTTTCGAGGTCCACGAAAACCCGGCCGTGGCCAAAAGCGACGCCGACAACGCCCTCCCCCTCGACGCCTTCGGCCCCCTCCTTCGTCAGCTCTTGCGCATCCGCGAAGCCGCTAGCCAAGAATAAATCTTGCCGCTGCGAATCCCGAAGGATTCGCAGCGGCAAGATTTGAACCAAAAAACAACTGCTCTCCCTAGAGAAGTTGTAGTCCGTTGGACACCGAATCGGGAAGGGTTAGCTGAGCGCCCTGAATGTAGAGGGAGACGCCGGCGGCTCAAGAAGAAGCTGAACAAACTCACGGCTCCTTGATGGAGTGCGTCGATAGCCTAGCGGCGGCGCTTCTTGCGGGCTCGAATTTGCAGCACGGGATCCGACTCCGGGGCCGGTTCGCCGGTGCGCTTGGCGTAGAGGCGTTCAAGCTCGCGCAGGATCTCGGTGGGTGATTGATGACGATCCGCGGGGTTTTTGCGGAGCATCTTCATGATAATCCGCGAGGTCTCGTTGTCGATCGCGGGATTACGATCCTTGGGTGCAATCGGCATGTCGTTGATGTGCGACACCATCACGACCGCGGGATTGGACGACTCGAAGGGAACGCGCCCCGTCACCATGTGATAAAAGGATGCACCTAGAGAGTAGATGTCGGTGCGGTGGTCGACATTTTCTTCGCCGCGAGCCTGTTCAGGTGAAATGTAGTTCGGCGTTCCCAGCGCAGAACCCTCATCGGTTGAACCCGCGGAGTTGCCGAGATCTTTGACCAGTCCCAGGTCACAGAGCTTCGCGACGCCGCCGGGGGTCATCATGATGTTGTCGGGCTTGATATCGCGATGGATGATGCTGTGTTCGTAGGCGTGTTCGAGGGCACGAGCGATTTGCAAAGCGATGAGAGTGGCGCGTTCAAGCGCCATGCTGCCGCCGCGTTTTAAGACCTCGAGGACCGTGGGGCCGTCGCAAAACTCCATCGCGAGGTAATATTGATTCTCGCTTTTGCCCACGTCGATGCACTGGACGATATTCGGGTGGTTAAGGCGCGCGAGGATTTTTGCCTCTTTGATGAAGCGGCTGACGAAGTGTTCGTTCTTGTTGAGGAAGGGGGCCAGGACCTTGACCGCCACCATGCGATCTAGGGAATCTTGGGTCGCCAGATAGACCGTTCCCATCGAGCCTTGGCCGAGCTTTTTTAGAAGCGTGTAACCTTTGATCCGAGTCGCGCGGCGAAGTTTCTCAATGTGCTTACGGATCTTTTCGTCTTGAGAGAGCTCCAGGTAGCCCTTTTCGACGAGGATCTCGGCGAGATGCTTGGGGTTGATCCCAAGTTCTTGAATCTTGAACTGGATATCGCGCGCGTCGGCGATCTGATCGAAGGTCAACATCTCGTTTTTGATCGCGATATCGACGTAGAGCTTTTCGTGCTCCTTGCGGTCGGCCTCACTGCCGGCGGGGTTATTCATGATTGCGTCTCAAAGCCGAGGCCTCTCAAGATCTCGGCTTGCCGTTGGTGCATCCGTCGCTGGTCTTGTTCGTCGTGGTCATCGTAGCCCAAAAGGTGAAGGGTACCGTGGACGCAGTATAAAAAGAGCTCTGAACATGGATCGAGACCGCGCAGCGCTGCTTCTCGTTGGGCCGTGGTAGCCGAGACGACAATCTCAGCGTCCCAGTGCTCCTCGCGTTCGGATTCTGACTTTCCCTCGAGATCAATTTCGACATCGGCATCCGACTTCGCCTCGTGATTACGCAAGTCGAAACTAATGACATCGGTAGCGAAGTCGTGATTTAGATACCGAAGATTGAGCTCGCGAATCTTGGCGTCATCGACGACCGCAACACTCAAATTCAAATCAGCTGATTCTTGTTGAAGAGTGTAGGCCACCGCCTTGCGAATGCCAGATTCTGATACTCCCACCATGGGCTCTTCAATTCGGACCGCAATCCGACTCATCACCGCCGATTCTTTCGATCCGCATCTTTGCCCGGAGGTTGCGAGCGCTTTGGCGCGCCATCCTTTTCTTGCTTCAGCCGCTCTTCCCACGAGCCATAGGCGTGGACAATGCGCTGAACGACTTCGTGGCGCACGATGTCTTTTCGATTCAAATAGCAGAACGCGACGCCTTCTACTTGCTTCAAGACCCTTGAGGCATGAAGAAGACCGGAGGTTTGATTGCCGGGCAGATCGACTTGTGACGGATCACCCGTGACGATGATCTTGCTGCGGTCTCCCATGCGAGTCAAAAACATCTTCATCTGTGCCATCGTCGTATTCTGGGCTTCGTCCAAGATGATGATGGAGTGATTCAGGGTACGGCCGCGCATGTAAGCAAGCGGTGAGATTTCGATGCCGCCTTCGTCCATGTAGCGTTTCAGGAGCCCTTTGGGGACCAAGGACTGCAAGGAATCGTAAAGCGGTCTCAAGTAGGGTGTGATTTTTGCTTCGAGGTCGCCGGGCAAAAAGCCTAAGTGTTCGCCAGCCTCAACCGCAGGACGAACGAGGATGATGCGGTGGTATTCCTCGGTCTTCATGAGGGTCACCGCCATGGCGACGGCCAAATAGGTCTTACCGGTGCCCGCTGGACCGAGCGCGAAGGTCACTGGAGTTTCGAGCACCGTTTCCATGTAGCGCTGCTGGTTCGGCGAACGTGGAGAGGCCGCGAACTTAATGCGCTCTCCACGGCCGCTTTCGGGGCTGCGGTGGTTGGGGGCATCGACTTCGAATAGCTCGGCGACATCCGTAGAATTGACGCCATTGTCGCGAATCAAGTCCAGCGCCCGGCGTACCATGCCCGCCGCGGCTTCAATTCGGCCGGGATCACCATTTAGGGTGAGTTGCCCAGCACGCGACGTCGCGTCGATGCCGAACGACTGGCGAAGGATGCGAAGATTGCGGTCGAGGTGACCGAGAAGCGTGCGCTCCTCGTCAATGTTGCGGAGGGGAATTGTGACGTCTGACACGTTCTGAAGCGAACTCCCTTCAAACAGCCAGCGCGAAAATCATCGCGGCGACTGGAATTGAAAACACAAGGCTATCGACAATATCCAGCGCGCCACCAAAGGTCGGAAGAACAGCGCCTGAATCTTTAACGCCACAAGAGCGCTTCACCATGGATTCGGAGAAGTCACCCATCTGGGTCGCCAAGTTGATTACGACGGCCAGGATAACAAGCTGCAGGGTCTCTAGTCCGAAGAAGTACTGCGGGAATGCCGCGTGCAACCCGAATGTGGCCGCAATCGTCAAGACGAGGCCCGTGGCCGAGCCCTCCCATGACTTTTTGGGTGAGACCCGAGGCATGACGCGGCGTTTGCCGAAGGTACTACCGCCCAAGTAGCCTCCAATGTCTCCGCACTTGGAGATAAACACCAAGATGGCGACAAAAAAGGTCCCCTCACCGCCCTCAAAGCGCAAAGCGAGGTCGGCCATGAATGACAAAGGCAAGGCGAGGTAGGCCAGCGCAAAAAGCCCGGCACCGACGTCGAGGGCATGCTCCGAAGCTGCTTCGCCTTGGCGAAACTGCAAGCGCAAGGTGGCCTGAGTCAAGATCAACAGCGCGGCTCCGCATAGGATCGCCAGCGTTAGTTCGGCGCTGGCGGGGCGATCGTAGACATAAGACATCACGGCCTTGGACACGAAAATCGCGGCTGTCGCAAGCTGTACCAAGCGCGTCACGGGACGGGCTTTTCCGCGGATCATGTGGATCAACTCTGCTTGACTGACCAGAGTCAAAAAGAGTGCCACGACCAATCCCAGAGCGGGAAACCCGATCTTGGCGTCGATCGCCACCATCGCAACCAAAAGGGCAACGAGTCCAGAGCCAATGAGTAAGCGGGTTCGGCGCAATTTTTCAGTCCGTCCGAGCGTCGACACGATTCTCGAGACCGCCAAATCGACGGCGCCGCTGCGCGTAGGACTCAAAAGCTCGGGCCACGCCCGCGATGTGGAAGTCAGGCCAAAAGGAATCCGTCACATAGATCTCCGAGTAGGAAACCTGCCACAACAAGAAATTGCTAACGCGCATCTCCCCCGCTGTGCGAATCATCAAGTCAAGAGGCGGCATGTCGGGGTCGTAGAGATGCGAGCCCAAAAGATCTTCGTCGATCGCGTCCGGGCTGACTTCTCCACTCTTCACTTTTGCGGCGATAGCTTTCGCCGCATCGGCGATCTCGCTTTGGCCGCCGTAGTTCAGGGCGAGGCAGAGGATCATGCCTCGGTTATCAGCTGATATCTCTTCGAGTTCACGGATCTCGCGAATCAACTTGGGCGGAAACTCATCGATGCGGCCAATGGTCTTGAAACGAATGTCATTCGCCATGATCGTGGCGCGTTCTTTCGCCAAGAATCGGCGCAGGAGGCTGAGGAGAAAATCGACTTCTGTGCGCGGACGCCGCTTGTGGTTCTCAACGGATAGGGCATAGAGCGTGAGCTGCCCCAGGCCTGACGCCGCAAGTGCGGTGGTTAATTCGCGAACCGTATTGGCACCCTCTTGGTGTCCTTTGGCGCGCGGCAGTCCTCGAGCGCTAGCCCAGCGGCCGTTGCCATCCATGATCATGGCAACGTGGTGTAAACCAGCTGGCACAACCAGGGGG
The DNA here is from genome assembly GCA_036479435.1 of Planctomycetota bacterium. Taxonomy (GTDB): domain Bacteria; phylum Planctomycetota; family DRQF01; genus JAZGFI01. The sequence goes on along the minus strand of JAZGFI010000147.1, from coordinate 28,425 downwards.
AGCTCAGACTCTAAGGGGCCGCCAGAGTCAGTCATCAGTTCCTCTCGATAATATCTTCTCGCCGCGGTCCCATCGAAATCCACCGCACTGAGGCGCGGGACAGATCTTCAACGACCTCGATGTAGCGGCGGAGGCTGCCGGGCAAATCATCGTAACGACGAATCTCAGAGATGTCGTCCTGCCATCCTGGATACTCCTCATAAACTGGCTGAGCACGCTCGAGATCGCCAGCATCGGCGGGAAAATGCGTCACGGGGTGGCCGCCAATCTCATAAGCCGTGGCGATCTTGAGAGTCTCGAATCCGCTGAGCACATCAAGCTTGGTCAAGGCGATCGAATCCACCCCATTCACCGCGCAGGCAAAGCGAATGGCGACGCCGTCAAACCAGCCACAACGCCGGGGCCGCCCGGTGGTGGTTCCAAACTCGTTGCCCCGCACGCGGAGTTTGTCTCCCACGGCGTCTTCGAGCTCTGTCGGGTAAGGGCCAGAACCGACACGAGTCGAATAGGCCTTCGATACACCAACAACTTCTTTAATCGCGCGCGGCGGCAGCCCACAACCCGACAGCAGCCCACCGAGGTTCGTGTTGCTAGAAGTCACGAAGGGATAGGTGCCAAGATCGAGGTCGAGAAGGCTGCCTTGAGCACCCTCTAAGAAGAGCTTCTTTCCCTGTTCAACCCCTTCGATCACCATCGCGACCGTGTCCGCCCGGTATGGCGCCAGGGACCGACCAAAGTCCAAAAACTGAGCGACGATCTTCTCGAAACCCGCGGCCGTTGCCTCAACGTGCGGCCTTAGTTTTAAGCGCAAGGACGCTTCATCATGAAGGTCCCACATACGGATGCCACTACGAGAAACCTTGTCTTCGTAAGCCGGGCCGATGCCTTTTTTCGTCGTCCCAATCTTGGCGCCCTTGCGGGCTTTTTCTTGAGCGGAGTCGCGCTCTTTGTGGTGTGGAAACACAACGTGCGCGCGATCTGAGACGAACAACCGCCCCGCCATTTTGAGCCCACGGTCTTCAAGCACCGCGATCTCTTTGAGTAGTTGTTCGGGGTCGATGACCACACCGTTGCCGATGATACAGCGCGCACGTTCGCTGAGAATTCCGCTCGGAATGAGGTGCAAGATAGTCGTTACGTCACCGACCTTGACGGTGTGCCCGGCGTTGCTGCCGCCCTGACAACGAACCACCAAATCGGCGTCCGCGGACAAGACGTCGACCATCTTGCCCTTACCTTCGTCACCCCACTGAAGGCCGATCAAAGCACGCGCGGTCATGAGTCGATATCCAAATCAAGAAGTGGATTTTGGCTTGAAGCTCGCATCAGGCCGTCGCTCGCCCTTCAGTCGCGATCATCGCTTCCACAAACTGCCCAAAGAGGTAGGCGGAATCGTGCGGGCCAGGAGAGGCCTCTGGATGATACTGCACCGAAAACGCCCGGAGCTTGGTAGCGGCCAATCCGGCAACGGTATTGTCGTTGAGATTGATGTGGGTGGCCTCGGCGCCCACCGCTTCGAGAGATTCAGCCGTCACCGCGAAACCGTGATTCTGGGCCGTAATCTCGATAGCTCCAGACTTGAGATTCTTGACCGGATGATTCGAACCGTGGTGGCCGAACTTCATCTTGACGATGTCAGCTCCCAGGGCGAGCGCAAGGATCTGGTGACCGAGGCAAATCCCGAAAATCGGAACCTTGCCCACCAGCCCTTTGATCTCCGTCACGATCTTCGTCAAGCGGCGCGGATCACCCGGGCCGTTGGACAAAAACACACCGTCAGGCGCCATCGCAATGACATCGGCGGCGGAGGTGTCGAACGGCACGATGGTCAAGTCGCAACCGACCGCTTTCAGCGAGCGAAAAATCGTGTCCTTGGCTCCAAAGTCATAAGCCACGACTTTGAGCGCAAGCTCGCTGTTTGCGTGGTTGAGCGCAGGATTGCTGCTCGGGTTGCGCGGTTTGAGGTCAGCGTGAAACGAAGTGCTGAAGCCATCGTTCCAGGTTTCTTTTTTGCTGCGGCTCACATCGGCAATGAAGTCTTGGTCGGTCAATTCAGGGACCGCGCTCAACTTTTCGGCAAGCGCATCGTCTGAGATCGCCTGGGTGGTCATGAAGCAGCGCATCGCTCCGAAGTCGCGGATGCGGCGGGTCAAAGCGCGCGTATCGACGCCTTCCAAGGCAACGATTTGGTGACGCTTGAGGTAATCGCCCAGGCTTTCCGTGGCTCGGAAATTCGAGTGCAGCAAAGACGCTTCGCGCACGACGAAACCGCGTAGGTGCAGTTTTCTTGATTCTTCGTCGTCGACGTTGACACCGTAATTACCGATCAATGGCGAAGTCATGACGACGACCTGCCCGGCATAGCTAGGATCGGTGAGAACTTCCTGATATCCGGTCAACGCGGTGTTGAAGACCAGCTCTCCGGCGGTCTCGCCTTCGGCGCCGAAGGACGTCGCTCTCCAGATGCTCCCGTCTTCGAGAATAATCCGGGCATTCCAAAGCTGAGAAAGGTCTCTCATTTAGGGACCGAATGGCCTCCGGTAGAAAGGGGGAAATGAGGTCTTGGGGCTTAAGAATCTTCGTGGTTTTGCAGCCAGCGCACTGCGGCGTATCCCGCTCCAAATCCGTTGTCGATATTAACAAGCACCACCCCCGGCGCACAGGAGGCCAGCATCCCGCACAGAGCCGCTAATCCTTCAAAGGAGGCTCCGTAGCCCACGCTGGTGGGAACCGCGATAATCGGCCGAGGGCAGAGCCCACCGACGACGCTCGGCAAAGCACCCTCCATGCCCGCGACGACGATAAGCAGCGAGCAGTCGCGGAGCCGGTTTAGCTGGCTGAGCAGTCGATGGAGTCCCGCGACACCAAGGTCGTAGTGGCGCTCGACGCATATTCCCGCGAACTCTGCGGTCAGGGCGGCCTCCTCTGCGACGCCAAGGTCAGTCGTGCCTGCACACAAGACGCCGACGCTCGGCCCGGGCTTCGAGGGCGCCATGCCAAAAATGATCAGTCTCGAGACCTCATCGAAACGCGGCGGCGGTGAAAGATCCAAGACGGCATCAAACTGAGCTTGATTCCCTCGCGTGATGAGCAGCCGTGAATCGACGGCCAAGATCTCGGCAGCAATCGCGCGCAAGACTTCGGGGCTTTTGCCTTCCCCGTAGATGACTTCTGGAAAACCCAGGCGCTCCCCACGATCGAGATCTGGGCGATAGGTTTCAAGGCCCTGGCCCTTAGGGGGAGAACGCCAAATTTGTAGGGCGCGCTCGGGGCTCACACTGCCGTCAGCGACGGCCCGCAGAGTCTCCAGCCATGGCGAGGTCATAAGGTCATATTCCTAGAGTAGCTTACTCAAGCGCCACGCTGGAGGCGTAGGCGCGACCAGCCAACAACTCGAGGGCTCCTTGAAGTTGGCGATCGACAAAATCTGTGGGCACCTTTCGAAAACTGTCATCGCTGTTGATGAACGCCAAGATGTCCGGGCGAAGTCGTTCCCGACCCCACAGAATCTCCACAAATTCGCGCTCGGACCGGCTCAGCGAAATCGGAAAGTCGGGGATGATCCCGCCACGTCCGATCTGACCGTCTTCGTCGCGAAGTCCTCGCTGAATACAACGGCCCGAAGGCGTCAACCAGCGCGATGTCGTGATCTTCAAACCGGCGGGTCGACTCCTTAGTTCAAAGACGTTTTGCACCAAGCCCTTGCCGTAGCTCCGCGCTCCGACGACCAATGCCCGCTTGTGATCCTGCAGCGCTCCCGCGACGATCTCGGCTGCGGATGCGCTGTCCCCGTCCACCAAGACCACCGCCGGCAACTCGCTTGAAACGGGGGTCCCAAAAGAGTCGTAGATTTCACTCTCGCGCCGCGAGACAGATCTAAAAACGACATCCGTTTTCATGAAGGCCGAAACGACTTCGACTGCCGCCTGCACGCCGCCCCCAGGATTGCCGCGCAGATCGAGGACCAAGCCTTGAGCACCTAGCTTCAGCGCAGATCGGAACGCATCTCGAAACTCACGGCCGGTTCTTTGATTGAATCCAGCGACTCTCACGTAGGCGATACGGTCGTCGCCATCGATCATTCGAAAACTCGTTTTCTCGAGATTGTATCGGCCGCGCTTCACCAACTGCTCACGCTCATCGCTTTGCCCCCAAGCCTTGACACGAAAAGTAGAGGTGCTTCCTTCCGGCCCAACGATCCAGCGTCTCAAGTCGCCTGAGGAAAGCTGAGAGTCGACTTCGCGACCATCCACCGCGAGAATTTGATCGCCATCCAGCAGGCCTCCGCGACTCGCGGGGCTTTGGGGAATGACGCGAGTGATAAAAGTTCCACCCTTGATTCGGGCATAGCGGATTCCAATGCCCGAATCATTGCCCTCACTGTTGGTCAAAAACTCTCTGAGTTCATCGGGATCATAGCCGCGAGAATGGCGATCCAGAGCATCGGTCATACCCTTGATCGCCGCATAGATGAGGTCTTCTTTCGAGACATCCTCAACGTACTCGTTTTCGATCAGATCGAAGGCCTCTCGATAGGAATTCTCACCGGTCTCCGATGGAGACAACTGGTCGTTGCGCTGCGAACGCAGTTCCGCAAATAAGGCGATCGCCAAAAACGCAAGCAACAGCGGCGAAAGGTAGATGAGAAAGTACTGGCGCTTCACTTGCTTAGCCCCCCTCGGATTCGAGCACCAAGCTCAACCAATCCATAAGCCCTTTGGAAAAGCGCACCTGAACGCCTGGCTTATGACCCTTGCGCTCAAACCAGCCTTTCTCCATTTCGATCACAAACTGAGCTTCGCGATCGCTCGCCAACCTCGGGATCGAAGAAGACCCCGCCACCGGGGGATCAAGACTGCCGATCTGAAAAATCTTGCGGTCTGTGCCCAAGTAGGCGATGTCGAGAGACATCTTGCAGTCCTTCATCCAAAAACTTCTGAATTCCGCACGGTGATAAACAAAGATCATGCCTTCGTCGGTCAACAAGGCCGCGCGTCCGCCCAAACCAAGGGCCCGCGCATCCGGCACCGCCGCAACCTCCACGAGAATCGCTTGCTCGCCGATCCAAAGCCGCTCCTTGCCATCGGGCACTAAAACCGCGGAGCGTCCAAGATCGGGCGACGGCGATTGTCTCTTAGCGGCAATGCCTGGACGAGACTCGGCCGAGTTGGTCTTGGGTTCCGCTGTCGCCGAGCCCGCGCATGCACTCAACCCAAGGCAAAGCGCACAAAACACAAAGATAGTGGGTTTCATCGGCTCTTCTCCACCAAGACCGCCTCGGAGCTCAAGTCACTTCGCGTAGCGAACCCGCCGCGTGACCATTCAGGAGCCGTCAACAACATCTTCATCCGCTCAACCAAGGCCGGTGAAACGCCCGGCAAACAGATCACGCCAATCCACAGTTCGGGATCGGGAAGAGGGTCCAGTCTCCAAGACTGTTGACGGCGCCAACGGCCTAAGGCTTCAATCTTTTCGCCGGGCCCCAGCAGGAGATGAAATGGTGGCCCATCGGCATAGCGCCGAGCATCCGAAAAAAGCGCCAGCAAAGCGCCGCGTTCCAACTCCACCTCTGTCGCCACGATCCCCGCCCAGTTCCTCAGCTTCTGCTCGGGCTTCAAGTTCTCGGCAAGCGCAACGACGACCTGAGCATCATGCTCGGTGCGCAAACTCATCGCCGTCACGCCCTCAAGCTGTTGCCATGGGTTCTCGTGACCGCCTCCGAACACCGGCGCTTCGCGCACTTTCGGCCCCTCACCCAAATTCGGTTTCCAGGATTGAGAAGCTCCAAAGCCAACGCAGATCAGCGCGAGTGCCAAAAACTTTGAGTAGGAATCAAAATGCATGCCAGAGTATAGCGACTGCGGCGAGATAGCCCCTAAGGCTCAAAATCCAGCCTTGGCCAAGAGGTCCATGACTAGGGATTTGGGCAAGCCGATAACGTTGCTCCGCGAGCCCTTTAGTTCGGCTACCAAGGCCGAGCCAAGCCCTTGGATCGCAAAGGAACCGGCTTTGTCCCGTGGTTCTCCGGTCGCGACGTAGGCATCGATGTCCGCTGAAGAGTACGAACACATGGTGCAGGTGCTGCAGCATGAGCCCTCGAGGATCTCGGTTCCATTTACGTTCATGAGGACCACCCCGGTCACAACGTCGACCTTTCGCCCGGCGAGGCGCGCTAACATCTGCCGGGCATCGGCATCGTCTCGAGGTTTCCCCAGCGCTTCCTCCGACAAGTAGACGACGGTGTCGGAACCCAGGACCCAGGTTTTCTTGGTGGTTGATTTTTCGGCACGCAATTGGGCGCAAACGGACGCCGCCTTTTGGCGAGCGAGGGCGATGACCGCAGCGCTAGGGCTCAAGCCGCGAGGCATGACCTCTTCGAGTCTCGCGGGTCTGACTTGGTGCGCCACGCCCCACTCCCGCAACAAGTCGGTGCGGCGCGGAGAGGCCGAGGCGAGAACCAAAAGACTATCGGCGCCGTCCACTCTTCTTCTTGGCGGCTTTCTTCGCGGTCTTCTTTGCGGTTTTGCTCGCCGGCTTCTTCGTTGCCTTCTTTGCGGTTTTCTTTGCGGTTTTCTTTGCGGTTTTCTTTGCGGTTTTCTTTGCGGTCTTACTCGCCGGTTTCTTCGCAACCTTCTTTGCGGCGGACTTCTTTTTGGTGACGGCTTTCTTCTTGGTCGTCACCTTCTTTTTGGCTGCGGCTTTTTTGGTCGACTTCTTTGTTGCTGCTGCCTTCTTCTTCGGTGCTGCTCTTTTCTTAGGTGCCGCCTTCTTGGTCGACTTCTTCTTGGCCGTGGCTTTCTTCTTGCTCACCTTCTTTTTGGCCGCAGCACTTTTCTTGGCCGCAACACTCTTCTTCGCGTCGGCCTTCTTTTTGGCAGCCGCCTTCTTCAGCGCCACGATCTTCTTTTTGGCGTCGACTTTTCTTTTTGCTTCAGCCTTCTTTTTGGCTTCGACCTGACGTTTCGCGTCCGCTTTCTTTTTGATTTCCGCTTTTCTCAAATCTTCGGCCTTTTTGCGTGCCGCTTCCTTTTTGTTCGCTTCGGCTTGGGCGGCTTTTCGTTCGCGCTCTTCTTGTTTCTTGCGAGCCCTCTCTTCGGCGACCTTGATTGCTAATTCGCGGGCCGCTTCTTTGGCTGCCTTTTCGCGCAGCTTCTGCTCGGCGATCCGTACTTTCTTGATCTCTTCAGGTGCAGCTTTGCAGTCGGGCTGCAGGGGGCAGGTCTTACAATCGGGCAACGCGCGGTGGCAGTTCTCATCGGCGAGGTGATAGCCCCCCCAAAGAAACACCAGTCGGTCTTCATCATCAAAGCAAGACTCGATCAGCTTCTTCGCGCTTGCGGGAGTTCCGCCCTTGCTCAACACTCCCAGACGCGTCAACAGTCGGGGCAAACCTCCAGCGACCTGAATCGAGCCCTTGCCGCCATTGATGTAACCCGAAAAGACGGCTGGAATCGCGCTCGACTTGTCGCCCAGATAGGCAAAGAGGCGATCGCGATTACGGATAAAGTTCTTGTCGGATCTATCCAACAGAAAGTCGAGGCTCACCCGGTTGTAGCGGGAATAGACCATCGCCAGGATTTCACGAACAAGCGCCGCCTTGCCGGCTTTCGCTTTGGCCCCGAGTGCGATCAAGCTCTCGTCGATCCCATGGACCGGTGTGACCCGGATCTCGTTCCAATCGACGAAGGTGCGGTGAAGGTCATCAAGAGCCTGCCGCGCACGCTTTTCAGTCGTGCCATTCGAGAGGATGAGAAGGATGAGTTGATCGAGAGGATCAGTCTCGACCAATCGACGTAGGCCGCCGTACTTCTTCTCCAGCGGAAGAAAGATCTTCTTCAGTAACGCTGCGCTCACGAACCGCGACCCCACTATTTCTTACGAGGCTGCGGCCAGCGTACACATCACGCCATTCCCGCCAGCCGAGATCTCATTAGTTCAATGCCGTAACGAGCTCGATCCTGTTGGACCTCGCTCTTTTCTCGCCACCACCCAAATCCCAGTAAGCAAACTCCTGGGATCGAGGAGACAAGCGAGCGATGACGATCGATCTAGGCCGAGGCCTTGGCGGCCTTTGTGGCCTTCTGCTTGGCTTTGCCGTGCAGCTTACCCGACTTCTTTTCCGCCGCGAGTCGCTTCTGCGAGCGCTTACGGTTTTTCGCCGAACGACGTTCCCGCAAGTCGAAGGCGATGCCCTCGCGCTTCAAGAATGAACGCACGGTCTCGCTGGGTGTGGCGCCCACTGACAACCAGTACGCGGCGCGCTCGTGGTTCAGCTCTAGAGGCTTCTCCTGGCCGCGCGCCAGCGGGTTGTAGTACCCGAGGTTTTCAATCGATGCACCATCACGCCGAGTTTGCGCGTCGAAAACACCGATGCGGTAAAAAGGCGCGTGAATCCGTCCGCGTCGGGTCAGTCTGATGACAGTTGCCATAAATGCGTTCTCGCTTTCTTCAAGATGCGCGTCCGACCCAATCATGGTCGAGCGCGATCACTACGTTTATTTGATTGAGGCGTCGAAGCGGAAGCCGGAGTCATCCCAGCCGTCCCTAGTCAACGTCGCCTCTTCTTCTTTTTCGGTTTCGCGACGGCACTCCGCCCCGAAGCCCTGAGTCCTTTGAAGGCCGGCAAGTCGAGAACGCTGCCGCCCTCTTTCTCAATGTCCTTGATGGCTTTCACTTTCTGTTTTTTGAGAGCCCTCGTCGGGTCCATCATGCCGCCCAGCATGCCCGACTTGCGCATTTCCTTCATCTGCGCGCGCATTTGCTTAAAGCCGCGCATCAGATTGTGGACCTGTTCAATCTCAACTCCAGCACCACGGGCAATGCGCTCGCGGCGAGACATGTTGAGGATCTCGGGGTGAACACGCTCTTTGGGAGTCATGGACTGGATGATGGCTTCGCTGCGATGAAACTCACGTTCATCGACTTGGTCCAGCATGTCCATCTTGCTGCTCATGCCAGGGACCATTTTCATCAGGTCCTTCATCGGGCCCATGCCCTTAATCATCTGCAGCATCTTCAAAAAGTCGTCAAAGTTGAAAGTGCCGGCCATGAGCTGCTTGGCCGTGTGCTCGGCATCTTTCTCATCGATGGCTTCTTGGGCTTTTTCCACCAAGGAAACGACATCGCCCATGCCGAGGATTCGATCGGCCATGCGAGCGGGGTGGAAGGGCTCGAACTTGTCGAGTTTCTCACCGACGCCGATGAACTTGATGACCTTGCCGGTCGTCTGCTTTACGGAAAGTGCAGCACCACCGCGAGTGCCGCTGTCGAGCTTGGTCAAGATGATGCCAGTGAGCTCGAGGGACTCGTTAAACTCCTTCGCGCTATTGACGGCGTCCTGCCCGGTGTTGGCATCCAGAACCAAAAAGATCTCGTGGGGCGAAGTGTTCTTCGCCACCAGAGTCAGTTCCTTCATCAACTCATCGTCGATGTGCAGGCGGCCCGCGGTGTCAAGAATGACCAAGTCAACATCCGTGGCTTTTGCATGCTCAACGGCATCGCGGCAGATGCTCGGAGGATCGCCACCCGGCACCGCGAACACCTCGGCCCCGACTTGCTGTCCTAGAACCTTGAGCTGTTCAATAGCCGCCGGTCGCTGGACGTCCGCAGCGACAAGGAGGACCTTTTTTTCGGCTTTCACGCTCCGAAGGGCGAGTTTGCCGCAGGTGGTCGTTTTTCCCGTACCTTGCAGGCCGGCCATCAACACCACGGTCGGACCGGACTCGGCCTCGGCGAGATGGGGGTCTTCGGGGCCCATGAGTTCGGTCAGAGCGTCGTGAATGCACTTGATGAACTGATCGCCGGGACTGACGCCTTTGACCACTTTTTGGCCGGTCACATCCTCTTTGATCTTGGCAATAAAGCTCTTCGTAACCTGAAAGTTGACGTCGGCTTCGAGCAAGGCTACCCGGACCTCGCGCAGAGCTTCGCCGATGTTGGCCTCAGTGAGCTTCTGGCGACCGGCAAAACGCTGCCGAATCGAGTCGAATGACTTGGTCAGGGTATCGAACATAAAAGCTTTGATGTCTACGGTTTACGGTTAGAAATGGGGACCTGGTCGACCAGTCTAAGGCAGCCAGAATCCACCCTTGGGGCGAACCTTGGTCCGGCATCTTGCCTCGGAGGCTGCCTCGAAACAAGGGACGCCAAACCGCGTGAGGCACCCTGCTTGCGCTCGGTGGTTTCGATCGACTCCATCCGCTACTTTTTCCCATAGCGGTTTAAGCGTTCCAGTTTCAAGGATAAACTCAGCGTCGGCCAGTTGCCGATCCCATCCAGACAGACAAGTCCCCGGAGACTCACTCGTATGAATTCTGAGAACTCGATCGAAGAGACGATCGAAGAGACGATCGACGTCGACTATTGGGGCTGGCACAGCAAAAAGCCCAACGAACTCGACCTCAGCGAATTGCTCGACCTCAGGAAGGTCGTCCTCAGCAACAAGTACGTGCGCCGTGCCCTCGATTCGAAGGTCGAAGAGCTCGGTGAAGTTGCGGCAGGCAAGAGCGACGCCAGCCAACTCCAAGGTGTTGCGAGCTGGTTGTGCGCTGATTATCAAACCGCTTACGACTATCTTGAGAAATCCCACGGCGACGACGTAACGGCATTCGCCTTCGCCGAAGCCGCACTCTTCGCCGGCGGCACCGGCACCGAGAATCGTCCGAGCCGCCCCGGCAAGGCCGCCGAAGCCCTGGTGAGTTCGGGTTCGCAGCATCCCGAAGCGATCACCTTGCGTCTAAAAGCACTCCGCGCATCGGGCCAACTAGAACAAGCTGAAGCCGCCTTCAAAAAAGCGGGCGAAGCCTATGCCGAAACTCCCGACGGGTTGTTCTTCCAGGGCCTGCTCTACGAAGGTGAAGACGATTACGACAAGGCCGAAGAGTGCTACGAAAAGGGAATCAAAACGAATCCCCTGCACGTCGACTGCTTGTTCCGTAAGGCCTACCGGCGCGACATGTCGAGTGAAGACTCGGAAGCTATCTCGCTCTACGAGCGTATCGCCAACCAGCAGCCGACTCATGTCAACGCCTTGATCAATCTCGGAGTCTTGTTTGAAGACGCCGACCGCTATCACGATGCTGTCTATTGCTACCGTCGCGTGCTCGCGGCCTTCCCGCGCCACCCGCGCGCCCTGCTCTTTCTGAAAGACGCAGAGTCTTCGTTGAACATGCACTACGACGAAGATCAGGAAGTTCGCCAGGACAAGAAGAACCAGATCCTCAAGATCCCGGTCAGCGACTTCGAGTTGAGCGTCCGTTCGCGTAACTGTTTGTCGAAGATGAACATCATCACTTTGGCCGACCTTGTGATGCGTACCGAACCCGAGCTTCTTTCCTACAAGAACTTCGGCGAGACAAGCCTCAACGAGATCAAGCAGATCCTGGACAGCAAGGGCCTTCGCCTCGGTATGCGTCCCGAAGACGAACTCGAGCCCGTGGCACCGCGAGCGGCGGCCGGTCCAGGGGGAGCGGCGACCACCGCCCCCGTCGCGGCTCCGGCTTCCTTCAGCGTGGACCCCAATGACAGTCGTTTGCAGATGCTCTGCGGCGACATGAACCTCTCGGTTCGCTCCCGCAAGTGCTTGGCCAACCTGAATATCAAGACCGTCGGCGCGCTCATCGCCTACACCTCCGATGAGCTCTTGGCCCAGCGGAATTTCGGAGCGACGTCACTGCGCGAGATCACCGATCAGGTTGAAACGATGGGGCTTGCCATGCGCACTGTCGATCGCTGAATCGACACCGTCTTCGACTGTCCGCGCGCGAACGTAAAATCGAGGCGCTCTGCCGAATCATTCGGCGGGGCGCCTTGTTTTTTGTGCGGATGAGATCGAAGACCAGGGCACCAAGAGCAGCACCGACGGAGTTGGGCAATCAATGTTTGAGTTCATTCGCGGAGAAATCAGCGACAAGAAGCCGACTTCAGTTGTCATCGAAACTGGGGGTGTGGGTTATTTCTTGTCGATTCCTCTGTCGACCGCCAACCGTTTGCCAAGTTCCGGCGTGGCTCAGATCTGGACGCATCACCACGTCCGTGAAGATCACCAACGTCTATTTGGATTCAGCACAAAGCCCGAGCGCGAGTTGTTCCGTCTCTTGCAAAAAGTAAGCGGTGTCGGACCGGCCTTGTCCATCGCGGTGTTGTCGCGGACAGAAGTCCCTGAGATCGCGTCGGCGATTGCCGAGGGGCGCGTCGACTATCTAAGGAGCCTGAAAGGCGTCGGCCCAAAAACCGCGCAGAGGATCATCACCGAACTCGAGGATAAAGTCGCTCCCTTTCTTGTCGGCGACTTGCCCGCCGCCGGGATACCCGCCGGCCAGGGGCTTGAGTCCGATGCGATTCAAGCTCTCGAGGTCTTGGGCTGCCCCGCAAAACCCGCCCTTCAGGCGGTGCGAAAGATCCTCGCCGGGCAAAGCGAAACCATGCAGCTTGAAGATCTGGTGCGCAAGTCGCTCAAGATCGTTTGGCCGACCTAAGGGCTCGGTCAAGAATGAGCTCGCAGAGTTCGCACTCAGATTTGCGTCAGATTCAGTTCGGGCGATTGAGCGAGAACCGCAGCATGCTTCCTGAATTCGAAGATTCTCGCGATTGAGCACGGACCGAAGATGGCGTGAAGCTGAGCGGCGAGAATGTGAAGTTATTCTTGACTGAGCCCTAAGATCCGTCGACTATTTGGGCGCTGACGCCGCCTTCTTCTTTTTCGGGTCGGCTTTTTGCTCCAAGACCGCCGGGCCTCGCTCGTAATAACGCGGGGTCACGTTCGAGATGGCAAAGACAAAGCGCTGCTTTAGTTGATCGCCGGGATAGCTGGACTTTGCGTAACGAAAGCGTGACGGGCGACCGGCTTGGATGGGCGGGATCTCGTTTCCGATTTCCAAAGTTCGAACCGTCTCTTCGTTGTCGTCTTTGAAACGAGCGCGGACTCGAAGTCGGATTTCGTCGGGATCATCAAGGCCGTATTCGGGCTGAGTGGTCGCCCCGATCAGATTGACGGCGCGAGTGCTGAGGACGGCGCTAGCCAAACCCTTCACCAACAGACCGTTGAGTTTGAGCTCTTTTTGGTCGCTGGGTTCGACCACTCGCCATTGGGCCTCGCCGCCTGGTTCGGTGGCCGCGACTTTTTCGTAAACGAATCGCTTGCGAACTTTCAGCTCTGGGTTCTTGGGGTCAGGGGCGTTCGATTCGATCTCAAGCCGATAGCAGTTCGAACTAAGCTCGCTGAGGCGGGCTTGCTGGCGATAGTCAACGTCCATCATCGCGGGGTCGTACCAGCGTTTCGGATCTACCGTTAGCAAGCTCGCGAGTTTCTTCGCCGGCGTCACGTAGACATCGTCATCGCCATCGAGCCGAATGAAAGTCCCCTGCAGGCCCTGGATGTCACGCTTGCCAATGATGTACTTGCCGATCAACTTGGCATCAGCGGTTTCCAAGGTGAGCCTCGTTCCCTTGGCAGCACTGACTTCGTAAGTGTCATGCATTGCTGACTTGGGCGAGCGAAAACCGCTCTTTGCCAATAGATCCATCTCGAGCAGCAAGGCCGCAACCGTGGATTCCGTCGCCGGAAAACCCTGCGCCTCGCGAATGGTCCACCGGTCTTTAGATTTCTCGAGCGTCAAAGACTCCAAGCCAGGTGGCTGAATCCTAATGCGGCCAACTTGGTCGGTTGCCACCGCCTCAAGCTTTTTTTGGTCCACGATGTCGGTGCGCGCTTTTCGTTGGCCCCAGGGCGGGTCGATGACGAACCACACCGTGATCTGTGCTAAGAGCAAGAATCCAAGGATGATGTTCTTCATGGTTTCCCTAACTGGCCACCGCCGTCACGCGGCGAAAGATCCATCGCAAGATGCCCAGTGCCACGACGAACCCGGGAATGAGAAAAAAGACGACGAGGTCGATAAGACTCTTGTCGTCGGGATGATCCTCAACCGACTTGATGGCCCGTGACCGCACCAAGAGCTTGTTCTTCACTTCGAACAAATCGCCCGCTTCACCGCCGAAGCAAAGCAAATCCATCGAGTTGCTGACGAGCTTCACCATCGACGTCGCTTTTTTCTGTGCGAGCAAGCGACTGCCAACTTTGTTGACTTCGGCCTCAATCTGCATGATCCCCTGCAACATACGGTCATGGGCGCAATCAGCATCCCCAAGAAAGAGGATCGTCCCCTCCTCCGCCGCATCGTCACGCCGACAGTCTTTGCGCTCTTGTGGCACCGGAAGCGGTTCGCCGTTGGCACCCAACACGGCGGGGACATCCTTGCCTTTGTAGTACGAGGAAAATTTCCCGCTCAGCATCACCATGATCGGGAACATCCCCTCTCCGGGGGTCAGCATCTGCTGTTTGGGATCCGGCGAAAACGACTCGCCCTTGATCGGCCGGGTCCAGCTTCCTGGGCCGGATCGAATCAAGACCGTCGACTTGGCGCCCTGAGCCTTGAGGCGGTCCTCCAACAAGGTCAGGGGAGAAGCCGATGTGAAAACGACAGTATCTCGGGGCGGGAAGATCAGCTGGTCGGGAGCGACTTGCTTCTCTGACAAGAGTGCACCGTCCTCGCCGCGCGCTGGCACCTTGACCCAGTTGAAGTAGGGGCCGTTATCGGTCACTGGCTGCACGACCACTTGGTTCAGGATATTCCGCTTGAGTTGGCGGTCTTTGATGTAGACCGTCTCGAAGGCAGAAGAATCGAGAATGAAATCTGCCTCAAGTCGCAGTCCGAAGTGCTCGAGCCATGGATTCAATCCGTGGTTGATGACCACCGCCTTAAATGTCGGAAGGTCGAAGTCTCGCACGCGCTGCTTGCCGATAACCGTCGCCTTGGGTTTCGGCTGACTGTCGACCGCACCCGCATCCACCATGAACAGCACGTTGCCGCCGCCGATGATAAACTGGTCGATAATGTAGCGACCGACTTCTGTCGTCTCCGGGATGCCGTGCACCAGCATGGCATCAAGGTTCTCGGGGAGATTGACGCCGCGGTTCACTTCCTTGATGTCCAACTCTAAAACGTCAAAGGAACGTTCGAGCGTGGCTTTGATGTTGGTCAAACCCTGGTAGGGGCGCTTTTCACTTTTGGGGTTTCGCGGATCTGACGGAACCATCTGCGTGTTCGCGAGGATCGCCACGGTTTTTCTGTCGGTGGAGATCGACTGAATTCCGCGCGTGAGGTGATACTCAAGATCCGAAACGAATCGATTTTGGTCATCCAGGGACGTACGCAAGTCGATGAAGAAGTTCACGACTTTTTTGCGATCGCCGTAGCGAAAGACTATCGCCATGTAGCTCGTGACGACCTGGCTCGTCGTTCTTTCGAACTCGTTGAGCCGAGCCGGCTGAATGCCGAGGTCATCGCATTCTTGTTTGGCGCTCTTGTCGATATCAGGATCCACAAACTCAAAGATGAGTTTGCCGCCAGCTTCTTTTTCGTACTCCTGGAGCTTCTCAATTAGAAGCCGCTCCAAAGGTGCGTAACGCTTCGGCAAGTTACTCGAAACATAAGCCTTGACCGAAACCGTGTCGTCGAGGCGGCTGAGAATATTACTTGTGCCCTCGCCGAGTTCATATCGCTTGTCCTCGGTGAGGTCCCAACGCTGGTCGACTTTTCGGCACAGCAAGTTTAAGACCACGATGTTGCCGAACACCAAGACGGCAGTGAGCAGCACGGAGAGAATGGAAAGCGGCTTTTTTACGTTCATGACAAACCCTCCTCAACGCAGGCGTCGAAATTCGACGACGACGATGTTCAAGAACACAAAGAGCCCGGTGAAACTCGTGAAGTAGAGCATGTCTCGCACATCTAACACGCCCTTTTCGATGCTCTCGAACCTCACCGAGAAACCGATGAACTTACCGAAGGGCGACAACCAAGTCGGCGTGAATAGGTCGATGTCGGGCGTCCCGGCCACCGCCAAAGGTAGACAGATGAACAAGGCCGCCAACAGGGCGACGACTTGCTCGCGCGCGAAGGCCGAAGTGAGGAGACCAATGGAACAGTAGGCGGTACCCATCAAAAAGGCAGCGACGTAGCCCCCAATCACCGGGCCCCAATCTAGCCCGTCGACCGCCATGAGGTTGACGGCCCAGGGAACAGAAAAGGAAAGGACGAAGGTGAAGAGCAAGATCGTCACCATGGCGAAGAACTTGCCAAAGACAACTTGCCAGGGTTTGACGGGCAGAGTCATCAGCACTTCGACGGTGCCGCTTTTGTACTCTTCGGGCCATAGTCTCATGCAAAGTGCGGGCACCAAAAACGCCAACACGAGCGGGAAGACCGAGAAGTAGTCCGTCAAAGACGCCTCCCCTTGGATAAAGAAGTTGCCCCGGAAAGCACCGTATGGCCCTGGCGAGGACCAAATGAAGAACTTCGCCGCCGCGTACAACAAAAACAACACCATAAAGACGTAGGCGATAGGAGAGTTGAAATAGCTTTTCAGCTCTTTGCGCCAAATCGCGAGCGTCCGCGTCATTCCTGGTTCTCCTTGTCCCCGCCAATGGGGGCCTCATCCAGTGCTGCCGCCAAAGTTGCCTCCTCCGCGGCGAAGGCCGCCGATGTCGTGGCAGCGGGTGCGGTCAGTGTCTTGAATACATCTTCGAGAGTTGGCCTTTCAGCTCTCAACTCTTCGACCACCAGGTTTCCTTCGATGGTGATGCGTTTGAGGCCAGGTGCGAACCCCTGTTCACCCTCGCTGTGATCGCTTTGGAATTGAATCGTCGCGACACCGTCGCTGCAAACACTTGTCGCATCGCCGATCACTCCGGGCAAGCCAGACAAAGCGGCTGCGATGTCCGCGTTCTCACCTCGAACTCGAAGTTGCCACTGCAAGAGATGCGCATGCTCGCGTTCGAGGTCCTTGGGTGTACCCTGAGCGACGATGCGGCCGTCCGCGGCGATGATGACTCGGCTACAAGTCGCCTCGACCTCCGAGAGAATGTGACTCGAAAGGACCACGGTGTTCTTTTCGCCGATCGCCCGCAGCAGTTCGCGGATCTCGATAATCTGATTGGGATCGAGACCGACAGTTGGTTCGTCGAGGATGACGAGCTTCGGCTCGTGAATGATCGCTTGCGCCAAGCCCACCCTTTGACGGTAGCCTTTGGACAGCGTCTTAATGCTCGCTCGACGCTTGGGCTGCAGGGCACAGACGCCGATGACGTATTCAATACGCTCTTTGCGTCTCGACCCTTTCAGTGCACGCATCGACGCGATGAAAGACAAGTACTCGAGAACGGTCATGTCTTCGTAGATTGGCGCATGCTCCGGCAAGTAGCCGATGCACTCGCGAACCGCGAGAGAGTCATCGACGACGCTCGAGCCATTCACTCGCACGTCGCCAGAACTCATCGACATGTAGCCGACGATGATTTTCATTGTCGTCGTCTTCCCTGCCCCATTGGGACCGAGAAAACCCACAATCTCACCGGGTTGAACATCAAAACTGATGCCCTTCACCGCATGAAACGAA
Source organism: Planctomycetota bacterium (assembly GCA_036479435.1). Classification (GTDB taxonomy): domain Bacteria; phylum Planctomycetota; family DRQF01; genus JAZGFI01. Next base: position 10,968 of record JAZGFI010000147.1, on the reverse strand, counting down.
CCGTAGAATTTGTGAAGGTCTTTGATCTCAAGCATGGCTCATCTTCGAATGACAAAATTCATCGCAGCATCGATGGAAAACCCTGGCTCCCAATCGACCCTCACGACATCTGCACCTGGCGGCCCTTGCCGCAAGAACTCATGAAAAGCTGTCAACGCGGTTCGGGAACCAGCGGCCTCTAGGCTCACGGTTCCCTCGGGATCATTTCGAACCCATCCCCGCAATTCAAGACTCTGAGCCCGCTCGCGAGTTGCCCAGCGAAAACCGACGCCCTGGACGCGACCATGCACGGTCGCAGATACCATTTTTTCCGGAGAGGGCTCGTTCATTTCAGAACGTAGATACGACCCTTGGCATCACACACGATGAGCCGACCGTTGACCAGGATGGGAGCGGCCGAACTGGCTTTCTCCATCGACTGGGTCCAGATTTCCTTTCCGGTCTTCATGTTTGCGGCATAGATCTTCCCGGAGTTGTCGACCGAATAGACGAGTTCTTTTCCGATGCAAGGAGAGTTCCCGCTCTTATCCCGCATGACGATTTCCCAAACCAACCCGCCGTCGCCGATCCGATAGCACCTGAACCGGTTACTGAGGGTGATGAAGATAACTCCTTTCCCTCGCTGGTATCCAATTCCGTGTTGAGTCAAGGTGACTGAGTCATGCTCCCAGCGTTTGTTCTTCTCGTAAAGGTCGAAGCAAATGAACTTGTGCCCCGTCGCCGTGAAGAAGAGGCAACCCTCAGCCAAAAGAACACTCGAGTTGCTGCGATAGCCGATGCGAATGACCTCAATGCCTTTGCCGGTCTTGAGGTTGATGATGTGCAAGTTCTTGTCGTAGCAGAGCAAGTAGATCTTGCGCCCGCGTACACTGATCGCTGGCGTAGACCCCACGATATCGCCACATTCGTACTTCCAGATGATCGAGCCGTCCGCGGGATCAACTGCGTAATAGTACTTGTCGAGAGTCCCGAACAAGATCTTGCCGTCGGCGTAGCGCATCGAAGAATAGATCTCAGCGCCCAGGTCCTTTTCCCAAAGGATCTCGCCGGTCTTTTTGTCGACCGCGAAAAAGGTGCCCTGACGAGTCGCCCCGATAAGCCGATCGCCGGCGATGACCGGAGCTGAGAATTCGAAGGACTGGTCCGCCAAGTTTCGGCTGACCGGATTGGTCATGTCAACCTTTTTCGGGCCGGCGCCCTTGATCATCGTCTTGGCTCGGGCAGCACGAGGTTTCGTTTGCCACAAGATTTCTTGCTTCTCAATATCGACGGCGTAGATTTTTGACAGGGTGTCTGCGAAGTAGACGATGTTGCCCTCAGACAGCGGGCTCACCGCCACCTGACTCGCCACCGTGAAAGTCCATTCGACTTTCCCCTCGACCGCATCGGTCGCCGAAGGCGACTGACCGGTGTTGTGGAGATCGCCCCGATGCATCAGGAACGCGTTCTTGGTCGCGTCTTTTTTGGGCAGGTCTTTCTTGGGCAGGCCTTGGCCGCAGGCGGCTGCCGCCGTCAAGAGAACGGTAAGCAGTAACGTGGCAACACTCGAGGGACGCGAAATCCTCAACCATGAAGAAGCTCGAGGCGACCGATTGGCATTCGAAATGAACATGGTGAAATCTCTATCCAAGCGACAAATCCGGGGGACGAGGGAGCTTATCAAAGCACTTCCGTCCGCCGAAACACCCTTCAAAGGGCTTGGGCAACAGGCCCCTGTGGCTCAGAACTTAAGAAAACGTCGAGAATTAGGTTCAAATGCCTGATGTGGGTATTCGCTCAGGAGGTCTTTGTTGGCTCGGGCACCGACTCAGAGGGATCGAGCGGGAGAATGAAAGCCAAGACCACATAGACAACCAGGCCGGGCACGATGCCGGTAAGGACGATCAGCAGTGCTGAGAGCACCCGAACATTGTCTCGATCCATGTTGAAGGCATCGGCAAGCCCGCCACAGACGCCCTCGATCTCCTTGCCCTTACGAATCTTGTAGAAACGCTGCTTCTTCGCCGGCCGCAAAGCGGGGAGATCTCGGGCCAGGGTCTCCAGACAGGGCTTGCAAAGGGGATACTCGGCGACGGCAATGAGCTCCGGCCGCGCAAACTCGACCCGGCAGTGAGCGCAGGGCAGCGCCGCAGAATCGTCCAGTTGGCTGGTCATTGACAAGGGCTCCACAGTGCTCACCGAGCATATGATAGCGCATACGCGTCTAATTGGAGATATTTCGTGGCCGGGCTTTGATTCTCCGACGCCGTGTCGGACCTACCTTTTTCGATGGTCCCGACGCAAGCGCCTTCGGGCGGTCTTACGGAGGCTGGGATCGCGGTTTTCGCTCAGCCGCACCAGGGCCTCACGGGATAGCTCGCGATCTTCGGATCGATGCTCACCAATCTGGGCAATCGCCTCCACCGCGACGGCCTCGTAGCGGTCACGTTCGGCTAGTTTCTCAAGCGCCGGGATATGGATGCCGCCTCCAGCCCAGCCAGCGGCGACAAGATAGCGCCGCCCCTTCAGCCCCCGCTCGGCCGTGGCTCGCGACAAAAACAAATCGACATCACGACCGCCGCGCAAACTCAAGATCCCCTTGAGAACACCAGCCATGCGGTCATCGGCAAGATCGGGGCTTCGTTTCGGACCCATGTCGATTCGGTTGACAAGCACATCCAGCGCACCGGGACTTCCAATTCGCGCCAGCGCTTTGACGCATTCATCGAAAAGCAGGTTTTGATCAAGGCGTCGAACAATGAGCTCGATGCTCTTTTCATCGCGCAAACTTCCTAGAAGCCTAATGAGCCCTTGGATCTCCTTCCCGCTACCGCGACGCCCACGCAACAGAGCTCGGGCCCAAGGGGCGGTCGAGTTTCTTTTCGACAAGAACTCAATGAGGAACTGTGACTGCGAGCCTTCCAGATACGCTTGACGAAGGAGATCATCAGCTTCGTGACGCGAGCTGTCAGCAACGATGGACAAAACATCTCGCAGGGAATCCCCCCGAGACTTTTTCGCCAGTTTGCGCAAGGCACGCCAACCCCGTGGAGTTTCCAATTTTCTCAGGATCACGGCCGCTTCGTCGGGTGCGTAGCCGCGCTCAAGTTCCTGCAACACCGCCGAAACATTCTTTAGTCCGCGACGCCCGACGTAAGCCAAGAGAGCTTCGTTACGCTCATCCTGCGCTAACTCGTCTCTTTCGAAAAATCGTCGCAAACACTCGGAGCTTGACCGCTCACTCCTTCGACCCAACAGTTGCACGGCTGCTTGCCGCAGCCCGGGCGAGTGAGCATCCAAAAGATGCGCGATCATGGTCATCATCGCCATTCGAGAACCCGAGAACAGTCGCTTGTAGCCCTCAAACTCAGTCGCAGCCTTAAGGCTCAAGACACTGCGGTTGGGCCAAAGCGCTGCCTTCAACTCTGCGAACCCAGCGGCGCCCGGTTCGTCGGCATCGGCGAGGGCCACCGTCCCGCGTCCAAACGATGAACTCGACGAGTGATGGCCCGGATTAAGCACGGGGTCAACCCAAAGGCTGTAGATCAGCGCCCCAAGCGCCAAGAACACGACGGCCGCAGCCGCAGTTGCCGAAGGGCCCATTCGATAGTATCGAGACCGCCGAATCGAGCGCCGTATTTCGTCGCCAGTTGAGAGGCGGTGCAAAAGGCGCTCTTTGAATTTGTCGTTGAAGTGAACGGGTTCGATGGTGCGCGGCCGCTCAAACAAAAGACCCTGCACTCGCGAAAGATCTTCAAGACGCTGCCGGCAGGAGTTACAGCTTCGCGCATGCACATCCAACAGATGAAACAAGTCTGGGGAGACTTCGCCATCAAGGTAGGAGTAGAGCGTCGGTTGGTCGGGACAACGGAGCATTCAGAATCAGTCCACTAGCTTTTCGATCTGGCCACGCAACTTCTCGCGAGCATAAAAGAGACTCATCTTGACCGCATCGGCCGTAATTCCGAGAGCCTCTCCTATCTCGGCGTATCCGAATCCTTTGGCTGAGTACATTAAGAGCACGACGCGCTGACGATTTGGCAAGTCTTGAACGCAAGACATCAGCGTATCGCTTAACTCGCGCGCCAAGGTTTCTTTGACCGGCTTTTCCGAAATCGCTGCGGCGACATCGCGCGATTCCAAGGAGGACTGAGCTCTAAGAAAACGACGGCGCTGCGGCTTCAACCAGTCATTGAAATGATTGACGGCGATGGCGTAGAGCCAACGACGTGCCGCGGCGGGCTCGCGAAGGCTCTCAAGCCGGCGAAAGGCCTTGACAAAGACATCTTGCGCCAGCTCCTCGGCATCGTGGTGGTCTCCACAGAGTTTGTAGAGAAAGAGCTGTATTTCGCGGGCGTGCAGATTGATCAGAGCATCGAGACGGTGAGCATCTCTGCCTCCCTCGGGGCCACAAGCTCCCAGGGCTCCTATCGCGGTTCGATTTTTGCGCGCGCTGGCCATCCGGGTCCAACTCCTCTGTCGCGGGGCTCCATGGAGGAGACGCGGGTGAGGCGGAAAGGTAAAGGGAAAAACGCAAATTCGGGGCTGGGGCGAGCTTGACTTGAGGTCAGATAAGGCGAGTGCCAAACCAAATGGTGAGGCAGCCGATCAGCAGCAACAGGAGGGCAATACTTTTCAGGCGCATGGGAATCGACTTTCACTCACTCGAATCAGCCTGCGACTTTAGCATTTAGGACAAAAATACTCACTTAAGATATATAGATTTAGCCAGGCCGCGGAACGCCTTTGCTTCACCTTACTTAGATCAGCTTGCGGCGATTCTGAGGGCTCATTTGGGCTGCTCCGGCTGGCTGGGTCCGGTCCATTCAAAGCGGTTGATCGCCTTCAGTGCCCTGCTATACTCCCGCCCGCACCGCGGTTTAGACCGCGCGGATGTATAAGGAAAAATCGCCATGAAGCTGCGAATTCGTAACAGTGCCCGCAAACGCTCAAAGATGGTGGGCTTTCGCACCCGCATGAAAACTCGTGGTGGCCGCGCCATTATCCGCCGCCGCCGCCGCATCGGGAAAAAGCTCAGCCCCAAGAACTAAGCGCGAAAACTGACAAGAGACCGGCCCTAGCAGCATGCTGCAAGGGCCGGTTTTTTATGGCATCAACAATAGAGCCGATCTGAGATCTAGGGACGCGGGGCTGAAATGGCCCTTTGAGCCCAGCGGCTCAAAAGTCATTTCAGCCCCGCCCTGACGAGAGTTCCTGATCAGGGCTATCCCGCGGGGTCAAAGCTCGACAAGAACTCGGCGTTGCTTCCCGTTTTCTCCATGCGTTCGATGAGTAAGCGCATGGCTTCGGTCGGGGGCAGCTGATTGAGCACGCGCCGCAAGACGTTGATCTTTTTGTGATCATCCGCATCGAAGAGCTTCTCTTCTTTGCGAGTACCCGACGATGCAACGTCGATGGCCGGGTAGGTCCGGTTGTTAGCCAGCTGGCGCGACAACACCAACTCCATGTTACCGGTGCCCTTAAACTCCTCGAAAATCACTTGATCCATGCGACTTCCGGTATCAATCAACGCCGTCGCAATAATCGTCAAGCTCCCGCCATTTTCGATATTCCGCGCCGCGCCAAAGAAGGCCTTGGGCTTTGCGAGCGTCTTCGCGTCAACACCACCGGATAAAATTCGGCCACTGTGTTTGGTTTCGTTGTTGTAAGCGCGACCCAATCGCGTGATCGAGTCGAGTAAACAAACGACATCAACGCCCGCCTCGACCAGTCGCTTAACTTTGACCAGGACACTCTCTGTCACGCGGACGTGATTGGCCGTGCCTTCATCCAAACACGATGCGATGACCTCAGCCTTCGTATTGCGTTTCATATCCGTGACTTCTTCGGGACGCTCATCAATGAGCAACACAATGATCACGATCTCGGGGTGATTGTGAGCGATCGCATTGGCCATCTTTTGCATGATGACCGTTTTACCGGTGCGCGGCGGGGCCACGATAAGAGCCCGCTGCCCCCTGCCAATTGGCGTCAGCAGATCGATGATCCGCATCGAGGGATCAGGTTCGCCTTCGACCTCAAGAATAAGACGCTCATCGGGGTCGCAAGCCGTGAGATCTTTGAAGGGCATTTCTACTCGGTGAAGTTCAGGATCTTTGCCATTGATCGTCTGTACTTGCACCAAAGTGGGCTTTTGGCCGCGCTTAGCGGGTGCTGCGACATCACCTTTCACCATGGAGCCAGGTCTGATGTCAAATTTGCGAATCAAACTGGCAGCAACGTGCACGTCACCATCATGGGGCCGGTAGTAATGGTCGGCGAAGCGCAAGAATCCGAACCCTTCGGACATCACCTCTAGCAAGCCCTCGCGAACTTCCGTTTCGCGATCGGCGAGGGCGATCGGGTCGAATTCTTCGTGGCGGGGCCCGCGGCTGCGACGGCGGCGCGGTGGGCGCGAAGAACGTTGTCCGCCCTGGCCACCGCCCTGATTGCGATCGGAGGAGCCGCGTCCGCGGCCTCGGTCGCGGTTGTCGTTTCGCGAACGACCGCGATCATCGTCTCTCGGACGGTCGCGGTTGTCATCTCTCGAACGATCCCGATTGTCGTCCCTCGGACGGTCGCGGTTGTCATCTCGCGAACGACCACGATCATCGTCTCTCGGACGATCGCGGTTGTCATCTCGCGGACGATCCCGATTGTCGTCCCTCGGACGATCGCGGTTGTCATCTCGCGGACGATCCCGATTGTCGTCCCTCGGACGGTCGCGGTTGTCATCTCGCGAACGACCACGGTCATCGTCTCTCGGACGATCGCGGTGGTCATCGCGCGTTCTTTCGCGACTTTCGTCGGGGCGGCTTCGCCCGCCGTCACGCGAGCCGCGGCTCGGACTGCGGCGGCGGCTTCGACTTGGGCCGCCGTCTCGCTTTTCTTGACGCTCTTCTCCTCGATCGTCGTCGCGCTGGCTAAATCCTTCGCTTGCACGCTGACGTCGTGGTTCGCGACCGTGGCTCCGGTCGTTTTCCTGCATTAAATTCCTCGATCCATAAGAGAATCTCTTCGTGACTCATGTCGCCGCCGCCCGAATAATGGCACGGAGGGTTCTTCGTCAGGAGAGTGGTCGAATAGCTTCGCGATGCCTCTTTATCCTGAGCCGCGAACGCATTCGGTCCATTCGCCGATTTCAATCGTCAGATCAAAACCGACTTCACCATTCCTGGTGACGAGAGGTACGGCACCCCGTTTTTTTGGGGGTCCATTCCAAGCGAGTCAAATTCTGAACTCGCAAAAATCAAATTGCCGAGCGCACTCCAAACCGAGCTGCACAACATCATTGCTGCCGTGCCGCCGCTGGGCATTCAACCCTGTTGGCCGAAAAAGCCAAACCGGCATCAAAACAAACCAGTCGTGCGAGGTACGCCGCCAGCGGTGTACCAGAGTCAGTGTTAGGGAGAGCGGAATCGGGTGACCTCGGGGCAGATGTCTTGGACATCTCCGTGGGTCCAGTCGCAATTACGAAAAGGCACAGGGCCCTTGCTCGCGACCATGACTGGAGTCTACTCTTTCCTGCTCTCGGGGCGTAGCCATCGGCGAGAAGTCCAGACGTTCCATGAACGCCACTCGAGGGTGCTTTTTCGCCCTCGCTTTGCTTTCGCGCCTCAAAAGGGCTTTTCGGTGGGTTCTTTGGCCCCACATGGGCCGAAGGACAACCTTCGAATCGAGGGGATTTCGCCCTCATCCAGCCCCTCAGGGCCTGGCTTGCGACCAGATGCCGCAAAAAACTCGAATTCCGAGGTCCCTGGCTGTGCCTCTATAACGATGGCCTTAGGCTGCCCTCAAGGACTTTTGTCAGCAAAAGTGCTGGCCTCAGACGCTCTCAATTTTGGGGGAACGAGAATCGTGGGACTTTGCTCAAGCCGGTCCCAACCTGGGAATAGCCTAGTTTGGTCGTCCCTCTACCTTCAGGAGCCTACGGCGACTCGGGGACACGAATGGATCACCAAGCCCTAAATGATCCTAGACGGGCTGCGTTTTCTTGCGGCGCTTCGCGACCAAGGCGATTTTTCGCAATCGGACCGACTGCGGCGTCACCTCGACCAGCTCGTCTTCTTCGATATACTCAAGAGCTTCTTCGAGGCTGAGGATCTTGGGCGGAGATAAAAGCAACTTCTTGTCGGCGCCCGATGAGCGCATGTTCGTTAGCTTCTTTTCCTTGCAAATATTGACGTCGAGGTCGTTGTCCTTGCAATGCTCGCCGACGATCATTCCGACGTACACGGCGGTGGTCGGCTTGACCAAGAATGGCCCGCGATCCTTCAGGTTAAACAGAGCATAAGCTACCGCTTGCCCCGCCGCCGCCGACACCATCACCCCGAGGGCCCGTCCCGGCAGCGGGCCTTTGTGGGGTTCGTAGCAGTCGAATAAGTGACTCATGGTCGCTTCGCCTGCCGTCAAGTTCAACAAGCGTGTCTTCAAGCCGATAATACCGCGCGAAGGGATGCGGAATTCAAGACTCGTCAGCCCGTGACGGATCTTCATATCCCCCATCTCGCCGCGACGTTTTCCGACTTCTTCAATCACGCGCCCCGCGACTTCTTCGGGACAATCAACAACCAATGTTTCCATGGGCTCATGCCGTTTGCCATCGACTTCCTTCATGATGACGCTGGGTTTGCCAACCGCGAACTCGTAGCCCTCGCGCCGCATGTTCTCGATGAGGATGCCCAAGTGAAGCAAGCCACGGCCTGAAACTTTGAAAGTTTCGGTTCGGTCCGTGGACTCTACCCGCAGCGCGACGTCTTTTTCGAGCTCACGTTCTAAGCGCGCCCTCACCTGCCGTGAAGTCACGAAATCGCCCTCAGTACCCGCAAAAGGGCTGCTATTGACACTGAAGAGCATCGAAATTGTGGGCGCTTCAATCGGCGGCGAATCGATGATCGCAACGTGTTCCGGGTGGCAAAGAGTGTCACCAATTTCTACTTCTGCGATGCCTTCGAGAGCAGCGATATCACCCGCCGAAGCGCTTTCAACTTCGCGGCTCGCGAGACCTTCAAAAAGCGTCACCTTCTTTGCGGTGACGTTGAGCTTGCTGCCATCGGGCCGAACGAGGGCTATCGGTTGATTGAGTTTGACGGTGCCGCCAAAAATACGTCCGACCGCAACGCGGCCCGTGAACTCGCTGTACTGGACGCTCGAAACCAGCATCTGGAAAGGGTCATCAGGACTTTCTGCCGGCGCAGGAATGTGCTTGACGATGGTATCCATCAAGGGCACGAAATCGTCGTTGTCGTCTTCGTGTTCGTAGCGGGCATAACCGCTGCGGCCAGAGGCGTAGATGACGGGAAAGTCCTGTTGGTCATCGTTCGCATCAAGGGCCACGAAGAGGTCAAAAACCAGGTCAAGGACTTCGTCCGGCCGGCAATCGGGGCGATCAATCTTGTTGATCACGACGATCGGTTTCAGATTGAGTTCAAGGGCTTTTCGCAACACGAAACGCGTTTGCGGCATCGGCCCCTCAAAGGCATCCACCAACAGCAAGACACCGTCGGCCATCTTCAGGACGCGTTCGACCTCACCACCGAAATCGGAGTGACCAGGCGTGTCGATGATGTTGATTTTGGTGTCGCCGTACTGGATCGAGATGTTCTTCGAGAGAATCGTAATTCCCCGTTCACGCTCAAGATCGTTGCTGTCGAGGACGCACTCGGCCATCTTTTGGTTGTCGCGAAAAAGGCCGGCGAAGTCGATCATGCGATCGACCAAAGTCGTCTTTCCGTGGTCGACGTGGGCAATGATGGCGATGTTGCGAATGTTAGTCATGATTTGCTCTTCCGTGGGGCCCGGAAGGCTATCACCGCGCCCGATGCCCTACAACGACTATAGCGGCACGAACTCGCCAAAAAGGCCGGTTCGAAACTCGCTCTAAGTCGTTCGCCAGGCCTCCGTTCGAGAACCGCTCCCCTTAGGGCAGCATCGTCTTCAGGCAAAACACGCTTCCGCCCGCCTTTCGAAACTCGGAAGTATCGACCTCGACGGGGGTAAACCCGAGATCTTGGATGACGGCGATCGTTTTCGCGGCTTCGGGGTCGATCAGCACATGACGGCCGTCGGGGCAATGAGCATTCCCGGCGAATGCCTCCCTGGCTTCATCCTCGGGGAGGTCGATGAGGTTTGGCAGCAAATCCCGCAGGATCTGCTGGCTTTCGGGATCAAAGGCCGCTGGGTGCCAAAAGGCGGTGTCCTGATTCAAAAATGACAAGGCAACATCGAGGTGATAGAAATCCGGATCGACAAGCTTCAAAGCCACGACCGGGGCGTGGATCAAGTCGGGCAAAAACTGAAGTAGGCTCAAGCTCGTCCTGAAGCCATAGCCCGCAAACACAAGATTCCGGCCGGGGACCCAAAGCAGATCTCCACCGCCTTCTAAGAACTCGTCATCGGCACGGGCGGGAGCGTCAAAAACCTTGAATCCTCGCGACCGGTAAAAAGAAGCGATGGGCTCGACCTCGGCTCGCCGCTCTTCGGCTCGCATTCGAGACATCACAGCGCATCGTTGGCCATCGGGAGCGGCAAAGGGAAAAGACTGATTGGCCGCAAATACCATGTCCGGCAGTCCCGGTAGGCCGGGTGCCACTTCCACTTCAAAACCGAGATCTTCGTAAGCTAAGCGCAACTTGCGCCACTGCTCCCGCGCCAAAAGGGGATCGACCTCATGGGGTTTCCCAGACGGGTCCGCCATGTGCGGATTGATGACGTACTTCAGCTCGAAAAAAGTCGGCGCCACCATCATGACCGTGTGTTCGGCGGGTCGGGCTGCCAATCGCTTGGTGGGGTCGGCCCCCAACTCACCTGAAGAGTGATACAGTCGTTGATCCATTGTTCTATCTTAGGGGCCACGGCCGACGTCCCCCCGGTGTCAGAATAGTTGTCCCTGATCTAAGGTCGGTGGGCCCCGGTGAAGAGCGAAGCTCTTTGCAGGGCTCTTCCTTCGCCGCCGTAGGCGGCTTCCCCCATGGGGGAACGATGCTTGAT
>JAZGFI010000146.1:0-15304 GCA_036479435.1 Planctomycetota bacterium | reverse complement strand
TTCATCGATCGTCTTGACGATCTTCGAGGTCTCGTCGCTCGAAGCCTTGATGGCGTCGATCGCTTCCTTCAGCTGAACCATCTGATCGTTGCCCTTATCTGCCGATTCGCTGGCAGTGTCGGCGAGGATCTTGGCATGGGACGAGTTATCAGCGTTCTGCCCGGTCATCGAAGACATTTCTTCAAGTGACGCGGAAATCTCCTCAATCGACGCCGCTTGCGTACTCGCACCTTCCGCGAGTTTCTGACTGCCTTCGCCTATCTGAGCACTTGCCGCGGCGACTTGGCCTGTCGCCTCGCTAACCTGAGACAGCGCATCCTCTAGCTTTTGGACCGCCATGTTGAGGTTGTTCTTGAGCTCTTCGTGATCGCCCTTGTAGTCGCCCATGACGCGCGGCCGAAGATCCTGATTCGCGACGCTCTTCAGAACGGCTGATACTTCGTTTATGGGTGCAACAACTGCGTCGAGCATTCCGTTAACACCCTTGACGAGCTGGTGAATGTCGCCTTCGAGGCCATCCGTCGTCGCTCTCTTGGCAAGATCACCTTCCTGCGCGGCGCGCGCCAGATCCGCGATGGCTGCGTTGGCAAGGGTTTGCTGCCGTTCGCTCTCGCGGGCTTCAGTGACATCCTGCCATTCGAGATTAGCGCCAACGTGGTCGCCATTCGCGTCGAGCATGGCTGAGACGTTGAGGGCGAAGCGAAGGTCTTGCACTTCGATCTCCGCGACATAAGGGAGGTTTCGAGGGTCACCGAGAATTTTTCGTTGATGCTGTGGGTCCTTGTGGAAGACATCAACACAAACTCCAATAAGATCATCGAAGTTGACTGCTGGGAAGGCCTTACGAAAAACGTCAAGGTTATTAGTCACCAGCTTGATGGTCGCGGGGTTCGCACCTTGAATGACAAGGTCACGGTCGATCTGCATCGACGCGGTACCCGAGCCCTCAAAGGCACTTCGAAGCCTCGCGGCCGCGGCCTCTTGACTCCGTTGTTCCGTCACATCTTGCCACTCGAGGTTCGCTCCGACGTGCTGACCTTGGGAATCCAGCATCGCGGAGATATTGAGCGCGAAGTACAGATCGCCAACCTTGATCTCAGCTTGGTGTGGAAGATTTTTGGGATCAGACAACAGCTTGCGTTGGTGTGCCGGATTCTCGTGAAAAACGTCGACACAAGATCCGATCAAGTTGGTGAAATCAACTTCTGGAAATGCGCCTTCGAAAGCACTGATATTGCTACGCACCAAGCGAACGGTAGCGGGGTTGACACCGGTAATGTTTAAGTTGAGATCAACCTGCATCGAAGCGGTACTAGATCCCTCCACTGCACTCCGCAACAGCGCTGCTGCCGCCATTTCGGTGGCGGCAGCGCTGACGTCTGTTGCATACTTCACAACCTTGAAAGGTTTGCCGTCACGGTCGACAATGGCGTTGTAGGACGCCCTGAGGGTGATTTGGCGACGCCCTTTTCCGTAACGTGTGTAGTCGCCGCTTTCGCTTTCGCCGCGATTTAGTCTCTCCCAGAATGCCTTGTAGTCGTCGGAACTTTTGTGGTCTTCGTCGACGAACATGCTGTGGTGCCGGCCTTCGATCTCGCTGAGATCGTAGCCCGTCGTAGCCAGAAAGTTCTGGTTTGCGGCAATGATGGTGCCGTCCATTTCGAATTCAATCACCGCTTGAGTGCTGCCGATCGCCCGCATTCTCTCTTCGAGTTCCCAGAGCTTTTTAGCTGCGCTGGAACGCGGCGTTTTGGCTGCGGCCTTGGCTTTGGTCTTGGCCGCGGGGCCCTTGCTTTTGGTCTTTTTGGTCGTCGTTGTCGTTGTCATCAGGGGGCCCCTTAGTTTTTCTTTTCTTCTTCGCCGGACTCGGAGGTCGCGGCGAGGGATTCGGAGTTGACAACCTGCTCGGTGCTCAAGAGGATCGTCACGCGTTCTTTACCTTTGGCCATCGCTCGGATGGCATTGCCGTTGGCGCCGGCGCCGAAGCTGGGCGCCGGCTCGATGTCTTCCGGGATGATGTCGAGGACTTCCCGTACGCTGTCGACAAGAATGCCCATCAAGGTGGTCGCACCCTGGGCCTCGACGTCCACGACGATGATGCAGGTCATGCTCGTGTCCTCGACGCTCGTCATCCCGAAGCGATCTCTGAGATTGAGAACTGGAATGATCCGGCCCCGCAGATTGATGACCCCACGAATGTAGTCAGGTGAGCGAGGGACCTTGGTGATATCCATCAGTCCGATGATTTCGCGAACTTGAAGAATCGGGAGGCCGTAGTGCTCTTCTCCGAGCTGAAAAGTCAGGTACTTGCCCGAGACCTCTTCTTGCTCTTTGCTGATCTTGTCGACTAACTGCGTCATGCTGATTCCCTATCTCGACCCAGCGCTGATCGATTGTCAGCCGAGGGTGTTTCCGATGATTCTCCGGATATCTTGCTTAGGCCCGCCACGTCGAGGATCAAGCCCACACGCCCGTCCGGCATGATGGCTCCGCCGCTGAGGCCTGCGAGGCCGACCAAACTGGGGCCCAATGGCTTGATGACGACTTGCTGCTGGCCAAGTAGTTCATCAACCATGAAGGCACATTGTCGGCCTTCGTGCTCCACGATCACGGCCGACGACCTCTCGGCTTGAGCCGCTACTTCAGGGAGACCGAAGGTTCGATCGAGACGAACGAGCGGCACGAGATCGTCGCCAACACTCAGCACAGTGTTGCGGTCGAAGAGCTTGGTTTGAGTGCTTTCATGAGGGCGAATCATTCGCACAATCGAGGCCGTGGGAAGGATGAATCTCTCCGTGCCCATACGTACCACCATGCCGTCGATGATCGCGAGCGTTAGGGGGAGGCGGATACTGAAGACGCTTCCTTTTCCCGGTGTAGAGGTAACCTTCGTTGATCCCCGCAGAGTCTCGATATGTCGCTTGACGACGTCGAGCCCAACGCCACGCCCCGATACCTCAGTAACGGTGCTGGCGGTTGAAAATCCGGGGGCGAAAATCAGGTTGTAGATCTCGTCTTCGCTGAGGACCTCGTCCGGTCCAACGACATTGCGTTCACGAGCCTTCGCCAGGATCACCTCGGCGTCAAGTCCGCCGCCGTCGTCTTCAATTTCGATAAGGATGTTGCCCCCGCGGTGGAAAGCGCGGAGTTCAATCCTGCCTTCGGGAGGCTTGCCAGCCGAGATTCGCGACTCGCTGTCGTTTTCAATCCCGTGATCCACCGCGTTCCTAATGAGGTGAACGAGCGGATCTCCGATCGAGTCGACAACCGTCTTGTCCAGATCGGTGTTTTCGCCGAGGGTGACGAAGTTGATCGGCTTGTCGAGGCGTTGGGCGACATCGCGCGCCAAGCGAGCCATCCGCCGAAAAGTCGAACGAATGGGGACCATGCGCAACGACATCGCGAGCTCTTGGAGTTCGCGAGTGATCTTGTCCATATGCCCAAAGAGACTCGTCAGCCGCGGACGGTCGGTCAGATCGAGTTCGTCGGACTGACTCACCATCGCTTCGGAGATGACGAGTTCGCCAATCATGTCCACGAGTTGGTCCAGACGTTGGGCATCGACCTTGATGGTCTCGCGCAGGCTTCCGGTCGGCTTGGCGGCCTTCTCTTTGGAACTCGGTTCCACAGTGGCCTTAGAGGCTGCCTTCGCCGGTTCGGGCGAAACTTTCGGAGTGGCGGCTTCAACTATGCTTCCGCTTGACTCAACGATGTCTAGTTGGATAGGTGCCTCCGCGATGAGGTTCGAGCTAGCCGTTCCAGAACTCGCGATCGTCCCGGCAACTTCGAGCTCTGGCTCCCCACGTATGACGCTAGTAATCCGGCAGACCAGCTCAGGGAGGTTAGGAGCAGGTTGCAGTGGTCCGCCTGCCAAAATCACTTCTTCGAGAGTGTCGAAGTGTTGCCTCAAGGCATCGTTGACGTCGAAAGTCACCGCCAAAGGTTCGCCGATCATCACAATCGTGCCGTTGCGAACGGAATCCAGCATCGTCTCCGCGACGTGCGCGAGCTGCTGTAGGCACTTCAGCTCGAGGAACGCCGCAACGCCCTTGATGGTGTGAAAGGCCCGAAAGATCGTGTTGATGGCTTCGCCGTCGGCGGGGTCTTTCTCAAGGGTGAGAAGTTGGACATCGACGTCTTCAAGGTACTCGCGCGCCTCGAAAACAAACTCAGTCGCGACCTCTTGATCGCCGACGAGATCCGCACCTTCAGTAAAACAGGGCGGCACCTCAAAGGCTTCCACCTTCGGCCTTGCCTCCGCGACCTCAGCCTTGGATTCGGCCGTCGTTTGAATTTCGTCTTGGGATTCCCAGATAAACGGGGCGGGATTGTCGCCACCTTGTTCAATCGCTTTGAAGCGCAGGCGTACCCAGTCGATCGCGCGCAGAATCACCTCGGAGTGAACATCTTCCGTCGGCCTGGTCAGCTGGTCTTCAAGTTCGTGGCAATGTCCCGCGACATCGGCTAAACCCAGCACGCCAAGCTCGCCCTTCAAGGTGTGAAGGACTCCCTTTAGCTCCGAGAGCGTGGTGTCGTCGACGCCCTTTTCGAGTTCCAAGGCGAAAGCCTCGAGGCGTTCCAGGTTCTCATCTTGTTCCGCCAAGAACTCGAACAAGAGCGCGGTATCATCGAATTCGAACTCGTCAGTGTTTTCTGTTGGCGAGCCCGATAGATCTTCCGATTGCTCTTCCTCTTCAACTTCACGCGCCAAGACCGAGACGATCGCGCCTAGCTGCTCGAGGTACTGCGCCGATTCGGTTTCCGCGCAGGACTCAAGCTGACCCAGGGATTTTTTTAGTTCGTCGATGTAGGGCAAAAGGCGAGGGTAGTTCTCCGAGATCTCCGTTTCGTTAGACGCGACGGCCGAAACGAGATTCTGCAGATCGCTAGCGTCTCCGGGATCAGCCGCGATGATCTCGGCCGAGAGGTTTTGCACCTGCTCAAGGATGCTTGCCATGAAAGTCGTTCTCCGCCCGATTTACGTTCTAAGTCAATATGCAAAGAAATCTAGGCGTGGATGCGATGGCCAATACCCACGAGTAGCCAGACCCCTTTTTGCCAAGGAGCAAACTACCTAGATGAAAGATGAGATCTTCTCGAACATCCCTTATCCCTCAGGTGCTTCGACAGATGACGTCGGCTCGCTTGAGTTATTTCACCGTTTGCGCTTGCCTGTCTTCACTCAAGCCACAGTCGAACGTGGCGGGAATTGGCCACATCGTCGAATTGCAGCAATTCTATCGGAGCATATCCCGCCCGTCTAGCTCGACTTACGATGTCTTGAAGGACGATTCCTTGGGCCTCAATTTTAGAACGGAGACTGGGGTCTATTAGGGTTTCTAAGCGTTCGATAACGGCCGCCGGAAAGGTGAGGGCGGCGACGAGTTTCCCGCCATCCGAGACCTGAACCCGCAGCGACTGCGCCAAGGCTGAAAATCCCTCCCCCGTTTCCCGACAAGCGACTCTTGGGCTCAGGTCACCCTCGGCGTCCAAGATTCTGGTGATCGCTTGCTTCCAATTCACGGGCTCTCCGAGGGCGGCGAGGGCGCAAATTAGGCCTTGATAGGCGCGCATTAGCGGCAGGAGTTTCGGGGGCCCGGCCATTCGAAGGTTCCAACGCAAATCGCCGAGAATCTCATCCACCCGGTCTTTGCGGTTCCAAGTGGCCAGGTCAAATTCACCGTCGACCGCGAAGGGCTCAAACAGAACGCTGCATAGTGCGGGCAAGCGATCTTCAATCGGCGTCATGAGATCCTCGCGAAAGCCCAACTCGCGAAAACGAACGCTCGGATCGCCCCGCCGCTGCATCGTGTCGTCGATCAGTCCTAAAAAGGCACGGCGAGTCGTCTCGTCCAGTCGAATAGCCGCCCCGAAGTCGTAGAGGACCAGCCGCACTCGACTCGACGCGCCGCCATGGCCGTCACGGCGAAAACGGAAGTTGCCCGGGTGCAGGTCTCCGTGGACCAAGCCCCTCCTGAAGACCGCATTCAGAAAATGGCGCAGCAGGACTCGGGCTGCGGCTTTTCGGTCGGCGGAGTTCCAGCTCTGAATTGCCGCCAACTCCTCGCCATCTTCCCAGTCGGAAACCAGGACATCCTTAGAGCAGAGTTTCCGATGGATGCGCGGAATGACGACATCTGGGTCCGTCGCAAAGGCTTCTGCGTATTCGGATTGTCGTTTGGCTTCCTGGCGAAGGTCGCACTCTTGTTCGAGGCGCGCGACGACCTCTTCCTTCAGTTGGTCCAAATCGAAATCCCGAGCCCGGCGCTTGATCGCTGGAGCTAGCCACCCCAAAGTTCTCAGGTCACTTCGGATCGCAGAACGTATGCCCGGGTACAAAACTTTTAGGGCAACCTGATCCTCTCCACCCTTCAGCCTTGCGCGATGAACTTGGCCTACAGAGCCGGCGAAGCCCTCGACGTCGACGGACTCAAAAACGCCATCACTTCGTAATGTTGACGAGCCTTCAAAGGCGCCGAGGATCTTGTCTAGGGGGATTGGCTTGGCGTTGATGGCAATATCTTGCGAGGTCTCCCCGTCTTTCGCGGCTGCCATTCCCATCATCTGCCCCAGTTTTAGGGGAAGCCCCTTCAGACGGCCGAGGCGCTCCGATAGATGCTTCTGAGCGCGTTGTCTCAGCACCGGATTGGAGCTTTTTGTGCGCCGCAAGGCAAGGGCCGCGGCGGCTTGATCGAAGCTGCGGGTAACAAAATTGTCGGTCATGGTTCTGACTAGCTCCCAAACTGACCCTGCATACTCATTCATCATCGAGATTAATTGTCAACGACTGAAGTTAGGGCTCAGACTCGGCCGAGGAGTGCCTTGAAAACCAGATTGAGTCCGACCGAGTCGACAATACGAGCACGTCTTGTTGGATCAGTTCTGGCGATGGGAAGGCGGGGCGCGGGGAGCTGAAGTGACTCGATACGTATCTAGTTCGTGGAGGTGCCGTTTAGCAGCTAAAGGAAGAAGTTTAGGTGAATAATAGGACGTCGGCAGCTTCCCACGGCGGCGGCTAGCCAGAGCGCCCCAGAGCCATGTCCGCTCCCTTGCGCGCCTTTTTGTAGACCGCGTATTCCCGAAGAAACTCTTGGAGCTGCTCCCTCGATAGCGCTCCCTTGTTTACCAGAATCTCGCCAATCTGAGGGCGCGACATGCGCTGGAGTCGAAGGAGATCAATCAGTTCCTGGTCGTTGAAGAACCCAAACTCGATACAGATGTCCCCAAAAAGGTATCCCTGAGTATCTGAACGAGCGATCTCTCGGTCGCTGGCTTGGGCGTTCAACACCAAAAAAACCTGTTTGATGTTGAGCTTGCCTTGGGCCAGCGCGATCTTTCCGAGCGGCTCCTGCTCAAGGCGCTGCGCGTTGAGAGCGGAGACAAGATCTTTGAGGGTTACCGTTCCGCGGCTGAGTAAGTAATCGCCGAATCTCATTTTTTTGGTCCTCACCTAAAACCCCAACGGCCTGAAAAGCTGGGGAATCCTCGGGGGCCGCGATGCTGAGGCGAGAAGTCGAGGGTTCAACCCTCAAACTTCCGCACTTCGAGCAACCAAGGGCGGCTCACGGAAGACAATTGCATTTGAGAATTTCGGAAGAACTCCGTCTCAAAATGAAGTCGAATAGCCTCTTAATGAGAACTTGTCGAGCAACACAGTACCGGACCATGTTGGTCCGATTAAGACGGCAAAGGCGCGCGGGTATGCGGCCGATCTCGATCGGGGGACCGCGGCAACAAGTACTGTGAGCTCGCGATCAAGGCGCGGTCGCCGTAGCGCTCAATGGTTTTGTGCTTGGGTTGAGACCAAAACCAAACCGGTTCCGTGGTCTCGGGGCAGTAGTGCGTCACACAAGAAAGCCGCGTTTCATGTTCGGGCCGCGTGCGAGACCGGCTGCCATGTACGAGGTCCGCCGCCCACAAAAAGACATCGCCTTTTTTGGCGAAAAAGTCCTTTTGCTCACAAGCCATCTCTTCGCATTGCCGCACGATGTGTTCGCGCGCCGTACCTTCATCATCCCGTTCAGAGTGGTATCGCTTGCCCCCACTTTCAAAGATGTGATGGGGAATGCGGTGGCTGCCTTCGAAGTAAGTCAACTCTCCACGGCCGGGCACCACGTCTTCCAAGGCGACCCAAGTCGCCGCCAAAAGCAAAGGTTCCTGCACACAAACGTAGGCGGTATCTTGGTGTAAGGGATGGAGGTTGCTGCGCTGGAAAAGCAACTGCTGAAACGCCAGCGGGCGGGCGTCAAAGATGATCTCTAAGAAACGGAGAATGCGCGGGTGAAAACACACTCGCCGCGAGCTTTCGAAGTTCACATAAAGGTCAAACACGCTTTCGTAGGCGTCAAAATCCGCACCGGAAAGCCGAAATCCGCGACCGCGGCGATGGTCGGTCGTAAGAAATTCGCCGGGCCGGTCCGCGATCGAACGCAAGTCCGACAGCAGTGCGTCGATGAGTTCGTCCTCGACTAACTTCTCAAATACGACGTAACCGCGGCGACGAAAACTACGGACGTCCTCGGCCTCCTCGGCGGACAACTCGCCACTTTTCTCGCGCCTGTCGATCTCTGCTTCGGCGCCTTTTTGCAAGCACCAACAGTCCTTCATCTCAGCCCCGGCCAAGGTCTGGAGTCGCTGTTCCAAACGAAGCTGTTGCTTCAACAAGCTGAGACCTGTTTCGACGCATTGTCTCTCCGACTCGGCCAGCAACAAACCAATTTTGTTCTCGACGCTGGCGCTCATGTAGGCGCCCACTTCGTAAGCGAGGCGGCGCGGCGGGATCATGTCAATAACCGCAAGAAGGTCCCGCGGTAGCTCCGGCATCGCCTCCACGAGCTGGCGCGCCGTCTTGCGCAACTCCGCCACAAGCTCGGTCCCGGCAGCCTCGCCGTCATCGCCCAGCACCACCACCTCCCCCATTAAAGCCGCACCATCGTCGGCCCAAGATTCGAGCCGCACGCGACTCAATCCAGCGAAAGTCGTTCCCGCCGCCGCAATCTCGCTAGCGCGGGCCAAGACCCCATGGGGATAGACATCTTCGGGACCTGGCTGATCCACGGTCTGGTCGTGCTGCACGAAGAGCGCCACTTGGGGGTCGTCTTCGGTCGCCAAGGCCTTCAAAACCTCAAGCGATCGGGCACGGTCAAAGCTGACCGCCAAGCCCGCTCCGGGCACGGGAACTTGGTTTCGCAAAGGGAGGATTCCAACCCGGATAGCTTGCTCAGTCGTCATCGCATTGTTCTCGGCGGGCAAAGGGTTTTCCTAAGTTCAGATTACGGGTCGCTCAAACGCCAGGCAAGCCGCCATTCCCATTCCTAAACCGCGGAGAAACGGCTACCTTAGTGCTTGAGCGAAGCGCTTGGGGAATTCTCTTGAGTTTTCGAGCCCAGGGCGACGCAAGAGTGACGAACGAAAGGCCCAAAGAGGACAAGATGCTGAAAACATGGATTTGCAAGATGTTTTGCATCGGAATCCTGGCTAGCAGCGCCACGGCTCACGATGGCCACCACGAGCTGGAAGACTTGGCCACCGGTCATGTTCTTGCCTCCGAGCACATTTGGTTTGTAGCCGCGCTCACCGTGATCGTGATGCTCGCGGCGAGGGTTGGTCGCCAACGCCCGCATCCTGGGCAGGATTAGGGACTAGCTGAGTGCACGATCTCAAGTTCCAATTCGACCGCCAGTTCCTTCGAAATGGTCTAAGACGCGACCATTTGTGGAAGGGCCTGATCTTGGTGGGCTCCCTCTTCGTAATCCTTGCGCTCGGCCTATCCATCGGGATCTTCGGCGACGAAGCTAACCGCAGCGGATTGGCATGGAGCTTAGTCCTATTGATCTGCGCGGCCGCGGCTGCGGCGCGATGGCTTCGTTTCAAACGCGCGGTCGATCACACCTACGCGCTGTGGTTAAGACAATCTCCCAGCCAGACCATTCGCTTTCGCGCCGGCACCGACCGCCTCACGGTACATCTCGATTCCGGCGAGCAGTCCTACGCTTGGTCCGACCTCAAGCAGCTCTGGCGCCACTCGGACGTGTGGCTGTTTGAGATCGTTCGCGATGTCAGCGTCCTCTTCCCCCCCCACGCCGCTGCGGACGCCATGAAGGACTTCATCTTAGAACGCTGCCGCGAAAATGGTGTCCGCACTTAGACCGCTAAGAAGCACTGACTACTTTTCTTGGTCAAGCATCTCGACGGGGAAGGCGGGGTTGGCGCGGCGGTCGTTGCGCATGATCCAGTCCATCCGGCGAACGATCTTGGGGTGCTCGACGGCGACGTCGGTTTTTTCGCCGAGGTCGTCTTTGAGATTGAAGAGCATGATTTTTTGGTTGCCGCGGTGCAAGCGCTGCCGGACGGCTTTCCATGGTCCCATGCGAACCGCTTGTTGTCCGCCGTAGCCGTAAAACTCCCAAGACAGATACTCGCGCGATTGCTGGCCGGGGCGGCCCAAAATTGTGGGCAACAGACTGATGCCTTGGCCAGAATTGGCTGCCCTGACGGGAGTTTTGGCTTGGGCCAGCTCGGCGAGAGTCGGCATCCAATCCTCAAAGGCCGAGATGATCTTGGTCGTCGAGCCGGGCTTTATTTTCCCCGTCCAACGAGCCACCGTGGGGACGCGAATTCCGCCTTCAAAGACAGATCCTTTGCGGCCGCGAAGCGGGCCGGCGCTGTTGAAAAACTCAGTTTGGACGCCACCGACGTCGTGGGTCGGACCGTTGTCGCTGGTGAAGATGATGAGGGTGTTCTCGCCAAGGCCTAACGCGTCAATCAGGCGGACGACACGGCCGACGTGATCGTCCAAGTGACTGATCATCGCGGCGTAACCCGCGCGCGGCCGCGGGTGTGGCAAGTAACCCCGCTGCCCGAGATAGGGTTTTTGATCCCATTCTTCGGGGTAAAGGTCAACCCAGACCTGAGGCGGCTGCATGGCCAAGTGGGGTTCGACGAAAGGCAAAAACAAAAAGAAGGGGCGATCCTGCTCGCGCCGCAAAAACGCGAGTGCAGCGTTGATCATCAAGTGTGGCGCATACTCTTTACCTCGAAACCTTGCGTAGTCATCGGGCGCCACCTTGAGTTTTTGGTGCGCACGAAAAGAGGGATTGTTCAGCGGGTGCTTTTGATCATTCAGCCACAAGTGGGTCGGGTACAAGTTGTGGGCTTGGCGTTGACAGTTGAATCCGTAGAAAAAATCAAAGCCTTGCGCATTGGGAGCGCCGACCGAGCCCGGTGCCCCGAGGCCCCACTTGCCAACGCAGCCCGTTCGGTAGCCGCGCTGCTTTAGAATCTCCGCCACGGTGACTTCTTTGTCCGCGATCGGCCACTGACCTTCGGGCTGCACCTCGCGATTGCCCCGCACCGCGGCGTGGGAAAGCTTCTTACCCGTCATCAGTACACAACGAGCCGGGGCACAAACCGGAGCCCCACTGTAGTGATCCAAAAAGCGCATCCCCTGCTTCGCCAAGCGATCGATGTGAGGAGTCTTGATCTTGGTCTGGCCGTAGCAACCCAGCTCGCCGTAGCCGAGATCGTCCGCCATGATAAAGACGACATTGGGTTTTGCGGCGATTCGCGGCGGCGCGACCCGGTCTTGGGCGGGTAGACTCGCGCCGAACACACCTAAGCCGCAGATAATGAGGAAGTAACGGTCAACAAGCTCAAACAAAGACATCGCGGTTCTCCAGGTAACCCTGGCCTAAGCCTTGATTGTAGGAGCACTATCGTCAAGACTCGGTGGTGCGATCTGGACACCAAACTGGAGAACGCCATGAAAACATTGAATCTGTTCCGGCTGACGGTGACCACCATCGCCTTGGCCCTGCTTACGATCTCTTGCTACGCAAGCTACGAAGACGTCTCCGCCAAGAACGCAGAAGTCGAAACCAACGCTTCTGCCGACATGCAAGAAGTCCACGGACCGGGGACCTACACGGTCCAGGTCGAGGGCATGAGCTGAATGAAGATGTGCGGAAGCAAGGTCAAGAGTGTCTTGACCCAAAAAATCGACAAAGTTGAATCAGTCGAAATTGACGTCGCCGCGGGCACGGCGAGAGTCACCGTCGGCAAAGGCGGCAAGATCAGTGGCGATGATTGCGTCGCAGCCCTCTCCGAGACCCGTTATGAGGTTAAGGGCATCACCGCGGCCAAGCCCTGATCGGCTCGCATCAAGATTAGTTACGGCAGCCCGCGGCTTCTTCAGCGAAACCGCGGGCTGCATTATTCATAGGAAGTGAGCCGTGACGAAAGACGTCTCTATTAACCGTTTCGAAATGGCGAAAGTCAGCGACGATGAGCTGCTGCGCGAAGTCTGGATTCGATTCGGCGACAGCTGGTGTACCTTTTCCAGCAAGGTGCGCTCGTCCAGCGAATGCCCCATTTGTCACCAAAGCGAACTGATGACGCGGCACCACCTTGTGCCAATTGCTGAGGATGGCGGCAAAGACCGCGCGGTCCGCAGCCGCTACGTCAAACTCTGTAGGTCTTGCCACGAGTTCGCTCACCGCGTCTGGGGCCCCGGCGACCAGTACCGCGGCCCCACTGACCGTGAGATCTTTGTCGCCGAGCTGCGCAAACAACCGCGATCCTAAATGGCCTTGGGAGGCCCTAGATCCCTTTCTTCAAGAACACCTGCGTCGCATCTTCGGACCCTGAGCCACTCCATTGCATTTCGATCGGGGTGACCGTTAGCTGAGAGTTCATTCCCGTATTGCCTTGGGTCGAGCCGAGGAAAGTTCGTGGTCCCATCCGCCGCAAAACCATGTGACCTTTTTCCTGCGACTGCAGTTTCGAAGGGTCGATGTTGCTGAAGAGGCTGGGATTTTTGTAGGCCCCGAGATGGCCTCTTCCGCCGTTGGGCAAGGAATAGATCTCAGAGATGATCGCGCCATCCCCACCGCGGCTCAGATGATAGACGCGCTGCCGAAAAGGCCGGTCGGGAGAGCCCGCGGCAGCCTGCTCGGAGTACAACCAAAGACCATCTTTTCGGTCGGTCCATATCTCTGCGGTCTCAAGCTGGAAACCGCGGTAGTTCATTCCACTCGCAGCCGGTGGCTTGGCGGTCTCAAAACTTCCGCTCATCCAGTCGGCAAGTTCCACTAACTCGGCGTCAAAAGTTTCGTCGGGTTCCGGTTGCGGAGCGAAAGTTTCGCATGCGCCGAGTCCAAGGGTCAAAGCCAGTAACAACAAGGTGAAAAGGCGGCGCGTGGCCATCATGGGGAATCCTCCCGGTGGGGGTCAGTTGTTTTTTCGTCAGTTTTCGGCGATGCCGGTGACGGATTCCACACGGCGACTTCGTCGAGTGCCTTGCGATGCAAGTTGGGCACGACGCAATCGTCAGCGTGGTAGCCGACGGGAAATAGGATAAAGGGCTGTTCGTTCTGAGGTCGCCCCAAGATCTTCGATAAGAACTTCATCGGACTCGGTGTGTGCGTCAGCGTCGACAGGCCCATCTGATGGATCGCTGCGATGAACAGTCCGCAGGCGATGCCCACGCTCTCACGAACGTAGTAGTTCTTTTTGACCGAGCCATCTTCGTTAAGGCCATGTCGCTGTTCGAAGGCCACGACAATCCACGGCACCGTTTCCAAGAAAGGTTTTTCCCAGGTCGTTCCGATCGGACTTAGCGCCGCTAGCCACTCCGGGGGCATTCGACCCGCGTAGCTTTTTTTCTCCTCCGCCTCCGCCGCCAAGCGGATCTGCTTTTTGATGGCGGGGTCGCTCACGGCCACAAAGGTCCAGGGCTGGTGATGTGCTCCCGAGGGAGCGGTCGATGCCGTTCGGATGGCCAGTTCGATCATCGACCTCGGCACTTCGCGATCAGAGAAAAAACGCACGCTGCGGCGGGCGTTCATGAACTCGTAGAAGCGCTCGCCTGCGTGCAAGCCGTCGCTGACGTCGACGGGCGAAGGCTGATAAGGCAGGAACTTGGGCGCGTTGTTCTCTTTGTGGCTCACACCTAGCTCCATGGGCTCGAGGACACCGTGACCACGAGCGATTTCGGCGCGGCCTCGTCCCCAGCATCATGACCGATACTCGGAAAAAGTGGATTGGCCTCGGGAAAATATGCGGCAACGCCACCGCGGGGGATCTCGCAGGGCACGCAATGAAAGCGCGAGACGCGGCGCTCGACGCCGTCATACTCTGAGACGATTTCGACGGCCTCGCCGGGCTGGAAGCCGTAGTCTCGCATCTCACGACGGTTCATCATCAAGATACGACGCTCGCCAAAGATACCACGCGGCCGATCGTCCAAGCTCAGGATCTGAGAGTTGAACTGGCCGTGGCTTCGCAAAGTCGTCAACAAGAATCGACCGCCGCCAAGATTGGGCTCCGCCCCGGGTTGAGCGTCGAGGCAAAACTGAGCCTTGCCGTCTTCAGTTCCGAACTCAGTTGTTGCCGCGAGCGTTTCCTTAGGAGTGGCCGAAAAACCGCCGGCTTGCGCCAAACGCAACTCGTAGTCGTGGTAACTCGGCACAACTTTCGTGATGCGCGATCTTAGGGTCTTGTTGTTCTGGCCCCAGCGGTCCCAAGCAAACCCCGGCTGCGCTCCGATGGTTTCGAGCGCAAGACCCGCAATGATCGCGGACTCGGAGCGAATTTCTTTCCCGATCGGCTCGACCGCACCGCGCGAAGCTTGCACCTGGCCTAGTGAATCTTCGCAGGAAGACACTTGCAGCGAGCCATTCACCCGATCGTATTCGGTCCGCGACAAGCAGGGCAAGATCAGGGATCTCCGGCCGGGTACTAAATGAAAGCGGTTGAGATGCGTCGCGATCGACACCGTGAGTTCACAGTTGGTCAAGGCCTCGGCGACGCCATCCGTGTCCGGGCTCGCGGCCAACAGGTTGCCGCCCAGTGCCAACAAGACCTTGGCTTTGCCTTGGTGCAGGGCGTCGATGGTCGCGTGGACGTCGAGGCCTCTCTTGCGTGGCAAGGTGAACTCAAATTCCTTGCCAAGCGCCCGGCGAAAGTCCTTGCCGGCCTCGGATCGGCAGCCCATGCGCTTGCTGCCTTCAAGGTTGACCTGCCCCCGCACCGGCCACAGGCCGGAGCCGCGCCGCCGAAGGTGCCCACCGAGCATCAACAGGTTGCAGACCGCCGCGACTTTCTCGGAGCCGCGATCGTGCTGGCAAAGACCGTTGCCCCAAATAGCCACCACACCCTTGGCGTGGGCGATCAGCCGTCCGGCCGCCTCGATTTGTTCCCGGGAGCAACCGGAGTCGGACACCAGGTCGGCCCAACTCGTGTTCTCAAGTTCTTCGCGCCAGGCGGTGTAGCCCGAGGTGTGAGTTTCAAGGAACCAGTGGTCTAA
>JAZGFI010000145.1:0-61246 GCA_036479435.1 Planctomycetota bacterium | reverse complement strand
CACGTTGGCGCCACATATCGGCGCGACTGATCAGCAAAGACACTTTCTGCGAAACGCTGATGGGGTCAGACAAGGGGTCGGCCGCGGCCCAGATATCATCGGCTCGCGCCCAGTTTTTCGCGTAAAGATGAGCCGACCCACGATCCAAGATCGCAGCGAACTCTTTGGCCCAGGGTTCGGACTCGGCCGCCGCATCCGCCGCTGTGATCCAGGCCTTGAGCGCCTTTTTTTGGACTAACTCGTACTCGGTCATCTGCTCGGGGCTAAGATTTTCAAGGCGCTTGGGGTCGTGAACAAACTGGGTGAGGCAAGAATAGGAAGTCACCAGCTCAACCGGCAATTGATCGCGTTCGGCAAATTGTCTGATTTCTTGCCACGCCGCCCCAACTTGGGGCGGTCGCTGACGTAGATACCAGTCGGTGAGCGTCACCAAGGCCTGAGCGCCAGCCGGAAGGTCGCCATACACCCGTGCGACATCGCCCAGCCGAAGCGGCTTGTCCGCTGGTTCTGCCATCTTGGCTTCAATCAGCAGGCGGTTGGCGCGCGCGGAGCGCTCCTGCCGATCTTTTTGGGCGGCGATATCCGGCTTCGAGGGCTCCTCGCTTGGCTTTTGGCAAGCCCAAGCGACCGCACACAGTAAAAAGACCAAGACCAGCGTCGAAGTCGAGCCGAAGCGGGGTTTTTCGGAGTTTGGAAGAGACATAGTCGTCATAACTCGCAGGCTCATGGTGACAGATTCAGCGCGAATGTTATCCAGCGAGTACCGCAGGAGACAATGTTTCCCCAGCAAACGCTGCGCCAGCGCGGATCTCGATCCTTAGCTGCGGCAAATCAAAAAGAATGGAATTCGTCATGACTGCCTCGCGAACCATCCTCTCAATCATGTTGCTACTTAGCTGGGGACAAGTTTCGTCTCAAGCCCTAGGGCTTGCGGTCAACCCCGCGAGCGCCGCCTCCGCTGGACGGCAAGACGAGACCGCGGTGGAACGCGCACGACGCCGGACTCCCGTGGTAGTGGCCGTCGAGCGGGCCCTGCCCACCGTGGTTGATATTCGCACCAAGCGCTTGGCCCGACGCTCGGGGCGGCACCCCCTTGACGCATTTTTCGATTTCGGAGATCGCCGCCGCAACACGCGAAAGACCCTGAAAGACCACTCGCTTGGTTCCGGAGTGATCATCAGCGCCAAAGGCTACGTCGTGACCAACGACCATGTCATCCGGCAAGCCGACATCATCGAAGTGAAGCTTGCCGACGGCCGCAACCTCAAAGCGCGCGTGGTCGGTCGCGATTCCGACAACGACATCGCCATCTTGAAAATAGAGGGCGCAGGCCCCTTCCCCACCATTGCCTTAGCCGCGAGCCATGACGTGATGCTCGGTGAACCGGCGATCGCGATGGGCAATCCCTTTGGACTCGAAGGCTCCGTCACCACGGGGATCGTCAGCGCTCGCAACCGATCGGTCGAGTTTCGCGGCAAGAAAATGTTCGAGGACTTCCTACAGACGAGCGCCGTGATTAACCCCGGAAACTCCGGCGGACCGCTTTTGAACATCAACGGTCGGCTCATCGGTATTAACGTCGCGATTCATAGCCGCGGCCCGGGGATTGGTTTCGCCATTCCCGTCAGTCGCTTGCGCGAAGTTGTGTACCGGCTTTTGGACTCAAGGGTGGTCAAGGACGCCTGGACTGGAATCGAAGTCGACCACCACAAAGAGAACATCGGCGCCATCGTCAATCGCATCGAAGCGGGAAGCCCTAGCGCCCGCGCCGGCATGCTGCGCGGCGATATCATCGCGGCCATTGACGGCGTGCGCATCCGCGACTGGATTGACTTTCAAACTCGGATCGACGAAGCCAAAGTCGGGCAGACTTTTCGCGTTGATTACCGACGCCAAGGACGGACGCAATACGCTCAAGTAAAATTGCTGATGAGCCCGCCAACCCAAAACGACCGAGCCGCTTTTGCATGGATCGGATTCGAGTTTCGATCCCTGAGCGCCCGCGAAGGCGCGAGGGCCAGAGTTGAAGGTGGCGTTACGGTGACCCGGATTGCGCCGGGCTCAGCCGCCGAAAAAATCGGCTTGGCCAAAGGCGATCACTTATATCAGCTGGGTGGTTTCGCGATCCGCGACCGCAGGCAGGCGATGGCCGTCATTTCGCGCGCCGTTAGCAACCGCCAGTCACGGCTAAAGGTCTCCCTTTACCGCCCGCAGAGCGACGAGCATCTCACGGGCACGATTGGCTTAGAGCGACGGCCGCGACGGCGCGTTCCAGCCACGCCAAAGCGCTAAGGCTGCGCGCCATTGTGACTCTGCCCCCACTATCAATGTCGTTTTATCGAGAAGGGAAGGGGTCCGTGGGCGCAGTGGGGACGGTTCCGGTGACGCGATAGACGCGGAATTTCAGGTAACGCGACAACAGGTGCGGCAAGCGGGCAGGATGGTCGGGACCAGCACCGCCACTCTCCAAAAGTTGCAGGCCGCGGCCAGCCGCCTCGGCGGCCGAGGCCACCATGACGTCAAAGTCGTGATCCGAAACCGAGCCTGAACACGAACAGGTCGCAAGGAAGCCACCGTCTTCGACCACGGCAATACCCTTGGCGTTGATCTCGCGATAAAGCTTCATTCCACGCCGCAGGTCCGAGCGCTTGGGCACGAGCTTCGGCGGATCGAGCACCACGAGACCCCAGCGTTGCGCGGGGTCTTTGCGAGCATGATCCAAAAAACGCAAGACGTTAGCGCGCTCAACGCTAAAGCCAGAAACAGAGTTGAGGGCCGCGTTCTCCTCGGCCGCCGCCAAGGCCGGAGCGGAAGAATCGACCGCAAGCACTTCCAAAGCGCCGGCCTTAAGAGCGTTGATGCCAAAGGCGGCGGTATACGAAAAGGCATCCAGCACCTTGCGGCCATGGGCGTAGGTCCGAATCCGCTGGCGATTCAGCCGTTGGTCGCAATAAAAGCCGGTCTTTTGGCCGTGGAGGATGTCCACTCGATACCGAACTCCGCACTCAATGACCTCAACGGGCTCAGTGGGTGCCTCGCCGGCGAGGGTGCCCTCTTCAACAGTCAGACCTTCTTGGTCGCGCGCTGCCCGCGACGAACGTTCGATTTGCCCCTTTGGTTGCAAGAGCGTTTGCAAGGTTTCGACGATCTCTTTGCGGAAGACGCGAATGCCCGCATTGTCGAAATTGAGCACCAAATAATCGCCACAGCGGTCAACGATAAGCCCGGGCAGGCCGTCTCCTTCGCTGTGGACCAGGCGATAAACCGAGGATTCCAACCTTAGTTCGAGCTGCTTTTCGCGCAGGGCGACGGCTTCTTGGAGCCGGCGCCGGATCAACGCCGCGCTGATTACTTCGGTTCCACGCGTGAGCATGCGAACCCTAATCGGGCTTTTTCCGCTGTAAAATCCGCTTCCGATCGCGATCCCGCGGTCGTCACAGACCTCAACGATGGCACCTTCGCTGAGCTGAGCCCGGCCTTTGATGCGATCAACCGAGCCGTCGAACACCCAGGGTTCGCCGAACCAAAAGGGTTTAGCCTTACGAGATTTTAGAAGAACTTTGACCACCATGATGGCGGACTATATTGCGGGGGCGGGCTGGTTGCTACTATTTCGTCCAGAACAATCTCAAACCGCCAATTTCTCTCAGGAAATTCGGCGGACTTAGACAGGATGCCCAGCATGGAACCCTACAAAGCTCCGGACTTCATGAAGCTCGACACGCTCCTCAGCGAAGAAGAGCGCATGATGCGCGACACGACTCGTCAGTGGGTTTCTGATCGCGTCGCGCCGGTCATCGAAGGGCACTTTCGCGAAGGGACTTTCCCTGACGAGCTCATCCCAGAAATGGCCGACATGGGCTTTTTCGGGACCACGCTCAAGGGTTACGGCTGCTTGGGGGCGAATTCAGTCGCCTACGGCCTGGTCATGCAAGAACTCGAGCGCGGCGACAGCGGCCTGAGATCCTTCGCCTCGGTGCAGGGTGCCCTGTGTATGTATCCGATCTACGCCTGGGGCAGCGACGAACAAAAAGACGAATGGCTGCCGAGCATGGCCGAGGGTAAGGCCATTGGCTGCTTTGGGCTCACCGAACCCGACTTCGGCTCGCATGCGGCGGGGATGATTACGCGCGCGGAAGACAAAGGGGACCACTGGCGGCTCAACGGCGCCAAGATGTGGATTACGAACGGATCGATCGCCCAAGTCGCCATCGTCTGGGCGAAAGTCCAAGGCAAGGTCATGGGCTTTTTGGTCCCCGCGGACACGCCCGGATTCTCGACCGTGCTGCAAAAAAACAAGTTCTCGCTCCGCGCCAGCGTCACCAGCGAACTGATCCTGCAAGACGTCAAGTTGCCGAAAAGCGCCCTCTTGCCGGGGACCGAAGACATCGACATGAAGGGTCCGCTTTCCTGCCTCACCCAAGCTCGCTTCGGGATCGCCTGGGGGGTCGTGGGGGCCGGGATGGCCTGCTACGACGCAGCGCTCCAATACGGCAAGGCGCGGGTTCAGTTCGGTCGCCCCATCGCGGGCTTCCAGCTTTACCAACGCAAGCTCGCGGAGATGATCACGGAGATCACCAAAGCACAACTCATGAACTTGCAACTGGGCCGCCTGAAAGATTCGGGTGAGATGCACCCGAGCATGGTTTCGATGGCCAAGCGCAACGCATGCTACTGGGCCTTAGAAATCGCTCGCGAAGCCCGCGATATGCTCGGCGCCAACGGCATCACCGATGAGTACGTTGTCGGACGCCACATGTGCAACATCGAGTCAGTTAAGACCTACGAGGGAACGCACGACATCCACACCCTCATCATCGGCCACAAAGTCACGGGACTCCCGGCTTACGAGGGCTAAGGTACTCCCTTGACGGATCTGGGCCGCAAACTGAGCGCTCTGGAAGATCGCTTGCGCGACCTCACTCCACTCGTGGTCGCCTACAGCGGAGGTGTCGATTCCAGCCTGCTAGCCGCCATTGCGCAGCGCACGCTCGGGCCCCGATTCTTGGCGGTCACTGGCGTCTCGCCCTCTTTGTCGCAACACCAAAAAGCCCAGGCGGCACGCGTCGCAAAAAGCCTGGGATTTAGACATCGCTGGCTGACGACGCTCGAACTCGAGAACTCGGACTACCGTGCCAATCCCTCCAATCGCTGTTATTTCTGCAAGGACGAGTTGTTTCGTCGGCTTCGGGAGCATCCGGAGTTCGGCCACTCAAACCTCGCCGACGGCAGCAACGCCTGTGATTTGAAGGAGGCTCGAGCCGGGCGCAAAGCCGCCGAGGAACAAGGGGTTGTGAGTCCCTTGGCTGAAGTGGGGATAAGCAAGGAAGAAGTCCGCGCCCTTTCGCGGCAAATAGGGTTAGAGACCGCCGACTACCCGGCCTCCCCCTGCTTGGCATCTCGCCTCCCCTACGGTCAAAAGGTCACCGCGGCCGACCTTAAGCTCGTCGAACAAGCCGAAGATGAGCTGCGCGCCTTGGGTTTCAGAGATTTCCGAATGCGCAAGATCGGCGACCGGGGCCGGATCGAACTCGCAGCGGATGAGCTTGGGCGGCTCGATCGGAATCGGGGCCAAGACATCTGCCGCCAACTCGCAGAATCCACCGGATTGGCGGGTTTAGAAATCGATGTGCGGCCCCTGGCATCGGGGCGTCTTCACCGCGAGTCTCGAGTTTAGATCAAGCTCAGGCCAACAGCCGGAGCAAGAGCAACTGCACGACGCCCACGATAAAGCCCAGCACCGCGCCCAAAAGTTCAATGGCGCGCAGCTCCTTTTTGGCGACCGCGAGCACAATGCCCTCAAGCTTCGCCATGTCAAAAGACTCGATCTTCTCGGCAACGATTTTCTTCATGTCCAAGCGCTGATCGAGGCCCTCACCGATCATGCCCGCGCCCTCATCAAAGAGGCCGCTTACCTCCTGAACCAAACTCGCCTTCATCTTCTCGGCGAAGGAGCCCTGGATAAAGGCGCCGATCATCGGATTGCCGCCGATGAGTTTTTCTTCGATAAAGCGATCGATTCGCTTGCGCACCAGCTCCAAGATGTCGGTCTTCACATCGGGGTGGCTGATCGCCTTTTGAACGTCCTCGGCGGAAAACAGGTGCTCCTCGATGGTCGAGGCGATGTTCTCCGCGAACTCATGGCGCCGTTTCGGCAGCAAGCCTTGGATCTTCAGTCCCAAAAACCCGATCGGGCGCCGCGGACGGAAAATCATCCGAACGGCGATGAAGTTCGTAAACCAGCCGATGAGCGCCGCCACCGGGGGAAGAATCATCCAGTCGCTCATGCGGGGCCCTGGCCAATCGCAAAAGCCATGGCCTGCTGATGCGTGTGGGTGATAGAAATCATGATCTCAGAGATACCTCGTTCGACCGCCATGGCGGCAAGTTGTCCTTCCAGGCGGATTAGGGGCTGTCCGCTGGACTGCCGCTCCACTACGACTTCGCGAAAACTGCCCCCAGCCGTCAGAGCGATGCCCGCGGTGAACCCCGCGCCGAGTACCTTGATAACCGCTTCTTTGGCGGCAAATCGGCCGGCGTAATGGACTGCTGGCGTCTTTTTCGCGTCACAGTAGGTACGCTCTTCGTCACTAAAGAGCCGATCTTTGAAGCGCTCTTGGTAGCGCTCGAGAGCGCGTGCGATGCGGGCGACCTCCACAAGGTCGGTACCGACGGCCTTGACCACTTTCATCTCGGAATTACACTCCCCTCTCCATGAACCCTGCAAGCTCCATCACCGACGGACTGAATTCCGCGCAGCACACAGCGGTTACGACCACCGAAGGTCCGCTGCTCGTCATTGCGGGCGCCGGTTCGGGAAAAACGCGCGTGATCACGCGGCGCATCGCCCGCTTGGTGGAACTCGGCATACCGCCGGAGACGATACTGGCCGTCACCTTTACCAACAAGGCGGCCAAAGAGATGCGGGAGCGCGTGCAAGACCTGATTGGCGGGGGCGGCGCCGAGGTTTCGACCTTCCACGCCTTCGGCTCGAAGTTTTTGCGGGGCGAAGCAAGTCGTCTGGATCGCCCCGAAACTTTCTCGCTTTACGACCGCAGCGACTCTGAAAGCGCCATCAAAGCCTGCGTCAAGGCACTGGTGCTCGATAAGACCGCCTATGGTGCGCGCGCGGTCCTCGATTACATCAGTTCCTGGAAAAGCCGCCTGATCGCCCCCGACGCGGCTGAGGAAGAGGCGCTGAGCCAATGGGAAGAAGACGCCGTCAAGATCTACCGGCGCTATGAAGATCTTTTGCGTGAAAGCGGCGCCTTCGACTTTGACGATCTGATTTCCAAAAGTGTCTACCTGCTCGAAACTCATCCGGACTTATGCGCCCGCGTCCAAGATTATTTCCAGTATCTGCTCGTCGATGAGTACCAGGACGTCAACTTCGCCCAGTATCGACTGACGAAATTATTGGGCGATGGACACCGCAACATTTGTGTCACTGGCGACCCCGACCAGTGCATCTACACTTGGCGCGGCGCCGACATCAACTACATCCTCGATTTCGAAAAGCACTATCCCGACGCCAAGGTCGTGCGCCTGGAACAAAACTACCGCAGCGTCAACAACATCCTTCGCGCGGCCTCCGCCGTCATTCGTTTCAACTCGAAGCACGGCGAAAAAGAGCTGTGGTCCGAGAAACCCGACGGGCCACCGATTGTCGTGCGCCGCTTGAGTGACGATTCAGAGGAAGCCCGCGCGATCGTGGAACGCATCCAGACCTTGCAAGCGCAGGGTGAAAATCGGCGCGACATCGCGGTTTTCTACCGTCTCAATTCGCTGTCACTACCCGTCGAACGGGCGCTGATGATGGCGAACATCCCCTACCAAGTCGTTCACGGCCTGGAGTTCTTCAAGCGCAAAGAAGTGAAGGACGCACTCGCTTGGCTCCGTTTTCTCGCCAACGAACACGACCGTGTCTCGCTCATGCGGATCATCAATTTCCCGCCGCGCGGGTTGGGCCAAAAGACCCTCGACCGAACCGAAGAGGCCGCAAGGTCAGCCGGACTGTCACTCGGAGCCTTCTTGCGCAGTCCAAACTTGGGTGCGGGACTCAGCAAACGCGCGTCGGCGGCACTCCGGCAGTTCGCGGCGCTGAGTGAAGAGCTTCGCGCGGACCTAGGCGGCGCGATCGCTGGTTTGTTGCGAAGCGTGCTCGACCGGACCGGCTACGAAACTCACCTCAAGGAAAAAGCAGACGGACTCGATCCCTTCGGCAACCTCGAGCAACTCATCGGCTTCGCTCGCGACTACGAAATGAATCCGAGCTCACGCGGATTGAGCGGGTTTTTGGAAGAGATCTCGCTGTACACCGACACGGACGGCTATCAAGTTGAAGAAGACAAAGTCGTTCTCATGACGGTTCACGCCGCGAAGGGACTCGAGTATCGACACGTCATCATGATGGGGCTCGACGCGGAACTTTTCCCGCACCAACGCCCCGACGGTCGTACGGATCAAGAGGAAGAGCGGCGGCTGTTTTACGTCGGTCTGACCCGCGGAATGGAAAGCGTCACCTTGTTGACGACCCAAGCCCGCACTCGGTTTGGCCGCCAAGCTTTCAGCCTGCCCTCGGTGTTCCTCACTGAAATCCCCGAAGAATTGACCGAGGTCATTGATGACGTGGGGGGCGAGATGGCGCCAGATCTGGATCGCCAGATCGAATACGAAATGGAAGATGACCTCCAAATCCGCAAAGGCAGCCGTATTCAACACCGGAGCTTCGGTCCCGGCACAATTCAGGGAATTGCGGGGCGCGGTGGTGACGCCCGCGTTACGATCGAATTCGACAGCGGAGAACGAAAGAAATTTATCCTTCGCTACGCTGGGCTCGAACCGCTCTACTGATCGAGAATCGAGAATCGAACGCGATGATCCACGCGACGCCACCAAGTCAAGTTCATGGTTCATGATCATGGCGCGTCGAGACTGATGCGCACCCGTTACCTATCTATGAGGAATGCATGCTCCATCTTGTGGTCGAGGTAAGCGGAATCCGTCAACAGTTCTCCTTCGCCGGAGACGCGGTGACGATGGGCCGCAACGAAGACAACGATCTTCGCATCGGGTCACGCTTTGTTTCCCAACATCACTGTAGACTCGAGAAACTCGACAAGGGTTGGAAGCTCATCGATCTGAGCAGCCAAAACGGAACGCGCGTCAACGGCGAAGAAGTCTCGCAGAAGATCCTCAAATCCGGAGACTGTGTTGAGATCGGCCACGTTCCGATCTGGGTCGGGGAGGCCCCGGATGAAGTTACCGAGTCGCTCGAGCCGGGAATTGACGAAGTCACCCCTACCGCACAGCGCGAGGTGGTCATTTCGGCGCGCAGCGGCGGCGGAACCAGGGGCGCATTGAGCGAAGAACTCGAAAAAGTTCTCGTCGAGTTCCGCAAGCACTACGGCGATGAACGTGGCCTCGTTGAACTTGAGAGAGTTATCGTCGAGATCACGGAGCGCTTGTTCCCGCGTCGCGCCTTCTCCATGCCCACCAACGCCGTGCGCTTGATGGAAGTGACCAAGGCGCTCAACTCCGAATTGGACCTCAAGCGCTGCCTGACCCTCATCATGGACGCGGTCATTCAGCTTACGGACGCGGAACGCGGCTTTTTGATTCTCGTCGACGACAACACGGCCCCGAAAGTCAAGTTAGCCCGCAACTTCGACCAAGAGTCGGTCACCAAAGCCGACATGAAATTCAGCCGATCCTTGGTGGACGAAGTCCTCAAAACCGGTCAACCCGTCGTTTCTTCATCCGCGCAAAACGATCGCAGATTCAGCGCCTTCGAGAGCGTGGGGATGCTCAAGCTACGCAGCGTTTTGTGCCTGCCGTTTCGCGTTCGCGGGCGCACGATTGGCCTTATCTATCTCGATCACCGTTTTCGCAGCGGCGCCTTTACCGGAGTCGAATTCGAGTTCATCGAGGCCTTTACCGATCAAGCGGCGATCGCCATCGAGAACGCGAGGCTCTATGAGCGCAACAAAAAGGCCGAAGGCGAATTACGCCAGCGCAGTCAGGAGATCGACGAACTCAATTCAGTTCTGAACACAAAAATCCGTGAGCAGGAAATCGACGTCGAGTCATTTCGAAGCCACGCACCCAAAAAAGCCGACTTTGAGTTCGACTACGACTTCATCATCGGCGACAGCCCGCGCATGATGGAGATCTTCCAGTTACTCGAGCGGGTGATCCCATCCGACGTGCCCATTCTGGTTACCGGTGAAAGTGGAACCGGGAAAGAGCTGATTGCCCGCGCCATTCACATCAATAGCGAGCGCAGCAAGAACACCTTCGTGAAAGAAAACTGCGCCGCCATACCCGAGACTTTGCTTGAGAGCGAGTTGTTCGGCTACAAAAAAGGGGCCTTCACCGGAGCGGATCGTGACAAGACGGGGCTCTTGCAACGAGCCGATAAGGGAACGCTGTTTTTGGACGAAATCGGCGACATCAGCCTCGACATCCAAAAGAAACTCTTGCGCGTGCTGCAAGAGCAAGAGTTTCGGCCCGTCGGAGGCCACGAGACGATCAAGGTTGATGTTCGTTTTGTCACCGCCACCAACCGCGATTTGCGCGCGGCCGTAGCGGCCGGAGGGTTCCGCGAAGATCTCTACTATCGAATCAACGTCATCGGCATCGAGATGCCGCCGCTCCGCGAACGCCTCGAGGACATCCCAAAACTGGTCGAGTTTTTCTTGGAGTTGTTCGCCAAAAAGCAGAAGAAGGCCAAAAAGAGCATCGACAGCCTCGCACTAAAACACCTGCTCCAATACCATTGGCCCGGCAACGTACGCGAACTCGAGAACGAGGTGCAGCGAGCCTGCGCGATCGGAGGCGAGATCATCAGCAAAGATGACTTTTCAAAAGACGTGACCGCGGGAGAGCTAGTCAGTTCCAGCGATAGCGGCGACACGCATCTTTGGAAAGACATCGTCAAGCTGACGGCACACCAAAAAGAGCGCGAGATCATCTTGAAGGCGCTCGAAGAAAACGGATGGAAGAAAGCCACTGCGGCCAAGGCCCTGGGAATTTCGCGCCCCACCTTGGACGGCAAGATCAAGATTTTCGGGCTCACTCCCTACATCAAGCGAGGTAAGGCTCAGGGGCGCTAATATCGTGTTTCGCAAGCCCACGTGGGGGCTGCCTCTCATCTTGTCAAAAGGGCTTTACAAACTCGCCGGATGGCGACAGAACGATTTAGTCCTAAATCATTGAATTATCTACCTTTCTGTACGTCTTGAGTGTTGCAAGCTGGGGCACGCCCTTTGCATGAGTCCAGATGTTCCAAGGTTCAGAGACCCACATGCGCAAGCTCATTATTGAAGACGAAACCGGCCGCTCGGGATACGACTTGGTCAAAGAGGTCACGACGGTCGGCCGCGACGCGAGCTGTGACCTGGCCTTAGAAGCGGTTGGTGTCTCGCGGCAGCATCTAAGAATCACTCAAGTGGGCGAGAATCTGTTGGCCGAGGACCTCGGTTCAAGCAACGGCACCGAATTGAACGGGGAGACCCTCGAGGTCGTCGAGACGCTAGGCCGGGGAGACGTCCTCAAGCTGGGCGACATCATCTTGCACGTCGATGAAGCCATCGACACCGCGGCCGGCGGCCCGCGTGGCGACAGTTCCCGGGAAAACCGACAGCGTGTCGATGCGCGCAAGAAAAAAAGCAACGTCCCTTTTGCGATCGGCATCGCCCTCTTATTGGCGATCTTTGCCTGGATGTTCCGACCCGACTCCT
Organism: Planctomycetota bacterium; assembly: GCA_036479435.1. Classification (GTDB taxonomy): domain Bacteria; phylum Planctomycetota; family DRQF01; genus JAZGFI01. The sequence goes on along the minus strand of JAZGFI010000145.1, from coordinate 49,505 downwards.
TGCGCAGCCAAGCTGGCGACAACCAGGGCTCAAAGACCGGCACAAAAAACGCGCTGTTAGACAACGAGCGCGATACCGGCGAAGCCGCCATGCGCGACGAGGGTGAAGAGCTGGCAAACCGCCGCCTCCCTCTCAACCCTGAGGAACGACGCAAGACCCAACGGCGTATTCAGCTGTTAAAAGCCGTCAAGCTCGAAGTCGAGGGTCACTTGGTACAGGACAATTTCATCGCCGCCCAGTCTGCCATCACGGCATTCGAGCTGCGCGAGAATGGGATCGCGACAACTCTTCGCAAGTTGCTCAAGAAAAAGATGAGCCGAAGCGCGAAGAAGACTCGTGAGGAGTTCGCGGAGCAACGCCGGGCGGGCCGCACGGAGTACGCGCGCGGATTCTTGGTTGAAAAGATCAGTCAGTTCCCCGCAGGCAGTGAGGCCAGAAACGACCTTGAGGCCTTCCTCAAAGGAAGGGACGTCGTCGCGCGCGGCGACACTGAAGCTAGGCGAACCGACGAAGAGTCCGTCTCAAACTCAAACCGCAGTAACGACCTGCGCGACCGCACCAACACCGCTGGCGGAGTGCCAAACAAAGTTTCGCCCGGAACGCCCGACGAGGCCAAAGCGGACTTCGGCAGGCTCCGGCCCCAAGCCGCCGCGGCTTTTCGCAATCGCGACTACGCCGGAGCGACGATCATCTACGAATCGATGGTGCACCTCGTCGCCCGCGCGGAAGTCTCGGCTCACGAAGCGGTCGTCGTCAAACGTCGGCTGCGATTGTCAAAACACCTGCGGCGCATGCAAAACACGATCTCGACTTTGGTCGCCGCAGATGCGCGTTCTTTCACGGGTATTCCCGTCACGGGAGGCAAGCGCGTTGATTGCGCCGGTTACCGCGAGGGGAAGTTTGCCTTCTACAACGGCGAGAACGAACTGATCAAAGACTGGAGTGAACTGAGCGACGAGGCGATCCTTTCGCTCATAACGAAGTCGAAGCCCGAAGGCGCCGACGCCATCGACGCCGGGGTTTTTGCCATCTTGACTGGAAAAAAATCGCGCGGCCACGCAATGATCCGGCGCGGCGAGAAGAACATGGCGAGCCTAAAACCCAAGGCTCAGCTAGCCCTCGCCGACGCGATGGGAATTGAGAAACCAAGACAGGGCTTCGTGTGGATCGGTAAAGAGTATCTAACCGCCCGCAACGTCGCGCGCGTCGACGCCCAGGCCACGATCGACAAGAACGTGCCACTACTGGCGCACTCTGATCCGAAGGTTCGCCGAGAGGCTTACATCGTCTTGCGCTCCATGGGGCCGCGAGCGGCATCGTCTTTTCACCGCGGATTGTTGGAAGCGAAGGCGTCGCTATTGAAGAAACTCGAGGTCCAACCTGTTTTTCAAAAGCTCGCCAAGCTCGCCGCAATGCGCGAAGAGCTCGAGACACTGCGCCATCACGCCCTCGAGTTGATCTTTGACGAGCAGGCCTACCCCTATCCTTACCGGGGCGTTGGCGGCGATGCAGCGTCACGCCACGCGACTGCCAATCGCGAAATCAAGATTCGGGTGAAGCCCATCCGCGAGCTGTGGGCATCGAAGGCAAAGGCGAGTGTCGGAGCTGATTTCCTAAAATCAGTGCAGCTTTTGGCTGAGTATAATCTCGAACTCGATGACATTGGCATTGGTCGTGGAGCCGCCGACCCGGTCTTTTTGAGTTTCCTGCCCGCCAAGGGCGAGGTCAGCATTCAGACTTTCGCGAACTCCAAAAAAGAGCGCCTGCGCATCGATACCTCATTCTTGTGGATCGCCGACAACGACAAGAAAAAGAGCATCGCCAAGGGAATCGAGCGGCAACAGGTCGCGATCACCAATCAGTACCGCATGCTCATGGGGCGGCACGCCGTTCAACTCAATGATCGCCTCGTCGAATGTGCGCGCATGCACTCTCACGACATGTCGGTCCAGGGCTTTTTTGCGCACGAAAACCCCACCGTGAAGGAAAAAAAGACCCCCTTCGATCGCATGCGTTGGGTTGGCTTTTTCGGTTCGGGCGGGTCCGAGAATATCCACGCTGGCGGCTCTGACCCGCGTAGTGCCCACGAGGGCTGGATTACCTCCTCGGGACACCATCGCAACATCTTGGGCCGAAGCTGGCTCCTTTTGGGCTCCGGCCAAGATGGACGCAATTGGACCCAAAATTTCTCGAGAACCGAGTACAGCGACGAAGAGCGCGAACGCCGCGGCCTGCCAAAAGGCGGCCTGAGAACCCTCCAACAAAAGAACTAAGCTCTGAAACCGTTGATCCCAGCTTAGATCTCGTCACAATCTGCGCGACGGCTCTGGTTTTTGAGCTAGAGACTCGTACGCGCATTCAGCCCTCGATTCGAAGAAAAGAGAAGATTCATGGCCAAACTGATCATCACTCAAGACGGTCAGGACAAGATCTACGAGATCGTCGACGAGGAATTCACCATCGGCTCTGGTCCGGATGCTGACCTGGTCCTCAATGACGAAGGCATCTCGAACGTCCATATTGCGGTGAAAAAGGTCCGCGGCGGCTTCCAGCTCATCGACATGGAAACCAAGTCCGGCACGATGGTGAACGGCAGCCAAGTCAACTCCCACACTTTCCAAAATGGCGACACGGTCGAAATCGGCGAGATCCGAATGACTTACATCGGCGGCGGCCCGAAGCGCGCTGCCGCTGGTCGCGGTAAGGCTCGCGGGGGCAAAAAAACTAACATCGAGCGCACGTCGCGCAGCCACTACCGCCGCGACACTTGGGAGAGCAAAGCTGGCGGCGCCGGTATGGCCGCAATCGCGATCGGGGCCTTATTGATTCTTGGGCTTATCGGCTGGATCGCCTTCAGCAACTCTGAGCCCAAAAAAGCATCGAACTACACCCTGGTCAAAAACGCCCGCGTTGAGCTCGAACGCGACCCCAACGACGACAGCATCGCCGCCGCTGAAAAGACGATCGCCACGATCTCAAAGCGCGAGGGCTTGGAGCAGAAAACACGCCGCGAGATCAAAAAGCTCCGCAAGCTCGTCGGCGACACCAAAATGAAGTTCAAGACCACAAGAGTTGCGCAACAGTCGCAGCAGGACTTCATTCGGCTCAAGAATCGCCGACGCAACAAACCGAACGACGTCGAAGGCAACATGAAAGCCGCCAAAGCCTTCATCGCCAAGTACCCGAATTCTCCAGAGCTCGCCGACGCCGAGGACATCCTCGAACAAATCGAGGCCGACGCCACGATGTCTGTGGAGCGCCGAGCGCTGGCCGCGGTTGAGGCCAAGGTAAACGAGTTGGTCTGGAGCAAACGAAAAAGCGCAGACCGCGAGTTCCGCTTGGCTTGGGATGCCCTGCACGGCGTCGACTCCACAGTCGAGTCGATCTATTTAGAAGAGCTGACCAGCATGCGCGATCGAGTGTGGGGCAAAAGCCAAGCCGCCATGGGAGTCCGCAAGAACGAAGTGCGAAAGGCCATCCGCGACGGTCGACACTCCGATGCCAAGTCGATGGTCGATGAGCTGCTCGACAAGCTCGTCACGGGCACGATCGAAGCCTACTTGAAGTTCCCGGACGGTGGTTACACCGACCCCCAGATCACGAAGAATGAAGCCGAGACCCAGGTACTCTTGCGAGAAGGCCTGAAGCGGTTCAAATAGACAGTTGAAGATCCTTCAACGTTATCTCACCCGCGAACTCGTGCTCAATACCGCTTTTACTTTCGCGGTGTTGGCGTCTTTGATCGTAATGCTCGTCTTTTCGATCACGACTCTGAAATCCGGATTCGCCACGCTACGGATCACCACGATTTTTCAGATCGTAGGCTACCTTTGTATCCCGCGCTTAGACGTGATCATTCCGCTTAGCATTTTCACCGCCACTCTTTGGACCTACGCTCGCGCTCGCGGCGACGGTGAGTTGTCCGCCATGCGCGGCTGCGGCGTCCACCTCTACCATTTGTTTTTACCCGCCGCCCTATTGGGCGCGGTAGGCACCCTCGCCCTGGCTTTTCTCCAAGACGAGGTCATGCCCGGCGCCGACTACGCCCAAAGACGCATTGGACGTCAATACTTGGCCGAGAGTCTCGAAGCGATGCTCGCCGAGGACAATCGGCGCATCGAAGATTCCAAGTTTATCTGCGAATGGGCTGAAAGCGGCAAGGACGCCGAAGGCTACCGCGTCCTGCGGGATGTTGTGGTCACGGAGCTTAGGCCTTCGGGCCCGGTGATCACGCGCGCTCACGAGGCGATCCCCCGACTCCAGGTCGCGCGCGGCCAACTCGAATTGGAGTTGAAGGGATTTCGGCGCTCCGACCAGCTCGCTTCGGAAATGCTCATGGTGACGCTCGACTTGGGCGCACTCAGCGATCGGGGGCCACCGCGGCGCAAAGTTAGCCATCGAAGCTACGAGGAACTGCTCACTCGTTCGCAGCGAGACCCGGAGCTAGAGGAACGGCGCGAAAACCTCGCCGAGCTTCACCGCCGCGCGGCGACGGCCTTCTCGGTGTTTCTGTTTGCCCTCCTCGGCGCTCCTTTGGGCGTGGTGTTACGCCAGTCCAACCGCGCCCTTTGTTTCGGCATCGGGTTTTTGATTGTGCTCATCCTGGGCTACGCTCCCATGTTCATGGGCATGGGGCTCGCGCGCAGCGGCACCTTGCCGGTGTGGTTGGCACTATGGATTGGCAACTCGCTCATCGCGATTGCCACGCTGTTCACTTTGGGCCGCGCCCTGAGGGGCTAGAGTGTTGAAGACTCTCGATCGATACGTCTTTCGAATTTTCGGCGTCGCCGTGGGATCAACCATCGTCTTCATGGTTGGCCTTTACCTGATCGTCCACTTTCTTACGCATATCCGCTACATCGCGAAGGCGCGCGAATCTTTCGGGGCCGTGGGGCAGAATCTCGCCCAGGGATTTTTTCGTTACTACGTTCTCCATTTGCCAGAAATCATGGTGCTATTGGGGCCCTACGCGCTTCTTTTTGGCGCGATGTACACCCTGCACCATCTAAACCGCAACAACGAGCTCGTGCCCATGTACGTTGTGGGCGTCAGCCGATTGCGCGTGACGGCCCCATTGTTTGTGGCGACGGCCGTGGCCGCCCTCGGTCTCGCTGCGGTCAAAGAGCAGTACATTCCTCGGCATCTTGAAGAGATGGACCTCGTCGCGAGGCGCTTGCGCGGCAGCGAGAACCCCATCGATGACCGCATGGGCTTGATTCGGGATTCCTTCGACAACGTCGTCATTTTTCGAACCTGGAATCGCGAGACCAAAGAGCTACGCGATGTCCACTTGCAAACGAAACAGGGCTCCACAAACCTCAACTTCGATCTTTTGACCTGGCACGAAGGGAAGCCACGAGGTCAGTTTCGGGGAGTGTGCACGAATCCCGATGACCACCCAAGTCGAAGCCCCGCAACCACCCGATTCGAAGCCATATCAGATCTTCAACTCCTGGATCTGTTGCCCGAGCGGCGACGCATCCGGCGCATGAGTTTCAATGAACTTCGGCTCCAACACGATCGGCGGCAGGATGATCATCGCATCGCCACCGAGATGCACGCCCATGTCGCCTATCCTTTTACCTGCTTTGTCTTGCTCTTGATCGGCCTGCCTTTCGTCATGCGCGGGTCGCGGCGCAACGTCTTCGCGGGCCTCAGCGCGTGCTTGATCTTGTCTCTGGCCTATTTTGCCACCACGCAGATATTTGTTCGACTGGGCGGACAAGGAGACATCATCAGCCCTTTGCTGGGGGCCTGGTTGCCGATCGCGGTCTTCACTTCGATAGGCATCATCGTGTTTGAATCGAGCGACCGTTAGGCGCGAGCTAAGAGGCTAGGGGAGGCTCTTGCGTAGCTCTGCGAGGAAAGCGAGCGCCTCGAGGGGCGTGCTGGAATCAGGATCAAAAGCGGCAAGTTTTTCGAGAATGGGATTAGGGACGGTCGGTACCGGCGGAACTAAGCTCGCAACTGGGGCGGGCGAAGCCAGGGTCGGCTCCGCGAAAAGAGACAACTGTTCTTCGCCATCGACTAAGGCGCGAGCGGCGTTGAGGACGGCCTCGTCACGAGCCTCAAGTTCATCGAGCCGTTCTCGCGCCGCCTTGAGAATCTCGCTGGGGATGCCAGCCAAGCGAGCGACGTGAATGCCGTAACTCTTGTCCGTTCCCCCCTCGACGATGCGATGCAAAAAGACAATCTCGTCACCCCACTCGCGTACGGCGACGTTGTAATTCACCACCCCGTCAAGCCGATGCGCGATCTCAGTAAGTTCGTGGTAGTGCGTCGCGAAAAGGGTCTTGCAACGAGTATCCCGCGCAAGGCCCTCCGTGATGGCCCAGGCCAAGGAGAGGCCATCGCAAGTGCTGGTGCCACGACCGACTTCGTCGAGGATCACCAGACTTCGGTCAGTGGCATTGTTCAGGATGTTGGCGACTTCGAGCATCTCGACCATGAAAGTCGAACTCCCGTGTGCCAAATCGTCACTGGCCCCAACTCGGGTAAAGACGCGATCCACGACCCCCAAACGCGCCCGCCTCGCCGGCACGAAAGAGCCCATCTGCGCCATAAGGGCAATCAACGCAACTTGGCGGATATAGGTCGACTTTCCGGCCATGTTGGGGCCGGTGATCAACATCATCCGGCGGTCTTTGGAAAGATCGAGATCGTTCGGCACGAAGGGATCGTCGTTACTTTGGCGCGAAACGACGGGATGGCAGCCTTCTTCAATTTCGAAGGTCTTGCCGTCGTCGACTTCTGGCCGCACCCATCCCGCATCTTTGGCGAGGCGCGCCATCGATTGCAGAACGTCAGCGATCGCGACGATGTCGGCAGTGCGCTGAAGATCGCCAAGTCGCTTTTCGGTGACGGCGCGCAACTCTGTGAACAACTCGTGTTCGAGTTTTTTGCCACGCTCTTCGGCGTGCAGAACTTTGTCTTCGTAGTCCTTCAGTTCGGGAGTGATGTAGCGCTCGGCATTCTTAAGCGTCTGCTTGCGCAAGTAGCGCTCGGGGACTTTGTCGCGCTGAGAATTCGTGACCTCCAAGTAGTAGCCGAAGACTCGATTGAACCCGATCTTCAGATTCGCAATACCGGTGGCCTCGCACTCCCGAGCCTGAAAACTCGCGATGAAGCCCTTGCCTTCTTGCCCTAACGAACGCAGTTCCGAGAGCTCTTCATGGTATTCGTCGCGAAAGATCCCGCCCTCCGTCACCGCCAAGGGTGGCTCGTCGACCAAGGCTCGCTCGAGTTGAGCCGCCAGGTCCGAAAGATCGGGGAGGTTCGTCCGAAGCTCCGTCAACAGCGGCGCTTCACAGGATTCGAGCACCTGCGCAAACCGCGGGAGCCTGCCCAGTGACTGACGCAGCGCAGATAAGTCACGCGGATGAGCCCGGCCACATCCCACGCGGGCGGAAAGACGTTCCAGGTCAAGGACGTCGCGAAGAGTGGCTTTTAGGTCGTCGGCGCGATCTCGTTCGTCGAAAAGCTCGGCGACGGCATCTTGGCGGCGGTGGATTTCGGGCAGAGAAACCAAAGGTTCCAAAACCCAACGTTTCAGCAGACGCGCGCCCATCGCCGTGGAGGTTTTGTCGAGAGTCCCCAGCAAGGATCCGCGGCGGGAGCCGTCGCGCAGCGTCTTAGTGAGTTCCAAAGAGCTCGCGGTCGCGCGATCGAGGGGCATATGCAGCCCGGCGTCGACCACGCGAGGAGGCCTGAGCTGACCGATGGCCCCCCGTTGAGTTTCCAACAGATATTCAAGGGCGGCACCAGCGGCACCGAGAGCGGCATGGGTCTCTTCGTCGACGCCGAAGCCATCGAGTTTCTTGGTCTTGAAGTGACGATTCAATTCGCGACTTGCGGTATCGCGGTCAAAACTCCAATCAGGCCTAGGGGTGACGGGAGCCGAGATCGCAGCGCGGAGGGCCTCGGAGTCTTCGCCTTCGAGCCACAAGGACTCAGGCAACAACAGCTCGGCCGCATCCAGAGCCAACACTTCATCGAGCGCTCGAGATTGCGATACTGATTTCAGTTGAAACTGGCCGGTGGAAAGATCGACCCAAGCTAGCCCTGCTTCATCTTCGACGAAGGACATCGAGAGCAGGAAGTTATTCTCGACGGCAGAGAGTGAATCGTCCTCGGTAATCGTGCCCGGAGTGATAATGCGCGTTATCTGGCGCTCGACGATCCCCTTGGCTTCCGCCGGATCTTCCACCTGTTCGCAGATGACGACTTTTTCACCCTGCTCGACGAGCTTGCGCACGTAGCTCTTCATGGTCTTAACTGGAATCCCCGCCATCGGGATCGAGTCCGGCCCCTTCGACCTTGCCGTCAACGTCAGCCCGAGCAACTCAGACGCGCGCTCGGCGTCTCGGTGAAAGAACTCGTAAAAGTCCCCCATTCTGAAAAACAGCAATCCGTCTTCATGCTGTTTTTTGGCGGCGTGCCACTGTTGCATCATGGGGGAGGTCATGAGGGCGGGCTTTTGCTCCTGCGAATGGGGGCCGGGGCTTTCCAGAACCTCGGATCGTAGCGAGGCCCGGAGACGCAACAAAAAGGCGCCGCAGAGTCTCCGGCCTGGGGCGGCCGGCGGGGCCGAAAACAGGTTATCATTTCGAACTATTGCAGTGTTTTGAGATATCCAAGCGCCGCTGAGACATCATGCAGAATAAAACACCGCTTTCTAACAGGGCTCCGTCTACTGACCCCCTCGGCTGAGTGGATCCTCGACTTTCCTGCTGTCCAAACCCTGGACTATCGCAGAGTTCGCTTTCCGCGATCTCATCGAAGGTCGTTTCTGCTGACGTCGACGACAACTAAACCCAACGAAGCTTCGCAACAAAAACCTGTGTCATCCTTGGGAAGGGATGGCCAAAAACCTGGGAGATGTTTGACGGATGAAATTCACGGACCTGCGCCGACTGATTGCGGCTTGCCTGTTGCTAGCCCTGGCCACCGCTTGTACCGGAGGTAGCTCTGGCCGCCAGTTCGGCCCTGGCGACGCCGTCCTCGACCGCATCACCGTTTCGGGAATAGCTCAGGATCTCGTCCAAGATGGACTCATCGTGCTTCCCTCGACACCTCCCGGGGCCTTCCCAAATGCGGAGATTCGCTTTTTCTTCTTAGGCCCCGTTTCCGCGGCGTCCTTACCCGCCGATGGTCCGGCACTCGGAAGCATCACGATCGCCGATGTCGCGACTTCAGCCCCAGCCCAAGGCAGATGGTCAATCGAAGGCGCCAACAACAACATCGCGGTGTTTTCTGCTTTCGTACCGATGGACCTATCAGACCCTTGCAGCGCAGGGCTCACTCCGAATGCAACCTACGGGGTTTTTCTGCCCAAATCACAGGGAGGCAACATAGACGTGGTCATGATTGGCGGCCTGCCTCTTTCGCAATCAGCGAGTGCGCAGTTCGTGGTCGGCGACTGCGACCCCGACAGTCCACTGCTCTTCGACGCGGTTCCAGGGCCTCCGATGATCATTCCCAACACGCCGCCGGCGCTCGACGCCACCACGCCCATGATTGATCCGACGGCCATCGCCATCGGGGGCAGCGCTTCGCGTATCGTCATCGACTTCAACGAAGCGATCGTGGAGAGCTCCTTCAGCGATGAATCGAACCCGGGTGGCATACAAATCCTCAACCTCTCCGCGAACCCCGGCGTTGAGATTCCGGTGGCGATAGCCTCAATCCAATTCCATCAGATCGGCGCAATCCCCGGCGTCTCGTTAGCACGCTTGACCTTGACGACGACCTCTGAGTTGGCCGACGGCGACGTCTACGAAATTCGCCTGCTCAACATCAGTGACTTCAGCCAAAACTTGCTTTCGACCCAACCCGGCGAACTCCAGTTCACAGTCATTGATCAACTTGACGATCAGTTGTTCACCTTCAATGAGGACTTCAGCACCACTGATAACCTCGCGGAGATCCCACAGGGTTCAGCCATTGTTTGGGCTGGCACCGGCACGGTCGATGCGACTTTCCCGATCGACGTCGTCGGCACGGGCGCCTTGGGTACGGGACTGATTTCGACGCCGATGGTCATCAACACCGACGACTTCACTGACCTCAGCATCAACCCCAGCGCCACACCCGGATTCACGCTTTCCTTCACCAGCACCACAGATGAACTGCCGGGAGAAAGTAATTTCTCGGTTGGCATTCGCGCCAGCGGTACGATCGACATCGGAGGCGGCACGATTCTCGACTGCAACGGTCGCGACGGCGCCCCCGGCGGTAGCTTGGGCGCCGCCCCCACCATGCTCACGCGGGGTGGGGGCGGCGGCGGCGACAGCTTAATAACCGGTTCCGTGATCTTTGACCGGCCCGGGGCGGCGGGCGGTGGCGGAGGCGGTGGTCTTCGTATTTCCGCTGGAGGCACCATCACGCTGGGCTCCTTGGTTCAACTCAACTGCCAGGGCGGCGATGGCGGTTCCGTTGTTATTCCGGGCAAGGGCGGCGGAGGCTCGGGAGGCTCCATTCTGATCCAAACTTTCGACGAAATCTCATTCGGCGTGACCGACATCTTGCAAACCCGAGGTGGTGCCGGAGGAACGGGCGGCAGTACAGATAGTGCCGGAGGCATGGGTGGCGATGGCGTCATCCAGCTCGAAGACAGCAATGCTTCCGCATTGCTGACCTCCGCTCTCTCCCTCCTCATCAGTGATGAGATCTTGCCGCGCGCCTTCCAGTTTCTAGGCAAGGTCTCAGGTCTCGCCATCTCCGACCCGATTGACACCGGCTCCATCTCTACGAACTACACCTCGGCGTCGGCGATCTTCAACAATGGGCTAACCGGTACGGCCGAGGTCTTCGTCCGAGGGCTCGCCGAAAACCCGGAGGTCCCGGGCACCGCAGCCACGACGATGACGACCAGCGGAGGCGTTCCGCTGATGTCGGCGGCCGTCACCTTGGCGAACATCTCGCAACTGAACGGCTACCGCTTCTTTAGGCTCGAGATCAACACGAACTTTCCCCCGCCGCCCGTCACCGCGATCGGCGATCTGTTGCCCTCGGTTTCGGACGTCACCGTTAGCTACAGCCGACAGGGACACTCTTCATGAATCGATGCGATCACAACCTGTTTTAAATCAACATGTTACGGCGACGATCTCATCTTTAAGGTGGTTGCGGGGTCGGGGGCCATCCATTAAGATCCCGGCGATCGAAAAAGAGACGTTGAGTTCAAGAGGTGAACGCGGGATAGATCCTGTTTCCGGCGGGTGTGGGTCTATGAGCGCATTCGCTCGGGCGCGCAAAAAGTCCGGGGCGAAGACCCGCCCGTTTTTCGCTAAGCTCATAGCTCGCTCGGCCTTTAGATCGCTCTCAGCTCGAGCGGACTTATTGGCACCCGACTTGCGTCGCTTGCATTTACACTGGTCTTGGGGCTTGCCCGCCCCTGAAACCACGCCTTCGCGTTGCGAGTCTTCGCGAGGAAAGAACATGGGTCCTTCGCAGGAGCGAAGGACCACAACCTTTAGGAGTTGTTTCGCTGATGAGATTTACTGCCCCGAACCGACTTTTGTTTTGCTGCCTTTTGGTCGCCGTCGCGACCCTGGCTGCCGCGTGCGGCGGTGGTGGCGGTGGTGGTGGAGGCGGCGCCGGTGATGCCGTCATCGCCCGCATCACCGTCTCGGGCATCGGCCCCGATCTCTTTCAGAATGGTCAGTCGACCCAACCCGTAGCGCCAATCGGTGCCTTTCCGAACTCGGCCGTGCGCTTTTTCTTCGCCGGTCCGGTCTCGGCCGCGTCTTTGCCGGCGGACGGCCCGGCGGTAGGAAGCATTCGCATCGCCGACGTAGCGACGGCCGCTCCCGCGCAAGGGACTTGGTCCATCGAAGGTGCCAATAACGAGATCGCCGTGTTCGCGGCCTTCCCGCCGCTGGACGTCGAAAGTCCCTGCTCCGCGGGGTTAGCTCCCAACGCAACCTACGCGATCTTTGTCGCGGACTCGCAGGGCGGCAACACCGATGTGGTCATGATCGGCGGGCAACCTATCTCACAGGCCGTCAGCACGCAGTTTGTGGTGGTCGATTGCGACCCCGCTAACCCCCTGCTGGTCGACCCGGTACCGGGTCCTCCGATCGCCATCCCCAACACCCCACCGACGCTCGACGCGACCGCACCCATGATTGATCCCACCGTCATTGCCGGAGTTCCCGGTTCTTCGCGCATCATCATCGACTTCAACGAACCGGTGCTCGGATCAGCCTTTAATGAGGCCATCAACCCCGGCGGCGTGCAGATCCTCAACGTTTCGGCAAACCCGGGCGTTGAGATCCCGGTGGCCATTGCTGCGGTTCAGTTTGATCAGCTCGGCACGATCCCCGGCGTTTCGGTGGCTCGGCTGACCTTGACCACGACCTCTGAGTTGGCCGATGGCGACGTCTACGAACTTCGCCTATTCAACGTCAGTGACCTTGGCCAAAACATCTTTTCGACCATGCCCGGCGAACTTCAGTTCACGGTCATTGATCAACTTGACGATCAGATGTTCACCTTCAACGAAGACTTCAGCACCACCGATAACCTCGGAGAGATCCCGCAGGGTTCAGCCATTTCTTGGGCGGGCACCGGCACGGTCGAAGCGACTTTCCCGATCGACGTCGTCGGCACGGGTGTCTTGGGCTCAGGGCTGATCTCGACGCCAATGATCATCGACACCGAAGACTTCATGATCAACGGCATGCAAGTTAGCGACGGTGCTTTCAACTTCACCGACCTTTCGATCAACCCCAGTGCGACGCCGGGGTTCACGGTTACGTTTACCAGCACCAGCGATGAGCCGCCGGGAGAAAGTAACTTCTCGGTTCGCATTCGCGCCACCGGCACGATCGACATCGGAGGCGGCACCGTCCTCGGCTGCGACGGACGCGATGGCGCACCGGCCGGAGCCCTGGGCGACGCTCCCACCATGCTCACGCGCGGTGGCTACGGAGGACCGGGCGCTGGCCGCGGCGGCGACGGTTCGCCCAATACCGACGGCACGATCTCGTTGACAGGAACCGCGGGTGGCGGGGCCAACATCGACCCCTTCGATTCCACCGTCGCGGGCAACAGCGTCAACAGCATTGCCACCAGCCCGCTCTTCGGTGCCGGTGGTCCGGGGGGACGCGGTACGGCGCCTATCGCCAACGCCTCTGGTGGTGGCGGTGCCACCACATCTAGTTTCGACGGCAACTTCATGGTCATCACGCCCGTGCCGCCAGCGACTTGGACCTTTGCGGCTAGTTCCGCTGGCTTGGCTTTTTCTCCGACGAGTACGGGACCTGCTGGTGGCTTGGTTGGCCCCAACCCCGCGGCCGCGGTAACCCCTATCGCCTTCGGAATTGCCGGTAGCGGCGGTGGTGGTGGCGGCGACGCCTTTGTAATCACTGGCGTTGCTTTTGACCGGCCCGGTGGTGCGGGCGGTGGTGGCGGCGGAGGTATCCGTATTTCCGCTGGCGGCACCATCACCTTGGGCTCTCTAACTCAGATCAACTGCCGGGGCGGCGGCGGCGGCGCCGCAGTCATTCCCGGCACTGGCAACGGTGGCGGGGGGTCGGGCGGCTCCATCCTCATGCAGACCTTCGACGTCATCAACTTCGGCATGACCAACATCTTGCAGACCCGAGGGGGTAACGGCGGATCAGGTGGCGGTGTAGCGGGTACGGGAGGCATGGGTGGCGATGGCGTCATCCAACTCGAAGACAGCAACGCTTCCGCATTGCTGACCTCAGCTCTCTCCCTCATCATCAGTGGTGAGATCTTGCCGCGCGCCTTCCAGTTTCAAGGCAGCGTCTCAGGTCTCGCTATCTCCGACCCGATTGACACCGGCTCCATCTCTACGAACTACACCTCGGCGTCGGCGATCTTCGACAATGGGCTAACCGGTACGGCCGAGGTCTTCGTCCGAGGGCTCGCCGAAAACCCGGATGTCCCGGGCACTGCTGCCACGACGATGACGACCGGGGGAGGCGTTCCGCTGATGTCTGCGGCCGTGCCCTTGGCGAATATCTCGCAACTGAACGGCTACCGCTTCTTTAGGCTCGAGATCAACACGAACTTCCCCCCGCCGCCCGTCACTGCGATCGGCGATCCCCTGCCCTCGGTTTCGGACGTCACCGTTAACTACAGCAGGTAGAAACGCGGGCTATAATCAAAGGAGCCGACTCGGTAGATCGAGTCGGCTCCTTTTTTTTGCCGTCTTGCCGTCTTGCCGAGACTTATCGTTCGACCGGTTTGGCTGGGAACTCGGGATCGGGATCTTCGATGTCGATGTCACTGATGTCGATTCCGTCGACGTCCCGGCGAAAGATCAGAAACATCCCCACAAAACCGGCAAAGAAACAGCACACCACAAAGCCAGCGCTGAGCAAATCGAAGCAACAGGTGACGCTGTCGAAAACGAAGCGAGCCACTTTCTCAAAAGAATCCGAATCTCGGCTTACTGGTGCCGTGATGCGATCGAAGGATTCACTGGAGATTGCAAGTTTTAGGGTCTGTTCGGTCCAACGCCGAAAGATGCGGACTTCAAAAACATAGTGCAGCAGAATGTCGATGAGGAAGACCTTGAGCAGCACGAGGTAAAGCAAGACGTGAAGGGGGCGTGCAAACAGGTAGTTGAGGCTTTTGCCCCAGGCGTCAAGCGTCCCCTTTTTCTCAACGGCCAAGGCCCCCGGGACCAGCCCAAAACCGAAAATCGCGGAGAGCATCAAGGCCACGGCGAAAATGCTAGCCCCCCAGGCGAGAGGCAAGAGAAGGTAAAAGGCAAGCCCCACGTAGGGGATCTGCATGGCGGCGCCGAGACAAAGATTGAAGATTGCAGGGATCGCTAACACGCCCAGCAACACGAGAGGGTAAAGCCACGCGCTCGGAGCCAGTTGAAATCCGAACTTCAAAGCGGCGCGATAGCCAAGGTACTCCTCGCGACTAAGCCGAAGGGCCAGGATGCGCGAAATCGCGGGGCCAAAAACTCCCCAAAGAGCTAACAGCCAAATCGACTGCAAGATGAACAGAGTTCTTCCGCCGACGGCGACCTGCAAATGAAAGCCGAGTAGACAGGATTTCAGATTCAGGAAAAAAATTGAAGCGGCCTCGGCTCCGCTCCCAACGGAGTCAAAGCAAAGGGCCAAGCCAGCGTTGCCCAAATAAAACAACAAGGTGGCGAGAGTCCCAAAGGCAATACCCGGTAACGACATCGGGAATGCCAACAGCGCGAAGGGTTTGAAGGGCCCGTTGGGGGCGTCTGTCGAGGGCATGGATGTGTGATCCTGGTACCTGGGCTCGGAAACTCACTCTACTGCCTCGCCCAAGCCCTCGCCAGCGCTGGCCGAAGGTGCTAAAACTAATGCATGGAATTACGGCCTTGGGTGATCCAACCATGTCAGACTCGCTGACTCGATATTCGCGGCAGATCCTATTTCCGGCGATCGGAAGCAAAGGGCAAGAGCAACTCGCGGCCGCCAAAGTTGGTCTAGTTGGTCTGGGAGCTCTCGGGGCCACGATCGCCGAGATTTTGGTTCGTGCGGGCATCGGCCACTTGGTTGCCATCGACCGCGACGTCGTTGAATCGTCAAATTTGCACCGCCAAGGCCTCTACCGCGAACAAGACGCAGCGCTCCGAATGCCGAAAGCGGTTGCCGCCGCCAAAGCACTTGAGGCCATCAACGCAAAAGTCGTGGTCGAAGCTCACGCCAAGGACTTCAATGCGACCAACGCCGAAGAACTCTTCGCTGGCTGCTCTTTACTACTCGACGGCAGCGATGGTTTTGAAACTCGCTACCTGATCAATGACCTCGCCATTGAGATGGATGTACCGTGGATCTATGGAGCCTGTCTTGCCTCCGGTGGCATGACCGCCACGATCCGCCCCGGCGTGACGCCTTGCCTCGCCTGTCTTTTTCCTGAGCCTCCAGAACCGGGAACCCAAGAGAGTTGCGACACCGCCGGCATCATCGCCCCCGCGGCCCAGATAACGGCGTCGTTGCAGGTGACCGAAGCGCTAAAATATCTCGTCGGAGATCTGGAGTCGCTTCGCAATTCGCTGCTTTCCTTCGAGCTGTGGCCCTTTCGCTTGGTTGAAATCGGAAAAAATAACCCTCGACCTCGCAAAGACTGCCGCTCCTGCGCTGAAAAAGACCTGCGCTACCTCCACGACCGGCGCCCCACCAAGACGGTCTCACTCTGTGGCCGCAATTCCGTTCAAATCATCCCGGGCGAACGCCAGCAACTCGACCTTGCCGAGTACGAAGCCCGGCTTTCCAAGGTTGGCGAGCTACAGTCCAATAGCTTTTCCCTGACCCTCAAAGTCGGCGATCACCACATCACGGTGTTCCAAGACGGCCGGGGCCTCGTTCGCGGCACCGACGATCCCGGAGAAGCCCGCAGCCTCTACCAGCGGTATGTGGGCCTTTAGTGGGTCGTAAAGCGAAGCTGACGTGAAACGAAGCATTTCCTCGATGCTTGATGCCTGGCGATCTCAGGGGTAAACTGCCCACCATGCTGAGTTTCGGAAAAATGAAGACGAGCTTTTTGGTCCTGTCCTTGGCCCTGGCGCTATCTGCCTGTGCCACGCGTGACGGGATTGACACCAACGCCACCCTCTCCGCGGGGACGGTTCCCGTCGCTGGCGAGGTTTTCAGCGCCACTGGCGACGTCATTGATGCCACCGATGCCACGGCAAATGCAGTCGCAGATTCGGCGGTAAACGTGGCCACCGGTATCATCGTGGCGCCCTTCGAGATCGCAGAGTCCTTTTTGGGCCTCGATGAGAACGGTCAGGTTAATCCCTACAACACTCAGCCCGCCCTCACCTACGAGGAGCGCCTCGCTCGCCGCCGCTCGCAGCGCGGTCTGCCGATGCCCTCGGCCATGCGCGTCAAAGAGCGCCAGGCCGCGATGCGCCTCCAACAGCGCCGGGCGACCGGCTTCTAAGACCTTTCGCTTTCTGCCGTGAGCCTTCCGGGCCTTGTCGACACCAAAGCGGCAGCCTCGCTGCGTTATCTTTCGTATCTCCATAGAGATAGGCGATTCTCGGCCGCTGGGATTTCTCCCACAAGATTCCGGGCCCCGGGGGTCGATGACGGAGTAGGAGTCGCCCTCTCGCGACGCTCCATGAGGACCACAACGGGAAGTCGACGCCATGACCGCAAAACTTTTGACCTACCTGGGCTGCGCGCTGCTCATTTTCGGCCTCGCGACAAGTTTGGCCACCGGGTCTCCGAGCCTGAGCGTGGCCGAACAAGAAGGCCTGGTTCCACAGGACCAAGAACTCGCAAAGCGCGTCGCCGATCTCGAGCGGGAGCTCGCCAGTTCCCGCGAAGCCCTTGCCGCCGTCGAAAAGCGGGTTGCGAATATGGATGCTTGGTTCAAGCGACTACCGGTGGCCTGCAAGGCCCTCAACGGCAAGATGGACGAAGCTCGCAAGAGCGGCTTTGAGTTCGCAGGTCCCAACCCTAAGGCTAAGGCAGCCGTCCTGGACGGCCTCAAGTCCTTCGCGGCCGCGCTGGAAAAACCACCAGGTGCCAAAGCCACCGGCAAGCCTCGCCGAACCCGCAAGTACGGCCGCAACCGCGGGAAGTAGCATCTCTCCGGCGAAGGGTGCCCGGCTCTTCGAAAACGAGATGGTCCTTGGCCCTCTGCTGGCTTGGTCCCTGCCCGCCTAAACTGCCGCTTAAGTCGCCTCATGATACTGTTGGCAACCCCGTGGACCGCAGGATGAGACAGCCGCGAGGCCACTTCCTGAGACAATGGCGCGAAATCGCACTATGGCGCCAACTTTTTTCCCGCAATTGTGTGACGTATGGCAGCTCCGTGGTCGTTGAGACGATGTGACTATCCGATCTTCGGCCCGTCGAGGAGAACCATGCGTAAGACCCGAAGCGACCCAGGCGATATCCCGCATCGCCTGGATGATGTCGATCACAAGATCATCTCTGCGATGCTCTACAACGCCCGTATCTCCAACGCCGCCCTGGCAAAACTGGTCGGCCTCAGTGAATCCGCGACGCTCGAACGGGTTCGGCGACTGGAGAAAAACCACGTTATCTTGGGCTACAGCACCCGAATCGACGCCACGGCGCTCGATCGCAACGTCACGGCCCTGGTGACGATTCGGCTCGTGCGACAGTCCCATGACCACAAAGACGAGTTTGTCGAGGCCATCAATCGCTTCGACGAAGTCTTGTCCTGCTTTCAAGTCATGGGTTCCTGCGACTACGTCGCCCACGTCGCCGCACGCGATGTGGCCAGCCTTGAGAAGTTTTTGAGCGAGAAACTGCTGCGTTTGCACGCGGTGGAACGTACCGAATCCATGTTCGTGCTGAAGGTCGTCAAAAGACTCTTCGATCCGCCAGAGGAACATGCCTAAGGCTTGAGTCCATGAGAAGCCGCGGTCCGGATGCTATGATTTTTTGCTGTCGAACGGATCTGCAGCAAGCCGCCGTTTCTCGGAGTTCGTATCCGCCATGCTCAGATATCATTGCCGCCTCACGACGCTGGCACTAACCCTCGTCTTTTTTGGGCTCGGCTATGGCGGCGATGCACACGGCCAAGAGCAGGGAGACTGGCCACGGCTTGAACTCTCCGAAGATCATTGGGATTTCGGCGACCGCGACCAGGGCACCCGGGCCAAAAAGACTTTTGTGCTCAAGAACACGGGCAAAAAAGCGCTCGAGATTCGTCGCGTCGGCGTCACCTGCGGCTGCCTCAAACTCGAGATGGCGCCCACGACCATCAAGCCCGGCGAGGAACGCAAGCTCGAGGTGAATCTCGACCTCTCGCAGGTCGTCGGCAAGATCTCCAAGCATGTCATCATCGATTCGAATTCCTACGGGTTCACGCGCTGTTTGATTCCCATTCGCGGAAAGTCGATTCCAATCTGGTGGCTCGAACCCAGCAACATCAATTTTGGGCGAGTCAACGCCGGAACTTCTATCACCAAGAAATTCCGTTTGCACATCCGCCCCGGCCTCAAACTCAAAATTGAAAAGATCAAGAGTTCGCACGCCCTCGCCAAAGTCACGGCAACTCCCTTCGGCAAGACTGAGGAAGCCCACGGCTACGATATCGCGGTGACTCTAGACCCCACTATCCGGCCCGGGCCCTTTCGCGCTTCGATCTCGGTGACGGTCAAAAATGACATCAAGTCCTTCGCCACGGTTGCGCTCCACGCTGATGTGATGGGAGCCATCCGCGTGACACCGCGGCGCATCAGTTTCGGTGGCGTTTCACGCGGCAACGAAGTTCAGCGGGAACTCGACATCGTCAAGCTTCGCAACAAAGACCTCATCGTCAGCCGGGCTCAGTGCAGCGACCCGCGTGTGAAGTTGGAGCTGGAAGAACTCGAAAAGGGCCGGCGCTATCGGCTCTACATCACTTTCAAAGCCGAAGGGAAGTCCACGCACGCAAGTGGGCGCATCATCATCTACACGAATGATAAGGACCAACCGGTCTTGCGCGTGAATTACCAAGGTGCGATTAGGCCCTAAGGCCCTATATCGAGCTGTGCTCACTTCAGGATGATTTCAAAGCCCTGGATACGCGCGCAGCCTTTTCCGACCAAAGGGTCAATCCGCAGTTGCAGGAGTTCATCACCCGCAATCGTCTCAAATCCGTCGGGAACCTCGAACTCAAGGCGATGAGTTTTTCCGTCGGCGGGATAAGAATGAACCGCCGACGCGAACTCCCACCACACCGGCTTTTCGAGCGTGTACCAATACAGTTGACACTCTTCGACTTCACGCTCTGAATCAAGAGCCGCGATCTCGATCACAAATCCGGCGACATCGGCCATCTTGTGCAGGACGCGTGGCGAAATGAGTTTCGGGTCCTCACCCGGCGCCACGACTTCGACTTCGCCGTCAACGACCTTCGCTTGGCAAGATTCAGTGGTATCCCAACCTTCAATCGAGCCCTTCAAGAACTCCAATGACAAGTCGGGGCTCGGCAACTCAAAATGCAATTTCTCGGCAAGTTCAGTAAGAGCAGCCAATTGCGAGGCGTCATCCGGAAACGCCTGAGCGATGCACTGTTCCAAAGTGTGCGCAGAGGGTTCGCCTGGCGATGTCGTCAGGCGCGGAGCTCCCTGTGCCACGAGGTATCGTTGCTCGCCTACAACGAGGTGATCGCCTTGAACGGCAAAGTCGCTCGACCCCGTGACCGGGCAGCGAAGCCGCTCCATCAAGAACTTGGGCACATCATTTGATGGAGGCGATTTCGGCTCACATCGAAGGGGGGCGTACCACTTGGCGACAATGTCAACCGACTCGGCGAGAAACGGGCGCGCGTCCGGCGGCGGTCCGGCGAGGTCGGCAACCACGACGATCCCGTGGGCGGGCCAATCCAAGGCGTCATGACTAAGTCCTTGGTGCAAGGCGAGGCGGGCTTCTTCATTGGTTTGAGGATAAGGCGCCGGTAAATCACTGCACTGATTGCCAATGGACAGGCCGTAGCCCTTGAACACGAGGTCAAAATCCGAAGGACAGAAGATGCTTCGGTCCATGTGCGCCTCGAGTTCGCGTTCATCGAGTTCCGCTCGTCGTGCCGCTTCAGTCGGCGCGAAGGCCTCAGTCGTGACAATGATCGCGCGCTTGGCAACCCGTCGCAACTCCAACAATGAGCGCACCGGATTCGCGAGGTGCTCTAAGACCTCGCTGAGAAACACGACGTCAAAGGAGTCGTCTTTGAAGGGTAAGCGCGCCGAATCAACGGCCGCCGCCGGCACCTGAGAAAATTCCCGGGCCCGAATCGCCGCTTGATGGGAAAGATCGACCGAGGCGCTGGGAATGCCAATCTCTTCGCCCACCATCCGAGCCACCCAACCTTCAGCCCCCCCAACATCCAAAAAACTCGACGGCCTCATGGCTCTCAGTTGCGCCAACAGACGCGCGAGTCGCGAGGCCATCAAGAATGACGCGGGCCCCCAATCGCCGTCGGCAACCCCGTGTAGAGGCTGATAGGGGTCGTATTCGCGCCCGTAGTAGGCAAACATTTCGGGATGGAATCGAAGTTCCAACCAGCGACAGGTCTCTTGGGTGTAACGATCCATGACGAAACTCGCTGCATACTACGAGGGCCAAAAAGGCAAGGTCAAAAATCTAACAAACGCTGGGGTAGCTAGTTGTGAATGATGGCCAAGCTTGGGAAATAACTCAGCAACGGACCGAATGCCGACTATTCCAGCCCTGGGCTAAGCCCTGGCGGCGGTCCCTGTCCACTTCATAGACTTGGACGCACCCGCCCTAGCCAACAAGACCGAGGGCAAAGGTAGATCGGAGAGGAAGCAGCCCATGACGCCGGACCTGTTCTTGACCAATATCTCAATCGGCAACCAAAGCGTGAGCCTCAGCATCACCATGGCGGTCATCACGGGTGCCGTGGCGGCCTCCAGGGGGCGCTCTTTCTGGCTCTGGGGACTTATCGGCGGCTTGACCACTTGTATTGGACTCATCGTGTTGCTCTTCATGCCCGATGTCGCCGATACTTCAGATGAAATCGAAGACACGAATCGCGAGCAGCGACGGCTGAAGGAGAGGCTGAAGCAAGAACAGCTCAAAAACCGCGACTTCCAATCGTCGGTCCTCGGGCGGATCGACTACCACGATCAGGCCCTGGGTGTCGACACCCGCTCTATCAAGACGCCACTCAACGTCGCGGAGGCCTTGCCCATAAAAGGCGAAGAACCGGTCTGGTACTACGAAGACCAAGGCCATCGAGCGGGGCCCGTAAGCCCTTCTTCGTTGCAGGCACTGCGTAACAGTGGCGCGATCGCTGGTACGACTTTGGTGTGGCGTGAAGGCATGAGCGATTGGACTCCCTTCGACACCCTCGACCAAGGCTAGTCCATCGTGAAGCCACCCACCAAGGGCTACTTGAGCCTCGAAGGCCTCGTTGAGGGGCCCTGCCCTCGCGACGATTCTCTCCACCGAGCCCTCCGCGTCGCCTTAAGCGAAGCCGCGTGGCCAAAGGGAGTTTCGTTTGACCTGAAACTCGACGATAGCGATTTTTCTTTGCTCCCAAGCGAAGCGGCGGTTTGGGTAGGGGAAGAGGATTCGAATGCTCCTGAAGAGCGCATCCAACACGCGCTTGATGGATTCATGAGCGTCTTGCCGACAAGCTTTCGGGGGTCGGCGTTCTCGACTCTGCGCAGCCGGCGGACCAGCTCTAACTCGCTAGTCGAAGCCGTCTATGGACTCGATGCTTCTGGCAAAGTCGTCGTGCAGGCCAAACGCAAGGAAATCGCCGAGCAACCGGCTGAACGTTTTACTCAGCCCGCGTGGAGAATCGCGGCCACGATAGGAGTGCTGCTTGTCGTTGCGGCTGGAGTCTGGTGGGGAGCAAACCAGATATTGGGGACGGTTGGAATCGGCCACCCCCAAGACTTGCTCGTCGAGTCGAAGTCTCTCGCGCCTTTTGTCGAGGTGCGCTGGGAAGGGTCGGGCCAAATCCCATCGCTGGTCTTCACGCGACTCGAGGCTTGCCCCACTCGACTGAAGCAGTATGAAACCATGCGTGCGGCTGCCGCTGAAGCTGACGACGCCACCCGGTGGTGGAAGTTAGGCGCTACTTTCGAAGGGCGCTTCCAAGTTCAGTTCTTCGACGCCGAAGATCGCCTCTTGAGGCTGGATCAGATCAGGATTCCGCCAGCTTGGGAGGCGAGCAGCTTCGTGTTTCGCCTTGTTGATCCGCCGCAGGGGATCAGCAAGGTCGTGATTAGGCCTTAGGCCTTAAGGAAGGCACTCAGGTCGATTGGTTCGGGATTTGCCACTTTGGAGTTGTCAACGGGTTTCGCCTCGGCGGGCTGGGCTTCGTCACCCCGATCGGCACGGTCGGCCGCGTCTCCTCCCTCAGTCTCATCCGTCGCTCCGGTGGCCTCTTCCGCCGCTTCTTCTTGCTGTTCGCGGAGTTGCGCCCGTGCTTCTCGTTCGACCTGCAGCGCGCGGGCGCGGGCGCTCAAGTCCGCTCCTGAGGGTTGCGCCGGAGCGACAGCGGCTCGCGCAACCCGCTGAGCCGAAGCGATCGTCTCGCGGGGGTTGCCGCTCGGAGCTTCACCGATACTGACTGGCACTTCCCCGCCGGTCGCGTAGCGCCGACCATCGGGCCCCGTCGTGTACTCATAATTTGCGGCACCACCCTCCCCACCCAAAGCGGAAAGGTGTGCCTGCTCGTGCGCTCGCACTTCGGCGTCGCGTTGCTTCAATTCTTCGACTTGGCGCTTTTCGTCGTCATTTAATTGCACATCTGAGTCTGCCGAAACGGCGGCGGCAGGGTCGCTCTCATCGCCGAGGGCGGCGGCGTCTTCATCGCCACCGGAATCGTCCGATTGGAGTCCGTCCGAGGTATCGCGCCCGAAGAGTGCTTGGGCCTCCGGCGAGATCTCGACGCGGTCGCCACGTACACGACCCAGTAGATCTGGCGCCGCATCATCATCATCAGCCTTCGGCTCGGCCGGAAAGGCGGTCGCGGGCACCGCCTGCAGTAAGCCCGCTGATTGAAGTAGCTCGATTGCCATCACAACTCCTATCCCGATCCGATCCAACTCGCATCGGAATTAGATCAGCTGGGACTTGATGACCGCAAGAAAACCCAGGGTTCTTAGAGAATCGAGCGACCAAACAGGCTTTGCAAAAGATGGATCACCGCTTCCGCCGTGCAATTTTTGTCGTCGCGCACCGGATTCAATTCAACGACGTCCAAAGAGCATATCTTGCCCGAGTCCGCCAGGAGCTCCATGAACAGATGAGCCTCACGGAAGTTAATACCGCCGCGCACCGGAGTCCCTACTCCCGGTGCCACCGAGGGGTCAAGGCCGTCGATGTCGAATGAAAGGTGGATTCGGGATGTACCCTTACCCGCGATCTCAAGTGAACGGCGAGTGACCTCGGCCATCCCGAGCTGATCGATTTCCTTCATCGAAAACACCTTGACGCCCGACTTGGCGACGAGCTTGCGTTCGTTTTCGTCTACATCGCGAGCACCAACGACCACAGTATTCTCCACCGCGAATTTCTCACGAAAACCGCCGATCTCACACAAAGTGCTGGGCCCGATTCCGAGCAGGGCTGCCAATGGCATGCCGTGTACGTTTCCCGAAGGCGAGGAGTCGGGAGTATTCATGTCAGCGTGAGCGTCGAACCAGATGACGCCGAGTTTCTCTTTTCGCTCACGAAAATACGAGGACACGCCCGAGATGGTGCCGACGGCAAGGGAATGATCGCCGCCCATGAAGATCGGGATGACCTTGCGCTCCATCGCGTCTTGCGCCACGACGCAAAGACGCTCGCAAGCGACGACGATCTCGTCGAGGTACTTGGCGGAACCGCCGGCGCGCGGCAATTGAGCGCGGCTTGGGATGGAGACCTCGTCACGATCAATGACGGTGTAACCAATCGCCTCCAGTGCACGTTCCAAGCCCGCAATCCGCAAGGCAGTCGGCCCCATGTCAACACCGCGAAGGTTGGCACCGAGATCCATAGGGATTCCGTGCAATTCGATCGTTTCGTGCATCTGCTCTCTCAAGTTCGAGTACGAGTCATTGTCTTTACTGTCGAAGCTTCGCCTAGACCGAGCGTCGCCTACTCTCCCAAAAAGGGATAGGAGAAGTCCGTCGCGGGCACAAAAGTCTCTTTGATGGTGCGAGGGCTTACCCAACGCAGCAAGTTGAGCTTGCTGCCCGCTTTGTCATTGGTTCCCGAAGCACGACTGCCGCCGAAAGGCTGCTGGCCGACCACCGCCCCTGAGGGCTTATCGTTGATGTAGAAGTTGCCAGCTGCATGCACCAAGCGTTCGCTTGCGAGTTCAACTGCATAGCGATCTTGCGCGAACACGGCCCCCGTAAGGGCATAGGGCGAGGTGCGGTCACAAAGATCCAGGGTGTCTTCGAACTTGTCGTCATCGTAGGGATAAACCGTCAGCACGGGCCCGAAGATCTCCTCGCACATGCTCTCGGCGTGGGGGTCGCTGGTTTCGATAATCGTCGGCTGAACGAACCATCCCTCGCTTTTGTCCGATTCGCCGCCGGCGACAATCTTACAAGACGAGTTCTTCTTGGCACCGTCGATATAGCGCGAAATGTTGTCGAAGGACTTCTCGTCGATAACCGCATTGACGAAGTTCGAAAAGTCATCGACCGGGCCGACCTTGACCCGTTCGAGCATCGCAGCAACGCGATCTTTGACATCGGGCCACATTGACTTGGGAACATAGGCGCGACTGGCGGCCGAACATTTCTGACCTTGGTACTCAAAAGCACCCCGCAACAAAGCGGTCGCCAAGGCCTGGCGGTCGGCGCTGGGGTGGGCGAAAATAAAGTCCTTGCCGCCCGTTTCTCCGACGATGCGCGGGTAGGTCTTGTAACGCCCGACGTTGCCGCCGATCTCGGCCCACATCCCGTTGAAAACACGAGTCGAACCGGTGAAGTGAACACCGGCCAAACTGGGATGAGCAATCGCTGGCGTTCCGATGGCCGCGCCGCCTCCGGTCACCATGTTGATGACTCCGGGTGGTAGGCCCGCCGCTTCAAAGAGCTTCATCACGTACCAACCGGAGAGCAGCGCCGTCGAAGCGGGCTTCCAGATCACCGTGTTGCCCATGATCGCCGGAGCCGACGAGAGGTTGCCGGCAATCGCAGTGAAGTTGAAGGGGGTCACGGCGAAGACGAATCCCTCGAGCGCACGAGCTTCGAGACGATTCCAACAGCCCGCACTGGACCGAGGCTGTTCTTCGTAGATTTCTTGGGCATAGCGAGCGTTGAATCGCAGAAAGTCGATCAGCTCACAAGCGGCATCGATCTCGGCTTGCATGCAGTTTTTGCTTTGGCCGATCATCGTCGCCGCGTTCACGGTGTCGCGCCAGGGGCCAGCCAGAAGGTCCGCGGCTTTCAAGAAAATAGCGGCGCGATCCTGCCAGGCCAGTTTTCGCCAAGCCGGGGCGGCGGCTTGGGCGGCGGCGACGGCTTTTTCAACCTCGGCGGCGCCTCCTTGATGGAAAGTTGCCACCACCGACCGGTGGTTGTGCGGAGGCCGGACTTGACCAAGCTTGCCGGTGGTGACGTCAAGGCCACCGATTCTCAGGGGAATCTCGAGGTCTTCTTCCTGCATCGCCGCCAATCGCGTCATCAATGACGCCCGCTCTGGGCTGCCAGGGGCATAGATTTTGACGGGTTCGTTGATGGGATCTGGAGTTCGATATTTGGCCATGACGGATTCCTTCTAGCATTCGTAGACCTTGTTTTATCAAGGGGAAGATGCCGACCGGAGACACAATCTCGGCAGAGAGAGATTTTCGTCGAGCAGATTGACGCCGAGGCACATATTGGACGCAGAGATTGTTGACGCCGCATTAGCTGCCGGATAGGACCATTCCATGACGAGCGAAACTGCTTTTTACGCCGCCTGCTGCCAAGTTGACCAGCCCAACCCCCTCAACCGGTCTGAAATGCGAAGGAACACCGATCGCATGCTCGCGATGATGGAGCAAGCGGTCAGCGGCTATCGCCCATTTCACGACGTGAGGCTGGTGGTTTTTCCCGAGTTTGCGCACGCAGCTCCGGTTTATGCGACATCGGAAGAGTTGGCCGAAAAACTGGCCTTACCGGCCGAGAATGAGCACATCGAGCGGCTCTCAGCGCAGGCCAAGAAACTCGGCTGTTTCCTCCAGACGGGAAGTTTTTTAGAAGTTGACCCGCGCTGGCCGGATGCGGTCTTCAACACAACTTTGCTGATCTCCCCACAGGGCGAACGTTTGTCGCGCTACCGGAAAACCAACCCCTGGATTCCCTGGGAAGTCCACGCAAGTCCGCACGACTTGGAAGGCTATGACGAAGACCCCTTTCCCGTCGTCGACACCGAGATCGGGCGTTTGGGCGTGGCGACTTGCTACGACTGGCTATTCCCCGAGGTCACCCGCGAGCTCGCGCTGCGCGGATGCGAAGTGATGATCCGTATTTCGGCTTACATGGACCCTTGGGGCAGCACTGAACCGATGGACTGGTGGACTTTGATCAACCGTACGCGTGCGATCGAAAACCAGGCCTACGTGGTCGCTTGCAATCAAGGGGCGCAGCTGACTCACTATCCGCCCTTTTCTTGGCCGGGCGGCAGCATGGTCGTCGACTACGATGGTCGGATCCTTGCGCAAGCGAGTCCCGGCCCCGGCGAGCGCATCGTTGTTGCCCCCGTCGACGTCACTGCCTTGCGGCGGGAGCGCAAGCGCCGGGAAGGCCATGCCATGACCGCCCATCTTCGCAGCGAACTCTACCAGCGCTCAAAGACGAGGGTCTTTCCGCCGCAGCCAAAAGTCGGCGAGCGCACTCCAGACGGTTTTTCGAAAAGCATTCGCGAGACCAAGAAGCGAATCGGATTCTGCACCTTTGGAGAGAACGATGTTTGACCAGCTGTCGAGATCCCGCTTCCTCCGCCACGGCGTCCTCGCTCTTTCTTTGTCATTCGCTATGGCCTGTTCCGACTATAGTGACCCGGAACCAAAGCTGCCGCTTTTGAATTGGGAAGAAGCGAGCGCGCTCAACAACGAGGGGCTAGCCCTCATGGACATGGGAAAAACCGGAGCGGCCCGCGAGGTCTTTGAACGCCTAGTCAAACAAGCTCCAGATGCCGTCGAGGGACGGGTCAACTTGGCGATAGCTCTCCTCAACACGACCGAGAAGCTGCCACGACGCATCGAAGCCGACTACGCTCGCTGCCGTCAGATCCTCGAAGAGTGCCAGCCCCTGCGGCAAGATCTTCCGCACATCCCCTACGTCCTTGGGGTTCTTTTAGATTACATCGGAGAAGATGCCGCCTTAGTTCACGACTGCTTCAAAGATGCCCATGACCTGAGGCCGAAAGATCCCGATGTCCTTTACCGACTGGGGCAATCCAAGCTGAAGCTGGAAACCCCGCAACGACAAGAGGCGCTTGATCTGCTGCAAGAGGCAGTGGCCTACGAGCCACACTTTGCCAGCGCCTGGTACGGGATCTCGAAGGAATTTCGCCGCGCAAAAGACGCGAAGAACGCGAAGATCGCCGGTGATATCTTCAAGCTCTATAGCGGCTCTGAACCCGAAGTCGGCAAAAAGCTCAGCCTCTTTTACAACTTCATGGGTCGCTATGCGTCCGCGATTCGCGTGCTCACTCCTTTCGGCGATGCCAAGGTAGAAAAGGCAGCACGACCGGCGCTTGCGGCTTTGAGATTCGCGCCCCCCACCGAGCTCGTCGGCGCCAAAGCGGCGCCGGTATTTCCCTGGGGCCGGCGCGCAGCCGCCGGAACGGATCTTCGTAAGTTTTTGCTGGAAGAAGTAGCCCGAGGTCTCGCCGGAGGAATGGCTATTCACGACCTTGAAGGCGACGGCACGGTTGAGATCTACCAGGCGACCGGTGAGGGAGCGGGGCGCCTCTTTCGCTTCAAAAATGGCGGCGTTGAAGACATCACGGACGAAGTGGGACTGCTCCGACCGAAAGATAGCGACTTCATTGCGGTCAGCGGGGTTTTCGGCGATGTCGACCATGACGGCGACCCTGACCTTTTTGTCTACGGTGCGGGGCCCGACCTGCTCTTTATGAATGACAAGGGCAAGTTTCGTCTCGACACAAGCCTCGGAGGCGGCGATACCCTAACTCTTTTTGCCCAGATTGTGGACGCGGATCACGACGGCGACCTCGACATCTTGAGTGCCGGTTTTTGTCCACTGCCTGCCGTCGGAACCCTCGCCAAAAACGCCATGCAGTTCCCTGGCGACTTCGCGGGTGCACCCAATCACTTGTTCAACAACAACCGCCCGACGATCTATCAAGACGATAGCGACGGTGAGGGAAGTTTCACCGATATCGCCGAGCAGGCTGGTTTCGGTGGTGACGCTAAACGCAGCGCCGCCTTGTTGGTATTCGATTGGGATCGCGACGGCGACGTCGATATTCTAGAGTTCAACGATGGCGCGCCCAACCGTTTGCTGAGCAACGACCGGCTATGGCGTTACCACGCCAATCCTTTCGGACTCAAGATCGGCGGTAGCGGCCCGGCCCTCGCCGCCTTGGTGCAAGATTTTGACCAAGATCGCGACCTTGACCTCATCCTGATGCGCGGCCCCAACGCCGCCCCCTTGTTCGTCCAAAATGAACATCCCGAATCAGCCCGTCAAGGTGCACTGCGAGCGAAAACGGCGATAGATTTGGGTCGCAACCACCTGTTCTCCACCGCCGATGTCGATCTGAACGGAAGCCCTGACCTAATCCACTGGGATACGGAATTGGCTCAGCTCCAGATTCACCGCGATTTTCGCGACGGCGCGTTCACGGCAAGCTCTGCGCTCAGCTTGGCGCCGAATCTGCGCTGCGTTTTGGCGCTCGACTTGGACCACAACGGTAGCCCGGACTTGCTGGCGACGACGTCAGGAGGCGGGCTGCTGATGGCGCTGAACCAAAGCGAGGGCCTCGGCCACTGGCTCAAGCTCGATCTTAGGGGCAAAAGCGTCAACGACACCGCCTCCATGTGGAGCAACTACTTTGGAATCGGCACGCAAGTCGAGGTCGCCGCGGGAAGCAAACGTGTCTACCACGACAGCATGAGTGCCAACGGATTCATGGCTGGGCTGCCGCCTCGTTTGCAAGTTGGGCTGGGAACTGAAACCGACGCAGACTACATCCGAACCATCTGGTCCGACTTTGTCTTGCAGAACGAGCGGGACTTCGAAGCCGACAAGACCCACCAATACGTCGAAGTCAATCGCAAGGCTTCCTCCTGCCCGGTTCTTTTCAAATGGTCCGGGAAGGGAGACGAGTTTGAGTTTGTGACCGACTTTCTGGGCGTCGGGGGACTAGGTTTCTTGATCGACCCCAATGGCTACGCACCGCCGGACCCGACCGAAGTGGTCCGTATCGGTGACTTGCCCGCCAAAGACGGCAAGCTCATGTTGCGGATATCCGAGCCGATGGAAGAGATCTGCTACCTCGACGAGTTGGCATTGATCGCCGTCGCCCACCCTGCCGACGTCCGTGTCTTTGCCGATGAAAGACTGGCGACGGCCGCTCCCTTTCCCGACGGACGCAGCCTCGCCTTTCGCAAGGACCACGCACCACGCTACGCGCGGGATGCCAAAGGCGCGGACACTCTTAGGCAGATATCAATGCGCGACCGGGTGTATCAAAGCGGCCTCGTCCGCGATGCGCGCTTCGTCGGCTATCTTGCGGAAGAAAACCGACTGACCTTCGGTTTTGATGCCCAAGCCGTCCTCGCCGATCGGCCGCATGAAAGCAGCCGTTTGTTCATGTTCATCGACGGCTGGGTAGAGTACCCCTACTCGCACATCAACTTTGCCGGATGGCAAGCCAAGGTGCGCGCTGAGTCCTTGAGTCTCGACGTCCACGACGGCAACAAATGGAAGACGGCGCTCAAGGAGTTTGGATATCCGGCAGGCATGTCGCGCACCATGGCGCTCGACATCACGGACCTTACGCTTGAGTCTCTGGCCAAGATGCGCTTGCGTTCGAATCTTGAAATCTACATCGACCGGATCTACCTCGGCTGGGATGTGGCCGCACAAGAAACGACGACCACGCAAATCTCCTTTGATCGCGCTGAACTGCGTTTCCTCGGCTACCCCCTCGAGTACTCACCCGACGGCCGGCATCCCACGCTCTACGACTACCAACGGGTCTCCCCCACATTCGACTGGAAGACTCTTGCGGGCAACTACACCCGCTTCGGCGATGTGCGCGAGCTCATTGCCAAGCAAGACGATCGCTACGTGGTGATGAATCACGGCGACGAGATCGCCTTAGAAGTCGACGCATCGCGCCTGCCAACCCTCGCCAAGGGCTGGAAACGAACCTTCTTCCTAAAGGCCGACGGCTGGTGCAAAGACATGGACGCCTACACGGCCTTCCCCGCGACGGTCAAACCTCTGCCCTTCCACGCCATGAAGAACTACCCGCCTCAGCCTGACACAGCGTCGCCCCTCACCCGCGAGTGGCAATCAAAATTCAACACCCGCCAAATCCAAGGCACCTGGCCCCAAAAAAAGTAAACCTGCCATACCGCGTCAGACTAAATTCTCCCGCTTTTCCTCGTCAGACACTTTTCTCCCACTTAACCACCCCCCGTCGCCCTTTTCCCCGACAAGGCTCCACGGCCCGCGCTGAGGGTGGTACTGGAAAGTGACGGCGTGGTGCCTGGCACCCCTTAGACACCGCGCCGCTATTGGCCTTGTTATTGGACCACGAAGCGCATCGCGATCGTGTCGGATCCCAAGCCCGCGAGGCTTTGCGTGGGCTGGGTCGCGTTGGCGGTCAAGGCGCCGGTACCCGAATTGATATCAAACAGGTAGATCGTTCCCGCTCCCGACTGTGCGAAGTCCGTTACGTAGGCGTAGCGACCGAGAGGATCGATGGTGATGTTGCGAGCATCGGGGCCAATGGGCGCGGATGCTGCAACTCCCACTTGCGACAAGGCTCCGGTGCTAATGTTGATCGTGTAGGAACTCACGTTGGAATCCTGCCGGTTCACGACGTAGGCAAAAGTACCGCTCGGGTTCGTGGTGATCGAGTTCGCACCATTGCCGGTCGTGGCGTCAATGGCCCCGTTGTAGGTCAAGGCTCCGGTCGCCGAATCGACGTCGAAGATCTTGACACCAAAGAAGTTCGTGACGACATAGAGGAACTTGCCGCTCGGATGCACGGCAAGGTTCGCCGCCGTATTTAGACTACCCTCGGTATCGACCGATGCCAAAGCACCGCTCGCAAGGTCGATGCCAAAGGCCTCAACCTGCGAAGATCCTGAGTTCAGCACATACAGAAACTTGCCACTCGTCGACGTCACCAGTTTGGTCGGGTCGGTTCCGTTGGTCGACACCGGGGTGCCAGCCACAAGGTCGCCATCAGAGGGGTCGATCGCGAAAGGCACGACCTCACCCGTAGATCTACTCGTCACGAACAAGAACAAACCGGTCGGACTCATTGCGATTCCGCCCGGGTTGCGCGGCGGGCCTCCGCCGGCGTTGGTAGGAATCGTGTAGGAGCTAACCAAGCTAACGGTGCCACTGACCTGGCCGATCGCAAACTGCGAAACGCTATCATCGGCACCATTCACGATGTAAAGGAACTCGCCCGTGGGGTGAATGACCATGCCCGCGGGCTGGCTGCCCGCTCCGGTTCCCGAACTTACGAGTTCGGGAGCCAAGGCTGAGAAAGTCCCGTCCGCATCGTTGAGGGTGAACTGAGACAGATCCCCCGATGCCTGGTTGGCAACGTAAACATTCTCAAGATCGAAGCTGACGCCAGCCGGGCCTTGGGAGTGGAGAAGAACGACATCCACCGGCATGCTATGGGTCGGCCAGGAGGACACAGTCATTGCGGTGCCCGCTCCCGTGTTGACCCCAAAGACTTCTAATTCGTTATCTCCAGTGTTCGCGGAGATGAACCAGTCGCTCCCATACTCGGCAATGGCACCCGAGGGTGCGGAGCTAACGCCGCCCGTTGAGATCGGCGACGCGGCCGTCGCAACCAAGAGTCCCGTCGTGGAGTTGACGTCGTACATCGAGGTGTCGTTCGACCCCACGTTAGAGACAAACACTGTCGCACCGTTCGGCGTAATTGAGATCTCGCTTGGCGTCGTTCCGGTCGCGATCTGTGCCTTCTGCGACAAGGCGCCAGAGGCCTGGTCAATATCGAAGGTATCGATCGTCGCTCCCGCCTCCGAGATAACGTAGGCCCAACGCCCCGAAGGGTGAACCTCGACGCGCAAGATACCCGGTCCAAAGGCCTGCGTTGCGGCGTTGGTGAGGGCTCCGTTGCTGCGGTCAACCGTCCACGAGTGCAACATCCCCGCCGAACAGGCAAAGACGAAGCGACCCGAAGGATCAAATGTGACATCGGCCACGGCACTTCCCAGGGCATGAGTCCCGGCCGAAGCCAGCACCCCTGAGCCGTCGATCGTGAAGATCTCAATGTTGTTGGCAGTGGTGTTGGCGGCGGCTAAGACGCTGGCCGAACGATCCACTGCGAGGGCCGAAACCCCGGTACCAGCCGCAAAAGGACTGCCCGCAATCTCGATCAAAAGCGCCTCTTGGCGATTAACCGTGAAGGCTGAGATGTTGTCCGAGGCCTGGTTGGCCACAAACAAAAACCCGCCGGACTCGGCCAGCGCCAAATCAACGGGCTCGTCGCCGACGACCCGAAAGCCGGTTGGGAACAAGGTTCCGTCCGTCGTATCAAAGAGGTACGACGTCACCGTGTCGTCGTCTTTGTTCGCCGCCAAGACCACTCGGGCGACGTCGAGTTTGCTGAACTTCTGCAAGTCCGCAGTGACGACGGTTTGGTTGCCGGCGAGGTCAGTTGCCGTCACCGTCATCGTGACATCACCATCCGCCAGGCTACTCAGATCCTGATTCGTTTGATCGACGTTTCCGGCTCCGCTAGTTGCCATCGTCGCCGGGATGTTGATGGTGGTCGAGCCGTCAGTCAGCGCCATCACAAAAGTGTCGGTGTTGACCGAGGCGGTACTGAAAGTGGCCCGCAAGGTCACCGCGGTCTCCACGTCGGGGCCGATCAGGTTGAGCGGGTTGCTAATATTGGCCGGGATCTCAGCTTTAGTGAGATCGGGTGCGCCAACGTCTTTTGTCCCCGATCCTGAGAACTGCGTCGCCGAGTTCTGGGCTGAATCCACGACGTCCACCAAGATGCTAATGGCACCCTCGTTTAGCGACGAGGTGTCAATGCCCGTGAATGTCAGAGTTTCAGCGCCGCCATTGGCCGCCATCGTTGCCGGCGTCGTCATGTTCGCGCCGTCACTGAGGACGACCGTGACCATTTCGACTCCGGTGTAGCTCGCCGGAGTCCCGACGTCGACCGAAACCGTCGATTCCGACGCGATGTTGATGAAATCAGCCGGGTTGTTGGCGCCAGACGCAATGATTGCCGTACTCGCCGGTGCGGGATCGACCGTATCCAGGAGCACCGGAGTTGCGATCGGGTAAGTCATGGTGTTGCCATGTTCATCCGTCAACACCACCGCGACGGCGAGACTGCCATCCGACAGATTGAAGCCCGCCCCCGAGACATCGATTGTCGCAAAAGTCGTGGTCGTGTTACCGCCCGCGATCGTCGCGGTGGTCGCCACCGCCGAACCCCCGTCCGTCAAGGTGACGCTTACTGTGTCGTTCGCATCGGTCGTGGCGGGCAGGGTCACCTGCAGTTCGACTGCCGTCGCATTCGTCGAGTTGAT
This sequence comes from Planctomycetota bacterium, assembly GCA_036479435.1. GTDB lineage: Bacteria > Planctomycetota > DRQF01 > JAZGFI01. Next base: position 15,317 of record JAZGFI010000145.1, on the reverse strand, counting down.
GACATTCTGAGCCTGCGCGGGCAAGTTCGCAGTGACGATCGCTGCCGTCGCGGCATCCGGCGCAGTCGTATCCTTCGTCGCCGAAGTGCCGTTGAAGGTCGACGTGTTCCCGGCGAGGTCGGTCACCGTGATCACCAAGCCAACGCCACCCGCGCTCGAATCGGCCAGGGCCGAGGTGTCGAAGGACGCAAAGTCATCGGTCGCTCCGGCCGCGCTGGGCGAAAGCGAAGCTGAAGTAGCGGAAGCGGTGCTCGTCACCGCCACCGTTGCCGAATCCGTCGTCTCCTGACTGGCGCCCCACTGCACCGAAAGCACGGTCGCGGCGACGTTGTCAGAATCGATGAAGTCGATCGCGTTGACGCCGGCGGAAGCCTTGACGTTAAGCGCTTGCGGCATATCAGGGTCGACGGTGTCCTTCATGGCGCTGAAGGGACCAAAACTAGCGCTGTTGCCCGCGCCATCCGTTACGTCAACGGTAATCACCAAAGCCAATGAGTCCGCGAGGCTAACGGCAGCTGCGTTCAGACTCGTGAAGGTCATCGTGCCACCGCCAGCGGGCGCGAGCACCGCTCCCGACACCACCATGTTGGTGCCGTCGGAAATGGTGACCACCACGGATTCGCTTCCGAGATAGGTCGCTGGCGATAGGACGTCAACACTAAAAGACGATGCCGAGGCCGAGTTGATCCAGTCAACGGGGTTCGTCATCGCAATCGCCGCGACGTTAGCCGCCGTCACCGGGTCCGGGGTGGTCAGTGACTTCGTCGCTTGGGTACCGGAGAACACCCGTTCGTTTCCGAGGGAATCACGCAGCGTTATCAAAACGTCGATGAGACCCTCGTTGAGACTCGTGGCGTCGATGCCGTTGAAGGTGAGGGTTTCGATGACGCCGCCGGTCGGGCTCTGAATCGCGGTAGGCGTGGTGCTCGACACTCCGTCGCTCAGAACCACAAATACCGTATCCGTGTTGAGCAGCGTGTTCGGCAGATCCACCGTTACCGTAGCGGAAGCATTGTTGTTCGGGTCGATGCCGTCGATGGGGTTGGTCGCACCAACCGCAACGTGGGCGGCCGAGGGTGCGTCCGGGTCGGTCGCATCTTTCGTAGCATTGGTAACGCTGAAGTTGCTGACATTGCCCGCAGGGTCCGTGATCAACAGCGCCAGCGTTAGGTTGCCGTCGTTGATCGCCGTCCCGTCAAAGTTCGCCAAGGTGTCGGCAGCAGCCGCGGCCGACGGATTGAAAGACGCGGAGACAAACGGAGTGCCCCCGCCGGAACTCGAAGCGGTCAGGACCGCGTCCTCGTCGGTTTCTTGCGCCGCACCCCAGGTGATGATCGTTGAAATCACCCCCTGGTTGTTCTCGTTGACAACATCCTGGGCGTTACTGGCACCGGAGGCCACGACGAAGGCCGTGGGCAGATCGGGATCAACAATGTCCTTCGATGCCACAAGACCGGCGTAGGTCATCTGGTTTCCGGCTCCATCCACAACGCGAACGCTGATCAGGATATTGGAAACTCCGTCTGCAAGTGCCGCCGCGTTGATTCCGGCATAGGTCAACTGATCGGTTGCGCCACCACCGCTAGGGCTCTGCGCTGCCGTTTCTGTCGTCATGTTGGTTCCGTCAGACACCTGAACGAACAGCTGATGGTTCGCGTCATAGGTCGTCGGGGTGTCAACCGTCACGGTCGCTGACGACATCGTGTCTTCGTTGATCCAATGAATCGGGTTATTCGCGGTCATCGCGACCTGAGCCGAAGTGATGGTCGCCGGTACGATGGTGTCCTTCAAGGCGGTATCGCCGACAAAGACGCTCGGGTTACGCGCGGCATCGGTCACGGTAACGACGACATTCAGGTTGCCCTCGAGCAGGCCGCTCAGGACGAAACTCGAGATCGCCAGGGTTCCGCCAAGAGCCGGAGGATTGAGTGTTCCCGAGCTCAGCACATTGGTCGATGCGACATCGCTGATCGAGATCTCGTAAGTATCGTTGGCGTCCGAAGGATTGGGGAAAGTCAGCGAGACTTCAGCCGCTCCCTGACTCGCCAAGTTGACGATGTCGGCCGCGTTGTTCGCACCGGAAGCGATTTCAGCCGCGGTCGCCGAGGCAGGAGCCGTGATATCATAGATCGCCCCCATCACGGTCGCCGTGGCGATGTTGCCGGCCGGGTCTTCGATTCTGATCTCGATGGTCAGAACGCCGTCGCTGAGCCCACTCAGATCGAAGGGGCCTTCCGAGATGCTCGCGCCGGCCGTCGGCGTGACCGGGCCGACGACGATGCTGCCGCCACCGCTGCTGGTCAAGGCAAAGGTCACGGATTCATCACCGGCGAGGGAGGCGTCCCAAGCGAGGGTGAATCTTGCACCGCCAACGGAGGCGATGTTGACGACGTCAAGGTCGTTGTTGGCACCCGGGTCAATGCTGAGGCTATTGTTCGCGACCGGAAGGACGGTGTCTTTGGTGACCGTATCGCCACTTAAGGTCGTGATGTTTCCGGCCGGATCGGTCACGACGACGTCGAGACCGATGGCCCCGTCGGCGAGGGCCGTCAAGTTGATGTTGTTTTCGGTGCTCAGGCCAGTCGCGGTGGCGACAAAGCCCGTCGAATCGATGGTTGTTGGACCTTGCGTGAACCGAAAGAAGACGTTTTCGTCTCCAGCGTAGTCGCCGGGAATCACCACCTCGGCCGTAACCGCACCTTCCGTAAGAGCATTGACGGTGTCTTCGGGATTGTCGCTGCCTTGGGGCACTTGGGCCATGCTCGGGGTCGTCGGAGCGACAACGTCTTTGACGGTCAGCATGTCGATCAGCGTCGTCGTGTTGCCGAGCGCATCTTCGACTGTGACCTCGATAACAATGAAGCCGTCGTCTAGAGCCGTCAAGTTGAAGGTGCCAAGGTTGATCGTGCCCCCGGGGTTCGGACTCCCCGCGGTGGCTGGAGCGATGGTCAGCGCCATGTCGTCAGTGAACTTGACCGTAACGGTGTCCGCCGGATCAGCATTGGGATCAAAAGCAATCGTCACCGTGACCGCACCAACATTGGCGGCGTTGATGAACCCTTGGGGGTTGCTGCTTCCCATCGCGACAAAGACCGAGGTCGCGTCCGAGGAATCGGTCGAATCCTTGGTCGCAGGGGTCCCGTTGGTTACGCGAACGTTGCCCGCTGGGTCGGTCAAGGTCATGACAATGGAGATCGTCCCGTCCGCGAGCGGAGTCGAGTTGATCCCCGTGGCGTTGACGATACCACCACCGGCCGGAGCCGAAGGGCTGAGGCTCAGGTTGCCGCCGTTGTTCGAGGTCATCGTGATGTCGACGATCTCGTCCCCGATAAGCGTGTTGGCCCAATCAATGTCGAGCTCGGTCGCCGTCAAGTTGAATTCGTTGATCACGTTGATGGCGTTCTGTGCGCCAGCAGCGACACCAAGGTTGTTCGGGCCGTCGGGCAGCACGACGTCTTTGAGCGCCGACGTGCCGTTGAAGCTCACTTGGTTGCCATTGGAATCCGTGACGTTGAAGAACAAGGCCAAGTTTCCGTCATTGAGAGCGGAAATATTGACGCCGGTGAAGGTGGCTAGGGCCGGCCCCACCGGGCTGATCTGAGTCGCCGTCACGACTAAAGGACTCACGCTGTCGTTGATGGTGACCGAGATCGACTCGGTCCCGTCGTAGTCTGCCGGAATCTGAACACTGATAGTAGCTGCGCCCGCCGTGGTGGCGTTGACAAAGTTCAGTGGGTTCTGCGCCGTCATCGCGACATTGATCGCACTGGGTGCCGATGACAAGGTCGTGTCTTTGGTCGCCGGATCACCGGCGAATACGATCGGCCCCGAGCCATCGTCGATAGAGATGCTGAGTGCGATCGGCCCGTCGTCAAGACTGCTCACATCGATGCCAGTAAAGGCCATCGTGCCGCCGCCATTTGGAGCCAACTGCGGCGCCGACTGGACATTGGGGTTGGAGATGTCAGAGAGAATGACGAACACTGATTCCGTGCCGATGTAAGTCGCCGGCAGGCTGATTTCGCAAACCACGCCGTTAACTGTAAAGGAGTTAATGACGTCTTGAGCATTGACGCCGGACCCCTGCACGAAGGCGCTGCTCGGGGCCACGACGCTGTTGGTGTCTTTCGTAAAGGTCGGGGCGGTGAAGGGGCTACGGTTGCCCGCGGGGTCATCAATATTGACGACGGCGGCAATCGTCCCGTCTGGGAGTGTGGTTAGGTCAAAGGGCCCGATTTGCGCGCTGCCCCCATTCGTCGGCACCGCGATGGGTCCGAGAGTCAAAGTGCCTCCGCCACTACTCAGAAGTTCGATGAAGCCTTGTTCGTTACCCGCAAGGCCACTCGGCCAGATGATATCGAAGAAAGTCAGCGCAACGTTGCTGAGGTTGACTTCGTTTTGGTTGTTGCTCGCTCCGGCTGCAACACTGAGTCCGGTCACAGCGCCAGGGGCCGTGCTGTCTTTCTCAAAGCCGGTAAACGGCCCGAAACTGGCGGTATTACCCGCAACGTCGATGACGGTGCCGCTAATCGCGAATAGGCCATCCGAAAGGCCGGCGAGGTTTTGTCCGCCTAAGGTGAACACAGCACCGCCCTGCGGAGCCATCGTCGGCGCCAGGGCAATCGTGGAAGCTCCAACCGTGGCGAAAGACTCAACGACGTCGGTCGCCAGAGCGCCAGCCGGCATCGTAAACGAAAAGTCTACGGCGCCTTGGGAGTTGGAGTTCACGAATCCCGCCGGGTTGCCGGTTCCCTGGGGAAGCGTCACCGCCGTCACGGCGACGACGCTGACGTCCTTGGTGGCGCTGCCTACCGTGGCGCTTGAGTTGTTGCCGGCCGAATCTCTAACCCAAGCCCTAATCGTCAGAGCGCCCTCTACAAAGGCGCTGAGATCGACGTTGGGGATCGTCATCGTCGTGCCGGATGTCGGGGTGACATCCTGAAGGTCGATCGTCGACGTGCCATCTGAGATGGCAACCAGCGCCGTGGAACCGCTTTCGTAAACCTCGGGGTAGTTAATCTCGATCGTGACCGACCCCGTCGTCATCGCGTTGACAAAGCCGGCGGGGTTGTTGGCGGTCTGCGGGACGATCGCCGCCGTCGGCGGGTTGGGAGCGATCGTGTCCTTAGTAGCTTGTCCGCTTAGCGGCGGCGAAGTGTTGCCCACCGAATCTTGCACCGTCACCGTGATCGAGATCAGGCCGTCGATCAAAGTTTGTGCGTCGACGGGACCAAAGCGAACCGGAGTACTGAGGTCGCTCGGAGCGGTGGCGCTGAAATCAGTGGTGGTGCCGTTGCCGTCGGTGTATACGATCAGGATCGCGTCACCGGTCTCGACATCTAAGTTGAGCAGCACGTCGAGGTAAACCTCGTCAGCCGAAAGCGCCGAAATCGCGTTGACCGCGTTGTCAGTGCCTGCGGGCACTTCGGACGTCATCGCCAGCCCAACAAGTGTGTCCTTAAGGGCGTTCTTCGAAAGATCGAAGCGGTTGCCGATCGCATCGAAAACCTCAACCGAATAGTCGATCTGGCCGTCTGCTTCGCCGCTCAGATCGACGTTCTCGAAACTAAGCGAGCCGCCGCCATCCGGGGCGGCCAAGGTCGGCAGAATGATGGGACCACTCGCGCCATCGATGGTAATGCGAACGGTATCGCCAGCGACGGCCGTCGTCGGCACGTCAACATCAATCCGCACCACGCCCTCCGTCAACGAGGTCACGGTATCTTGGGGGTTGTCGTTACCGGCGGGAATGAACGCCGTTTGCAGTTCAGGAACAAATGTGTCTTTTAGGATTTGATTGCCGTTGACGACCGTGGAGTTGCCGCTGGGATCGCTCAGGGTCACGATGACCTCGATACTGCCGTCAATCAGACTCGCGAGGTCTAAGCCCGCAAGCGAGATCGAGGTCGACCCGGCCGAAGGCTGCGCTGCGGGAGCGATGATGGTGGTCGAACCATCGCGAAACTCGACTTGGATCGTTTCGTCGCCCAAGAATCCGGAGATAAAGTCGATCAAGAGCTCGACGTTGTTCTCAGTCAGCTGCGACACCGTATCCGCGGGGACGCCGGAAGTCGCCGGAACCCGCACGGCATCGGGGATGCCGGGGCCAGTCTGGTCGAGGTCGATGCCGCCGAGGTCATTGGGTACGCCGAGCACGCCAACCTCAGTGCGGATGACGCCTTCGAGCTCGATGAAGCCGTCCGTTAGCAACGACAGGTCGATCGGACCGACGCTCTCCGTCCCGCCGCCTTCGGGGGCCGGAGCCTCAAAAATCACGACCTGACCGGTCGGATCGGTAAACGTCAAGATCACGGTATCGGTTATGCTCACCGAAGTTTCAAACAGAACGCCGATGAACACGCCGCCAGAAGATGACTGGTTGACCACGCCATCCGGTGCTCCCGACACTCCCGTTACGGAAGCCGAGATAACGGTCGATCCATCGCCGGCTCCGGCATTGGAGCCACCACCACTACAGGCGGCGAGAGTCAGCGTGACGATGAGGGCGAATGAGAGGCTGGCAGTCCGCAACAAGCGGCCATTAATACGCAGCATTTAGGCTTTCCCTTGAGTTCTGAATGACTGGAAACCCGGCTCCAGGGCGTTCCCTGAGGGCGCAGATCGGTCCGGCACGGTGGGCCCAAATCCGGACCATACACAACCTGATTCGGCACAGATTCCGCTCGGACCTGAATGAAAATGCGGCGTTTGGGGGAATTCCCGGGCACCAGAACCCGGATGGGGAACCCAGTTTGCGGCAAATGGGCGCTGGCTTGGGGGCTGGAAGGTTCGAAACCACCCACCCGGAGCCGGCTTGGGGTAGTCTCAAGATGATACCGGCCCTAAGGACTGCGGAGATTCGCCCCCATGCCTCGCCTCCTCGTCGCAATGTTTTTGATGGCCGCTGCTCTTGGCGGCACCGCTTGCAAAGAGTCGCCGACCCCAGACCGCAAGCGCGGCGCCGTGGAGTCTCCGCCGACAAGTTCGCCCGATTCGAAGCCGGGCACGACTTTTGAGGACAACTCACCATCACCAAAATCAACCGACATCAAACCGAGTGCCGAGGTCTACGACGACTTTTACTTCTGCTACTTAAGAACCGGGCCGCTAAGCGACTCCCTCAGCGACAAGGCCCGAAAAAACGCGGGGAGCGGGCACTTTTCAAACATGAAGAGGATGGCGGGTGCTGGCGACTTGTTACTAGCCGGCCCCTACGACGAAGGTCGCCCGAATCTTGAAGATCGCGGCATCTTCATCTTTGACACGCCCAAACTTGAGAAGGCGCAGACTTTGGCGGCCAGCGACCCCGGAGTCTTGGCCGGAATGTTCAAGTTTGAGTTGGTTCCGGTTCAGTGCCTGAGGGCATTACGCAAGGTCAATGATTGGCACGTCGCTGGGACCAAGAAATCTGGCGGAGGCAGAGGCTATGTCCGTCCCTATGTCCTATTGGAGTTCATCTGGTCCAGAAGTTCCTCCAGCCATGAAGTTCTCGGCCGCGGATTTAGTGGATTCAGCAAACTCTGGGACGATGACAAGGTGCTCTTAGCCGGGCGTTTTGGCGACAAGTATCCGGGCAAGTTCTTCGTCGTCTTGGATGCCACCACAATTGCCGCCGCCAAGGAAATGATGACGGCCTCGAAAGCAAACGAGTCGATCATCCGACCCGTGTATTTCCCCTGGTACGCCACCAAAGCCCTCACGCTCATTCCCGGCCAGCTGAAAGCGAAGTAAGAAATTGAGCCTGCTCACTTTCGCGACTTCGATTAACTGCGTCTTGGCGCATCGACAATGATGCTCGGCCGGCCACGAAGATTCGCTACTCCTTTGTGCCTGCCCGCGGCCGTTTTCGATGAGGGCCCTTGAAGCGCGAGGCCTGCTCTCAACTCTGGCTTGATCCCGCGCGTTGTTTGATCGGCGCCCGCAGACTCGAGTCCATCCCTACCACTTGAGCTTTGAGCTGCCCAAGGGACGGGACATCGCCTAGCCATTGCTCGGCGCAAGAGTTGGCTAGAAAAGCGCTGAGAAGCTGGGGGTCAGAAGCGGAAGTTCCAGCCAATCTTAAGCGAGATTTCTGTACTCGCCGATTCAAGACCGTGATCGACTATGAATCCCTGATTCACAACGGCGAAGAGCTCACGTCCCGGCTCGATGATCCACCGTAACCGGCTGTTGATGCCCGCAAGGTCAGAGACGTTGTCGTACTGAATGAAATTCGTCCACGACACATCCGGCGTGAAGTAGTAGTTGAAGCGAGCGCGAAAAATGCGCGTAGTGAAGTCACCTTGCGGCAGCTTGATTTGATTTTGCTCGTATTCCAGTGACATGAAGAAGTGCTTTGATGCTCGCCACTCCAACTCAAGGCCGATATCCAGTCGCGTGCCGTCGTAAAAGCCACCGATGCTTATTTCCGTCGCGATGCTGATGGGCCGAGCGGGTGAGCTTGAAAACTCCAATTCGAAACGGCTGAACCCGTAGTGACCCCGCGGGATGACAACACCACGGCTGATCTCAAAGGGGCTTTCGAGGTACTCGCCACGAACTTGGTAGCGCAGCTCGACCCGATCTTCGGCGTTGGTCTCTAACTCCAAAAAGCGAAAAGTCAGAGTTCCGGTCTCGAGTTTGTGATCGAGGTCTGTGATCAGAAATCCGCTGATCCCGAAATCCAAAGTCCGAATTCGTCCCTGCGGCCTCAAGCGGTAGCGCGCACGGAAAAAGTACTCGCGGATACTACGACCGAATCGGCGAGTGAATCCCAAGGCCGGATTGTAGTTGGCCCGAACCTCGGAGGCCCCTGCGCTAAAGTTCCAGATGTCGTTGGGCAAGGCGAAGCGAAGTCCGTAGGCATAATCATCGCCACTGAGCTCTTCGCTGAAAGTCTTTTGCACCCAAGCGTTGGCGGTGACGACCTGGTCGCCGAGAAAGCTGGAATTTCGAAAACTAAAATCAGCGCCAATCAGATGGTTCTCGTCGTTGCCGCGAGGATTGCCGGTGGTCGCGATGATGCCGACTGTCGATTCTTCCAGGACATTCAGCGAGAGCCGCCCCACCGCCACGTTGGTGGCCTCAATGTCATCCTGTGCCGCGAGCTGAACGTCCAAGAGGCCGATGTTGAGGTCTCGCACTCGGCCGGTGAGCTTGGCCCCGGCAATAATGTCGACCGGCATGCCTCGGCGCCCACGACCGATACGTCGGGAAAAGAAGGGAAGCGGATCGCTCCGAATCCCGCCGAAGGCGAAAATCCCCGCGTCCTGCAGAAAAAAGTCGCGCTTTTCCGGAAAGAACAAGGGCACGCGGCCCAAGTTGACGCGCCGCTCGTCAACTTCAGCTTCAGCAAAATCCGTGTTGACGGTGAAGGCCGCGGTCAGCTCCGGTGTGATCTTGTAGAAGATGTCGGCGCCGGGATCGAATTCCAAACTATCGCGGTCATTGATCTGATCACTGCGGTAGGTCAGCGATAAAAAGGGCCGAAACTCCAAGCCAAGCCCCTGTTCGATATCCTGAATGGCCTCTAAAAGGCCGGCCTCGCCGATTTGAAACAAGCCCGTGTTACGGGTCGGCGACGACCATTGGCACTTCTCGTTTTTGCGACGAATGAAGCGCTCAAAATTGAATCCCCAGGTTGTGTTTTTGGGATCAAAAGAAATCGTTTGAAAGGGCAAGGCGATCTCGGCCGTCCAGCCTTTGTCGTCCCTCGCCGCCTTGCCGTGCCAAAGACCGTCCCATTGTTTATTGAAGTTGCCGCTGTTTTCGATGAGCGCGTCGCCCTTGGCTCCCACGGCGTTAATCTGAAAGAAGAATGCGTTGCGGCGATCGAGAAAAGTGTCAAAGACCATCTCGACGCGGTCATCCGGGTCGAGGTTGGCGTCGCGGACCATCTGCGTCGCAATGATCAAATCGGGTTCGCTATCAAAGCAACGAATAGCGACGTAGATGTGGTCGCGGTCGTAGAGCAGACGCACGACGGTCTTCTCGGTCGGTGCCGCGCCTTCGATTGGGTCGACTTGCGTTAGTGCGCCAATAGCGGGGGCATCTTGCCACACGGCATCGCCCAGCTGCCCGTCAATGACGGGAGCGACATCGGTGCGCTTCATCAGCAGACGCGGGAATCCCGCGAGGTCCGCGGCGGTCTCTTGCATAAGCCGTTGCGTTTCGGCCACGAGATCAATGGTCGCTGCCTGCTGAGCTCGCAAGGGGGTGCCGACTAAGATCGAGACCAAGATCAAAGCCGACCGCAGAGCAGAGATGAAGACGGAGCGCCGGTACATCTAGTTCCCGTAGGCCTTATCGTCAACATACTGGCGAAACCACAGCTCCAGCATCATCAGGGACCACATCAACTGACTGTGGTCGCGCCGTCCGCGGCGGTGTTCGTCTTTGATTCGTTTGATGCTGTCTTCTCTAAAGACACCGCGCTCTGCGGACGCGACGGACGCGAGCAGTTCGTCGGTGCGGTCGGCCCAGGCTTCGTTGAACCAGCGCGAAACCGGGACTGCGAAACCCTGCTTTTTGCGATCAATGGCGGTCGAGGGCACCAGCTGCCTTGCCAAGCGCTTAAGCAGGTACTTGCTCTCGCCGTTTTTGATCTTGAGTGACATCGGAATGCGCCCCGCGACTTCGCAGACGACGTGATCCAACAAAGGAGCGCGGGCCTCGAGTGAGACCATCATGCTCATGCGGTCAACTTTGACCATGATGTCCGCGGGGAGGTAAAGGTGAAAGTCCGCGAACATCTTTCGCGCGATGGGATCGAGATCGGCGACTTCGGCCATCTTGTTTAGAAACGGTCCGGAGGGATCCGTGGTCTTAAGATCGCCGGCAAACTCAGGGCGGTAGAGTTCTCGGTGCCAATCCGCGAGGCCGCTGGTTAACTGATGAATGTAGCGCGGGTCGTCGGCCAAGGCGAGGTTGAACAGACGGCCCTGGCCGTAGGCACCCGCTGGCAACAGGCGCGCCGGCATCCCAAACAGGACTTTTCGCAAGGGGAGCGGCAAGGTTCCCAGCCACCCTTGAGCTTCGTTCGCGCGGTAGCGCGAGTATCCGGCGAAAAGCTCGTCGCCGCCGTCCCCGCTCAGAACACAGGTTACGTGACGCCGGGCCATTTTGGAAACGTAGTAGGTCGGTATCGCCGACGAGTCTGCGAAAGGCTCGTCAAAATGCCGCACGAGATCTTCGATGATCTCGTCGGCGTCCGGCCGCACGACTTCCTCGTGGTGTTCGGTACCCAGATGCTCTGCAACCATGCGGGCGTAGGGCAACTCGTCGAAACTCGCGTCCTCGAACCCGATAGAAAACGTCTTGACCGGCGTCGAAGATACGCGGGACATGATCCCCACGACCGTCGACGAATCGATTCCGCCCGAGAGGTAGGCCCCCAAGGGAACATCTGAGATCAGACGCATCCTCACCGAATCTTCGAGCGCCGACCGGAAGGCATCGAGATGTTGGTCCTCTGACATCTCTTCATTGGCTTCCAAACTGTACTGCCAGTAACGAGTCGTACGCAGTGAGGTTTTCTCGAGCGAAAGCGTGTGGCCCGGTGGCAGTTTCTTGATGCCTTCGAAGATGGTCAGCGGAGCCGGGATGTAGCCGTAGCCCATGTAAATGCTGATGGCTTCGCGGTTAACTTCAGGTCGCGCCAGACCTAAGCGCTGCATGGCCACGAGGATCGACTTCAACTCAGAACCGTAGATAAAGATCTTGCCGTCGAAAAAGTAGTAGAGGGGTTTTTTTCCGATGCGGTCACGAGCGAAGAAGAGCTTGTCGCGGCGACGGTCGAGGATGCAAAAAGCGTACATGCCGCGGAGGTGCTGGACGCAAGCCTCGCCGTGGCGAGCGTAGAGCTGTAAGACCGTTTCGGTGTCGCCGTCGGTGTGAAAGACGACCCCCTCGGCTTCCAGCTCTCGCCGCTTCTCGGCAAAGTTGTAGGACTCGCCGTTATAGACGATCGACAATTTCCCGTCGGCGGTATGAAGCGGTTGGTCGCTGCCGGCAACGTCGATGATGGAAAGGCGGCGCATGCCGTGCGCATCACCTTTTTCAACCAAGTAACCGGCGGAATCCGGGCCACGATGCAAGATCGCATCGCACATCGCGACCAGATGATCACGATTGGCCGCTTCTCCGTCAAAGCGACGATAGCCCGCAATACCACACATCTTTGTCCAATCTCCCGCAACGGTCGCCACAATCTACTGAGAGCAGCGCTCGATTTCACGCGCGCTTGCCAAACAGAGGTCACGTTGTCAGGCTGAGAACCCTATGAAGAAGAGATCACCTTTCCGTTTCCACCTCCTCCTTTTCGGAATTCCCTCCCTCCTAGGATTGGCGTTCTTCGTTTGGGGCCTGGATTGGCACTGGGCCCCGGCCTGGCTGGTTTCGGCCAACCTGAGCGCTTTTTTGCTCTGGGGTTGGGACAAGTGGCAGGCAAAAAGGAGGGGCTGGCGAGTCCCGGAGCTGGCTCTGCACACGATGTCCGCCCTGGGAGCGACACCCGCCGCGCTGATCGGGATGAAACTCTTCCGCCACAAAACCATGAAGCCCTTCTTCACGGTGCTTTATCTCATCATGTTTTTGTTCCAGTTCGCCATCGCCTTTACCCTGTCAGGCCGAGGCGAGGCCTCGTGACTAGTCCGAGGCCGGAAACGAGGGATTGCCCCCATCGCCCGCCCTGCCCCGGCTGCCCCCATTGGGGCGAGTCTGGGATTCCGGGGGAGAAACTCAAGGCCCTCCGAGACCTCGCGCATAGCGCTGGCCTGGTGGGCCCACTTAAGGTCCTGAGCGGCGACGCTGTGGGCTATCGTCATCGGGCGCGCTTGGCGGTGCGAGGCCGAAGCAACTCGCCGAAGATTGGCGTGTTTCAATCCAACAGCCATCGCATCGCCGACATCCCGCGTTGTGGCGTCCAACACGAAAAAATCAATCGTTGTGCCGCCGCGCTGAGATCTGCGATGCGACGCTGCAAGTTGAGCCCCTACGTCGACGGCCCCCATCGCGGCCTCGTGCGATACCTCCAAGTCCTCGTGCCGGCTCGGCTTCCCGGGCTTCAGGTCACCATCGTCACTAACGATGATTCGCCGAAGAGTTCGGAATCACTGTTCGCGGCCTTCGAGAAAGAGATGGACAGCGAGGTCACGAGTTTGTGGTGGAACGGCCAACCCGAACGCAGCAATTCTATACTTGGACCTCACTGGCAACTGATGAAAGGGGTGGAGTTCACGGCCGACAAAATTCTCGACGCCGAAGTCCATTTTCATCCCGCGGCTTTTTCGCAGGCCAATCCGATTCTCTTCGACCGCATCGTCGAGCACATTAATGAGGAGGTGCCGGCGAAGGCTCGCATCCTCGAGCTTTATTGTGGGGTAGGCGGTATTGGTCTGAACCTCATTGAGGACGCTTCGTCGATCGTCTTCAACGAACACTCTCGCGCCGCGATCCAAGGTTTAGAGAAGAGCCTTGCAGCGCTGCCAGCCTTGCTACAAGAAAAATCCCAGGTTCACATGGGGCCCGCCGCCGATGCCGCTTCGGCGATCGCTGCGGCCGACGTGGTCGTCGCCGACCCCGCTCGTAAGGGCTTGGACCCGGAAGTCATGAAGACCATTATCAGACAGCCTCCCGAAGTCTTGGTCCTCGTTGCCTGCGGTTTCGAGTCTTTCCTTCGCGACGCTAAACGCCTGATCGACTCACGCGCCATGACCCTCTCGTCGCTGACACCGGTGGCGCTTTTCCCTTACGGCGACCAGGTCGAGACCCTCGCCATCTTCCGCAACATCTAACGATACCCCACGATGTTCTCGCTCTTTGGAGCTGAGGTGCTAGAATTCTCGGCCCCCCCCAGAGCTAAGCGCCCTGGCCGTCATACTTGAGAATCAACTAAGAGCCCTTTTACTACCTCTTTGTCTCGCCAGCGCTTCCTTGGCGCAGGCCCGAGGGAGTCGATCTAGTTTTCTCCCCAAATTTTGGGACGGCACATCCCTCCTTCACCCACGTTGCCCACGGCCTTGGAGTCGAAGTTGCGATGCGACCGGACGCGGTAGCCATCGGGTTTAAGCAAGGGACCCTTGAGAACAAGGTTCTCGGATTGCGGTTCATCGATACCTCGGAGGCGGCAACGGTCCGAGTCCATGGAAAAAGCCGCACGCGCCTGAGTTTCTTTTGGGGCAACGATCGCCGGCAGTGGCAACATCGAGTTGAAGATCGGCGAGGTTACTCTGATCGATCGAGCGCCGGTCGCCTGGCAGATCGTCGCCGGCAAAAAAGAACTCGTCGCTTGCGAATTTCGAGAAATGAAAGCCGGTGTGTTCGGGTTTGTGCTTGGCTCGTACGACCCTCAACGAACCCTGATTATCGATCCGAAAGTGTGCTGGGCCACTTTTTCTCCGGCCGGGTTGGAACGGATTACATCTACGACATCGCAGTTGCAGGCCAGTTCGTTTACGTCACGGGCCACGCGCATTCCAAGCAGCGATTCCCGGTGACGGCACCCGGCGGACAACAGCCCTTCCAGGTGATTTTCGGCGGACAGAACCCCGACGCTTTTTTTGCCAAGATCGACCATACAACCACGCCACCGTCTTTCGAGTTCATCACGCGGCTGGGCGGCGGGCGACAAGTCTGGAATCCCGACACCGGTGACATCCAACTGTCCCCAAGTGACTCGCCTTTAAGCCATGCCCGGTCCACGGTCCCTCTGCCCCCGAATCTTCCTTCCTTTGCCTGGCCGACGGCGATCAACGAGCCCCATCATTTCCCCTAGCCCTACGTCAACTACGGGCATGACCGGGGCCTCGCCCTGGCCGTCGATCCCACGAACGGCGACGTCATTGTCGCGGGTCACACGTCGTCGGACGACTTTCCGGGCAGCGAGTCTGCGGACTTTCCAAATCTGGCGCTGTCCCAAGTTCTCCAGATCGGCGCGCTGCCGGTTCCCCCGTCCGCCGAAACTTCGCACTCAGCCACCAGCATCGGATTTACGCCGGCTTTCCAGCCCATCAATGGGCGCGGGCGACAGGGCCACTTTGATATTCCCCCTACGACTGGGACGCCCGGAGTTCTGACCTCGCTATCCAAATGGCAGGACGCCTTCATCGCGCGCCTCAATGGCGACGGGACGGTGCTGAAGTTCGCAAGCTATTTTGGCGGCGACCAATTTGCATCACGGCGTCAGACTAAATTCTCCCGCTTTTTTAGGTCAGACCTAAAAAAGCGGGAGAATTTAGTCGTCGGGTAGACCAGGGAGATTTTTCTCCCCAGCCCCCCACAGATCCGGACGTGCGCGATTGACGCATCCGGCTCCTCGTTAGACGGGTTCGCTAAGTGAT
>JAZGFI010000144.1:0-45486 GCA_036479435.1 Planctomycetota bacterium | reverse complement strand
CTGCGGACGCGGTCCTCTTTTTTGATCAACATCGCTAGCGCGGAAAGAAAACACCCGAAGAGCAAGAAAGAAGAAAAAGCGACGGACATCCCTTGACTAGCGGGGCCCTCTCATGGAAGGCACCACGCCGTCGCTTTCCAGTACCACCCTCCTCGCAACCTTCACGCTCACGTCGTTCATCGACCAAGCACGGCGCGTTCCATCTCGCCCAAGATCGAAGCAACTATCCTTCCGCAACACTCGGCATACATCGGCTCGCGCAGCAGCGTGAGCCGATGCAGAGAAAGGCCTCGACTCACCGAACCCTTGAAACCCTCCAAACTCGAGATTTCATCGTGGCGAAGTCCACAGAGCAGTCTTAGGAGTCCGCAATTGAGGGCGCGCCACAATAAGTGCTTCGGAATGCCGAGGGTCAGTGCCAATTCGTCTACTTCTGTTCTTGACGCCTGAAGCCAACGCACAACGAGCATCTTCGGCGCTACCGGGAGCCCAGGCTTCGTCCCGTCGGCAAGCGCAGCCCGGCGCCGCATCCAGGCGATCACGTGGTCAGGACTCGTTGCCAACAGATCATGAACGGATTCTTCGGAGTGATGGGGCGAATCAAACCTTCGCTGAATAATTTCATGATATTCGTGCGGCACCTTGCCCACGGCATCTTGGTATTGAGGGCAACCTCGTCTGTCTTGTCGATAGGGATCCGCCATGAAACCGGCGACACCATCGCGGTTAAGCCAGACTCGAATGGGCCCAACATGAAAATCGCGGGCGCTCCCAAACTCGTAGTCTGCGGGATGCGCGACAAGACCAGCCCTGACGGGATTGTAGTCGATGTAGCTGATCACGACGCGGCTTTCGGCTTCTGATTCCACACGCCGCGACCAGTAACGATTCTTCGTCAATGGACCGTCTCGGTCGCGGCTGCGATTGAAGCGACGACTGAAGTTGCTCTGAATGGTCCCCATCGCCTTGCCCAGGAAACCAAGGCTGCGGAGCAGCACGTGGAAATGGTTTGCCAAGATCGAGTAGGCGAGGACTTCGATTTCCTTGCGGTGGACTGCCCGGGCGAGCTGGCTCAGGAAGTACCGGTAATCCGGACGGTTCTCGAACATGGTGCGCTTGGACACACCGCGATTACAAACGTGATGAAGTGAGCCGGGCTCGTCCCGGCGAGGGCGTCTTGCCATGAGTATCCTCCCCAACACCAGACGTTGGGAAGAGACAGATGGACCGCATTAAAGGGTGGTACCGAAAAGCGACGGCGGGGTGCCTGGCACCGCGATAGCACCGCGCTGTCTAACGGCCGCGTTTTCTGGCGACGCGTTCGCGCCAGAGTGCTTTTTGCAGGGAACGGACGGCGCGGACGCGGTCGAAGTCGATTTCGCGGTTCTCGCCCTCTTCGAGGCGCTTGCGAGCGCGCTTCTCGGCGGCTTGGGCGCGGCTGAGGTCGATGTCTTCAGCCCGTTCACCGGCGTCGGCGAGGACGCGGGCGTGGTTGTTGGCGATCTCGAAAAAACCGTCCGAGACGACCATCGTGCGTTCGCTGCCGTCTTCTTCTTTGATCTGGAGGGCACCGACAGCGAGAGCCGTGACCAACGGAGCGTGATTGGCGAGGACGCCGATCTGGCCGTCGATGGCCGGAAGGATGAGTTCCTTCACGCGGCCGGTATAGACGATGCTCTCCGGCGTGATGACTTCAAGCGTGAAACTTGTTTCCACAAGATAGCTCCTAGGATCCAAAGCTTAAGTGCTTATCGGGTGCCAGGCACCACGCCGTCACTTTTCCGTGCCAGGCACCCCAAAGTGACGGCGGGGTGCCTGGCACGGAATAACGGCGGGGTGCCTGGCACGGAATAAGCAGCGAATAAACTAAGCGGCGCCGGAGGCCTTCATTTTTTCGGCCTTCGCAATCGCGTCTTCGATGGTGCCGACCATGTAGAAGGCATCTTCGGGGAGGTCGTCGTGCTTGCCTTCGAGGATTTCCTTGAAGGAGCGCACGGTATCTTCCACCTTGACGAAGATTCCGGGCGAACCGGTGAACTGCTCGGCTACCGCGAAGGGCTGGGCGAGGAATTTCTGAATCTTGCGGGCGCGGAAGACCGTCGACTTATCGTCGTCCGAAAGTTCGTCCATTCCCAAAATCGCGATGATGTCCTTCAGCTCTTTGTAGCGCTGAAGAATTCCCTGAACATCGCGGGCGACCTGGTAGTGCTCTTCGCCGACGAAGTCGGGTGAGAGCTGACGCGAGGTCGAACGCAAGGGGTCCACCGCAGGATAAATCCCAAGCTCAGCCAACGAACGCTCGAGGGCCACCGTCGCATCCAAGTGAGGGAAGGTCGCCACGGGAGCGGGGTCGGTGTAGTCATCAGCCGGCACGTAGATGGCCTGCATCGACGTAATCGAGCCTTTGTCGGTCGTGGTGATGCGCTCTTGGAGCGCGCCCATTTCCGAGTTCAGGGTCGGCTGGTAACCCACGGCCGAAGGCATGCGGCCGAGCAACGAGGAAACCTCGGAACCAGCCTGCACAAAGCGGAAAATGTTATCGACGAAGAGCAAAACGTCTTTGCCCATTTCATCGCGGAAGTACTCGCACATCGTGAGCGCGGAAAGCGCCACGCGGAGACGAGCTCCCGGCGGTTCATTCATCTGGCCGAAGACGAGCGCGGTACTTGGGAGAACGTTCGCTTCTTTCATTTCGAGGTAAAGGTCGTTTCCTTCGCGGGTCCGCTCCCCCACCCCGGCAAAAGCCGAGTAACCCTCGTGCTCTTTGGCCACGACGGAAATGAGTTCCTGGATCAGCACGGTCTTGCCGACACCAGCTCCGCCCAAAAGACCGATCTTGCCGCCCTTGGCGAAGGGAACCAAAAGGTCGACGACCTTGATCCCCGTTGCGAAAGTCTCGGCCACCGTCTGTTGGCTTTCGAAATTCGGTGCGGCCCGGTGAATCGGGCGGCGTTCGCCCGTGGGCGGAGGCCCGTCATCGAGCGGCTCGCCGAGCAGGTTGTAGACGCGACCCAAGGCGTCGGGGCCCACGGGCACGGTAATCGGCGAACCGGTGTCCGTGACCTCAAGTCCACGGACCAGGCCGTCGGTCGTGGCCATCGAAATGGTACGCACAACGTCGTTACCGAGATGCTGTTGCACCTCGAGCACGGTGACCTCTTCCATGACCTCGTTCTTCACCTTCAAGGCGTTGAACACCGGCGGAAGCTCGCCGGGCTGGAATTTGACGTCGACGACGACGCCAACGATTTCGTGAATACTGCCCTTGTTCACGGGAACTCCTTTCTAAGTGCCGATTCAGCCCTTCAGGGCTTCGGCACCAGAGATGATTTCCAAGAGCTCGGCCGTAATACCGGTCTGGCGAGCCTTGTTGTATTCCATCCGCAACTCGTCAATCATGTCGGTTGCGGCGTCTGTAGCGTTTTTCATGGCAATGCGACGAGCGGCAAACTCAGAAGCCAAAGACTGGTGCACCCCATTCATGAGGTTCACTGCCAAGGTTTTCGGAATAAGGCGCGTCATGATTTCTTCGGCCGATGGTTCCATCGTGAAATCCAGCTCGATCCCCGCCTTGGCCTCGCTGTGGCCATCGCCCGATGGCTCAGAGGCGGCCAAAGGCAACAGAGGCTCAACGAGCGGTGTGAACACCGCGGCAGATTTCATCTTGGTGTAGACCAAAGAGATCTTTTGGAATTTGTCGGCAACAAAGGAATCGCCCAGCGCCCGCATCGTCACCTCGATACGGCGGTGAGAGATCAACTCGACTTTTTCTTCGATCATGCCTTCGATGGCAAAACCGATCTTGTTCGCGAACTTCTCGGTGCGCTTGCCGATGGCATAAACCGACACTTCCACACCTTCGTTTTTTCGTGCGGCAATGTAATTCAAAGCCACGCGAAAGACGTTGGTGTTGAAGGCGCCACAAAGGCCCTTGTCCCCGGCAATGACCACCACGCATTCGCGCTCGACCTTGCCCGGATCGCGAAGCAGTGGCGACACCTCCGGTGAAACGAATCCAGCAACTTGAGCCAGCATGGCGCGAATCGCCTCAGCGTAGGGACGGCTCGCGTTGGCGCGCTCTTGGAGCTTCTTCATCTTCGCCGTCGCGACCAGCTCCATAGTGCTGGTGACTTTTTTGATGTTGCTGACGCTGCCGAGGCGCGCCTTGAGTTCTCTGACTCCCTTCACAGCATGAACCTCACGCGCTGAAGATTTTCTTGAACTCGTCGAGCGCGTTCTTCAGCGCACTGACGTTGTCGTCTTCCAGTTTTCCGGAGCTGACAATGGCCTCGCCAACCTGCGGGAATCGGTCACGCATGAAGGCGAGGAACTCGGACTGGAAGACCTTGACCTTTTGGGCCGGGATGTCATCGAGGTAGCGGTTGGTACCGGCGAAGATCATGAAAATCTGGTCTTCGACTTCCATCGGCGCGTATTGATTCTGCTTCAAGACCTCGACCAAGCGTTCGCCTCGCGTGAGCTGGGCTTTGGTGGCCGCGTCCAAATCCGAAGCGAACTGCGTGAAGGCCGCAAGTTCGCGAAACTGCGCCATCTCCAAGCGAAGCTGGCCAGCGACCTTCTTCATCGCTTTGATCTGAGCTGAACCGCCTACGCGCGATACCGAAAGACCAACGTTCACCGCAGGACGAATACCGGCGTTGAACAGGTCCGTTTCGAGGTAAATCTGACCGTCGGTAATCGAGATGACGTTGGTCGGAATGTAAGCCGTCACATCACCCTGCTGGATTTCCACGATGGGCAAGGCCGTCAACGAACCCGAACCCGCCTTGAACTGCTTGGGGTTGGTCTTGTGGGCATCGTCGGCAAGCTTCGCCGAGCGTTCGAGCAAACGACTGTGAAGAGCGAAGACGTCGCCGGGAAAGGCTTCGCGTCCCGGCGGACGACGGAGCAAGAGCGACACTTCGCGCCAAGCCATCGCGTGCTTGTAGAGATCGTCGTAGACGATCAAAGCGTGCTGGCCGCGATCGCGGAAGTACTCTCCCATCGCACAACCTGCAAAAGGAGCGAGCCACTGCATGGCCGCGGAGTCGGACGCAGGAGCGTTGACGATAATGGTGTATTCCATCGCGCCGTGCTTTTCGAGCGTCTCCTGCACCGCCTTCACCGTCGACATTTTCTGGCCGACGTTGACGTAGATGCAGACGAGGTCTTTGCCCTTTTGGTTGATGATCGCATCAACACAGACGGCGGTCTTGCCGGTCTGGCGGTCACCGATCACCAGCTCGCGCTGGCCACGACCGACGGGAATCATGGCGTCGATCGCGACAATTCCGGTTTGCACGGGCTCGTGAACCGGCTGGCGCTCGAGCACGTTCGGTGCCCGACCTTCAACCGGATAGGTGCCGTCGTTATCAAGGCCGCCTTTGCCGTCAATTGTCGCCCCGAGCGCGTTCACGACACGGCCGAGAAGTGCTTCACCGACCGGCACGGACATGATCTGTCCAGTGGCCTTGACGGTGTCGCCTTCTTTGATGCCGGTGTAGTCGCCCAAAACCACGCAACCAACGGAGTCAGCTTCGAGGTTAAGCGCGATCCCAAACGCACCGCCCGGGAACTCGAGCATTTCGCTCATTTTGCAATCGCGAAGACCGCTGATGCGGGCCACGCCATCGCCGACGCTGACGACGGTGCCGATTGATTCGACTTCCATCTTCTGGTCGTAGTTCTCGATCTCTTTCTTTAAGATCGAGGTGATTTCAGCGGGACTAATATCCATTCGTCCAAACTCCCTGCAGGATGCCGTCAGCTGCGCTCAAATTGCTGAGCGAAGCCGCGTCTCCAGATTGTCCAGTTGCTTTTTGATGCTCGCGTCGATGCGCTTCGAACCGATGGTGACTCGGATTCCCCCGAGCAACTCCGGTAGTGTTTCGGCCTCCATGGAGACCTTTTTGCCCAAGACCGTCGAAAGCCGCTTGGCGAGATCTTCCGCCGCCAAGTCGCCCATTCCGCGTGCGGATTCGACGAGGACTTTAACGACACCTTGTTCGGCTTCCATGCGCTCGAAAAAAGCCAGCACGAAGAACAAGGGGTCGTCACCGCGGTTTCGGTCGATCAACAGTTTCAGGGCATTGCGCACATAAGGATGGGCGCGCACCGTTAGCTGTTGATCAACAAATTCGCGCTTTTCGGTTTGCGTCGTACGGACGCTCTTGAACTTCGCGACCAGGTCGGGGCTCGCCGACAAGGCTTTGCGTACACCGTCCACACCATCCACCACTTCGGGCAGGAGCGCTTTGTCGCGCGCCAGCTCGAAAAGTGCATCGGCATAACGTCGAACCGCTGCCTCGCTCATTAGGCCGCTCCCTTGGCCTTCTTCAGCAGCTCTTCGACAAGGCGATTGTGTTCGGCCTCATCAACAGAGTTGCCAACGATCTGACGAGAGACCCCCATGGCCACCTCGACGACGTGCGTCTTGATGTCCGCGATGGCCTTGTCCCGGGCTGCGGCGATGTCTTTTTCAGCCTGGACTTTCAGGCTTTCAACCTGCTCCTTGGCTTCATTCAAGAGGTTTTGCTTGGACCGTTCACCGGCTTCACGAGTGTCCGCCATGAGTTGGCGGGCTTCGTCAGCGGCTTTGGCCAACTGCTCTCGATTCGACTTCATCAGCTGCTCGGCCTCGGCGCGCGCTTTATCGGCTTGGTCGAGGTCGTTTCGGATTTTCTCTTCACGCGCATCGATCGATTCCATGAGCGGCTTCCAGCCGTACTTGGTCAAGATCACGAGCGTGAGTGCGAAGGTAATGACCGACCAGAACATGAATCCGGTCGAGATTTCGAGGGGATTAAAATCCCCACCTTCGAGAAACATCAGCATGCGTTTCTCCCGTTTCTTAGCTTCGAATCACCCCGCCGCGCCGTTGCAGCAAAGCAACGGCCGGCGAAGCACAAGTCCTCGGCGCAAACAGCGCCCAAGGACCGGCCGTACTACTTCGTCGCAAGTAAGATCGCGATAACCAGCGCAAAGAATCCGGCACCTTCGATGAGAGCGGCCGCGATGATCATCGTAGTACGCAAGGCCGCTCCGGCCTCGGGCTGGCGCGCCATTCCTTCGAGGGCCGAGCCCGCGAGACGACCGATACCCATGCCCACACCAATGATGGCGAGACCCGCGCCGATACCGGCACCGATGTAGCCCCAGCCTTTGGCGCTTTCCGTGGCGACACTGACATCGTTGCTGTCCGCGGCGAAGCCCGGAGCCGCCACAATCATGAACGCGACCAGAGCAATGAACATCAGCTTGCTGAACTTCAACATGATTCCTGTTCTCCTGGAGCAGGGGGCGGACTCTGCCGCCGACTTTGTTGAGGGCACAGGCCCCCTTTCGACCACTTTCTCAATTTCACTCACCACTGAATTCGAACACGAAGCCCGAAGTCAACAGCTTGTCTGCATCCCACTCCGAAGAGCGAGTTGTTTCTATTTGGCTGTCTTCGGCCCGGGCCAAAGACTCACCGCGACCTAATGGTCGGGGTGGAGCGAGCTGCCGATAAACATGATCGCCAACAGCGTAAAGACATAAGCCTGCAGAAAGGACACTAAGACCTCGATCAGGTTGATAAACAGGATCATCGGCACCGAAAATGCCGCCATTCCGTAGCTTTCGAAAATCGAAATGAGCGCGATGAAAGACCCCACGACTAAGTGGCCGCCGAGCATGTTCGCCATGAGGCGAATCGCCAAGACTCCGTGCTTAATAACGAAGGAGATGATCTCGAGAACAAAGATGAGAGGCACGACTGCGGCCGGGAGCCCGGAAGGCACAAAGCTCTTCAAAAAGCCGCCCACACCATTCGCCATGATGCCGCCGATCAAGGAGATCAACGTGATCATGACCGCGAGCGGTATGGTAAGGCTAAGTTGCGAAGTCGCCGCGCCGCCAATGTAGGGCAGCGGCACCATCCCCATCAAGTTCATCGTCAAGATGAACAAGAACACCGTCACGAAGAAGGGCATGAACTTCTTCGCATCCTTCGCATTCATCGACGGCGCGACCATTTCGTCGCGCACGAACAGAAAAATGGCCTCGAAGATGTTCCGCAAGAACCCGGTCGGCATGAGTGTTGACTTTTTGGCGGCCAACACCATAAGAATCAACACCACTGACGACAGCATCATGTTGAGCGTGAACTTGGTCAGACCAAGCGGGCCCATGGACGCGTCCATGTTGTGGTGCAGCACGTAGCCGAAGGGGTCTGCGCCTTCGAGGAAGGGAAACGGCATCATGTTCCTCTGCTTTGCTAAGCCGCCAGCAGCCGCAACGCGGGGCATCACCCGGCGCGCGCCTGTTGGCCTTCCACTTTCTCAGTCCGAATTCCGGCGATCCTCGCCAAGAATCCGACCCTCCGGTTTTCTCAAGGCCGGAGAGAGCCACCAAAGAGCCGAAGCCCTTCGGTTATTTGAAGTTTGCCTTGCGGCCCAAGACTCGCAAGGCGTATCCGTACTGCACGCCACCGAGCAGCAAAAAGGCGGCCAAGGTAGCAATGGCGGTGACGTCGGGGCGCAGCTCTTCGCTCGCCAAGCCAAACATCAATGCCAAGGCAATCGCAAACACGAGCATCTTCGCCAGCATTCCGGCGACCAAAAAGCCCACCAAGCCCTCAGGCTTAGCCAAGGTGCCTGCGATCAAGACTCCGACGCCGGTCGTGCTCATCAACCAAGCCGCCAAAGCCGCGATGCCCGCTTCTGTTGCCGTCAACCAGCCAAAAGACGAGACCGCAACAAACCAGAGCAAGCTCGTAACCAACACCCCGAAGACGACCGACAAAAGCACAAAGGCGCGCATCTGGTCTTCCTTAGAGCTTTCGCTGCGGCCCCTCCGACGATTCGGAGGTGGGCGCAGAATCCCGATCACCGGCGCGAGCCGCTTTTGCCTCGATCCCATCAACCAACTTGAGCAGGTGATAAGTCGCGGCAATCAGTCCGACGAACATGCCAACAACGAGGAGCCAAGGACGGGTTCCAAAAAACCCGTCACACCACCAGCCCGCTCCCGCGAACAGGCCCGTCTCCGCGATGAAGGAAACCCCGACGCCGGCGTAGGCACCAAATGAGGTCTCTTTGCGGTTCGTCACGAAAGCACTCGGTTTTTCCTGCCCCAGCAGCCCTAATCTCCGGCCAGTCCCAACCTGGGAATGGCAAGCATCGAAATGGTCTGGAGAGGCGAGATGGTCGGTGCGGGCCAAGCCCCCCCGTGCCGGCGCATCCTAACAATGGGGTCTAGGCCGTCAAGCGGCCAAAGCACTCTCTTGATAATGCCATAATATGTTAAGGCCAAACGCCTTACGTCTTTTGAATAAAAGGCCGCACCCACCTGATTCCCAAGGTCGCAACCTGTAGCCAGAACCGGTGATTTGGACCGCATTCCTGCCTATACTGAGAGCCGAAGTCCCCCACCTTGGAGTCCGTCGCATGTCCCTTCCTTATCATCGCCTCGCCTTGGTTTTGACGGCGGCCCTCTTGGGTTCCGGATGCGCCACGGAATCGATCAGCATGAACAAGCAAGAGCGCTACTTCGCGCGTTCCCAGAGTGAGCTGGGGCGGATCCAAAACTATGTCGAACGCTACAGCTGGGCCAAAGAGAAGAGCGACGAGTACCGCGAAATGGTGCAGGAATCCGAATCTGAGCTTCGCGAACTACGCGTGGAAATCGCCCAGTTGCGCGACGTCAACAAAAAGCGCGCCAAGGAACTGCAGGGACTCAGCAAAGAGAGTGACGCTCTCGCCAAATCTGTTGCGACCGAAAAAGCCAAGATCGCCAGCTCCAAAGGCGCGCTTGCAAAAAGTCAAACCGAGTTCGCGGCTTTGCAGAAACAAAAAGCTGCCGCCGCCGCTCAAACGGCCACTCTCCGCAAGAGCCTTCAGAAAGCCATGGTGGCGAACCCCAAGGCCAAACTTCGCCTTGAGCGCCTGCTTCGTGACTTGGGACGATAGCCCCCATCGCTACCGCGGCTCCCGCCGCGACCTGGCCTTGGGGCCGCCAAGCTGCGGGCCTAAGATGGCCTCAGATCGCTCAGGGCATCTTGATCGAGACCGAACACCACACACGGAAATAAGCCATGGAAACCACACTCCTCATCGTTAAGCCCGACGGCGTCCAACGCCAGCTCGTTGGCAAAATCATCGGCCGCTTCGAGGCAAAAGGCATGCAGCTCGTCGGCATGAAAATGATGACGATCTCTAAAGACCTCGCACATACGCACTATGCTGACCACAAAGAGCGCCCCTTCTTCAAGGGATTGGTCAACTTCATGACCAGCTCACCTGTCGTCGTGTTCGCGGTGCGTGGCAACGGCGTCATCGCGATGGCTCGCAAGATGATGGGCGCGACTTTTGGCAGCAACGCCGAACCCGGCACCATCCGCGGCGACCTCGGGGTCAGCAACAGCTTCAACTTGATCCACGGTTCAGATTCGCCGGAAGCCGCCGAGCGCGAACTCGGCCTCTTCTTTAACGAAGGCGAAGTACAAGACTACACCCTCGGCAATCTGAACTGGATCTACGACGCTTCGGAAGAGCTTTAGCTCTTTCTTCGGGATCTACACGCCTTCGCGGCGTAACAACACTCGTCGCGAAGGCCGCCTAAGCCCATGAATCTATCCGCTGTCGAACTCGCTTGGCTTTGTGATCAGCTCCACGATCGCGTCGTCGGCGCTGCCATCCAAAAAGTGCAACAGCCTTCCCCGACCCGCTTCGTTCTGAGTCTGTTCAAAAGCGGTGTAGGCAAGACGCGACTGTTCTTCGACCTCGACGCCCGCGCTCTTCGTTTTCATCCCACGCAACAAGGCCTCCCCAACCCGCCGGACGCTCCGACTCTGTGTCGCAGTTTGCGAAAACTGTTGGAGAATGGCCGCGTGCGCAGCTTGGAAGCCGATGGCAAAGACCGCATCGTCGTCATGGCCATCGACAAGATGGAAGCAGGTGAAGTGCAGCAGAAACGACTATTAATCGAGTTCATTCCGACTCGCCCTGTCCTTTTCGTGCTCGACCCAAAAGGCATCATCGAGGCGGCCAGCAGCGGGCTTCACTCCGAAAAAAGAGACCTTCGTCGCGGGCTCCCCTACTCCCCTCCTCCACCTCCCGAGTTCAAGCCCAATCTCGACCGCCCCCCTTTTTCGCGCTTCGAAGATCGCGAACCATCGGCGATTTTGGCGGCCTTGGACGAGGAGTTGTTCCCCAAACCGGTCGACGGCTCAGATCGTGCTTCCATCACCCGAGCCCTGACCAAGGCACTGAAGCGCCAGGTTAAACGCGTCAGCAAGATCGAACAGGATTGGCGGCGCTCTGAGGGCGGCGAGGAACTCCGCCAACACGGCGAGCTCCTAAAGGGAGCGATGCACGAGATCACTCGCGGCATGGAGTCCATTCGCGTCCGCGACTGGTCTGCGCCCGAGGGCTCAGAAGTCTGGGTCGACATCGCTCTGGATTCCAAGCTGTCTGCGCAGGAAAACATCGCGAATATCTTCGCTCGCGCGAAGAAGAAGATCCGCGGCCAAGAAGTCGTTTCGGAAAGACTCGAAGAACAACGCGCCCGCTTGGCTGCGCTGAACGACCTGGAGATCAAGCTCGGCAGCGCCGAAAGGGACGATCTCCCCGAATTTCTGAAGGCGCTCCGAGTTCTCGACGTCAAGGTCGAAGCGCCTGCTCAAGCCGGCAAAAAGAAAAAACCCGTCGTCCAAGCCCGAAAACCCTACAAGACCTATCAATCTAAAGACGGCCTCGATATCTGGGTCGGGCGCGGGGCTCGCGACAATGACGAATTGACTTTCCGCTGCGCCCGCGGCAACGAGTGGTGGCTACATGCCCAAGACTACGCCGGCTCGCATGTCGTGGTAAAAACCGAAGGCGAGCTGCCCGAACAGTCTTTGCTCGACGCGGCAACCTTGGCCGTACTTTATTCCAAAGCGGGCAAGGCGGGACGACAAGCGGTCTCCTACACCCGGCGAAAAAATGTCCAGAAATTCCGCGGTGCCGCTCCGGGCAAGGTGATCCTGCAAAGCCACCGCACCTTGATGGTACGGCTGGAACCCGACCGGATCTCCCGCCTCGAAGGACAAAAGCCCTAACATCGGGCTCTCAGAAGAGCCTTTTTCTTCCCTTTCGAGAGGTGATGGATAGACTCCAGACTCGGATTCACCAGAGGTCACTTATGCGCGCACCCGCCATCTTACGCCACGGCATCGTTGCCGGAGCCATCTTGTTCTTCGTCAGCTGTTCTTCCTTAGTCGATGACGTCCCCGACCAGCCAGAGTTTCTCAGCGTCAACGACGACGGCTCGCGATTTGAAGGCGACGCCGAACTCTACAAGCAAAATGCCATCGCGTTTTACGATGCCGGCGACTACTACCGCGCACGCAACCAGTTCAAAAAGATCCTCAAGACTCAGCCAGATGACGCCGTCGCCAAAGGCGGCTACGCTTATTGCTGCTACAGCATCGGCTTCAACGAGGCGGCTTTTGGCAACTTCAACGGCGGGGCAAAAAATCTCATCATCGCCGAGCGCACTTTCGAGAGCCTCTACTCCGGCGAGTTGCCCGCCAGCACTGCCGACGGCACGGGGCGTGAGTGGCGCAATGCTCTCGGCCTCGCAATGACTTGGCGAGCGCTGGCGAGCCTCGACAAGATGCGCAGCGATTCCATCGACCGCGTCCTTGGCGAAGGCGGAGCCCGCAACGGCGACAAGCTGCTCGCCGAACAGAAGAAACGCGATCTTCGGCGCCGCGATCTCAACCAGAAATCCCTGGAGCTGTTTCGGCGCCTCGCCACGATGGAATACGCAGCGCCCGACGCGATCTTGAATCAGGGTGACCTGGAACTCATTGTCGGCAACACCAACGCATCCTTGCGTGCTTACGAGCGCTACCTGTCCGTCGCGCGCAAGAACATTGAAAACTGGGATCGCCGACTCGAGGAGTGGCCGGAGCAGTACGCCTCGGACAAGTACGCACTTGAGGCCCAAAAAGCGATCAACGGCAAGCGAAGCGCGGCCGTTTCCAAGGCCGTCGACGTGCTGACTCAAGTCGCCGAGGTCCACTATGCGGCGAGCAACTATGCCGATTCCTTGGCCTTGCTCACCGAGGCCGCCGAATTGAATCCACGCCGCGTTGCCCTCAACGTCCCGATCGCCGAGTGCTACGAGAGACTCGGCGAACCGAAGGAGGCCTTGCGCCACATCGAGGCCTACATCAAGTCCAACCCCGAAATCGATGACAACACGCGACGCGCCTACCGGTTGCGCGCCCGGGTGCAGAGTGACCTTGGCAGCTGAAGTGACTGAGCCGCAAGCGCCGCGAGCCAAATTCCCCAAACGGATGCACCTGCGCTCAGGTCGCGACTTCCGTGAAATCTACGCCTTGCGGACTGCCGTACGAAGCCGCGAACTAATCCTCTATTGGCGCCACAACGACTTGGGGCATGCACGGCTCGGCCTTAGCGTCAGCCGAAAACACGGCAACGCCCCTCGTCGCAACCGCATCAAACGCGTCTTGCGCGAGGTCTTTCGATTGCAGCAGCACGAGATCCCCGCCGCAATCGACATCGTGGCGATCCCTCAGCGCGGCGGAAGTTGTGCGGATTTCTCGCGCTGCAGCCGAGCTTTTCGTCGGCTCCTGGAGAAACTTGAGCCCAAGGTCAACGATCAGTGAACGACAGGACTTGGACTTGGTCCCGATCCTTGAGCCGAGTCCTCACCTGGTGCCTACTGCTTCCGCTCCACGCCTACCGGCTGACCATCTCGCGCATCATGCCCAACGTATGCAGATTCCGCCCCACTTGCAGCGAGTACATGCTCGACGCCCTGTTGATCCATGGACCGATCAAAGGCCTCGCTTTGGGAACTTGGCGCCTGTTGCGATGCCAACCCTTCGCGAAGAGCGGCTTCGATCCGGTGCCGTGCAAACATCGACACTGAACAGACGCCAAAAAAAGGCCCCTTCATTCTTCCCCTGCTAAGAGGAGACGAACGAAAGGGCCTGTTGCGACGACGAGAGTAAGACTAGTTGGCCGCGGCGGCCGCGGCGGCCTTTCGGGCCTTAGCTTTTTTCTCGTTGCGCTCTTTAACTTCGCGATCGGTTTGACGTTTTTCCTCGGCGGCTTCTTCGAGGCTCGCCGCGATCTTGCTGCTATCGACTTTGAAGTTGTTGCCGACATTCTCAAACGTCCAAATGCTCTCACGCGGCGATTGGCGGTCACGAACCAGCGAAAAGTAGTGCTCGGCCTGCTGGAAGCCGCTTGGGTTCAACGCCATTTCGTCGACCGTCGGCTGGCGTTTCTCTAGCAAGATGGCGCGACCCTTGAGGCCGGGATAAGTGCGCGACTCGACCCACTCGCTGACCGTTCCAAGCTCGTGATCGGTCTGGCTGATGAAGTCGTCCAAGATCGCGGAGAATTCCTTTCGAAGCGCCGAACGGGCCTTCTCTTCGCTGCTGCCTTTCTCACGATCAACCGCTAACTCGGCGCGCGTATGGAAGGTGGTAAAAAAGCCCTCTTGGACGACCAGCGCCTTAGTGTCGGCGAGGACGATCTTGAAGGCGTCGTTGCGCTTTTTGTCCTTCTCCGCCGTGATCTTGGCCTCGGCCTTGTCGTTCTCTTCCTTCGTGATGGTCTCGATCTCGGCCTTGTCCTTTTCGGCGTCGAGATCCTTGGAGCGGTCAGCGATCGCAGCCGTGGCTTCGTCGCGAATTGGCTTGAGCTCGTCTTTTAGTTGTTCCTCGAGCCAGGCGTCTGCCGCATCGTCAAAGGCCTTAACGGCTTCGTCGCGCAGCTCGGTGGCGCGCGCCTTCTCGTAGTCCTCGGCGACCGCGTCCCTGACATCGCCAAGCTTAGGCATCGGACTCATGTTTTTATCGAGCAAACGCCAGACGGAGGCGTGCTTGCCAACTTCATCCACCGGGCCGGTGAAAAAGGCGTTGGACTTGGGCCCCACCGCGGCGGTATAGGTCAAAAAGTTGTTCTTTTGCAAACGAAGCAAGGTACGGGCGTACTGGCCCGGATAATCCTCGTGCTTGACGAGCTTCTGCAACTTGATGTTGCTGAATTTGTAGTTGCTGAGGTTGTTGGCGAGAGCCAAGGCCGCAAGATCGACTTCATCTTTGGCTCGCACCGAGACCAGGATTTGATCGTGAAGCTTCTTCATCAGCTTCAGGATCTTCCACTCAATCACCAAGCGCGGCTTTTTGGCCTCAAAGGCCTTTTCGAGGTCGAACTCGTCGCCCACAAAACCGTAGTTGGCACGGCTGCGGTCCAAGCGCAAATTGAGCTTGGCGAGATCGTCATCACTCGGCTCAAACTCTTTGGTCAGCTCCTTGAGCGAAGTCTTGGAGCGCAGGTCAGTTTTTTCAAACAGAGCGCTTAACTTCTCGTCGTCGCGGTCACTACCGTGGAAACGAAAGCCGATGAAGTCCGCAGTAAGCTCGGCACCGTCTTTATTGTAGGCCTTGCGTTTGGCCTCTTCGAGATCGGTCCAATACTTGGTAATTTTGGTGTCGGAATCGGCGTCCAAGTTACCGGCCTCGTCTCGAACAAGCTTCGCGGCCGCGACGTAGTCGGCATCGTTGAAGAAGACACCCTTCAAGCGATAGGACTGAGAGACCTTCCGGTAGGTCTCATAGATATCATCAACAGAAACGACGCTGTGGACACGGTTGATTTCGCCGAGCATCTTGGCCATGCGCATGTCTTGACGCATCGCCCGCTGAAACTGCTCACCAGTCATGCCGTAGCTGCTGTTGCTGTGCTTGATGAAGATGGATTCGTCGTACTTGCCATCGTTCATCTGCTCGATGGGATCGCGAAGCATCTTTTTGAAGGCCGCTTCGAACTCGTCGTCGCTGACCGTGATACCACTGTCATCAAGCATGGTCAGGCGGATGTGGTGTGCCAGGGCATTTTGGGCGCGAGTCTCTTCGTCCGACCGGGCATTCCGCCCCCCCATTGCAATCGCGAATTCTTCTCGCGATAGCTCGTGAGTTTCGCCACCGACTTCGTAGGTGGCCCAGGTTTCACCCCAATCGATCTTGCCCTTGCCTCCATCGCGGAAGTAGCCGATTACAAAGGTCCAAACGCCAAATCCCACGAGTCCCAACAAAAGGACGACGAGAATCGGGACGCGATACTTCTCCATGAAGCGGAAGATCATCGGATCTCACTCCTGAGGCGGCAGTGCATAGAAAGGGCCATCAACGAACACGTACGCTGAGCCGAAGGGCGAATTATAGGAACCGACTTGCCTGAAACAAGCGCACCCACTCGATGGGTTTTCGCCCAGAAGTCTCAAGTATCGAGAGACTTCTGGCGATCGGGCCGCGCGAGGGCTAGAGCTCTTTCCCCTGCGGAAGATCTCTGAGGCTGCCAAGGCCGAAATGCTCAAGGAAATGCGGTGCGGTGCCGTACTGGAAGGGTCGGCCCGGTAAGTCGACGCGCCCCACCACCTTGACCATCTTTTTTTCCATCAGGGTCCGAATGAGCTGACCGCTCCCAACCCCGCGGACCGCATCGATCTCGGCCCGGGTGATCGGCTGCTTGTAGGCGATAATCGCCAAAGTTTCGAGGGCCGCCTGGGTCACGCGGTCCTCTTTTCGGGTCTTCGCCAGCGATTGCACCCACTCGAACTGATCCTCATGGGTCTGAAACTGCCATCCGCCGGCGATTTCAGTGAGAACCACACCACGCCCAGGTGGAACGTAGTGGGCAGCCAGGGCCGCTAAGGCCTCCCGCAACAATCGAGTTGGAACTTCGTCTTCGGGGAAGATCTTGCGTATCGCGCGAAACGCCAAGACATCTGGCGAAGCGAACAAGAGTGCCTCGACGGCAGCCTGCACCCGCTCCAGGGGCCAAGTTTCGACAGCTTTCGCCACCACTGGGGCTTCAGTCTCAGCTTGGTCCGAGGCCTCAATGACGTCCTCAGGCTGCGATTCTGCGCTCATTCGTTGTTCAACTCCCGGTTCAGGCTGAACAATAAGTCTATCAGCCCTGACTGACGCATGAAACCGTGCCTGAAGCCCTCCGGAGTTGGATTAAAGCTCAAGCGTTACCAGACGTTCCACTCGAATCTGCCACAAGTACCATTCGTCCGCGCTAAGCGGTTGGGTTCTCAGAGATTGCAGAATTTCGCCTTCAACTTCGGCGTAGGAAACGGCTTGGCCGACGAAGTGCTTTAGCACTTTCACAATCTGAAAACGCTGCTGCCCCGCCTGGCCCTTGGTCGAAATCACGGGTCCGATTTTCCCGGGCCCAAGCTCAAAGGTGACGCGTTCGAGCTCTGGATTCAGCGCACCACGCCAAACCGGGAACATCTTGCCACCGCGCTCAGCTGTTGGGTGCAGGCTGTACTGACGGGCAAGGGCTTCGAAGTCAGCTCCTTCTTTGAGGCTGCGGTGAAGTGCCGTCGCCAAGTCGCGGTCGGAGACACTGACGATGCGAAATTCGACGCGATCTTCGCGCCGCTGCAGAAAACGCACGAGCCGACTCAATAGTTGCTTGGCCCGCTCGCGATTCATCGCAGCGGCTCGGTATTGCGACTCTGTCTGGGCATAGTTCAGCTTGAGCCATTCGGCGAAAGTCGTCTTGGCGCCAAATTCCAAACGAGCGCGGCGCTCAAGGTCGGCGCGATGTTCTTGGTACCAATCCGCGACCTCAGAATCGGACACGGTAATCCCGTGTTTTCTCGTCTCCGAGCCGAGAACCCGGTTGCCGAGCATCACCGCGATCGCCGCCCGCACCTTTTCGGGAAAGGTCGTCAACATGTAATCGAAGACCTGGCTCTTACGAAGCGACTCGCCCGACACGCGAGCGACGCTGCGATCGTCCGCCCGCGGAAAACTCAGGTAGTCCGGTCCCGACACCAAATGCTGGGTCGAAAATTTGGGCCGCTCTCCTCCCTGCGCTCTTGTCGGTGCCGCGACGGCATTCGCCTCGGGGCCCACCGCCACTCCGTTGCGATTCGCGCGCTCTAGTCTTCCCGGCGCCGTACTGCCGCAACTGCTCAATACAGCACCGCATAGCCAGACGCCCATCAAAGCCAACAGACAGCTCGATCTCAACACCTTGATTCTCCGGTACATGGCTCATGGAGCCTGCGTCAATGAAGCCGAAGTCTAAGGTGAAGCGGTCGAAAAAGAAAAGGCCGGTGGCAGCCACCGACCCAATCTCAGTTCTAAACCAACGGCAAGGCCCTACTTGTAGGTGATGATCTTGTCGCCTTTTGTTCCGTGGCAGCGAGGGCAGGTGACTTTGACCACGCTTCCCTGAGTCCCCAGACGCTTCAGAGATCCGGTCGCACCGCATTCGGGGCAGGGCCGACGCCGCGTGCTGACGACTTCCAACTGTCGAGCATTCTCCGCGTAGAACGCCCGTAGCCAGGACGAGCGGACTGAGGCCTCAACGCCAATCCACCACCGTTGCTTGCTGATCAGCTTTGGTGGACGCACGGTGTTGTTGGATTGGTTGTTATTTCCACCTCGACCACCGCCTGCCCGCCGTAGCAGATCCTGAAGCTGCTGGGCCCGATTGGCGTTCTGCCGACCTCCGCGGCTGCCCCCAGACTTCTCGATGATGAAAGTACCGTTGCCGTAGGAAGCCGTACGCTTCACGCGAGCTCGGCGGTCCTTCCACATTTTTTCGACCTCGCGCTTTGGGTCCAGCTCGTGCTTCTTTGCGAGGTGCGCCACGATATCTTTGTGAAGCTTCGAACGCAGGTAGCTCATCGCCTTGTCGATCGTTAGGCGCTTCGCCTTATCGGAAGACTTGATGTCTTTGCTTCGCGACAGCTTGTTGATGCGCTTGATAACCTCGCGCTGATACTCGCGTTCGACGACCGTCGTGTAGTACTTCCAGCGACGCTTCGCAAAGAGCTCTTTCTTCTTCAGGACTTCGGCACGGATCACATCGGGCAGACCGTCGGATTTCGCCACGACATCAAGCAGACCAAAGCACTCTTTGTACTTGTGCTGGCGACCGCGCTTTTCCGCATCGCGAATCGCCGTGCGAATTTCTTTGTGACGATTGAGTTCCTCGAGGCGAACCAACTGGTTATCGACGAAGTCTGCGCGATGCTCTGGATCGGCCTCGCGCGCCTTCGCGAAGTGATAGATCGCCCGATCAAAGACCCCGATCTTCGTGGCCCAATCCGCCATCTCGAAGTGGCCGACCGTATCGTCATCGGTGGGCTGAATCTCGCCGAGGCGTTGATCATAGAGCTCAGCGGGAGTGTAGACGTCGAACACCGAGACGCGCCGCTCTTCGATTCCGCGCACGCCGTGGCGCAAGATCGTGAACAAACGGCCAGAGGTCCGAATCACCACCTGCTTTTGGTCCTGCGATTCAATCAGGCCGTCGTAGTAGTCGCCACGCAAAACGAACACCCGATGGCCGTCCATGACCAAGTCGGCACCAGAATCGTCGTCTTCGAAACCGAAACCGATACGCAGTCGCTTTTTGTCTTCATCGCGCAATAAGTCCCAGCGGATGAAGAGCTTGCCTTGCGTGTCAAGTCGGCGGACGTCAATGCCACGCTCACTCCCGGCGAGAATCTCGACGTGGAGCATCCGACCATCTTTGAGAAAGATGATGTCGGCCACGGCGGGAAGAGCCAAGATCGCAAGTGCGACGGCAGTCAGTAGGATTTTGCCAAGAGTCATCGTCATACTCCCTTTATCGGGATCGTTGCGCTCCGCCGGCGGCGGAACTTGGTTCGGGTTCTTCCTGTGCTTTACGAACGAGTTCTTCAAAACGCGGTCGCAGACGGACGGGAAGCCAGCCCTGAGAAAAAGCATCTTCTTCGGCAACACCAGCGGGCATCACGAAGACATTGACTAAGTAGCCATGACCTTCCTCGTCATCGGGGAAGGGAATGGCGCGAGCGGAGTAAGTCATGCCGGGGTGGCCCTTGACTTCGCTGCGCTCGATTCGAAGCTCAACGCCGCCCGCTTTGTTCGCGGCACGTTGGAGGCGAAAATCCTCAATGATCTCGGGGCTCAATTCATCCAAGATCACGGCACCGTCGAAAGCTAAACTACCCGCGCGTTCAAGGCGCATGCCCGCAGCAAACATGCTGATGATGCCCGCCATCCCGACGAGCAAGAGCGAAAAGGCCACGAGGATTTCGATCAAGGTAAATCCGGCCTGTTGGTTGTCGGCGCGAAGATTCACTTCTTATCTCCCGGTAAGCGAAAAGCTGCGCGGTGCGCAGGAATCTGAACGACCTTCTTAAAGCGGCGGCCCACGCGCACATCGGTTCCAGACTCGTGTTTTTGCGGGACGCTCCGGCGAATGCCCCTCAACACCTCGAGCTCTCGGCCCTCGGCCCCGACGACTTCCATCCACTCAGAGCCCACTTGAAGAAAACGCGGTCCGCCGCGATCCCATTCCTTAAAGATCTTCCGATTCGAAATCTGCAACCTTCTCGCGGTCCGCGAGGTCGCACCGAGCGTTCGCGCCTCGCCTTCACCGCGTCCTTCTCGCAAAAAAGTCATCACGAGCTGCGCTCGCACCGGGAAAACATCGTCTTCCCAGACCTGCGCCGAATCCTCGCCGCGATACATGCCAAAGGCCTTACTGCGCGATCGCGTGCTATCCCATCGGGCCTCTGAGCCAATGTTGCCGCGAGCTGCGGCTTTGGCGCCGCGATCCAGGGCTCGCTCAAGATCCCATTCCTTGGTGTCCTGCGTCCAGAAGACGATGCCGAAGTGCGCCAAACCAGAGACTACCGGCACGGCGTGCGCCACGATCCACTCAGGGCTCATGCGCCGCAGAAAACCCGGCGCAAGAAACGAGCCCACGCCCCCGGTCGGCGAACGGATCGCCCGATATAGGGTAAAAGTACCCGGCGTGTCATTCTCACCGCGGTCGAGAAAGTAGAGCACTTCCATCAGACCGCGCGGAGCTAAAAGCCCGGGCTCGGGCGGCTTTGAGCCCTGCCTCCGCGACTTTATGTTTCGCGGCTGCGAACCACCGTTCTCGAGCCGTTCGCGAGATTCAGCATTGATGGCATCCGCACGGCTCTCGACGTCGTCGTCGACGCCATCGAGATACATTTCTTGGTCCGAGTAAGTACCGGCAAAGCGGCCCAGAGTCGTTGAGTTCTCGCCGCCGGGAAAAGTCCGAATGAAGCGCAGGGCGAAGCTACGGGGATCGTCGGCAGTCCAAGCGTTGCGTGCCGCGGCGGCTTCTTTTTCTTCTGAGGTCTCGCTGGGAACATACTTGCGATCGTAGTCGGCAAGAAAAACTGACTTGGGCCCGCGGCCCTCAGGGTCGCCAATCCAGGTGCAGCGCAGATCATCCTCGAGCTGGCGGGATACGGAATCGAACTTGTCGTAGAACTCGGCGGATTGACTGGAGCCGCGGTAGATTTCGAGGCTCCGGGCCATGAGATTAAACAAGAACAAACCCATCACCGAAAAAAGCGCCATCGCCACGATGAGTTCGATCAGAGTCAGTCCGCGTTCAAGCTCAATCTGCAATCTTGATCGCATCACTCCAAAGTCTCCCGAAAGAGGACCTGGGGCGCGGCCAAGTAGCGAAGGTCGATTTCTAAAAGCTCCGGAGTTTCCTTCCAGGAGTTGACCTGCATGTTCTGCGTGTCCACCGCACCGGGTTTCCAGGTGAAGAAAACGCGCACTTCCATGCCCTTGCCACTGATCATCAATCGATGGTGATTGACCTGTTCTTCGGACCGCCCCGACTCACTCTCAAGCAAGATCAAACGGCCCTTTGACTTTGCGATCGGCGTCTCCCAGGGCACCGTGGGGTCGAAGCGACACAGCATCTTGATGTCCAGATTCGACTTCCGAAAACGATGCCGCCAGGACAAACGCTTGAAAAAGGCACGCGGCTCGTTGACGGCGAACTCGTAGTAGGCGAGCGCCGGATCATCGGATTGCAGCGCGAAGCGGTCCCAATAGCGGAAAGGCATACCCAGCACGAGCTCGTCCTGAGGGTAGGAGCCCCTCTTGGTACCGAAGCGCCCGCGGAACAGACCTTCCGCGACACCGTCGACGGTGCGCAGGGGCATCCGCAAAGTGCTTCCGGCGAGTTCGGTGTAGTGAATGAGCTCGTCTCGAATCAACGCCGTGCCGCCGAAGGGATTGAAGTTCCGGGTGCCCGTCACGGCTAGATCGTAATTGTCGGGTTCGGCGCCGCGCTGTAAACGCGTCACCGCTCGCCAATCCAAGTACACCACGTTGGAACCGAAGGAGTGCTCTGCCGGCTCGGTGCCCATGTAACCGCGTTCACAGTCTTCGAGTACGGGAATACCGAAGTTGTTCACCGTGATCTCGCGATAGGCGATGATCTCATCGTCGATCTGCACCAAGCCAGCCTGCGACTGCATGATGCCGCCCGGTCCGGTCGTCGAGAGGATCTCGCGTCCGTCGGGCAACCAGCGCGTGGTTTGGTTGACGGGGTTGGTTTGGACACTCCCGCGGCGAAGGCCCAGGGTTCGCGATTGCACCACGGGAATAGAGGTCGCCGCATCGTCGATGCCCAAGGGGAAGGGCGTGCTGCCCGCCGTCGCCCCGGCGCCGACCGGAAAAATAATGTCATCGTCCCACAGGACAAACTCTCTGCCATCTAGACCGCGAAGCTGAATCTCGTCGATCAAAACACCGCCACCGACCTGGCCACTCGCACCAGAACCAATGTTGGCTTGACTGCTCGGGGTAATAAACGGCAATTCGCCGGAGGGAAACTTGAGAGCCCGGCTCAAATCGCGGTAGTTCGTGATGAAGTTCGTAGTCCCGCCGGTCGACGTGGTGATCGCAATCTGCGTCACCGGGGTTACCACGTTTTCGGTCAAAGCCGCCAAAGCATAGGGACCGGCCGTCGCCGAAGCTGGGGGCACCCAGGACCAGGACACAAAGCGCTTTTCGCGCGAACTCGTCTGGGCGTCCAACAAAGTAATCGGATCGCCGTAGCCCAGAGTGGCCGAGAAGAAATCAGCGTTCGCGACACGAAACACGGGGATGACCGGCGAGCCTGGACCGTGTACCTGGAAGATACCGTCGCGGACGTCGTAACCGAACTGACGCGTCGAGGCTTGCCCCCGAAAACGTAGAACATTCATCACGCGGTCGAGGCCCGGCTTGTTGTTCATCGACCCGCCCTGGGCGATATCACCGGCGTGCAAACCGAGTCCAAGCACCGACACGATCTGAGTGAGTTCGTTGATGCCAGTGTGTACGAGCATGCTGTTTTGACGATCGACGGCGTAGTAGCGCAGCCACTCAATGTCATGACTCGCGAAGTTGCCCGGTGTCGGCACCGCATTGGGGCGACCCAACTGGATGAACTCAGCAAAGAGGTTTGCCGCCGCTCCTCCCAGGCCACCCTGAGCCCCGGGATCTTGGTAGCCGTTGACGTTGGTGAGGTGAATCGACAAAGGAATGACCGCCGCCAGACGAATGTCCGCGTTGCCGTTATTCGTGCGACGGGTGACGATCATGGGCGCCAAGGTATTCGTGAACAATGAGGCGACACCCAAAGATGTCTGAAGACCAAAACTTAGTGCTGCCGACACCGGGCTGACCCCCATAAGGGTCGTGCCCTGACGCTGGTCATAGCGAAAGATCTGCGCCACCATCGCCCCCGAGTTAGAGGTTTGCAGCATGTTGCCGTCGGTGGCCAAACTGAGCACGAAACCGTATCCACCGGAGACCTGAAAGGCCTCGTGCTCGCGCTGCAATTGTCCGGGTTGCGCGAAAGAGTCGAGTTTGATGCGGTTCGATGTGTTCAGATTCAGAACGCGCACACCGACCGAGTTAGGCTGACCCGGATTCCCCGGATTCCCCATGATGGGCAAGGTCGCGGTGGTCGTGTCGTCGTCTGCGATGGCGCAGATGTCGAAGGGCGCCAAGGGCGAAGCAAGATTGCCGCCACCGATATCCAGCGCCACCCCGGCGTCGCCATTGGCGCGAGTCAGAGCAACCGTGTAGCCGAACAGGCGAACGCCTTCTCCTTGGCTATGCGCACGAGCTTCCGTGCTCCGCGCGCCACGCCCGGAGGGGACGACAGGGGCGAGAATGGGCTGTCCGTTCGCATCGACGCCGAGCTGAGGCTGCGGGTTTTGGTTGTCCAACACTTGGAAGGAATTGGGACCGTTGCGCTCGGCTTGGACCAGCTCGAGGCCGATCCAAAAGACACCGTGATCGGGCCAGCCCGTCGCGTCCTCAACTTCAAAATTTAGGTCATCTTGGCTCATCGCCGAGACGAGCTTGGATTTGAACTTCGCCTCGCCGCGCTTAAAGCCATCGACGTGCAGCGATAGCTGTTCGGGGCGAGTGCCGCCGACGTGCAAAGCGATGTGATACCAGGTCTGGTCTTCGATTTGTCCGCCGGGTGCATTCCACACGACCTCCGCGGCCTCTTCGAAGTTGTTCCCGCCATCGAGAGTGCGATCGTGTAGCTTTGCGTGAACACTGCGATCGGAAGGGTCATACCACACGCGCAAATAGTCAGTCGCGGGATCGTTGCCCGTGATGTTCAGAAACTCCGGTGCGCCTCGAAAATCGTAGGGTTTGATCCAAAACTGGAG
Source organism: Planctomycetota bacterium (assembly GCA_036479435.1). Lineage (GTDB taxonomy): Bacteria > Planctomycetota > DRQF01 > JAZGFI01. The sequence goes on along the minus strand of JAZGFI010000144.1, from coordinate 20,946 downwards.
CACGAAGGGCAGCAAGCCGTCTTGGTCGGCGACCACACCAGAATTGGGATTGCTGAAAGTGAATGGGGTCAGGCCCCGCACCGTTCCGTTCGACCCCTGCCCGCCGTTGAGGGGCAAGCTGTAAAGGTTGTTGCCGACCTCGAAGCCTTCCGGGAGGATCCACTCGGGACGAATCCCGGTGGGTCGGCTGGTGATGCCCCGCGCGATGACGCCCTGAATGTCGCCATCAAAGTGTTCCTCGTAGTCGCCCGCGATCGGCGTCTCAACGCGCGCTGGCTGCAAGCGGACATCGCCGTCGCTTTGTGAGGGATAGACCGAGGGTCGCGAACCTTGTTCAAAATTAGAGAAGAATCGCAACAAGCGTGGCTCGGGATTCGACCGCGGGCCGGAATAACGCGCGAGCGGTCGCGGATGCGTTTCGACGCGACGCCCGGTGCGGCCCGCCATGATGGGCCCTTCGAAGTCAAGTTGGGAATCGAGGCGATAGGCGAGCTCGGTTGCCGGCGCCGTCTTGAAGGTCTCCCGTTGTCGATGGGTACCCAGCTCACTGCCCGCAGCATCGTTCACCGAAGCGGCGGTTTCGACTCGAAAGTAGTCTCCACTCGTAAAGCAAAAGGGCATCGTGGAACTGACCAGAAAACGATGCGAGGGGTTGATCGCATTCTGCATGATCGCCGCCGCCATGTCGGACGACATGGGGGCCGAGCGACCGGGGTCACGCCCGGTGTCAACGGCCGTCGGCTCGACTTCGACGAATCGAGCCGGGGCCTTATTGCCACCGGCCACGATGCGCGGAGCCCAAGCCACGCGTTCGAGACTCTCGTAACCGCCGTACTCGCCGATTTTGCCGCGTTTTTGGAAGTAGAGCGCCTTCAGCAACTCTCCGAAATGCGAGATCCCCCGCAGCGGGCGGTTTTTGATGATGACGTCGGCAATTTCTTCGGCGAGCTCGGCCGACACGCGACGCTCCTCGCGACTGCTCGACGCAGAGGGCGAATACTCAAGCCCCTCCATCGTCAGCACCATCACCTCTTTTGATGCCGAGTTGATGTTGACAGGGTGACGCATCTCAGCGCGAAGAGTCGAGACGTGGAAGGGATAGATCTGGGAAACCGCTTCCAGCAAATAGATGATCGAACCGCGCACGCGATTGACGATTCCGTACTCCCCGATGCCGCCGACCTCAAGCCGCACCACCGAACCCACGTTGAAGTATTCGGGGTTGCGCACTCGAATGGGTTGGCCGCCGCGCTCCTCGTTAAAGGACTCGGGGTTGACTTCGTCCTCGACGCGGGTTGCCGCCAACCAACCGCTATTGCTGCTGCGGTGGCCAAATGCAGTCAGGACGTCCAAGATACGATCCAGATCCTCTTCGCGCACCGGCTGCTGCGAACCCAAGGCCGCAACCTCTTTGATGGTCGAAACCGAGGCCATTTCAACCCAGCCATTTCGGCCCGCTCGCGGAGAGAGGTAGTTGTAGGACGCGAGGTCGTAGGCGAGCTTGGGCAAGACCCAACTGCCCTGCGAATGGCCTTTTTTCAGGGAAACGCCTAAGAAACGGTCGGCCGTGGCCGAGCTATAGCGGCCTCGTTCACCGTTCACGATGATCTCGCCACCGTCGGGTCGAAAACCCTTGGTCGATGTCACCGCGAGCTCACCCTTGCCCGCCTCGTAGTTCTCCGCGACGTTCGTCCGCCCCAGCAGCGCCGCCCACAAAAAGGGCGGCATGCTGTTGACGTTCAAAAGCGACTGTTCATCGCGAACCTCAATGCCCCACAGCAGGCCACGCGGGTCTCGCAAGAAACGAGACGCATCCTCCAGCCCCAAAGCCGGCCCCCAGGAATCGGGGCGGCCGTTGACGGTTAATTCCGCCGGACTATCCCAATAGGGGGTCCCACGTCCGAGGCCTCGACTCTCAAGACCGTTAGATGTCTTTCCAAGTTCGTGCTTCGACCACTCCAAGGCGGCATCGGCGGCCGCACGTGCCCGGAACCTCTCGGAGGATGCCAACGCGTTGCGATAGTCGTTCTTAGCCGAAAGCAAAAACGGCGTGGCGATGACAAAAAGCATCATCAAGACGCTGAGAACGATAATCAAGGCCGCACCCTGGTCACTGCGGGACGACGATTTTGAAGTCGCCCTTTGAACGGCACCTAGATCCAAAGCTAGCGAAGTCATCGTATGGCTCCCGACAATTCGACGCGGACGGTTTCCACGGGCGACTCAGGATCGTCGTCATCCGGCCGCAGAACGACGACCACGGCGGCCCGATGGAATCTTGCGTCCAACCTTCCCCGGCCATCAAAATGCAAGATGATGCGCTCTTTGGAATCGATCAGTGTATTGCCGCCCAAAGCCTGATAGTTGCTCGGACCTGCGAGGTCATAGCGAGCCTCATCGACGAGACCCTGGAAGCCGTTGCCGCCGATCCGAAGGGCTCCGGTGTCATCGCGTTTCACCGGATCGCGTCGCAGTTTGCGGGCATAGCGAACCCCGTTGACGCGAATTTCGAATGAGCTGCGGTCGTAGCTAAGTTCGCAGAGGCTCCAGGCGCCAAAGGGGATGACGCCCTTTCGCGTCTCGATGCTCACGTTTTCGCCTTGCAGCCCGAGAAACAAGTCGGCGCGCAAAGCACCTTCGTCGTCTAAATTTAGCGAGAAGTTGCCCTCGCGTGAAACCACGGAGCCCGGTTGCGTCGGGGCGATCCAGACTCGAAAGCGGAATCCGTTGGTGGGTTGCTGCCAGGCGAACTCACCCAGCTCGGTCACGCCACCACTGACTTTAAGGGCGCCTCCGAGTCGACCGTTCTCGACGAGATCGCCCTCGATCAAGATCCGCGCACCGCGAGCACCGGTATCGTCTTCGAAATGCCAAACGCCACCGGGAATGACCTCGGCGATCTCGATCTGCCGTTCCTTGGGGTCGACGACGACCTGCGCACCCGTGCCGCCGCGACGGGCAGTGTTGCGCGCCAAGCGAATCGCCGAGCGCAGTAATTTTGCGTCCGCCTCACTGCCCAAACCACCATCGCCACGGCGAATCATGCCGACCGCGAGACCGGAAATCATCGCGATTAACGTCAAGACGACGAGCAGTTCCGCCAAGGTCAAACCTGAAGCGGGATGCCCCTTCGCCGCGCTCTTGAGGTCAAGGGTTTTGTTGTGAGGCGTCTGTCTCACCGGACCTACCAGTTACCGATATCGTCGTCGGTGTTGAACTTCATGTCGGGTCCCGCTGAGAAGAGTTGAAAGGAATCGAGCCGAAAAAAGCTCTGTGTCTTGGGGTTCTTCCAAGGCCTCACGGCCGTGACTTCGTATTCGCCATTCTCTTCGCTCATCACCATGTACTTGCCAATGCCCGCCTTGGCGTAGTCATTCGCATTGAAGTACACAAAGGGGTTGCCCCAGGGATCGAGAATCTCGAATAGTTCGCGAGTGCCGTGAATCGTGAGGTTCTTGGCCGAACGGTCGCCGTCGAGGTTGTCCATCTGCAACACGCTTTCTTCGCCCTCGAAGGCCTCAAGAACGCGCGTGGCTTTGAAGTTGGGCGAGTTGAGCGCCACCACCAAGGCTTCAATGCCCTGATTCGTGCGGTTCTTTTGGCTGCCGAGGCCCGCAAATCCATCGAGGCTCGACGGAGGGTAGACACCGATGCGTCGATCGTTCTTGTATTGCTCCAGCGTGGCATCGACGGATTGAATGAACCCTTGCACGGCGAAGTCATCGCCTTGCTCGCGCGCGCTCATCAGCATCGTGATGCCAAAACCGCCCATCACCGCGATGATGGCAATCACCACGAGCAGCTCGACCAAGGTGAATCCGGCCTCCGGGCCCTGCTTTTGGCTGATCATTTCTTGCCCTTTCGCGTGACGATGCGCACATCATCCACTCTCAACTCGACGCGCTTGTCGATCTCAGACTGCGTGAAGGCCCACAGCTGCATGTCACGACCAGCGCGCTGAAGGCCCTTCACTTCGATCCCGGCCAAAGCGGATTCGCCATTGACCAAGATGCGATAGGTACCCTTTTTTTGGTCGTCCACTTCGATGCCCAGGCGAATCGGGACTGCCTTGCCTTCAACGGGCTTCGGCCAAGTCTCGGAACCGACCGGTTGCCAGGGTCCGAGCTCATACTTCGCCACCACGCGGTAGCCAAGGCGACCCTCGGGGGTCATCCCTACGATTAGGCCCTCGAAGGCCAGGCCGCCGGAGAACGAGTCGACGAAAGAGTTTTGATTGCCGCGCTTGCCGCGAAAAACGAAAGCTGCAATTCCCGCGGTGAACTCGCGATTCGGATCAGCTTCGAGCGCCGCTTCGAACGAGACGAACTCCTTACCGCGACGTTGCTGAAAGACGCAGGAGCAAACTTCGGACTGACGTTGTTTGCCACGCAGAACGACCTTGTTGTCGGCCAAAGTCACCTGGATGCCACTGCCTGGCGCGTAGGACTTCCATTCGCGAAGTAAATCCCCCGCCGTGGCGGCGCGATTGAAGTGGTCGTTCCAAACTTGCTTGTCGAGGTTGTCCGCAATCTCGGCTTCGTAGTTGCGGACGTAGGTCGACAAAGGGCTCGCGTCCTGTTCGCCAAATCGCTTGGCGACCGAGCGGAAGCGCTTCAACGACTCGTCAAAGTTCCCCAGCGAGTAGTAGTAGTGGGCGTAGGCCACTTCGACCAGCTTCGAATCGCGGATCTTTTTGGCGCGATCCAAGCTTGCCTTGGCCTCTTCGGCACGCTCGAGTTTCATCAAGATCTGAGCGCGACGAAGATGCATGCCGTCGTTATTGGGGGCGAAAACCAAGGCCGCGTCGGTGTAACGCAGCGCCGCTTCTGATCGACCGAGCTGAAAACTGGTCTCCGAAAGGCCCAACAGCAGCTCAAATTCGCCGGGCATCGAAGCCAGGGCTCGTTCGTAGTACTCCTGCGCCTGCAGATAGTCACCCGCCAGCAAGTACGCACGGCCGGCGCCGCGCACGACTTCTGGATCTGAGGGGTCGGCCTCGTAGGCTTCCAAATAGGCGCTCTGGGCATCGGCCGAGCGGCCGATTTTCTCGTGCAAGTATCCAACGGCGAGTTTAGCCCGGGCCGCCAACAGGGGATCGGCCTCGGCCGCGTCGAGGAAAGAATCGCGAGCTTCGCGCCATTCCTTCGCCTGCAAATAACACAGGCCGAGGTTGTAGTACGCGGGCCCATCGAGCGGGTTGTCTTCCAAGACCTCGTTGAACTTCTTCTTCGCTTCGTCGATGTCTCCGGACAAGTAGGCGTTAACGCCCAAGCCTTTCAGACCATCCGCGTCCGCGGGCAATCGATCGTTGATACCCTGAAAACGTCGCTGCGCATCCATCGTCTTTCCGGCCTGCATGAGCGCACGCGCCAGCATGGCTTCAACTTGAAGGCGATCGCTTTCGACCTCAAAGCGACCGTCGAGAGCCCTCCTCAAGACCGAGGCCGCCCGAGCAGAAGATTCCCGAAGGTGGCCACCACGCTCAAGAAGATGTCTTCCGAATCGAGCGTTGACCAGTGAAGAGCGCCCCTCTTTCTCAAGGGCCTTGGCAAAGTCGGCCTCGGCCATGTCGGCCAGACCCAATCGCGAGTAGATCTCGCCGCGCGCTGAAATGAGATCGATATCTTCAGGAAATAAAGCGAGCCCCTCGGATATCGTCTCCATCTCAACGTCGTAGTTGTAGGCGCGATGGGCCGCATCGGCCAGAGCGGCAAAAAACTCACGGCTCTTGGCGCCAGCGTCGCGCAGGCTCAAAAGATGCGAGACGGCACGAGGATGCAATCCGGCCTTCACCAAGTCGCGAGTCAGGCGGACCTGCTCACCGAACTCATCGGTCGGAATCCGCCGGCGGGCAACTTCGAACTTGTGAAGCGGACTATCACCAAAATCAATCGAGCGAATCTTGGCGGCCGACAGCTTCTGCTTGCGGTCAAACTTGCCCTTGCGCCAGCGGCGGAACTCGACTTCGAGATCGCGATCTTTGAGTTTACCCTCTAGCTGTAGCTCGGTGAGGTTGTCCTGTGCGCGCAGCTCGTCAATCTTTAGTTTGATCTGGTAGCGGTCCAAACCTGACTGGCCCGCTTTTTTCTCGGCGTCGTTCAGGACCTGGCCGTACCAGATTTCACCGGGCCAGTTGATCTTGTCGAGCTGTTTTTTGTAGTCCTCGTTCAGTGCGGTCTTCGCGATCTCTTGACGCTCTTCTTGGATGCGTTCGATCGTCTTTTTCTTTAGGCGCTCTTCTAAGCTCTTGATCCGCCGCTCACTCGCGGTGGGTTTTCTCTTTTTGCCATTTTTGTCTTGTTGGGCCTTCACGGCCCCCTCAAGTGCCCCAAGGACATTCGAGACGACCTTGATTTGGCCACTCGTTATGCCCTCTTCAACCGAAAGGTCGAGCCCACTTTTTTTGAGGGCTTCCTCGATTTGCTTGCGGACCGGCTCTTCCACCTCCTCGGGGAGGTCGTCAATTCCCCTGATGAGGCGACCACGTCTGCTCGCAGGCTTAGATGTCGCGCTCGCCGCTTCGTCCGGCTCTGGCTCTTCCTCGGCAAAGACATCGTCAATGCTGCTGCCTTCGCGATCGGGCAAGACGACACCGAATACCGGATCAATCCCCTTAACCCAGGCCACGCGACGAAAAGCATCGGGGCCGGGGACGGGTGCCGGAGCACTCACGGGTAAAGTTGGACGAGGCGGCGCCGGCAAGGCGACGGGCGGCAAAGAGCTGTAGTCACTAGGGGCCCGAAAGACGTTTCGCGCGGCCAAACTCCAGCTTTTTTCTTGCGCGCCGAAGATCTCGGCCTTGGCCGGCACTAGCGTGTCGAGGTCGAGCTGATTTCCGATCTGAACTCTTCCGCGGCGACGCCGTGGCTTTTTGCTCTTGCTCCCGGAGGCGAACTGCATCCAGCCCAAGCCGAGCAGAATCAACAGCACCACGCAAAAGGCGATTTTCTCTTTGCTGAATTTCATGACCGTGCCCCACTTTTTGAAACGGCCGGCACCCCGTCGGGGTCGACGATCAGCGCCTTCACTTCGATGTCCATTCTTACGATATCATCGCCACCAAAGCGGATGACCGTCTTCTTGTCGCTGTCGAGAGACAAAAGACTCGCCTTTTCGACGGAAAGCCTGGCCCCGGGTTTCATCAATTCCCGAAGTAAGAGATCGAGAGCCGCCGGGCTACCGTGAGCGGTGAAGCTCACCGCTAAAGGCCTCAAATACCTCGCCGCCTCGCCGCGATTGCGGCGCTTTTTCGGCAAGATCTTGATCTTGATGGGCTCAATGCTCTCGACCGCACTCGCGATCCCCGCGAGGTAGATGCGGTTCACCAAGTCGAGGCCATTGAGATACCACTCGCGCTCGACGTCGCTCCGAGGGGTGCGGCCGCCAAGGCCCAAACCGGTATCAAGTCGAATGTCGAGCGAGGACGCCGGCTCGACAACTCCCGTGAGCAGCTTCTGCACCATGTCGTTGAAATGAAGGTCACCAGCGCGGGCCGCGGCCTTGAGCGTAAAACCCGTGGCGGGCTTGTAGCCCATTTCGCGTTCGAGCTTGGCCAAAGATGCTTCCAAGGCCTCGTGCTTCCGCTTGGCCTCGGCCGTGGCCCCTGGCTGCACCTTATTGCGCTTAGCTTGACTGCTCGCACGCGACGCCGCTCGATTGTTACGCCCGATTTCGTCTTCAAACGAACCGACAATGATCATGCGGGCCGTGAAGAAAATGATGACCCCCGCGAGCAAGGTCAGGATGAAGGACTTGTGTTCTTGCCAGATCTCTTCAAAGCTCATCGGGCTTCCCCTCCATCTTCGTCGCCCAAGTCGGCATCGGCCATGGCCGGCCAACCCTCGAAATCGATCGTGAACTCAAAATCGCCACCGGATTCGTCGGGACGGCGCACCATCACGACCACGGGTTTCGCGGCGTCGTTTCGAACGTCCTCAATGTACTTGTTGAAGGTGGTCGTGACGCGCGAGCCAAGCTGGCGAATACGTCCGCGTACGCGGACGATGCTCTTTTCGATTTGCGCGTTGCGATTTCCTTCTTGTCCGGGAGGGGATACGGAACGCGATGACGTTTCGACGTAGCTAATCCAAACCGATTCGGGCGCGTTACTCTGCACCAGCTTGAGGCCGCGCAACAAGTAAGGACCACTTTTAGACTCTTCGGCGATCCGAGAAATCTTGTCCCGGACCAGTTCGGCCGCCTGCACGCGATCCTCGTAATTTTTGCGGATGCGGGTCACGCGACGTTCTGCGCTTTTGGCTTGCTTCAACTTCGCGGCGCTATCCGAGGCTTTTTGGCCGAGGTCCCACCACAAAAATCCCAAGAAACAGGCGGCGGCAACACCAGCGAGAATCATGAACAGCGTGCGCTGAGTGAAAGCGCGCTTGCTCTTGATTTTTTCGGGGATGAGATCCAAGCCGAAGGCCTCGGCGTCGTCACTCATGCGGGCCAGGCCCAAGGGGATGACGAATGCGGCAGGATCGGCTTCGAAGAGCTCGCGCTCATCGGCGGGCAGCGCGGAGAAATCAATGCCCGCGTCGGGACGAAACACTTCGACTTGGGTTTTGAGATTTCCGGCGAGGTACTCCTCGAGGCCGGGCAAGGACGCCCCGCCGCCGGAGAGCAACACGCGCCCGATTTGCATGTCGCGATGACCGCTCTGGGCGCGGGCAAAGTTAATGGTCGACTGAACCATGCCCGCCAACTGACCGGCAACACCCATGATGGCGTTGGCGACTTTTTCCTCACTACTGGAAGAATACGACGCGCGTCCGCGCGGGGTCACGTTGCCGTACTCGTGTTTCAGCTCGCGAGCCTTTTCGGTGGAGACGCTCCAGGAGTCGGCGATCGCTTGGGTGAAAAGATCGCCTCCGCCCGCGAGGTTGCGAGCGAAAATGAGCTCGCCGTCCTTTTGCACCGCCATCTCGAGGTTCTTGTCGCCGATATCCAACAAGAAGGTGAACTCGTCGTCGACGCGCTCGCCGAAGGCGAGGTAGGCGTTAAACAAGGCGACACAGTTGGGGCTGGCCGACTGAAAGCCAATTCCCGAGCCGGTCAGGGCACGAATGCGCGACTCAAGAAAGTGACTCTTCACCAGTCCAACGAGCACGGTCTCGTCGCCGTCTTCCGTTTCGTTGGTGAGGATATTGTAGTCCGAGGCCAAGGGGTCGCCACTCGAAGACGCCATGTCTTGGATTTCGAAATCCATCAACATCTTCAGGCGCCACAGGGGCACCGGCGGGACGTTGGTGTAGCGAATCATGAGATCGCGGCCCGTGATGCCGAGCCGGTTCACCCCCGGCTTGAGCTTCTGCGCGGGCAGCGAGGCTTGGATTTCTTGCAAGATAGAGACTTCCACGTCGCCATCTGCTTCCACCGGCACCTCGATGGCGCGGGTAAGTTTGAAGAGCGGTCCGCTCATCTGCCCCTGCAGCACCTTGATCGAGTAGGTACCGGGGTCAATTCCAGTCAGAAGGGCCATTCAGCCTCCTTCAACAGTGACTTTTCGTTAACGACCCAAAAGGGTCTTGATTTTTTTCAACTGCGCTTGCGCTTCGTGCCCTTCTTCTGAGTCCGGAACCAACGCGATGACGGACAAGAAGAATCCACGCGCCAATACTGGCAGCGAACGGCCCTCGGTCATGAGATCGTTGCCGCGCGCCAAATGGACGCGAGCAGTACTCGCCTTTTCTTGCGTCCGACGCTCGCTCCATGACTTACCGAGGTCATCGGTAGTGGCCTGGATACGGGTAGCGACTTCACTGCCCTCCCAGCGCCCAACTTCCGCCGCACTCTTACCGACGAAGGCGTCGTAGTCGTAGGCGTAAGTGCCGAAGAACTTGATGCTGTTAGCTTTGGCGGCGAGATCTTGGGCGAGGTCTTCGCCTTGTTGACGCAAGGCGGTGTGGCGAGCCTCAGCCCGCAGAGCGAGATCCTTGCGGTAAGAGAATCGGTCGACGATATCTCGATAACCGATGATCGCCTGTCCGTAGCGCTTCTCCACCAAATCCGCGCGTTCTGCCGCATCGTAGAGGCGCGTCACTTCTTCGCGTTCACCGGAAAAGTCAAGCTGAGCTTTGAAGCTCAGGCTCTTGCTGCCGTCTGCATTCTTGAGCGGAAAAAGGAGATAGCTTCTCCCCTGAAGCGTGCTCATGGCAACCGTGCTCGTGCCCTCGAACTCAACTCGCATCGCGCGAGCGCCGTTGCCAATGACAAGGGACGAGACTCTCTCCTGTCTGAAGTCGTCGTTCTTGCGCAGCGCAAGGCCTTCGGTCACGGCGACGAGTCCTTCGTCTACGGGAACTTCCCAGGCGAAATGAGTCGGAGACGCCGCTGTTTTTCCCGCGGCGCTCGAACACTCATACTGAAAGCCTCCGTCGCTTAGACTTAACTTTTGCTCGATGGCAAAAAGGCTGCCGTCAAGGCGCAGGTAGCCCGTCGTGGTGACCGCGTTGCCGCTGGCTTCTCGGGACTCCAAAACCGCAAGAGCTGCGAGCAGCAGCAAACGACCGCTGCCTTCGTTGCCGCGGTCAAGACGGGCAAAACTGCCCGAGACGGCGACCTCCGCGCTATCGCGCGAAACGCCAAGCTGCCCCGCCGCGTCGAGCTGCAGCTCAAAACCCGCGATCGCAAGAACTTCGCGGCCGTCCCCACGGCGACGTACAGCGAAGATGTCATCGACCTGAAATCGTCCCTGCGCATCCGTCGCCGTCAGCACGAATCCGGCTTTCGCACAGCCCTCTGGCGCGGTCAGGACACCTCGTATCTCGGTGAAGTCAGAGCTATCCAAAGCTGCGTTGATATAGGAAGCGCCCAGGCGGCGGTCGTTGCGATCGAACCAAGCCAACCCGAGTCCACAAAGTCCATCCAGGCCCGCCGTACGGAAAAATCCCCCGATTTCGATCTGCTCCGCGGCGGCCACCGAACCCAGTCCGGCGACATAATAGATCTCGTGAACTCCGGGGCCTCCGTTGGCCTCAACTTCTAGCGATTGAAGACCAGAGTGCCGGAATCGCTGCGACTCTCCAAAGTCGAGCGCATCAGAATCTGTCTCAAACAGATCCGTGATTTCCGCCTCGTCCTGCGGCTCGAACGACGAGGCCGGGCCGAGCATGTTGCCGGGGCGGCTTTGAACCTTGACGATGCTTCCCGCCCCACCGCTCTCTTGGGTCAGCCAATACCATATTCCGACGCCTGCGGCGGCGACGAGCACCAGCCAGATCAGGAGCGCCGCCTTCTGTTTTTTCTTGTAGTTCTTTTCAGAGATAGCGAACACTTCGCCGCCAGCTTCCGAAACCGGGGCCTCCGCCAAATCAAGGACGACGCCATCGCCTTCATCTTGGCCGATGCCAAAGACGAACTGGGCGATCCCGACGCCGACTCGCAGACCTGGCTCAAGTCTGGCCTCAGCGACTTTCTCGCCTTCGAGCATCGTACCGTTGGTGCTGCCAAGGTCGCGCAAGAGCCATTCGCCGCCTTCGTTCACGATCTCAGCGTGCGTGCCCGAGACACCCTTGACCGTCAGCTCAAGGTCGCTATTGGAACGGCGGCCGATCGTGAGCCGGCTATGAATTTCGATCTTTTCGTCTTCGCGGTCCGTGTTCAGAAATCGAATGGAGCCCGGTTCGTCCAGACTAATCTCAAGGTCGAGATCATCGTCAAGTTCGAGCTCCGGTTCGGCGCTCAGCGCCACGACGTCGCTGTCCAAAAAACGCAGCGAAGCGACGCCCACGGTGATTTCGTCGCCATCTTGCAGCTCAAACTTTGTGACTTTGCGGCCGTTGACTCGGGTACCGTTGCTGCTTTTTGCGTCTTCGATGAACCACACCTTCCCCTCTTTGATGAGGGCGCAGTGCTGACGCGAAGCTTCGGCAACCTTAATGACGATGTCATTGCCCTTGGCAACCCTGCCGATGGACATGCGATCGCCGCTAAGAGCGACTTCGCGCTCTCCGTCGGCATCTGAAACGATGACTTTTGCCATGAAAACTCCCTGGACGATCTCCGAGACGCTTTCCTCGGAGAGAGGCGGGCGGATGCCCGTGGACGTTCGATCTTGGGCTCGATGTGGGAAATCGGAGCAAAGAACGTACCATCTCGCGCCTCAAGGCTCAAGTTTCCAAATGATGCTGCCACAGGCAGTTAGGACAGGTGGCCCAGAGCGTTGGTGTAAAGCCACTAACCAACAAACGTAAACTTAGTTGCCAGCACCACGAGTCCGGGCGCTTAGACTCGTGGGCCCCAAATCCTTGGCTTGATCTCCCTCGGGAGCCCGGCCGGTCGAGCCCCAGCCCTCACCCTTCGACGCCAAGCCTCGCCATTTTCTTGCGCAGGCCGAGGCGCGATAGCCCTAAAGCCTCTGCAGCGCGAGTTTTATTCCCGTCACACTCGTCGAGAGCGCGGAGAATGAGCCGCAGTTCCAGCTCGTCAACTTCGTCTCTCAAAGGCCGCACCGGGGACTCCGACGCCCTCGCCTTGGCAATTTCGGGCGAAAGGTCTTCCACGCGGATCCGTCGCCGGCCGCCGAGCCGAAGCCTATCGGCTTCGTTCTTCAGTTCCCGGACGTTTCCGGGCCAACGGTAGGCGCAAAGTTGCCGCATGGCCGCGGCGTCCACCTTGATTGCCGCGGGTTCGCTAGCCTCGGCCGCAGAGTGGGTGGCGGCGTGACCACGGGGGCTTTTGGTGTCGGCGAGGAAGGTGTCCAAAAGGACCGGAAGATCCTCGATTCGCTCGCGAAGTGGTGGCACCTCGATCTCGATGCCCTTCAGTCGATAGTAAAGATCCTCTCGAAACCGCCCCGCCGCCATCGCTTCTTCCAGGTCTCCATGGCAGGCCGAAATCACGCGGACGTCTAAGTGGCGCGTTTCGGTATCGCCGATGCGCCGAAACTCCCCGGTCTCAAGGACTCGCAGCAGACGCTTTTGCAAGTCGATATCCATGTCGTCGATGCCATCGAGAAACAGGGTTCCCCGATGTGCGGTCTCCAACAGCCCGGCCCGACTCTTGTGGCTACCGGTGAAAGCACCGCGCGCGTTCCCAAAGAGTTCGGCCTCGCCGACGCTTGAAGACAAAGCACCGCTGTCGACGGTTACCATTTTCTGTTTCTGACGAACGCCATTGGCGTGGATCGCCCGGGCCAAGAGTTCCTTACCCGTCCCGCTTTCACCGCGAAGTAAGACCGCCAAGTCGACTTCGGCCACCCGGTCCGCCATCTTAAGCAGCGCGACCATCGCTTCTGATCGTCCGATGAGTTCGGGGTAAACGAATCGCAAACCTTCGGCACGCTCCATCTGGGCCAGCTGCGCTTTCAGCATTTCCTGCTCGACGCGTCTTTTTTTGGCCTCTTGCTCCCAGTGTTCGCCGCTCTCCCGCACCGCGTCAAAATGTCGGCTATTCTCTACCGCCAAGACCGCCTGCTCTGCGAAGAGTTGCATCGCCTCTAGCTCGGCGTGGCCGAAAATCCCCCGGCTGAAACGGTTGTCGAGATAGATAGCGCCGATGACTCGACGCGCCGCACGCAGAGGGACACAAAGGACCGACCGGATGCGAAGATCAAAGACACTTGCCGCCTCGTCGAAACGGGCATCGTGACTAGCATCATCGGTGACGAGAGGCTCACCGCGACGCACGACCGCCAGGGCGATCGAACGGCTTAGTTCGAGCGCCGGTGTCGAGATGTCCTTCTTCCAAAAGTTGCGCGCCACCGGGACCCGCAGGGCTGCCCCATCGCGCAGCACCAAAAAGCCACGCTCTGCCTCCACGAACTCGATGGCGGCATCCAAGATGCGTGTGAGCACTCTTTCGGGTTCAAGTTCTTGCGAGATGCTCTTGACGACTTTCAATAAGCGACGCAAGCGCCGGGCATCGACGTCTGTCGTCGCTCCTACGCTGGCGACCTCACGGGTAGCGAAGAGTTTTGCTGTCCACTGCGCGGTCTTGGCACCATCCGTCGGCAAGCCACCTTCGGCTTCGCCGTGAAAAGTAATACGCGCGTTGCCGATGACCACGACGTCACCAGACTTAATGGCGACGCGGCTGATGCGCTCTCCTTGCAGGTAGGTACCATTCCTGGAATTCAGATCACGGACGTAGCAAACGCCCTCCTCGACCTCGAATTGGCAGTGGGTCCGCGACAGCGCAGGGTCTTCAATGGGTACCATGCTCGACCCGGATCGACCGAAAGTCACCACGCTGCGACGCAACTCGTAAGTCCGTGTCACATCGCCGGACTCGATCGAAAAACGAATCGCCACTCGATAACTCCTCGCAGAAAACTCTTAACGCATCGCCAAGATACCGAGGCCCAAGACCACTGCGGTTTGCACGCGCAAGACCATCGGCCCAAAACTCAGGTCGCGGTAGCCGAATGACCGCAGCGCGGCAATTTCATCTTGGCTGAAGCCACCCTCAGGACCAATGACGAGTCGAAAACACGGCGCGCTTTCCGCGGACAGATCGATCTTTGAAAGGAAGGGAGCGTCGGGATCTGTTGACCCCAAAAACCCCAGAGTACCGGTTGGCAACGCGAGCTCGGCGAGCGACCTGTGACCCAAGAGCAGGGGCATCGAATTACGCCCACTCAATTTCATCGACGCAATCGCGATCCGTCGGAATCGCTCGCGACGTTTCGCCTCGTCTTTGCGTTCGGCGCGGTACACCGATCGCTCGGTCTCGAGCGGAATGATGCGACTCGCGCCGACTTCGAGAGCCCGGCGGATAACATCGTCTGCCGCGCCACCGCGGGGCAAAGCTACCGCCAGCTCAATGTCGACGACTGGTTTCCGATCTACTTTCAGACACTCGATCACCTCCAGGCGAACGAGACGCTTCTCGGCTTTGACCACGCGCGCGCGTACCTCGACACCGCTGCCGTCAAAAAGCGTGACTTCACGCCCGCTCGTAGCCCGGTAGACGGAAACGAGGTGGCGCGCTTCCTCCACACCAAGTTCGATTTCAACGCCCGGTCCCGGCAGTGGGCTCTCGGCAAAAAAGCGCTCGAGACTCAACCGCCGTCCTCACCCTGGCTCGGCTCCCGCTTTGACTCAGATCGCTGACGATCGAGTTTGTCAGCCGATTCGGACAAGGCTTTTGCCGCATCGAGTTGGGCCCTTAGGGCTTCGGCGAAACCTTCGGTTTCAGCGGTCACGATAAAGTGTCGAAAGGTCTTCGCCGACTGCGTCCACAACTCCATGTCGAACTGTAGTCGCGCCATTTCGTACAAGCAACGCAAGTTTTCCGGCTCGGCTTTCAAGGCCAGGTCATAATTGGTCAAGGCGAGCTGATCTTCGCCACGAGCCTGGCGAACTCTGGCTACCAAGGCGTAGCGCTCACCGTCGTACTCCGAGAAAATGAGAGCGCGCTCGGCGAAAAAAAGAGCGGCGTTGAGTTTTAGGTCCTTCAAGGCCGTTGCGGTTTCGGTCGCCAATCGATCTGAATAGCGATGCAGCAGGCCTCGGGTCGTCTCAAAACTTGGGTCGTCACCGCCGTAGCGAAGCGCGACTTCCAAGTCGTCGTAGGCGGCCGCTTCTTCGGCCGATCCTTTGTTGCGACCGGTCGCCTTGTAGAGCAAGGCGAGCCCCCGCGCGCGGTGATAGGCGGCAAGACCAGCTCGCGCCCGAGCCTGAGTGTCCTTGGATGCCGCCTTCAGTGTCGCCTCATAGTCCTTGCGGCAAGCTTCCCAATCTGCGGCCCGCTCGTCGGGACTCCGGTTGTCGTCCGATGCGCGGTCCTGCAGCAACTCGGCGTGAAGCAGCCGCGACTCGATGTTGTTCTCTGCGAATCGCAACGAGCGAACAACAGCGGCGAGCGCATCCACAGGGTTCTTCGTGTTGCGATGATGGTAGGCGAAGGATAAAAAGCTCTCCGACATTGCGAGCTTCAGTTGCACAGAGTCGGGAGACGCACGAAGCCCCAACTCAAGGACGGCGATCGCCTCTTTGTTGCGGCCCTGCGCGCGCAAGATACTCTCGTAGAGAAGATAGGCCTCAACGCGTTGCGGGTCGAGGCGTATGCACACTTTCAAGTCTCGCTCTGCCTGAAAGGGATCGACTTCGGCGTAGAGACGCCCCTTTAGATAGCGGGCTTGGGCGTTCTTTGGAAAGTCCTCGACGAGGTCGCGCACCAGGCGCGACGCTTCGATGAGGGCGTCGCCCCGCCAGGTCACCGCCGCGAGGGCCTGAACTTGTTCAACGCGGGTTTTCTCGTGAGACGGGTCGATCTTTAGAATCGCCGCGTACTTGGAAAGGCCCTGGTCGAAGAGGGCGCGCGCCGGATCAGAACTTTGCTCATCCTCGCCTGATGGCTTCATCGTCAACTGGGTGTTCGCCTCGACGATGTCGGCGAACGCCAGCAAATTGAGGGCGTCTAGGTAATGCGGAGACGCGGATGCGACGGTCCGCAACTGTTCGCGAGCCTTAGAGAGTTGGCCGATGGAAAGATGCGCGGCGGCTCTACTGACAATCAATCGCTCCTGAGTCTCGGTGTCGAGCGCCACTTCGGCCCGGTCAAAGTCGCCTTTCATCTCGCCGAAGACGGTCAAGGCTTCGGAAGATCGCCCGAGTCGCACCAACAAGGGGGCGAGCTTCATGCGCGCTTGAGTGCGCTCGACGGCGGAGCCGGAGCGACGTTCGGCGAGAGAGTAGAGTTCGGCCGCACGCTCCAATAGTCCTAGGCGCCTGGAAGGCGGAGCCGTCGGCTCCAACGTCTCGTAGGCGTTGCCGAGCTGAATCGGAGGCAGAGCTGAGCGCGGCGCGTTCTCAAGGGCGTTTGCCCAAAGTGACTCGCTGTTAGCCCAAACCAAAGTGCGCTCCCGCGCCAAGTATCCGCCGCCCAGCACGAAAAAAAGGCTGATCATGCCGGCGAGCCAAGGCCACCGTTTGAGCCGCGTCCAGAGGAATGCCGAGACCGCAAAACTGAATCCGGCGACGCCGAGATACAAGTAGCGATCGGCCATCGCAATCGAAAACCGCGGCATGATGTTGTTGAACGGAATCAAGCTGGCGAAAAGCCACAGCCACCCGAAGGCGATCCAGCCGGCGCGCCGCCAAAACCAAATGCCAGCTACCAGGGCCGACACCAGGGCACACATCCCGTTCACATGATCGATGCCAAAGGACTGC
The DNA here is from genome assembly GCA_036479435.1 of Planctomycetota bacterium. Taxonomy (GTDB): domain Bacteria; phylum Planctomycetota; family DRQF01; genus JAZGFI01. Next base: position 3,829 of record JAZGFI010000144.1, on the reverse strand, counting down.
CCAAAGGAGTGATCGTAGTGGACGGAGAGCCCGAAAGGCAAACACAGGTGCCGCAAGTAGCGGCCCAGTACCGCCAACATTCCCAGAACACGCTCGCCAAAACCACTGACGCCAACATCAGCGGTACCCTGACCCCGCGCGACGTAAAAGTGGAAAGCTGTCGTAACGACGGCGACGAAGGCCCAGGCGGCAAGGCCACCTTCTTGACGAGGCCTGGAAACCAACAATTCCTTTCCCTTTTCCGCCTGAAGCTGCCGCAGCAACATCCAAGCGAGGATGGGCCCAACCAGCACCGTGGCTTTCGCGAACATCGCGGCAAAAAAGAGCATCGCAGCGAGACCAAATCCCCAGTTGCCGCGACGACCCTTCACGCTCGATTGAAACCACAAGAGCCCCAGCAAGAGCAAGGTCATCGACAACAGGTCTTTGCGACTCGATGCCCAGGAGACCGATTCGACGACAACGGGATGGACGAGGAACAGTCCGGCGGCAAAGGCGGCCATTCCCGGGTGCGATTGGCGAGCGACCCGCCGCCAGAGTCGAAACAGCAAGGCGGAGTTTAGAACATGAAAAAGGATGTTGATGAGGTGAAAACCGAAGGGGTCTTTGCCGAACAAGCCGAAGTCGAGCCAATAGCTCGCGTAGTAAAGCGGCAAGTAGGCCTGATCTCGAACCTCCCCAAACACGGCCGCGAAATGGCCGAAGGCTGGACCCTCGATCACCTCGTTGTCGATGATGACGTTGGGGTCGTCGTAGTTGACGAACTCCGCATCGAGGTTGCGGCCAAAAACGACGAGGCCCAGCACGAGCGCCACGGTGACGAAGGCCAGGAAACTCAAGCGTGAACTCCATCGCGAAGTTAATCGCGCAGTTGACCGAGTGGCCATCAATCTTGGCTCTCCGTACGCTCGGAATCTGAAACCTGTTTTTGCCCATCTGGCGGCAGCCTAGTCTGCTTGTCCCGCAGAGCCGTAGCCGCGTTGCTGAGCCGGGTCGAAGCCACGTTGCTGAGCCGCGTCGAATCCGCGTTGGAGCCAAAAGCTCGCTGCCAAAACTCCAAACTCAAACAGTGAAAGATCATGCGCCCGTGACGTTTTGGATCGGCGATCAAAGCGCCGGCTTCTTCGTCCGTCCACCAACCGCGTCGCGTCACCGAAGGATCTCTTAGGATTCCGGTGGCCCAAGACTTGAGGGGCCCCTCGAACCACGCGGCCAAGGGTACGGCGAATCCGCATTTGTCTCGACGATCGCGAATCGCTTTCGGCAACCACTCTGAAAAGGCCTCGCGAAACAGCAAGCGCGAATTCGACGCGGGGCTCTTGTCTTGCATCTTGATCCGGCGGACAGCGGCAGCAAAGGGTTGGTCCAAAAACGGGAGGCGGCTTTCCATCGAGAAGTGGGACGAGCAGCGGTCGTCCACCGCAAGCAGGCCGGGCAACAACACTTCGAACTCGAAGGCCTCGACCTCGGCGACCGTACCGGGGGCTCGTGACCCGAAGCGCCCAAAGTCAAGCCCGGATGCCGCGGCGGCGGCGAGGACGCCGAGCTGACCGGGGCTCTTGCGGGGCAGATCGGCCAAGCCACGACCGCGAGCGAGCGCGGCAGCATAGGCCGCGGCGAACCCGCCCTTTTCGAAAGCCACCGTCATGCTGGCGAGCAGGGCGGCATAAGAGCTGTCCGCTGCCGTGCGCGACTCGCTGAGCAAAGACTGAAGAATCCGCAGCCGCTCGTAACCGCCGAAGAGTTCGTCACCCCCCTGGCCACCGTAGACGATGCGCGCTCCGCGCGCCGCCGCTCGCTCGCACAACAAGTACTGTGCCACCGAACCCGGCCCGGCGTAAGGCATCTCGAGGGCCTCGATGACTTGGGGCATGGACTCGGCCCAAGCCCAGGGCGAAATCACAAACTCAGCCAACTCCAAACCTGCGTTGCGAGCGGCGATTCGGGCGAAGGGTCGTTCATCGGGAACGCCATTGCCTTCGAAGGCACCGACCATGGCGAAATTAAGTCCCTTTGGAGCGGGTGACTCGCCGGAAACTTCGCGGCTTGATGCGGCAAAACCCGCAGCGAGCGCGCTTGAATCTAGGCCGCCGGACAAAAATAGCGCGGACGGGTGATCGGAAGGGCCTTGTCGATTCAGGGATGCGGAGAGTAACTCGCGAATCTCGTCCGGCCTTGCATCGCGGTGGCTTAGGGGGTCGCGATACTTGAAACGGCTCGAATGCCGCTGGATGCCTTTTGCTCCCAACTTCAAGGTCAGACACTCACCGGGCATGACCTGTGATACGCCCGCAAAGAGCGTTCGGCCGGGAGCAAAAAACTGAAGCTGAGCTAGATCCTTCAGACCTTCTGCGCCGAGTTCGGGCCCTAAGCCCACCGCCATGAGGGCCCTGATCGTGCTAGCAAAAAGGATGCGGCCGTCGTTTTCCCAATAGTAAAGCGGCTTTTGCCCGTACTCGTCGCGGGCCAAAAAGAGGGACTGATTCGCCTCATTCCAGAAGGCCAAAGCAAATCCGCCGGTGAAACGAGCGAGCGCGTCGCGCCCCCTGCGATCCAAAAGCTCCCTGGCGACGGCGGTGTCAGATCCGGCGGACGAAGATCCAAGATCTCGCCAGTTGTAGATCTCGCCATTCAGCACGAGGCCCGAACGGGATCCTTCGCCGAGTTGCGGTTGGCGCCCGGAGGCCCCTCCCACCATCGATAGACGGGCGGCCGCTAAACCGACATGAGGCCAGCGGTGTTCACCACAATCGTCGGGTCCCCGCCGGCGAAGCTGCGCCAACATCAGGGGCAAGGCCGGGGCTGGCTGCTCTGAGTCCTTCTGAAGATATCCCGCAATTCCGCACATGTGCTGCCGCTAAAGCTCCACGTCGAAGTCGAATCCGAACTGATCTTGCAGGATACCGATCAAGTCGAGGAAATTGTAGATCACGAAATCGGGTTCAGTCTTACCTTCGCGGTGCAGGTGCCGTCCTTCGCGACGATGACGCACCGAGATCATGCCCGCGGCGTTGGCAGCATCAATATCGTGCTCCGGGTGATCGCCGACATGCATGGCTTCCTCGGGGCGCACCCCGACAGATTCGCAAGCCCGCAAGTAGAGTTTGGGATTCGGCTTTCCGATTCCAACCTCATCGGTAATGAAAATCGCCCGAGGATCGACGTAAGGCCAAACGCCGGTACGTACGATCTTTTCGGCCTGTTTGATCCTGAGTCCCGAGGTGATGATCCCGAGAATGAGGTCGCTGCTGCTCATGAGGCGCATCGCCTCCAGCGCATCTTCGTAGGCCGACAACTCGCGAAACTTCGTCTCGTGGTAGGCGATGACCGCTGCGGCAACCAGCAAGGAGCGGTTGCTGCCTTCCAAGGCTTTCGCCGGCAGTCGACTCAAGAACCGATCGTAGTGCGCATTGTAGTTACTTGAAAACTCGGCAATGACCTCGGTCAGTTCCCTGTAGCCGTCTTCAGGCGAGATCTGCAATCCCATCTGAATCATGGCATCAAGACTCGCTCGCCGCGCCTTCTCGGCAAAGCGGGTCGTCGAAAACAAAGTGTCATCAATATCGAAAAAACAAGCTTTCAGAGGTCGCATGCCGTCCACCGCTCGTCACCCAACCGCGACGATCTGTCCATAGACTAACCATTCAGCTTCCCGCGTGGGAACGATTACAGATCTGCTTTGAGGAAAGGGTGGTGAAAATCGTCGTCGGGTAGACCAGGGAGATTTTTCTCCCCAGCCCCCCACAGATCCGGACGTGCGCGATTGACGCATCCGGCTCCTCGTTAGACGGGTTCGCTAAGTGATGAGGACCGAGTGGACTGCCCGCAT
>JAZGFI010000143.1:0-2869 GCA_036479435.1 Planctomycetota bacterium | reverse complement strand
TTCACTTGAACGCCCTCCCCAGTGCGTTTTGTGTTGACGTTGAACACCAACATCTACGCGCAGGGAGAGGGCTTTCTTCGTGCTTTTGCGATTACACTTCACCAATCCGCGCTTGTTCGAGGACTAGGGTGAAGTGAGTCTGATTCAAGTCAATGTAGAAGCTTGGGAGCGGATCTCCGAGCAAGGTCGTCGGGGTGGGCAGCACGCCGCTGGCTAAAATCTGCCCGAGGCAAAGCAGAGGTTGGCCAGTGAGGGTCCCACCGGGCGAAAGGAAGTCCAAAATCACGAAATCACCGCCGCCAACGTTGTGAATGTTGATTGATGGGCTGCTCGTCGTGCCGTTGATGGACACGCGTATCGCCGCATCGCTTCCGTTGCCCGGGTAAGCGGGTTGGTTGGGGTCGGGAATGCTCGTGAAATTGAAGTCGAAAGGGCTTTGCGAATTCTGTCGCCAGGTGCAGTCGATTCGGCCATTCATATTGTTGAATTCAGGGAAGAGCGACCCGCGTATGCGAGGTGAGTGGTACTCGTTCGTGTTCGTGCTTGCCGGCGCGATGAGGGCGTAGGGGCTAAACGCTGACGCCCCCAAGGGCAGATAGTGAACTCTGAGGTCGGCTCCATTGGCGAAGTCCCGCATCAGTACGAAGACATCTCCGGAGACCTCATCGCAAGCGATGTCCAATGTGTGGAAATTTCCGATTCCGGAGAACTGTGAGTTCGTCGCCGACATGATGGTGATCGGGCCGAAAAAGTTGCCTTGCGAGTCCAGTCGGTAGTAGACGGTTTGGGGGTTCCCGGTTCCGTAGGTGTCTCGCATGGAAACGATGTGAGTGTTGCCGAGGTAGTCGCAGGCGATGCCGCCTGTGTAGTCATTGGTGGGAGAGAGGTTGCCGATGTCGGTCACGGCACTCCAGGTGCCGTTGGAGTCGTCGTAGGAGTGGTGGCGGTAGTCGCCAGTGTTGGATGCTGCGTAGTAAGTGCAGTGTATCCGTCCGGCCAAGTCCACGGCCAAACGAGCGATCTGAGACGCATTGATTGTTCCGATGCCGCCTACGGAGGTAAAGAGATTCCCCGCCGCGTAGGGCGCGTCGCTTCTAAGAAGTTGCGTTTTCCAAGACCCAGAGGTCGGCGCGGTTATCCAAATCCTGTTGTTGATGTCGACAACAACGTTGCACGCCGCCGTTCGAACGAAGGGGGCTATCCCCAGGCTGGCCTTAATGTCGAGCACAGCTGACATCGTGGAATTCTGCGGATCCACAGATCGGTAGTAGGGCTGAAAGGTGTTGGGGTAGTCGTTACAGGCCCAGGTGATGTGGAGTACGTCACGATCGTCAATGGCGATGGAGGCGGCTATGACGAATGGTATGTTCGTTTCGCCGGTGGTGGGTCCGTTGATGCCCGAAGTGACGACGTCGGTCCAGCTAAGCCCGGAATTCGTGGACTCCGCGATCTTAAGCGTGCTCAATCCGCCTGGGCTTCCATCGATCCGAAGCGCATAGAGTTTACCTTGAGAATCACGAACAACGTTTTGCCCGCCCACGCCGCCGGCGTGGCCGATGAGGTCTGAGCTGATCGTCGAGATCTGAGCGCCAGCGATTGGGAGGAAAACCAACAAGACTAGGATCAGGGCGTAACAGTACTTCATCATCTTTCTCCATGGTTAAACAGAGTTCATGTTCGAAGGGCTGGACGATCCAGCATCGCAGAGTGCTTTTCTATGGAATCTCCTTGGTCGGTGATGACCCAAAGTCATCACTTGGTTTTCGCCTGAGGCAACATTGATCGTGATCGGCGTCGGAGCGCGGCGAGAACAACCTGCGCGGCACGCTTCCGAAACAGCAACACTTCACTCATACAACGAGCGCCTTCGACGGCCTAACAATTGTCGTTTTGTACGCCGTTAATTCGCGAGCTCGCGGTTGTTTCGGTGGTCAGCGACATGGTTCTTGGCTTTGGGTATACAATCGAGGGCCAGGTCTTCTCCTCGGCGCGCATCGATCAACACGAAGAGTCACAGCGTCGCCCACGTTTCCTAGTTCCATCAACTCAAAGATCGATGCGACGAATCCCTCGGCTGAGTTGGATGCACAGTATTTGGCTTTGGAGGGCGGATGATGGCGGGGCCTTTTCGTCGACATGCTTCGATCGCTGACCTGGCCAGGGGGCTTGCCGTCAAGTTAGTGTTGGCAGTGGTGATCCCTGCAACGACGCGTCGATTTGCCGTCATCGATCCCCGCGAGGTCATCTACAAAGACGGCCGGCCGCACTACCGGCGGAACCGGCAACTGGTCCTCATCAAGTTCGTTTTTAGTCGTTTGGTATACGGCAATATCGAAACTAAGCTCTTGCCCGGGTCCAGCGCTCAAGAACTGGAGACGATGACTCGTTTCTTTAACGACGCTCAGAACATTCTCTGGCGGGTTCACCCCCTTCATTTCCTCTACGGAACCAAGGGTGACCTTCCCAGTTTTCGCCAGCAGTCTCTTCCCAAGTTTATCCCTGTCTGCGAAACGATCAGGCCTGAGTTCATCGCCCGTGCCCGCCGCCGTGGAAACCAATCCCTCTGTGGCCGCGTCCAAAAGCCTATTGAGGGCCACGGCGGCAGAGATGTCATTCCCGACCCCAAGCTGGCCCAGCTCGAACTCGGCGCCCTCATTCAAGACCGCATCTCGCCCACCGCGTACGGCGCCATGACTCCCGAACTCAGAGTCATGGCTATGCCCGACGAAAACGGGCGCCTCAGTGTAAGCACCCACGCATCTTGAGGTCCCCAGCATCGCGCTATTTGAGGCCGCTGTTGGCCTTCAAGTAAGTGAGGCCCACGCCGAGTTCCCTCGTCGTGAGCCTCTTAGCCCGAAGGCTTCCGAGT
>JAZGFI010000142.1:0-2863 GCA_036479435.1 Planctomycetota bacterium | reverse complement strand
GGTTCATCGCGGAATTTAGTGGCTTGGGTTGAAAACGTGGAGAATTTGTTACTCTTTAGTAATGAACGAATTAACGACAGATCATTATCGTCTTCTTCTTGGACTTGATGCAACGTGGACCGTGGAGTCGGTTGACTTTGTGCCTGCTGAGAAGCGAGTAACCGTCAAGATTTCCTTCAGCGGTGGAGGCCTCTGCTGCCCGGAATGCGAGTCGGCTTGCCCGCAATCAGACTTGGCCCCGGAACGAAAATGGCGTCACCTGGACACGATGCAATTCACAACGGAAATCCACGCGAGGATCCCTCGTAGCAAATGTGCAAAGTGCGGTGTGAAAACGATCGTGATCCCTTGGGCCGATAAACACTCCCGATTCACACTACTCTTCGAAGCCTTTGCGATCGAAGTCTTGAAAGCCTGCAGTAATATTAAGGCTGCCGCAGGATTGCTTGGACTGAACTGGGCTGCTGCCCACGGTATCATGAAACGGGCGGTCGATCGTGGTCTTGAGCGCCGGACTGCCGAACCGATGGCGCATATTGGCATGGACGAAAAGAGCTTTGGCAAAGGCCACGATTACATTTCGGTGATGACTGACATTGACGGCCGACGGGTGCTTGAAGTGGTTCAGGATCGCACCACCGAATCGGCCGACAAGCTTTGGCAAACACTGACAAAAGCCCAGCGAAATGGCGTCAGGGCAGTGGCCATGGACATGTGGAAAGCGTTTATGAAATCGGCCGGCAAGCAAGTTCCCGAGGCCGAGATCGTGCATGACAAATTTCACATCGTGAAGTATCTCAATGAGGCAGTAGACAAAGTTCGTCGCCGCGAGAATCGAGAGTTGATGGAATCCGAAGACAAACGATTGACGGGCACGAAGCAGATGTGGTTGTATGCCAAAAAGAACTTGCCAAGAAAGCGACTCAAAGAGCTCAAGCTGCTCTTGAATGACGATCTTAAGACCTCACGAGTATGGGCTCTTAAGGAAAACTTCCGCTGGTTCTGGAGATACGTTTACTCCACCTCCGCAGAAGAGTTCTTTGCCCAATGGCATGAGTCCGTTTTGGAAAGCGAAATAAAACCGATGATCAAAGTTGCCGACATGCTCCAGCGCCATCTGCCCGGACTGCTAAGCTATTTCCGACACAAGATCACTAACGCCATTAGCGAAGGATTCAATTCCAGAATCCAATCCATCAAGTCAGCCGCAAGGGGCTTCAGGGCATTTGAAAACTATCGAACACGAATCTTGTTCTACTGTGGAAGACTTGATCTCAGTCACCCAAGAATCAGCCACTAAATTCCACCAAGAACCGATGATTATGAAGTTTTAGCCCCAAACGAGATTGAAATTGAAAAAGCAACTTGGGTGATAGACTTGACGGTAGGTGCAATGGCCGTCCTTGGCAACACAAATGTTCGATTTGGCGTAAAGCAGGGTGCATGTCAGGGTTCGCGGTGGCCCAGACCAAGCTAGAAAGCTCAATAGGAGAATTGTCAGTTTGTGGTTTAAACTGGGCAGATTGCATTTGGACAGGTAATTCAATGGAGAAATCGCATGGATGCGAAACAAGCAGCACTGGAAGAAAAACTGGCAGAAATTCTCAAGCAAGCGGCAGAAGTCGGCGCCGAGATTCAAGCGATTGAGCAGGGCCCCGGCACGCCGCATTACGACCAGATCGAATCTCATTCCCACGACGTCGGGCAGCGTTTGAGCCAACTGATGCAGCAAACACGGACAGCCGATGTCACCGCCGAGCATCCATCGGATGTTGTCTGCCCCGATTGTGGCAAAGCCTGCCGAGTGAAAACCATCAAGCGGCAAGTCACTTCGCAGGATGGCCAAGTCGAGCTCATCGAAAACGTTGCCCGTTGCAGTCGCTGCCGACGGGATTTTTTTCCCTCAGCGTAGAGCACTTGGACTTGATCCGCGTGAATCGACCCCTGGGTTTAAACGCCAGATGGTGATCCTCAATGCGGAGACTCGATCGCTCAAGCGAGCAGTGATCGTGATGAAAAGTGTCGTCGGCCTAGAGATCTCAACCAACACCATCGAACGGATTTCTCTGGAAGTCGGCAACGACCTCGAAGCTGCCGAGCAGACCGGCTGGCAAACGGTCTTAACCGGCGAAGTCCCCGTGCCTTCGGTCGCGATTGTGGAGTTTGATGGCGGTCGGATTCGCACACGCAAAACGGGCTGCGGTCCCGGCGTTCACCTCGACGGTAAAGGATGGAACGAAAGCAAGAACGCAATCTTTGTCAGTGCCACCAGCGAGACTTCTGAAGCCGATCCACAACCGCTTCCGCCGAAGTGTTTTCTTGACAAGGACCACGTTGCCAAGCTCACCGAACACGCTAAAACCAAGGAAAAACAGGGATCCGATGACAGTGTCGCCGACCAACCCCGCGACCAGGCGAAAGAAGAGCCGGTGGAAAACAATACCGCTCACAAGCCCAAACGAATCCTCCGAACGGTAATCGCGAGCATGAAAAACTCAACCGATTTTGGTTATCAGATGAAACGTGAAGCAACCCGTCGTCGTTTCGACGAAGCGTCTCGTAAGGCGTTCGTTGCCGACGGCTTGACATGCAACTGGACGATCCACGCCAAGCATTTTGGCGACTACGTACCGGTGCTCGATTTTATCCACGCGGTCAGCTATCTGTTTACCGCTTCGCTGATTGTATTCGGGAAAAAAGAAGAGGCCTGGGAGAATTATGCACGGTGGATGACGATGACTTGGCAGGGCCGAGTGAGCGAAGTACTTGTCGAATTGCGAACGCATCAGCAATTGATTGGAAAACCCGACGAATCGACTGACGATGATGATCCTCGCGAGAGTTTACGAAAAGTCATCGGCTA
>JAZGFI010000141.1:0-19748 GCA_036479435.1 Planctomycetota bacterium | reverse complement strand
CCCAGCGAAGTACGGTCGTACTTGTTGAAGGTTGCCTCGCCATCGATGTAGCGCCAAGAATTGTTGGTCAGATTCAGCTTGTGCTCGACTCGGGCGTCGGCTTGCGCTTGAGATTCGTCAGAAGTGCGTTCCGTGGAGTCGCCCCAGATTGTCGCTGCACCCGCGCCTTGTGATTTTCCCGCGAATATGATCGCGACTTCGGTCGCGTGCTCGTTGGCAGTGTCGACGTCGGTCGCAGGAAAAAGCTGCACTCGGCTAGTGAAAGCCGTGGACAGTTCGGGTTCACTGGGGTTGGCACCCTTTACTTCCCATTGTCCGACTTTGATCCCAAAGCCAGTCGGCAGTGCGGAGAGTGGTTCTAGGCCTCCGGCATCGGTCGCGGGAGGAGACGATTCGTCAACCAGCCGTACCGCCTTGTAAGCTGCGAACTTCAGCATTTGCTTCCTGCTGCCTTCGACGGTCCAGTTGTGGGTCATTCCCGGACCTTCAACTCTCTCGACATCGATTTCTCGCAGAATCCGCAGTGCCTTTGCTTTTTTGACCTGAGGAAAGAAGATGACGTCGAAGCGGAAGCGATCGGCTCCGATGGCGGTATGGGCGTCGAAGTCGTGTGACCGCACGGATCTTGACAGTCGATCGCTGGGCCAAAAGCGGTGGACGCTTCCCTGTTGCGTCAATTGGGCGGCGAATTCGCGCTTGGTCTCGGCCAGGAACTGAGTCGGCGAGTTTTGTTCTAAGAACCTGGCATTGGGGTGAGTGCTGCTTAAAAGTTCTGCTGACGGCGGTTGTACGAATTCTACGATGAAGGTCTCCACCCGGTCCTTGACGAACAGCGCACCGTCTTGGATCACGAGCGGCACAGGGTTTTTGAGATCGACTACGACCCTTCGCGCGGGAAGGCGCATCAAGTCACTGGAACTTCGGACGACCTCCACCGGAATCAGCTCGATCGTCGTGGCGTTGTCGCGCATTGCGGTCAATTGCAGCGTCGTTCGCCCAGCAGGTACTGGGACGTTGAACATGTAGAAACGGTCGTCAACTTTCTCGGCCCGGACTCTAGGGCCAAGCCGACCTCGGCCCATGATGGCGCGCACCTCCATCAATTCCGCTCCCTGCGATTTGGCCACAACATCGATTCTGGTCCCGACCAAGACCGTTTTGGGTGTCGGCTGGATGACGAAGATTTTCCGCCTGCGTGCATCGTGCTCAGCTGGGATCGCGACGTAACCGAGGACAGTCGACGGCCCCTTGTTCTCGATGATCAAGTTGCCGGAGGCGGTCTCTGAATACTGCGATAGTTGCGCTGCCTTCACTTGAAAGAACGCCTGGTTTAGATGTCCGAGGTTATTGACGTCAGATTCAGCGTCGACGATTCTAAACTCCACTTTTGAGGCTTGCGGTTGGGAGATGAAGGTAGCTCGAAACAAGATGATGAGCTTGTCGGCGCCCAAGTTACGGATCGGGATACTCGCTACTTTTCCCGATGCAAGGTTTACTGAGATTCTGATGGGGATCTCGTCGGAGTTCCCCAATCGCACTTGTGCGAAGGCTTGGGTTGCCAAGAGAATCAACACCAAGAGTGTTGCGAGCTTTTTAACCAAAATCATGTCGTTCTTCCTCCAACTCGTGATCGTCAATCCTTAATTTTGCGCCTGCGAACTTCGGAGTTTTGCTATGCGCTGATGCATCGCCTTAATGCTCTCACGCTCTTCATCGCGGCTTGCTCCCAAGAGGGCCCTTTCGAGAGTCTCGGGGTGCAGGAAGCCTTTGAGGGCCTTTGAAGCTCGTTCCTGCCAGACGTTCCTCTTGTCCGGCTCTGTTGCTTTTGCTGCCAAGAAAAGTGCCTCCATTTCGGAGTAGGCTAAGTCGAAGGAGACGTGTTCGACTCGTTGACGCTCACGCTCCACGAGGTTTAGGAGTCGATCGACATGCGCCAGAGTCTCGTCGGCCTTTTTCTCTTCGTGGCTGTGCTGAGCGAGGCTGAGAATCCCTAGGCCTCCAATGGTTTGGACCTGATGCCATTCCTTGAGCGATGCTGTGTTGCATTCAGTTGGCAGTCTTGCCTCGGCTAGTGCAGCGAATGCGGCGACGGCAGAAAAGGCGTGCTCCCCACATCCTTCATAGCATGCGTAGTTTGCGGTCTCCCAAAACTGAGATGGCAAGGCCGCGAAGGCTCGATCCGGGCTTTGAAGCACCAGACGACACCAATCTAGAGAGCCTTTCCAGCTCGCCTTTTCACCAATCGTCGCAGCGAGGAAAGCGAGGAGGCCTTCATCCTCTTTGATGGCAAAGGCGGCGTCGTCCAGAGCGACCTGCCAACGCTCCTTCGATTCTTCGACTGATGTCGAAGTGACGGCCACGAGCGTCGCGGCCGCGGCCTTCCAGATTAGGATGGCATCGCGGTCCGCCTCATCCGAGGCTTTGTGCAGTGCGGTGAACTCGCCGAGGGCCTCTTCGTAGTAGCCCATTTCGAAGAGGAGCAATCCTAAGACACAGCGGGCTAGCTGGTGGCGAGGCTCGGTGGCAAGAACTGCTTTGAGGGCGCATTCGATACGCCTGAGTTCTTGGATCTCGATCGTAAGGCCGAGTTGATCTTCCTCGGGCAAGGCTGCGATCTTCACGATACGGTTGGCCCTTAGGCAAAGAGCTGCGACGCTCGCTTGGCCCTCAAGCCTGCGAATGCGATCGTCGACGCGGCGCACGGCGTCGCCGTCGCCGCGTTCTATATGGCACCATGCCAGCAGTTCGAGCAGCCTGCGATCCTTGGCCACGACTTCGTGGTGTTGTTCAAGCCGATCGAGGACGAGGTCGTGACGTTCGTCTCTAAGATGGCCCCAGCAAATCTGGCACAGCAGATCCGCGTTGGAAGAAGCCAGCCGACTGAAATGAAACTCGGCTTGGTCGATTATCCTTTTGACACGGGGTGGATCGGGCCTACCGGAGATCGAAAAATTCGTGTCTCGAAATAGCTGTTCCGTGCGACTCGGCGCGAGTTGCGAAATGAAACGTAAGTAGCGTTCGTCGAAACGCTCATCGCCGGAAAAGCGCTCGGCGCGGTCGTCTAGGACGGCAAGGGCGGAGTCCAAGTCGCCGGATTTCTCGTAACGATCCGATGTCGCGATGAGTTCGTCGAGAGCCTTCGACTTGAGGATCGGTGGCAACACCGTGCTCACAAGCGCAGCAAGGACAACCAGGATGATGAAGGTGGTGACCCAGGGCTTTTGCCTCGCAAAGCGCCTTAGGCCCGCGGTCCGAGGCTCGCGGGCGTGTACCAGTCTTTGATCGGCGAGATAGCAGGCGAGGTCTTCGTCGAACTCGCGGCCGCTCTTGTATCTGGCCTGGGGGTGCTTGGCTAAGGCCTTGGCGAAGATGGGATCGAGGCGATTGGACAGTCGCGAGCTGACTTTGGAAGGAGGCCGCATTGGCCCAAAGGCGATCTTCTCCAAGATATGATCGCTGCCGCTGCGATCGACAACTCGTGAACCGGTGAGGCACTCCAAGAATGTCACGGAGAGGCTGTAGAGATCGCTGGCCGGCGTGAGATCAACAAAGCCGTTGAGCGTTTGTTCGGGGCTCATGTAAGGGATGGTGCCCTCCAAGACGCCGGTGACGCTTTCCCCATCCTCTTCGATGACCAAACCAAAATCGACGAGGAAGGCTTTGCCCTCGTCGCTGATCATGATGTTGGCGGGTTTGATGTCACGGTGAATGAGTCCGACCACGTGCAGCGTATCTAGGGCACTCAAAAGGTCGCGAAAAACTTGGATGACGTCGGCGACGGGTAAGAGCTGGTGATCGCTCCTGCCAACTGCGCCCGTTTGCGATGAATCCGAATCCTCAAAAGAGATGAACCCGGAAGACAAGTCACCATCTCCCAATAGATAGTCGGCGAGGTTGCGCCCGGTGAGGAGTTCCATGGCCATCCAGGTGTGTTCCGAAGTGGCCCCCGAATCGATGACCCCCACGACGTTCGGATGATTGACTAATCCAAGCATCTTGGCTTCGTCTCGGAGGTCGGGCTTCCCCGAGTGACGGTCCGAGACTTTGAGCGCCACTTTATCGGTGATCCCTTCGCGACTCGCTAGATACACCGCCCCCATGCCGCCTCTGCCGAGCTGTTTTTCTATTCGATAGGGGCCGAATGACCTGGCAGCGATGCCCGAAGGAGTGACATGTGAGACGAGCCAGTCTTCAAGGTCGACCATGAAGGCCTGGTGGTCGGACTTCTCTCCAGCTTTGTTTTGGTCTCGGTCTCGACGGGTGGTCGCGGTTTTCCCGAAGTATGATTGTAGTTCCGAGCGAACGATCTTTCGTGTTTCGTCGTCCGGCGGCTCGGAATGGCTTTGTTGGCGGCTCTTCATGTTCGGGATTTGACCTCGCTGCCTGTGGACCGTGGACCCGCGACGACAGGGTCGCTTTCGGGTCAAGTCGCTGCGCATTGTACCCGGTCTGTCCTCGGGACTGCAAAGCAAGAGTTAACTATTATCTATAGTCTGGATCTTTGCCGCCGAACCTGAGCGTAGCCTCGGGGATCGTCTTGGCGGATTCAAGGGGCTTCCCAAGGTGACCATCATGGGGACCAGCAGCGGCGGGGGCAGCGGACGCTCACGGTCTTTCAAGCTTCCCAATAGTGGTTTGCGCGTTCGTATTTCATCCATGGCTTCCTTTCGCAGCAATGGACAGCGATATGACGGCAAGGGAGTCTCGCCGGACGTCAAAGTCGAAGCGACGATCACGGATCTCAACGGCGAAATTGACAGCGTCTTGGCACGCGCCCGGGAGTACTTGGAGCAAAGGCATCGTTAATTCGAACGATGTTGAAGTCTTTTTTCCTGTCGGCTCTTCTCGATTCTGGGTGGCGCTCGTTTCATATCGAGGCATCGACTCGCGCAACCCGAGACTTGCGGAGGATAGGATCTCGTTGGCCTCAACTCACTCATTTGGATCGAGGCCTATTCAACGCTTCTCATCTTGAGACTCGGGAGGTCTGGAGTGGCCCGAAAAATCGAGACCGGATCTGGCCCTGGTGTCGTAACGGCCCTTAAGCGGCAGGGAGATGATGCCGAGGTAAGTACAGATCCGAGATGGTTCATTGGCCATTTCTGACCTCGATGCGCTGGGTGCCGTTGGGGCCTGCTCTCAATGCCGTGTCCCGAGCGATCCCGCCCCGCACGTGGACCAAAGGAATGGAATGATGCGCTTGCTCTTTGTCGATGATGATCAGGAGTATTTGAATTGGGTCGAATCCTCTCTCGAAGAGTTCAAAGATGAGTGGGAGTTGGTGTTCGTAGGCAGCGGAATGGCAGCGCTCAAAGAAATAGAGCGCGCTCCTTTTTGCGCCGTCATCTCGGCCCTTCACATGCCGGACATGGACGGGGCGATGCTCCTCAGGAAAGTCCGGGATGAGCACCCCGATGTCGTCCGTATCGTGATGTCGGACACCATGAAGGACGACGCTCCTCTTCGGGCGACGGCCGTGGCCCACCAGTTCGTTCTCAAGCGCTGCGAGATGGATGAGCTTCTCCGGGTGATCTTTCGGTCCTGCGAGCTTCATGCTCTCATCCGAGGCGCCGAAGTCTGTGTCTTGGTGGAGAAAATCGGCGACTTGCCGGTTCAGCCCAAGATCTATGGTCAACTCATGCTCGCCTTGGGCGATCCGGGAATGGGGTTGGGAGACGTTGGGGAAATTGTCGAAAAAGACGTCGCGATTAGCGCCAAGCTGCTGGCGATGGCCAACTCGTCGCGGTTTCCGATGCGAACTGAATTGCAAACGGTTCAGCACGCCATCAGCTTCATGGGAGCCCGGATGGTTGCCAGTGTCGTCTTGAGCTTAGAGGTTGCAGCCGCTTTTCCGGTTGCCAAGCATACGGAATTTTCGCTGGATAGCTTCAACGATCACAGCTCACTCGTCGGCGTCATCGCACGCGACATGTTCGAGAACGACCGACTGCAGGGTGATGATGCTTTCGTCGCGGGGATGATGCACGACGTGGGCAAGTTGATGATGGCGTCCCGGCTTCCTCGGGAACGCGAACTTGTCGATGTGCCGGGCAGTGTCGTGACGCACGGCGCGCTGGGTGCCTTGTTACTTAGTGACTGGGGATTCCGCTATCCCGTCGTGCAGGGCGTGGCCTTTCACCACGAGCCTTCGATTGCCGATGATCGTCTGGGGATTGCGACCGCACTTCACGTTGCTGATGCGATCGCCCACGAGATTGAGGGGAAAGTATCGGCGGCAGAAGAGTTGCTGGATATGGACCACCTTGAGCTCATCGCTGTCGATTCGATGGTGGATAGATGCCGGCATATGGCGGCGGAGCTGATCTAGCCTGATTTCGTCAGATCGTGCTGTTCGGAGGCACCGCAATGAGTCATGCTGTGGACCCCGGCGAAGACGGAGGTCACCGTGACGAAGTACATCGCACTTATCGCTGCGCTCGCATTCAGTCTTGCTAACGCCCACGCTCAACTGACGGAGAAGTCTTACCAACCTGTTCAGGGCGAGGTTTATCCCGACTTCGTGCTCCCCAGTGTCCAAAACGGTTCGAGAATCGCGCTCTCCGACTTTCGCGGCAGCAAAGTTCTCTTGCTCCACTTCGCGTCTTGGTGAGCTGGTTGCCGAAGGATCATTCCCGTGTGGAATGAAGCGGCGAGACCCTTTCTCAAGTCTAGCCAACTCGTCGTGTTGGGTGTCGTCCAAGAACAGCATGCTGAGCGCGCGCGGCTCTATGCCCAGTGGCGTCAGTATTCTTGGCCGCTGGCTCAAGACGCCGTGACGAGTCTGAACTTGGCTTCCGTGCCCATTGCGATCTTGATCGATGAGCACGGCGTGGTTCGAAGCCGAAAGCCGCGACCGAGTGGGCTCGCTGAATTTGTGAACACGAAGTTCGAGGCACCAAAGAAACCAACAAAATCAAAGAAGTTTCGCGCCGAGTTTTCAGACCGAACCGTCTCTAAGGTCGTTGCCGCTGGAGACAAGTCCTTGATGTGGGGCCAAGATGACGCCGCGCTCAACGACGCTATCAAGTCTTACGCCCGTGCCCTTCGCCAAGCCTCTGGTCGGGGCAAAATCCTCTTTCGCTTGGGCGTGGCCTATCGAACTCGATTTGACAGCGCGGGCGCCCAACCCGGTGACTTCGGCAAGGCGGTGAAGAATTGGACGGCGGCCTTGGGAGCTGACCCTAATCAATACATTTGGCGACGCCGCATCCAGCAGTATGGGCCGCGACAAAATAAGCCCTATCCGTTCTACGACTGGGTGGACCCTGCCATCGCCGAAATCAAAGCACGCGGTGAGACAGCAATTGAGCTAAGGGTCGCACTGAGCGGGGCAGAGACGGCACCGCCATTCCGAAAGTTCGTCATGGCGGCATCTGACTCAATAGAACCAGATCCCAAAGGGCGAGTGACGCGTGATGAGGGCTTGATCGCGATGACCTGGACGGTGGTACCCGCAAAGGTCAAGGCCGGGCAACCGGTCCGCGTCCACATTCGCATGACGCCCGTGCAGGGCAAGTGGAACAATGAGGGCGATCCCTTGCGAATCTGGATCGCCAAAAACTCCATTGGAATGACTTCCCAGCGTCAGATCGAGTTCAAAAACCCCAAGGAAGCTGAGTCCGACGAAACCAGGGTCCTTGAGTTTGAATTCTCCACGCCGGCGAGAGTTCATAAGTGTGTCATCAAGGGCTACGCCCTTTACCACACCTGCGTCAATAAGGACGGACGCTGCGTCTACCGACGCCAGGATTTCTCAATGGAGGTGCCGCTGCTTCCCAGATAGGCGTTCTTAGGTCGAAAAATGCTGTTTTCCACAGAATCTCGACCTCATGCGCCGAAGAGAAGGTTGCCTTTGTGCTCGCTCCCTGCGGGCATGAGGCCTTGAATTATCTGGGCCTAGGCTGCCTTCGCAAAGAATCGGTCTCGCGTTAACATGTCGTTCAACGCGGGACGGCCTTTTGTGTAAAGGTCGCCCGACCCAAAGGAGAACACCAGCGTGGCGGAAGAGAACACTCCGGTCCCCCCGAAAGAGGACGACTTTGGCCGCATCCGCGATCTCGCGATGAAGGCCGACCAGTCCCGTCCGAACGACGTGAGCGAAAGCGAATGGCGCCGGGCTCGCATCATGGCGGGTCACATGGTCATTATTCGCGCTCACTTCAAATCGATCTTTCTGATTCCCCTGTCCGTCATCTCTTTCATCTGCGGGGTTGCCGTGGTGATGGGCGGTAGTGGGGCGAATGAAGTGCCGGGAGACTGGGAACATGTCTGGGGCCTGATTTGGGTCTTTTGGTTCATCTTCTACATGAACATCTTCATTTTCGAATGGAACCGTGCTTGGACCGTGGTCCTCCTGGGGGCTTTTGTGTCAATTGTCAGTATCGGTTTTGCGGTCAACAGTCCGGACTTCCCCGTGGGCAGCTGGATCTACGACACTTTGCGAAACCTGCGACTGGTGTTCGGCGAGCAGGCCTACTTCTTCTTCGCGATCTTTTTCGCGCTTTGTGCCCTGGTCTCTTGGATTAAGACGCGACTCAACTACGTCGTCATCGAGCACAACGAAATGCAGATCTATCGAAACGCCTTTTTCGGCGACCGCGAGCGCATCAACATGATGCACCCTCGGGTCGAAGTGAGAGTGACGGATATGGTCGAGTATTTCCATCCAGGTTACAACTCGGGCACGGTCGTGATTCACGCGCCGAGCAAGACTATTATTCTTGAGAACGTCCTAGGCATTCGCAAGATCGAGCGCATCACGGATCGCTTGGGAAGCACGTTGCGGGTGAGTATCGAGCACGAGGCTCGTCCTACTTGAGCCTTTGACCCCAAGGCAAGGCCATCTGAATCGAACGTCAACACCGGATTTGGACCGTTTTGGTCCGATCCGGTGTTTCTTTTTGCGCCTTTGGAGCGAACTTTTTTGCCCCGCCCCCGTCTCCATGCCAGGCCGTCCACCACGGTGGTCTCATCCATCTAGACCCGGAGTTCTTCGATGCGCTCTCGCAAGATCGTTCTCTGCCTCTCCTTGATACTCGTATCCGCCTACGGCTTTGGCCTGGACGATTGGATGCAAGCGCGGCTCGTTTGGACCTCAGAACCCGCCGAAGATCTCGTGGAAGCGCGACGCCTGTTGTCCAACCGCCAGTATGCGGCGGCTGACCGTAAGCTTCAGGTGCTCAACCGAGCTGATATCAACGCGGAAATGAAGGCCGAAGTCCTCGTTCTGAGGGCGCGAGCCTTAATTTTGCAGTCGAAGCACGACGCGGCCTTTGATTGGCTAAAAGCCGGACTCGAAGAATCGAAAGTCGACAGCGCCTGGACAGCACAAGCCCAGTTCCTGTTGGCGGAGGCGGGTCTTGAAGGCAAAAACGCTGAGTTTGGGGCGCAAATCTTAGAGCGCAGTTCTGCGGCAACGCTGGCACCGGAGCACCTTGCAGCTCTCGCCCTCCGGTTTGAGAAAATGGCTGACGCCATCTTGAGCCCGAAAGCGGAGGAGGGCCTCTTCGCGTCGAAACGGGAACCTCGATTCGATCGTGCGTTGACCTTTCTAAATCAGGCGCGCCGCATCCGCGCCAAGGACGTAAAGCGAGGGCCATTGCTCTTTAAGATCGCGCAATCGCAACTTTCCCTGAAACAGCACCCCGCAGTGCTGAAGACCGTGAAGGAACTGGAAGAACTCCTTGGCGACACCGCACTCACAACCGAACTAGCTAGTCGAGCGAGACTCCTGGCGATTCGTGCGGCCCTTGCCCAGGGAAAAAAAGACCTCGCCCGAACCGGCATCGTCGCCTTGCAGGCGGGGCCGCGCGCGGAGGCACCGGAGTTCTCGGGCCTCCATTACTACTTGGGCCTGAGTTATGGCCTGCCCAAGCCCAATTCGGTGAAGGGTCGTGAAGCGGGGCTATCCGCATGGCACAACTTTCTCGCCGAACAGCCGCGCCACGAAAAGGTAGAAGAGGTCCGCAGCGCCATCATCGACATCCAGCGAGCCATTCCCGACGTTGAGGCGGCAGAAACAGCCTCGCGGGACTACCTCCAAAGCCACGCAGAAACGGCGAGGGCACCAGCCATTGCCGCGGGTATCGTCGAACTCAGAAAAAGCCGGCAAGACTATAGCGGCGCCCGATCGGCCGTCGATGCCTTTCTCAGGCAATTTCCCGACGACTCCCGCGGCCCCGGCTTGGCCCAAAGCGTTCCCTTTTTGTACGTCGAAGAGGCGCGGGCGGCCGAACGCGCGAAAGACTACGACGCGGCGAGAACTGCGTGGGCGCGTTACCTCGAGCTGTTTCCCACCAAGAGCATGGCCCCGATGGCGTCGCTAGGCCTCGGCCAACTGGCCGAACGCGCGAAGCAATTCGAAGTTGCCAAACGACTCTACCGCGAGACCGCGAATCGCTACGCGAAAGTTCATCCCGCCACGGCAGCCAAGAGTCTTTTGGTCCTGGCCTCAGTCCTGGAGCACCAAGATCACGACCTCGACGGCAGCGTGAAAGTCTTGCGTCGAATCTTGCTGAGTTTTGGCTCAACCGTATCCGCAAAAACCGCAAGGCGCTTGCTCCAGACTTTCCAGTCGGAAGTCCTTGAACTGCGAGGAGACTCCCAGCTTCAAGGCGGAACTAAAGCGCAGATTGAAGTCGTTTTTCGCAACGTCAAGAGCGCAACCCTGCGGATACACCCCGTCAACCTTGAGACTTGGTTTCGTCGCAAGGGAGTGGCGTCGGGTTTTGAGACTCTCGACACCGAACTCGTGAAGCCGCTTCGAACTTGGGAACTCGGCCCTAAAGATCCCCGCCCCTATTTGGAAACAAAGAGTGTTCTAGCCCTTGCCGACGACGAAGCGGCCCTGAAGCCCGGCCTTTATCTTGTAAGTGCAGAAGACGGCGTGCGCCGCGCCGAGCGCGCGGTCCTCGTCAGTGATCTGCAAGTTACCGTTAAACACGCCAAAGAGCAGATGCTTGTCTTCGTTCAGAAGCGAATCTCAGGTGATCCGGTCCCGAACGCCCGCATCTTGCTCAGCGACGGCAAAAAAGTCGTTTTTGAGGGCAAGACTGGGTCTGACGGGGTGTTGTTGACCAAAGTCGACATCCAGATACGCAGACGCCAGGTCTTGGCGCTTGACGGTGCTCATGCCGCCTGCGCCGAATCAGTGGGGCGTTCCCGAAAGGCAAAAGTCTTCGCATGGCGCGACACCATTTGGTGCGACTCGGATCGCCCCCTTTATCGACCCGGGCAGACGATCCGAGTGTTCGGCTTTGCTCGCCGCGGCGGTGACGATGGTTACGAACTTCCTGACGAGGCCGACAAAGTCGATCTTCAGTGGCGTGCTGCCAGCGGCATTATCTTGGCCCGACGGTCGGTGGCCCTTGCCAAGTCAGGGTCTTTCGAGGCCGAGTTTGAGACTTCGAGCGAAGGCGAGATCGGTGAACAGACGATCACGGTACGTTTCCGGCAATCGAGTCGGAATATCGCGTTTGAGTTGCGGCCCTTCCAAAGAGCCGAGCTGAAAGTTTCGGTGACACCGCAGCTCAGTGACCGACCCATTGCTGTGCCGGGTGAAGATGTGGAAGTCGTGGTGAACACCAAAGACTTCATGGGCCAGATCAGAGCGGGAGTCCAGCTGGATTGGATCGTCTGGCGCGAAGATTTCGTCTTTGATGCCGCACCGCTTGAGGCCTTTTCTTGGCTCGAAGAAAAAAAACGGCGACCGCGCCCCTCGATGTCTCTGGACGTCAAGCGAGGCCAGGGTGTTAGCGATAAGAACGGCGAGTACCGTTTTCGAGTTGCCACCGGCCTTTTGGATCGCGACCAACGCTACGGCATCAAAGTTTTGGCCAGGCTTGACGGCACCGAGCCTCAGTCGGCTTTCGGGTCGTTCACCGCTGGTCTTGCTCCCTACTACGCGGTTATCCGCGCGGGCCGCCGGGCATACCGTCCGGGCGATAAATTAGAAGCTGAGATTATCCTCACCGGTTCGCGTTACGAACCTCTGGCCAGGACCGGCCTTTTGCGCGTGATGGTTCGCCGGGACGGAGCCAAAGAAGAAGAGGAACTCGAGCGCCGGAGCGTCGTGACGGCCTCAGATGGTCGGGCCCGCCTGAAGATCGAAGTCCCTGAAGTGGAGTCCTTGCGACTTCTTTTTGAGGGCCAAGAGGGCGATCGAAAAGTCATCGCGTCGAAGTCGATCGCGGTGCGCTCGCGGCGCTACGAGGCCGAGGCCGACTTGCGCCTGACGGCGGAGAAACTCGTGTGGCGAGAAGGTGAAACGGCGCGCTTTGTTTTAGACGTTCCGGTTTTGGAGCGTCCCGTTCTCGTCACCTACGAAGGTGAAAAAATTCTCGGGTATCGCCTTCACCGTCCCGGTGAGAAATCGTCGACGCTTGAGCTGCCCCTCAAGAGCTGGGCGGCGCCGAACCTATGGGTGTCGGCCTCCATGGTCCATCGGGGAAGCTTGCGGTCTAGTCGAGAAGAGATCGTGGTAGGACGCTGGCTGGATTTGTCCTTGAAGGTCAGTCCTGAGAATCCTCAGCCCGGACAAGAAGTAAACATTGATGTGCTCGCGCGCGATCAACAGGGCAATCCCGTTGAGGCCGAGTTTGTCATGACAGTTGTGGACGAGGCGGTCTTGTCATTGGCGCCGGAATTGAGCCAGGGCATTCGTGCGACCTTTTACGGTCAACGCCGATCGCACCGAGTGAGAACAAAGTCCTCAGCCGCTTGGCGTACGCATTCACGAAGTGAGTGGTTGGATCAAGATCTTGTTGATGAGCGCAAAAGACGCGATCGTGAGCGTGGCAAAGCGGCTCGGGGATTCAGCGCAGAAGACGCCGCCTTTGGACTGATGGCCGAAGAGGAAATGGACGAAGAGGTGGATGCGCTTTCGGATGGGATGGCAAGCGCCAACACCGCGATCGGTCTCGGCGGAGGAGCGGGCGGCGCTTTTGGCGGGCGTCACGGCGGCAAGAAGAGAGCTCGAAAAGCAGCGGGCATGTCGCTGAGAGATGAGCTCCGCTCCCAATCTAAGAACTCTGTTCTGTTCATGGGCGAGGGACTCAGTAGCAAAGAGAGAAGTTTATTGGGTGAGCCAAGACAGTTCACCGCCGGGGCTTTCTTCAACAACAACGGTGACACCGAGTTTCGAGCCCGCACCGAGAACATCTTCAACCGAGCCCTGTCCGGCAAAAGAGAGGTAACCCGGAGGAAATTTCTCGACCTGGCCTATTACCGTCATCAGCTCAAGACCGACGCTTCGGGCAAAGGCCGCGTCTCTTTCGATCTTCCCGACAACCTAACGACCTGGCGCGTCCACACGGTGGGCGCGACGGCCTCGACGCAAGTCGGTGGTGGCGACACGACGCTGCGTGTCGCGAAGCCGATCGCCCTGCGTTTCGTCGGACCACCGCGCGCTTTGGTCGGTGATCGATTTGAAGCCGCTTGGGAGGTCTCCTGGCATGGGAAAAGCGGAAGCGAAGTCGGCCTGGACGTCAGCATGGACGACGGTACTTTTGAGCTGAAGTTGTTGGGTGATGGCGATCTGAGTTTCGATCGTTCGGGATTCAAGACCGTCGTCGGAGAATTGAAGGCGAGTTCCATCGGCGCGGGACTGGCAACCGCCACCGCGAAGAACGGCAAGCGCGAAGACCGTTTGGCGACCGCACTCTTTTCGGCTCCTTTTGGCCGCCCCGTTTCTTTCGGCGGAAGCGGTACTTTGCAGCGCGACCAACGCTTCAGGTTTGAGATTCCGGCGGATGTGATTGCGGGTTCGGGGAGCCTGCGGATTGCCATTTCCACCGGGGCGGCCAATGAGCTGGCCGATGGCTTCGCGGCCCTGATTTCGAAACGTGGAGGCCGATTCCGCAACCGCACTTTGATCCAGACCTGGGTTGCGACCCAAATTCTTGCGGCGCTCGACACTCAGGACTCCAATCTGATTTTTGTCCGGTCCGCGCTCGTGAAGACGGTCAAGCGGGGATTGCGGCAGCTTGTGGCCTCAAGGCGCGCGGCAGGCCTTTGTGAGGACACGCTGCGTCCAGAAGACCTTGCTTTCGCTCTGGAGACTTTGGAAGCGGGAGCTTCTTTAGGCTTGCTCGAAGTAGTGGAGGTCTTGTTTCGAACGCGCGTCGTGGTGCAAGAATCTTTGAAACGCCGCCTCGACGGCGACTCGCGTGCGGCGCTCATCCTCGCCGCCACTGCGAACCGCAAATCGGCCTTGAAGTCATTGGAACGCATGACGCGAGAAGACCGCAGTCTTTCGGCGATGGGACTCGCTCGTAGTGTGCTGGCGGCAGAGCGTCTTGAGCAACCCAGCCTTAGCGCTCGTTTTCTGCGTCGGCTCAAGGGGAGACTCGTTCGCCGCGGCGATCTGGTAATGGCTCGCGGCAACGCTCGTGTTCCCTGGTGTAAAAGTGATGTCATCGCTTCGGCTTGGGCCTTGAAGGCGATCGTTAAGTCCGAGGGTATCTCGGATTCCGCCCGAGGTCTGGTGCGCTACTTAAGATCGCTGCGGCGCGGACCCTTGTATGGTCGCATGGCAGAATCTGCGGCGGTGATCGCGGCGCTCGCGGACTACGTGTCGATCGAATCACAGCGTGCGGCGGTTGGCCAAGTCGTCGTTCGAGTTGGCGGCAAGAGTCTGGCGACGATCGACTTCAGTTCGGCAAAGCCGGGGAGTTCCTTGGCCGAGATCCCCTTTGCAAAGTTCGCCAAAGGCGGACAAGAAATCGTCCTGCAAACACCGGGTCTTGAGGGCATGCGCTTCACCTGGGTGGCCGACTGTCTGGTCGATGCCGATCAAGTCGTGGCAAAGTCCAATCGCGTTTCGATCCGACGTCGGATCATCCCCTGGCGGAAACCCTCCGAGCGGCACTTGGTGGTCGAGCCCGGAAATAACGTCTTGCGACCGGAGTCCAGACCTGACCGCGTGCTGTCGCCCAGCTTGACCGAGCTTCGCGAAGGCGAGCGCTATGAGTTGCTGTGGGAGATCGAATCCGATCAGTTGCAGGCAGATTTCACGATCGTCGATGAATTGCCGACCGGGCTGGTGCTCTCTCCGGAAGTCGTTCGTGAGCAGCCGAATTTACGCTTTGAGGGATCGAAGATCGTTTTGCCTCTGCATTCCATTCCCGAAGGTCTAACTCGCGTCACGATTTCGGTCTACGCGTTATGGCCGGGGAAATTTCGAATCTTGCCAGCCGAAATTCGCGGTGATTTTGAACCCGAGCTGGGTGGACACAGCGAAAACGTTTCTTTGACGGTCCTCAACCGGAGTGCCGGCTTAGGCCGTGTCGCGATCCCTGCACCAAGTCCTGATGAGCGCTTTGATGCGTTCAAAAAAGCGGCGGACGCCAAGGACTGGGAGTCCGTCGCCAAGCTCGCGGCGGAACTCGGCGCGCTCGACCTTTTGACCTCCGTTCGGGTCGTGGTTTTGCGACAGCTCTTCGTGGCGAACCTCAAGCTCGGGCGGTTCAAAGCGAGCTTGCGCACGCTTGATGAGATCGCGGATCTCGGTTTCGAAGAACCCAAACTTGAAAGCGGAGACCTTCATCGCCTAGGCCGCGCGTTCGCCAGCGAGAGACAGTTCGGTCGGGCCGCGCGACGCTACCTTGATCTGTTGGAGACGAGATTCGATTGGGAGCTTGTCTGGCGGCAGTCGCTAGTTGAATCCGGTGAAGTGACTCGGGCCAATCGCGACGTCCTCAATGCGATTCTGCGGCACCCTTCAAACCCCGCGTCACGTCAGGCTTGGATTGAGGCGGCAGAGAGTCTGCTGTTGACGCGCGACCCTGCGAAGAAGGACCTCGACGTCGTCTTAGTTAGCCGCAAAAATTACTGGGAAGAGGGGCTTTTGGCCTTTGACCGCTTCTTGGCCCTTCACCCGGAGAGTCCCGAATCTGCGGAGGTTCGCTACCAAAGACTGGCCCGCTTACGTCGGCTTGGCTTCGTCGAGCGCTTGCGCCGCGATGGTCGCGACTACGCCGCTTTGGGTTATCGAGACGGCCGCGCGGCCCAGGTGGAGTTCTGGAGACTGCAAGCGGCGTATCTCGCCGCGGACTACAAGGAAGTGCGAACGATTGGAGGGCAGCTCCGGCAGAAAATTTGGGGTCTGCCAAAGCATCGTCGGTACTGCAAGCACGCAGAATCTGCAGCCTGGTACCTCGGCAAAGTCGCTGAGGTTGAAGGCAAGTTAGATGAAGCTCTCGTTTTCTATAAGGCCGCGGCCTCATCGGTTCCAGACGCGGCCCGATCGGTGGATTTCCTTGAAGAAAGAGTCCTTGAGTTTTCCCCTCTCCACCAGGCCCCAGCCGGAAAGGTCTCGCTCGACTTTGCGCTGAAGAACGTCAACGAGGTGAAGGCTTCGCTCTACGCCGTCGATTTGCCTTTGGTGTTCGCCACCAGAAAAAGCCTGCGCAACATCAACCGCGTCAACCTGACCGGTATCGCCGCCGACCGTGACCACGTCAAGCAATGGCCCGCCAAGCCCTACCAGCGGCGCCGCGTGAAGCTCGATCTCGGTGTTCTCAAGGAGGGAGCCTGGTTAGTGGTCGTGGAAGGCGGCGGCCAGTTCAAGACGGGCTTGGTGCTGGTGTCGGCCTTGGAACTCGATGTTCGACGTGATGGAAAAGATCTGCAAGTCCGAGTCCTAGACCGCACCAGTGGCAAGGTCGTCTCTGGAGCCCAAGTCCGGGTTGGAAACGGTTCTCGAATCGTGGCGCAGGGGAGCACGGACCGTCGCGGGCTAGTTTCCTTTCAAGAATTGGCGGGGAAGAACCTGACCATCCTAGCTGCGATTGATGGACGATTTGCGCTGCGAGAACTCTAAATCCGACGCTTGTCGCTCAGTTTGACCGCTGGTACGATTTCCGGCTTCGCGGCACGAGATCATTATCGTTGTCGCAGGATTCGAAGCGAAGCCGGAGGTCTGTGATGGAAGAAGCTGAGTTGCCTGATGCTTACGCTGGCGCTGGCGACGAGCGCTACCGCGTGGGGGCTTGGGGTGGCGGTTACTTCAAGCGCGAAGAGGGTGGTGACCTCAGGGTCTTTCCTCAGGGCCCGGATGGCCACAGTGCGCGACTCGACGACATCATTGATTCGCTGAATGAGCAGGGGCTTAGCGACCCCTATTTGCTTCGATTTCCGCAGATTTTGGAAAACCGGCAAGCACGGATTCGCGAGGCCTTCGAGGCGGCGATTGAACTCTATGACTATCCGCAGCCCTATCGCGGCGTATACCCCGTCAAGGTAAACCACAATCACATTGTGGTTTCGACTCTCGCCCGCGCCGGGCGCGCTGCTCATTTCGGCCTTGAAGTCGGAAGCAAGGCTGAACTCTGCTTGGCTTTGACGATTGACCTTTCGGCCGAAGCCCTGGTCGTGTGCAACGGGTTCAAAGACCGCGACTATCTCGAACTTGCGGCCCACGCTGCGAGCCACGGTCGACGAATCCTCGTGATCGCCGAAAACCCCCAAGAAGTTGACGACATCATCGGCACCATCAAAGAAGTCGGGGTGCTTATGATGATTGGCCTGCGCGCGCGGCTGCATTCTGAAGGGGCTGGACGTTGGCTTGAGTCCTCCGGAGCAAAAGGGAAGTTCGGGCTGTCGACGATGGAGATCGTCGAAGCCATGGAACAGCTGGACCGTGAAGGCCTTGTCGAGAATCTGAGAGCTCTGCACTTTCACATCGGATCTCAAGTCTCCGATATCTTGAATCTGAAAGAGGCGATCAAAGAGGCGAGCCGTCTGTTTTGCTCGATGCAACAACGCGCCTCAGGCCTCGACATTTTGGACATCGGCGGCGGCCTCAGTGTTGACTACGACGGCAGTCGTTCGGCGACAGACTGGAGCATGAACTACTCGCTCCACGAGTACGCTCGCGACGTCGTCTACATCGTGAAGAGCATTTGCGATGAGAGCGGCGCACGATCCCCGACTATTGTCACCGAAAGCGGGCGTGCTCTTACCGCGCACCACGCTGCGATTGTCGTTTCGACCCTGAGAGTTGTCGGTGAGCATGAGCCCGGGGACTACGCTCGGCACGACACGAAGGCCGTTCAGATTGCCGACCTGAAAGAGACCCTCGAAGGCATCAAACACGAAAATTACCGCGAGGCCTACCACGACGCCGAACAACTCCTCAATGAGTTGATCCTTGGCTTCAAAATGGGCTATGTGTCCATGGAAGATCGCGCGGTGGGGGAGTGTTTGCACAACGACATTTGCGCGAGTGCGCGACGCTTGATGCGAAACGCCCGAAAGGCCTCAGGTGTGGTTCGTGAAGACATCAAAGATCTCGAACGCAAGCTTGCGCCGAAATACGTGTGCAACTTCTCAATTTTCATGTCGGCGCCGGATTCTTGGGCTGTGCAGCAGCTGTTTCCGGTGTGCCCCTTGACGGGTTTCGACGATGCGCGCGGTCAAGCCGCGACCATTGGTGACATCACTTGCGATAGCGACGGCAAGCTCGAGCACTTTATCGGTCAGGGGAAATCAGAGCCTTTCTTATGGCTCCCAGAGCTAGAGCCGGGCCAGTCCTGTCTGATCGGCATGTTTCTTGTCGGTGCCTACCAAGATGTCTTGGGCGACTTTCACAACTTATTCGGGACTGCCGCCGAAGGCGTCATTGAAGTGACGGGCGAAGACGAGTTTCGGCTGATCGACACCGACGAAGGCTCTTCAGTGGAAAGCTCATTGGCGCACTTCGGGTTTTCTCCCCACCAAATGGTGAGAGCCTTCGACCGCAAGGTCGACCGCAGTCGCAGCCGGGAGTCGGTTCAAGACTACCGCGGCGCTTTTCTGCGCGTCTTGCACGGCAACACCTATCTTCAGAAACCCTAGTGGGTCGTAATGTAGATTCGCAATGCGACCGGTTTCATCGGTCCCACCCCCCGGTGTCGGAAAATCCCACCTAGCCCAAGCCATCGGTGAGCGAGCATGCCGCGCCGGGCATGCGGTCTGCTACACCTCGGCTCATCGGATGCTCTCTGAGCTGAGGGCAGCCAGGGCCGACCGAAGCTACGACAAAAAGCTGCTGCGTTTCACCGCACCAGATCTTTTGATCGTCGAAGATCTTGGGCTCCGACCGCTTGGCGGTGATGAGCCCATTGATCTGTACGAGATCATTAGGGCGCGCTACGAACGAGGAGCCACCATCATTACTTCAAACCGTGCGATCGAGGAGTGGTACCCGATGTTTCTTGCCGACCTCATGGCCTCCGCCGCAATGGACCGGCTGCTTCATCACGCGCACGTCGTTGTCATGACCGGAGCGTCGTTTAGGAATCCCCCTGCCGACAACAACCAGGCCTCATGAGTCGGCCAGCGAATCAAAACGGCAGAGTTTTCCAGGCGCTAACTAGCCAGTTTTCTAAAGCCTACCCCCGTTTTTCCAAAGGCCTTGGGTGGACTTGCTTAACCGAACTGAGGGTCGACTTGGATACCCGAGCCTTGACACGAGGCAAGGTCAGAGCCACCAATGCGGCTCTCGCTCGCAGTTGGCTCGCAGTTTGTGCGACCGATTAGATCTGCTTGATAGCCTTGGTCGTCGTCGCGAGGTGACAGCTCGGATCGATTTGGGTCGGTTAGGGCGAAGCACGAAGATCAACCTCGCGGATGTCACGAACACTGCGGATGACGCAACATTTCTTCTGTAATTTCCACGAGCGAGTCATTCCGATCCCATCGCCAAATAGATTGTCCCGGTCTCCCATTCCTCGCTTTTCTCAGCGAGCATCGCCGAGACTAGTCTGAGC
>JAZGFI010000140.1:0-15243 GCA_036479435.1 Planctomycetota bacterium | reverse complement strand
CCGAGGTTTTCGAAGGCATGGCTCGGATGCCGAACACCAGGATGAATGAGGCTCAGAATCCAATGAGCCTCAAAGAGCGTGGCGATAAATCGCCGAATTGCCCTCGACTAAGTTGGCTGCTGACAGTGTACCGGGCAGCCAACTATCACCTATGTTGGCGCTGCCCCATCTTTCGACTTTGTTGCGGAGTCTCCTAGCCCGTGTGAAGGCCCTTTCGATCAAACTCGTTGATCGCAATCTCTTTCGCGTATTCGCAGGGACCTGAAGCCGTCGCAGCGTGTAGGTTTCGTCAAGCCCTTCTTCAAGACCGTCGATCAGCCGGGCTCCTACTCCTGGTACAGAATCTTCCCAATCTGCTGGCACCAACGGGGGTTTGTTGAGTAGTTGAATGTCTGCTTCGACGAGTCCCTTGAACAGGGTTCAAAGATCGAGGAGGAGGACCATCAACGTGCCTTGGTTAGCCGATCGCCACTGCACGCGGCCGCGGCGGCGCCAGTCGCCGACTTCGCCATCGTCCAGGACCTCGTCGATCTCCCGCGCCAAGTCCTCGGGGACCTTCGTCAGGGCCAGAAATTGGCCCGCGCCCTGGTAGCGCCGCGCTGAGATGCCTTGCCCGAGGCGGAATGAAGACGAGTAGGGACGGGCCAGGCCCCCGGCGATATCGTCGTAGAGAAGCACATCTCCGCCAAAAAGGTCCTCCCCTCTCGCCATCTCGGCTGAAAGGTAAGGCCCCGACCATCCAAGGTAGCCTTGCGGGCTAGTCAGGTGATGGGCTGAAATCCATTTGGCGTCGCGGTCCGACCGCTCGACGCAAGGACGCCCCGTCTCTTCGTGGTGAATCCGGACCGCCTTTTCGAACTCGGCGATAAGCTCCAAGGTCTCCGTAACGCGGCCATCGTCTCGAATGGTACCCACCGCCGGAACTGCAACGCACACAAGCAGCGCCACGATGACGATGGAAACCAAGATCTCGACGACGCTGAAACCAGCGGCTTCTGAGCACGGCGACATGTAAGAGGCCCTCCAACCCTGGCCTATCGGCAGGAGGAGGGCCTTTCATCAAGAGCCGCAAGAAAACCCAGTCAGATTTCGAGCACCTGGAGAACGAAGCTGGCTAGTTGAGCCCCATTTCGTCCAGAAGGCGGGTCATCTTCCCCAGTTTTTCAGTGCACCACAAAACGTAACGGATGTCTACGTTGATAGTTCGGGTGATATCAGCTTGGAATCTGAAGTCGCTCGTCATGGCTTCGTAGTTGCCATCGAAAGCCAAGCCAATCATCTCACCTTTGCCGTTCATGATCGCGGAACCCGAGTTGCCGCCGGTGATGTCGTTGTCCGAGAGGAAGTTCAAAACCAAAGTTCCCAATTCCGGGTCGGCCCAACGGCCCCAGTCCTTTTTGGCAATGAGGTCGAGTTGGGCCTGTGGCGCATCAAAGGGGTTTTTGGCCTTGTTCTTTTCGCTAATGCCCCGAGAGGTGGTCACATAGCCCATTTCGATGCCATCTTGGGGGCTATAGCCACAGATCTTGCCGAAGGTGAAGCGAAGCGTGGAATTGGCGTCGGGATACAGGGGATTGGCTTTCCAAGCCGCCCAGGCTGCGGCAAGGTGCCGACGCATCGGCGAGATCTCGGCGCCAAAGCGAGCGATGAAGTCGTTCAGTTCTTTGGTTCGACCTGCGAGTCCCAAGCCAAGCTTGAACAGAGGGTGTTCCTCTTTTGCCGCGCCATCTCCATCGAGCCCGGCCCAGCGATCAATATCTTCAGCCTTTACGGCCGTCGGCAAAACCAATGCGCTCCAGGCTTTTAGATCCGACAAGTCCGCATTGGCGAGGACCGCCGGAAGGGACTCCTTCGGCAGCGCCACAAAGGGCTGAATCGCCCCCGCAACACTTTTGCGCTGCTCGTCCAAACTCAAGTTGGCGAGATTGTTCTTCAGCACACCGGTGACCACCTTGATCCGCTCGGCGCTCTGGCCATTCGGATCCGAGGAGGACAGTTGAAAGACGCCAAAAGCCGAGAGCACGGTTCGCGTCATCACCAAGTTCATGACGCCTCGCAGGCGGTCGGTGCGGAACAACTCGCTGTAGAGCCCATCGAAACGGGGAAACAGGTCGCCCCACTTACGCCGACGCTCCGCGTCTTCATTAACCCAAGCTTGAAATCTAGCCTCCTCGGCTTTTTTCTCGGCCACCAAGTCAAACTTCTTCAGACCATCCATCATTCCCTGGTTGTTCTTCAGAGCGTTGTTGAGATTTTTTATCTGCGAGAGGTTGCGAATGCGAACCTCTTCGTCGTTCTCACCGGCTTTCGTGAGAGCTTGGATGTTGGCGCCCAGAGCTTTGATCTGATTGGGAAAGAGCAGTTTCTCGCGATAGTCAACCGACCAAGAAGTCCGCGCCCGATAAGTCGTGCCGGGGAAACCCATGATGAAGCTGAAATCGCCGGCTTGGTACCCATCCGTCGCGAGTTTCAAATGGCGAGCCGGACGGTACGGCACGTTGTCCTTCGAATATCCAGCGCGGCTGCCGTCGGGAGCCACATAAGCGCGCAGGTAAGTAAAGTCTCCGGTGTGGCGCGGCCAAATCCAGTTGTCGATATCGCCGCCGTACTCACCCACCATGCGCGGGGGCGCGTAGACCAAACGCAGATCGCGAAAAGTATCGTAGGCCACGAGGTAGTAACGGAGACCGGAGTACATCGCGATGACTTCGACGTCGCGAAGTCCCTTTTTCTCCGCGTCCTCGATGAGCCCTTTTTGTGCTTCCGACACGGCGGCACGGCGCGCGCCCTCATCGCCACCCGCTTTGATACCCGCCAAAACAGCGGCCGTAACATCTTCGAAGGCGGTGCAGATCCGAACGCCCTGGCCGCGACACTGTTTTTCGTCCGCCAACGTCGCGGCACGGAACCCGTCCCGCACGTAGTTGTTTTCCGTATTCGAATTGGCGGCGATGGCATCAAAGGCGACATGGTGATTGGTCAAGATCAGGCCTTCGGCCGAAACGAAGGAGGCCGACCCGAAGCCAAACACTCCGCCGTTGGGTTGAAAATCAATGACCTGCACAATGGCGTCTTTGAGGCTGGGTGCGTCGGACGACCACAGATCTTTCCGTTCGAGTTCGAAACCCATATCCGTCAGCCGTTTCAAAGGCAGATTGCGCCCGAGTTCCGGCGGCAACCACATCCCCTCATCAGCGCCAACTGGAATCTGATCCGAGGCCTGAAACCCCAAAACCAATAACAGGGCCAAAAGCCCTCCTGCGATCAGTCGCTTCGACATCGTCTCTTCTCCCATTCGAGCGCAAATTCACGACATTGTCACATCCGGTGCCAGGCACCACGCCGTCACTTTTCTGTGCCTGGCACGGCAAAGTGACGGCGCGGTGCCTGGCACCGCATAGTCACCGTACATGATCTTGATGGGCGATACAGGGCTCGAACCTGTGACCGTTCGGATGTAAACCGAAAGCTCTACCAACTGAGCTAATCGCCCTGCGTTCTGGCGGCAACGGTATCAGAACCACCTGCCTGCCCCCAGCCACGCATAAACAACCGGTTTTGGCTTTTTGAGGGGCTTGGGACGCGAAATGCCCGAGTGTTAGGACTGGTCGCCAACTAAGCCCGCAATCTTGGAGACAAACATGCGTATCGCCGTCATCGGAACCGGCTACGTCGGACTCGTCGTAGGAACCTGTTTTGCCGACAAAGGCAACAGCGTCACTTGTTGTGATCTGGACCAAGCCAAAATCGACGGCCTCAAAAAAGGCGTCGTCCCGATCTATGAACCAGGCCT
Organism: Planctomycetota bacterium; assembly: GCA_036479435.1. Taxonomy (GTDB): domain Bacteria; phylum Planctomycetota; family DRQF01; genus JAZGFI01. The sequence goes on along the minus strand of JAZGFI010000140.1, from coordinate 11,450 downwards.
CGACGAGCTGATCGCTCGCAACGCGAGCGAGGGTCGCTTGGAATTCACGACGGATTCCGCGACCGCCATTCGCGCCGCAGAGATCGTCTTCATTGCCGTAGGAACTCCCGAGGGCGAAGACGGCTCTGCCGACCTGAAGTACGTGCTCGCCGTGGCCCAAACGATCGGTGAAAATCTAAACGGCTACAAAGTCATCGTCGACAAAAGCACCGTACCCGTCGGAACCGCCGAAAAAGTCGCCGCGAAGATTCGCGAATTCAGCGACGGCGAATTCGCCGTAGTGTCCAACCCTGAGTTCCTGAAAGAAGGGGCTGCGATCGACGACTTTCTGAAACCAGATCGCGTGGTCGTCGGCGTCTCGGACGAGCGCTCCCGGGCCACGATGGAAGAACTCTACCGGCCCTTCACCCGGTCGGGAAAACCGATCATCTTCATGGATGTTCGCTCCGCCGAACTCACCAAGTACGCCGCCAACGCGATGTTGGCTACCCGCATCTCGTTCATGAACGAGATCGCGCAGATTTGCAGCAAGTTGGGTGCCAACGCTCACGACGTCCGCCATGGTATTGGGACGGATTCCCGCATTGGGTTCTCCTTCCTCTACCCCGGCGTCGGCTACGGCGGATCTTGTTTCCCCAAAGACGTCAAGGCTCTGGTGAGAACTGCCGCCGAGGCAGACTACGAATTCAAGATCTTGGGAGCCGTTGAAGACGTCAACGCCCGGCAAAAAGAAGTGCTAGCGAACTATGTGGTCGAGCACTTTGGAGCTGACCTCAAGGGCAAGACTTTCGCGATCTGGGGACTAGCCTTTAAACCTAAGACTGACGACATGCGAGAGGCCCCAAGCCTCGTCACGATCAACCGTCTGCTGGACGCGGGCGCCAAAGTCCAGGTCACCGATCCCGCTGCAATCGAAAGCACGCGCCGCGTTCTCGGCGATCGAGTGACTTATCATGAGCACCCCAACGATACCCTCGAAGGCGCAGATGCCCTCGTCATCGTCACCGAATGGAACGAGTACGCCCAGCCAGACTTTGACCACATCAAGGCGACGCTCAAGACTCCCGTCATTTTCGACGGCCGCAACATCTACAATCGCAAGACCCTCGAACAACGCGGCTTCACCTACTACGGCATCGGAGTTTAGACTCAACACCTCCGCAGCAATCCGCGTCTAGAAAAGCTCCGATCGAACTCAGCGCTCGATCGGAGCTTTTGTGTTGGTGAGGGCCTAGTCGCTTTCGGTAACGGGGGTGAGGGTGCGGCGAGCGCTCATCTTGGCCATGGCTTTTTGAACCTTCGCCCAGGTCTCGGTGCTTTCGAATCGGCTGCGCAGAAACTCATCTTGGGCTTTGAGCGAGTCCAAGGCCTTCCGCCATTCTCGGCGCTTGATGAGCCCCGAAACAATCGCGTTGCCGGCATCGACATTCTCACGCCAAAGCTGGGGCGTGTCGTCAAGAACACTCTTCGCCAAACGATCCGACTCATTCCATTGATGAGCTCGTCTAGCCAGACTCGCCAAGCTCAATTTGGCCTTAGCACAGGAGCGGTCTTCGCCAGCACAGTCGCGGATGAGCCTCTCGTAAGTCTCGCGCACGCCCTTGAGATTCTTCTGTTTGCGATGCAAGGAAGCCATGGATTCCAAAGCCATCACATGAGCCCTTGCTTGGCCGGGCGTGGCCAAAGCCGCCTCGAAAGCTGTGAGTGCCTGGGGGGTCTCTTTGAGTTTTCGGTGTAGTCGACCGGTCTCAACGAATGCGCGCGCTTTCTCCTTCAATGCGTCTGGCCAGTTGTCGACCACTTTCGAGTAGGCGACAAGCGCTTCTCGGTATACCTTCGCGCGCTCTTCTCCTTTTTTGCTTCGAGCCTGTTTGGCCGTCTTGCCTGCCAACTGCAGCATGCTTTTCGCCGTGTCTTGCCCCATGGCAGAACTGGGGAGGCCGAATGTCGCTAGCGCGAAAAGCACGGCGACTGCGAGGAAATTCCATCGCGCAAAGTAATTCAAACAGTTCATTTTTCTCTCCGAGGTCTCCGGAGAATCGAGCTTCGCTCTTTCGGAGCGAGAGGTGGTCGTTTTAAAGGCGAGTCCCGCCAAATCCTTTGGACTTAGGGCTCCAAATTGTCGCGAGCGCGTTGGATTTTTTCCCAAACCGCTTGCGTTATCGCGTCGAAATCCAAACGAGGCGCGAGCGCGTCACGGAGTAAAGCCTCGTCAGCTTTGAATTCGTCGCAACGGCTGCGACAGTCGTCACAAGCCTTAAGGTGTTTGCTGATCCAATCACTGCGGCGGGGATCGAGGGCCTCAGTGGCGTGAGCAATGAGTGTTTTCCCGTCAGGACATTTCATCGGAGAGCCGCCTCCAATCATGGGCGAGGTCGCGAGTCTTCGCGCCGAGTCTCTGTCGGGCTCGAGCGAGACGCGCTTTGACTTGAACCGGAGAGACATCGAGATGGTCAGCGATCTCCCGGTAACTCCAATCGTCGCGATAACGCAGCAGTAAGACCTGCCCCATCGCCGGCGGAAGATCATGAACTCGACGTTGCAATTCGTCGACAAGAAGCTGCCGTTCGAGACTCATTTCAACCGAGGGAACATCATTGGGAAGCTCGAGCCAGGCCTCGTCCGCGAGCGCGATGTCGTCGAGCCCCGATCGATTTGATTTTCGCTGCAGATCCACGGTTGCGCAGTAAGCGATGCGCCACAACCAAGAACCGAAAATCTCCGGCGAGCGGAGTCGGTCGAGGCGACGAAAAGCGCGGAAAAAGGCAGTTTGAACGACTTCTTCGATGTCTTCGCGCCGCTTGAGATAGCTGTTGAGGAAAGTCGCCAAAGCTGGCCCATAGGTCGCCACTAGTTCTCGAAAAGCCGCCTCAGACCCTTCCAGTGCTTCCTGCACCAATTTGACGTTGCTTGTAGGCTCACCCTTCATGGAGCCTCCAGGGCGCCGATAGCGGATCAACCCTTTCGCTGGCAAGCCATTCCATTCCGCTTTTTGATTGCTGAGTGTTCACAGAACTTTGGACGACGTCCGTGGGCCAGGGTGACGGGGCAAAGGGAATTCCTGTGGCAGCTAGGGCGAACTTCGATGCAGCCAAAATGTGAACCGGGGCGGCGGATTCTTCGAATCCCCCACCCCGGCGCTCTTCCTCAATCGCTCGAAAGCGACGGGCTGAGATTTCTCCGCGAAGCCGACTAAGTCACTAAGCCGTCGAGCGAACTCGACTGGACTTGCGGCTCCGAAAACGGCTTTTCATGACCTTCGCGTTATAGACGTCCTTAAAGCGCTCACACTGTGCCCACGTTCCCGTGAACAAGGGTGTCGCCTCTTGCACGACTTGGAAGATCTTTTTGCCTTCGAAGAAACACTCGAACCTGGTTTCCATTCCCCTCTCCTTCGGACCTACAATTGAAACTGCCCCGATTCCAGTAGGGGCAGCCCTCGTCAACGTCATGGAAATGCCGAAACTGCCCTCAAGAGCCGAACGTGGCCACCCGAAGGAGACCACAAACAAAAGCAATGACGGCAATGTTGGTGATAATCTGCTAAATGCTCTAAATCCCGCTTGGACGTAGGTTTACGTTCAAAGCGTGAGGCCAGAGGATACCAGAAGTCCGTGGCCCCCGTCAAAGCAAAAACGTCGGGTTCAGAAAAAAGCCGCGCTGAATCCTAAGCCTTTGAGCCAATGGCACTTAAGAAACCAGTGCGAGTTTCAGCGCAGGCTTTGTCAAAGGCGACCGAGCTCTTCGGCAATCATGTCGCCGGTTTCGTCGGTCTTGAGTCCGCCTCGCGACGACAAATCCGGGATTCGACGGGAGACGATCAAGTTCTCCACCGCAGTGTCGATACGTGTAGCGGCTTTGGTTTCACCCAAGTGATTCAAAAGCATGGCCACCGCCGCCACCGTCGCGATGGGATTGGCTTTGTTTTGCCCCTGGTACTTGGGCGCCGAGCCATGGATGGGTTCAAACATCGAGACCTGCCCCGGATGAATGTTGCCGGAGGCCGCGACGCCCATACCACCCTGGAGGGCGGAACCGAGATCCGTGATGATGTCGCCGAAGAGATTCGTCGTCACCATGGTGTCGAAGACTTCCGGGTTTTTGATCATCCACATGCAAGCGGCGTCAATATAGGCGTGGTCCGTTGAAACCTCGGGAAACTCCTTTGCAACCTCGGCAAAAGTCCGCGTCCAGATGTCCTGCGGGCGAATGGCATTGGCCTTATCGCAAAGCGTCAGGTGCTTTCTTTTGCGCGACATGGCGACGCCGAAGGCATAGCGAATGACGCGCTCAACCCCGCGGCGGGTGTAGATCATCTCGGCGATGGCGACCTCGTCTGGCGTGCCCTTTTTGAAGATGCCACCAACCTGGGCGTAGGCGCCTTCGGTGTTCTCGCGCACGATCACCATGTCGATGTCAGCTGCACCTTTGTCCTTCAAAGGTGAGATGTGATCGGCCGGGCACTTGATGGGCCTAAGGTTGACGTAGAGATCCAAAGTAAACCGCACACCAGCAATGATCGCTCGTTCGAGCAAACCGACTTCGATACGCGGGTCACCGATAGCGCCCAAGAGCAAGGCGTCCAGCTGGCGAAACTCGTCGTAAACGGATTCCGGCATCGTCTCACCGGTCTTTAGGTAATGCTCGGCGCCGAAGGGGTAGCTAACCGTCTCGAAGTTGAAGCCCTCTTTTTCCGCGCATGCGCGCAGGACTTTGAGTCCTTCGTCAACAACTTCCGGTCCGATGCCATCACCGGCGATAACGCCAATCTTGTAGGTCATGATTCTCTCTTGAAACGGGGCCCGCCCTTCGTGGGCGGGCCGTTGTTTTGGCTGTGGTTCTAAGGTGCGCGTTCCGGGTCGCGATTCATGATCGATCGATCAACATCGCGATGCCCTGACCGCCACCAATGCAGGCGGAGGCCACTCCGTAGCGGCCTTTTCTTCTGGCGAGCTCGTGCATGAGGGTTAGGAGCAGCCGCGTCCCGGTCGCGCCCAAAGGGTGGCCCAGCGCAATCGCGCCGCCGTTGACGTTGCAACGCTCACGATCGAGACCAAGTTCCTTTTCGCAGGCGAGGTATTGCGGCGCAAAGGCCTCGTTGATCTCGTAGAGGTCGACATCGTCGCGGCCGATCCCGGTCTTTTCCCAAAGCCCCTTGATGGCCGGGACGGGTCCGATCGACATTAGCGTGGGATCGACTCCCACGATGTTCCAACCCCTGATGGTGGCCTGTACTTCGAGCCCCATGGCGTCGGCCTTTTCGCGAGTCGTCACGATGAGCGCCGCCGCTCCATCGACGATTCCCGAGGCGTTTCCTGCGGTCACAAACCCTTCCTTGCCGAAAGCCGGACGCAGCTTGGCAAGTCCTTCGAGGGTCGTATCCGGTTTGATGTGATCGTCGGAGTCCACGACTTTCTCGCCGCGTCGCGACTGGATGCGAATGGGCTCAATCTCGTTACTAAAAATGCCCGCCTCGACCGCCTTGGCACCGAGTTGATGCGAGCGGAGTGCAAAAGCATCACACTCTTCGCGCGAGATGCCCGACTGGGTGGCGGCCTTGTCGGCGGTTTGCGCCATGAAGGTCTCACACAGCGAATCTTGCAGACCGGAAAAAAGGTAGTCCACCATGGTGGGCTGGGTTCCGAATCTAATTCCCTGGCGAACGTGCTGACCGTAGACGCAAAAAGGAGCCTGAGACATGCTCTCCATGCCCCCGGCGACGGTCACCGTCGCCTCGCCCAGCTTGAGCATCTGAGCGGCGTTCACCACCGACTGGACGCCACTACCGCAGATGCGGTTGACGGTGAGCGCGGGAGTTTCAATGGGAATACCCGCCTTCAACGCGGAATGGCGGGCACCGTAGTGAGCATCCGCCGAGGTCTGCATCGCATTGCCCATCACGACGTGATCGATGACCTCCGGTTTTACGCCGGCATCTTTTAGGGCCGCTTCGATCGCGAAGCCGCCGAGATCATTCGCCGAAAAGTCCTTCAATTTGCCGAAACCGGGAGTTCCACAGTACTCCGCCATCGGCGTGCGCTTGCCGCCAACGATGACGACGTCGTTCTTGTCGTTCATGAGTTTATTCCCTTTCAACGCCCTTTGAATTCGGGCTTGCGTCGTTCGAGAAAGGCCTTCAAGCCTTCCTTCACGTCGTCGGTCGCGCCGACAACGCCAAAGAGGTCGGATTCCATGCCTTGAGCTTCGGCCAGCGGCCCATCGAATCCACGGTGTACGGCATCGAGAATGAGCTCGACGGCAATGGGAGCCTTGTCGGCAAACTTGGCCGCCATGGCGAGCGTCTTTTCGATCAGCTCGTCCGCCGCGAAAACGCGATCCACAAGGCCGATATCCAAAGCTCGAGCCGCGTCGATATTTTCACCGCTCAAGAGCATCTCGATCGCGCGAGCCTTGCCCACTAATCGCGGCAAGCGCTGAGTACCCGCAAAGCCGGGGATGATGCCGAGATTGACTTCGGGTTGCCCCAAGATTGCAGACTCGCTAGCAAAGCGCATGTCGCAAGCCATGGCGAGTTCAAGGCCTCCGCCCAAGGCGAAGCCGTCGATAGCGGCGATCACGGGTTTCGGCGCAGACTCGATCCGCCCAAAAGCCTCCTGCCCCAAACGGGAATAGGCACGCAACTCGCTGCCGCTCATTTCGGACATCTGAGCGATGTCGGCTCCGGCCGCGAAAGCGGGCTTCTTGCCGGTTTCACCGCCAGTCAAGACAGCGGCTCCGACGCTCTTATCGGAGGCAAAGGCGCTGAAGACGGCGCCGATCTCGATCAGAGTCTCGCGCGACAGTGCATTCAGAACTTTCGGTCGTGCAATCTCGACCAAGAGAACGCGATCGCGCCTCTCGACGGTCAGATTTTCACAATTTGGATAGGTCGAATTCTCGGTCATTTTGAATCCCGCCCTACTCGACCGTCACCTTTTCCATGGTGACTTCATCGTGCGGGCGATCTCCTCCGTCGCGCGACACGGCAGAGATGGCATCCGCGACGTCTTGGCCAGTCGTGACCTTGCCAAAGGCGGTGTACTGGCCATTCAAGTGAGGAGTGCTCGCGGTGCAGATGAAAAACTGCGAGCCGGCACTGTTTTCAGCTTGAGAGCGAGCCATGCCCAAGGTGCCTTTTTCAAATGATGCATCGTTGAACTCCGCATCGACGTTCCAGCCCGGTCCGCCGGTGCCGGTGCCACTCGGGCAACCGGTTTGCACCATGAAGTCGGGGATGACACGGTGGAAAATCAAGTTGTCATAGAAGCCGGCCTCCGCGAGCTTCTTGAAGTTCTCGACATGATTCGGGGCCTTGTCGGCCCACAGTTCCACTTCGATAGTGCCGTGGTTGGTGACGATCGTGGCTTTGGTCGCGGACATAGTAATGGGTTTTCCTTTCGATCAGTCGCGGACAAAGGACACCGACTGTCCCATTCCGCCGCTGACACACAGTGTGGCTAATCCTCGTTTCTTGCCCCGTGCTTTCATCGCGTGGAGCAAGGTTACAACGATGCGAGCCCCGGTCGCTCCGATGGGATGACCGAGAGCGATGGCACCGCCGTTGACGTTGATTCGTTCGTGATCAAGGCCCCACTCCTTCATGCAAGACAAAGCCTGCACGGCGAAGGCCTCGTTGAGTTCGATGAGATCGTAGTCCGCCATCTCAAGACCGAGCTTACGATTTAGTTTCTCGGTCGCGGGCACGGGCCCAATACCCATGAAGGACGGATCGACTCCTGCCGCCGCCGCGCCTTCGATGCGGGCGAGGACTTCGAAACCGAGCTCTTGAGCTTTTTCCTGCGACATCACCAGCAAGGCCGCGGCACCATCGGTAATCCCCGACGAGTTCCCCGCATGAACTCCGCCGCCCTCTTTGAAGACGGGCTTCAGTTTCTTCAAGCTCTCAACGCTCGCGTCGGGACGAACGTGTTCGTCTTTGCTGACGACAACTTTACCTTTGCGGGACTTCAAAACGACGGGGATGATCTCCGCGTCAAAGGCGCCGCCGCTGATCGCCGCACCCGCCCGGTGCTGTGATTCGACCGCGTAAGCATCCTGCACATCGCGCCCAATCTCATACTTTTCAGCGAGGTTCTCCGCCGTGGCACCCATGAGCTGGTCTGCCAAAGGACACATGAATCCATCTTGATACATGGCGTCGACCAAAGGCGCAGAACCGAGGCGATAACCGGTGCGCGCGCGCGGCAACAAATAAGGCAATCCGGTCATGCTTTCGGTGCCACCGGCGATGATGACCTCTGCATCACCGCTTTCGATTTCACGGGCGGCAAGGACCAAACTTTTGAGGCCGGATGCACAGGCCATGTTCATGGTGTAAGCGACGGTGGTGTTCGAAAGCCCGCTCTTGATCGCAATCTGACGCGCAGGATTGGGACCCGCTCCCGCCTGGCGGCCATTGCCAAAGATGCACTGCTCGACTAGCTTTGGATCGAGGCCCGATCGTTCTATGAGCCCACGGGTGACTTGCACGCCGAGCTCGACTCCCGAAAGCTCACTGAAGGCACCGAGGAACTTTCCGATCGGGGTGCGAAAAGCGTGCGTGACGACCGCAGTTGCCATGCGTATCTTCCTTCAGCAAAAGAACTTGGGGACCAAATTGGGATAGCGGGATGCTAACAACGCCACGCCTGCGACAAAAGTGATCGAGCGCTCAGGCTAGTGTCTTTCAGGTGTTATGACGGTCCCTATCATCTCGGAGATTCCGCCTTGCAAGTCACTATTCTCGGCACGAGTTCGGCCATCCCGACCTTCAAGCGCGGCCTCTCCGCAACGTTCCTCGATCGCGGCGCTCAGTCCTTTTTGTTCGACTGCGGCGAGGGCACCCAGTTTCAGATCATGCGGGCGGGGCTTCGTCGCGGCCGGCTTGCGGCGATCTTCATTACCCATCTGCACGGCGACCACTGCTACGGCCTACCAGGTTTTTTGTCCTCTCTCGGGCTCAACAACCGCGAAGCCAAACTCGATATCTACGGCCCCGAAGGCGTGAAACGCCTCGTCGACTTTTTCCTGAGTTTCCCGCGCAAGATGCGCCTCAGTTACGAAATCGAGGTCCACGAAATTCCGCCCGGATTCGAAGGCGAGATTCTCGATCACAAAGAATACCGCGTACGGACGCTGCCACTTTTCCACCGCGTTCCCACCCAAGGCTACCGCTTCGAAGAAAAGCCCCGGCCGGGGGTCTTTGACGAAGAAAAGGCGGAGGCGCTGGGCATCCCTTTCGGCCCCGAGCGCGGCCAGCTTATTCGCGGAGAGGCTCTCACCTTAGCCGATGGCACTCGCATCGAAGCCTCCGCGGTTGTCGGTCCTTCACGCCCCGGCAAGTCCTTCGTTTATTGCACGGACACTGGTTTTTGCATCAACGCCAAGCGCTTAGCCGAAGGTTGTGATCTATTACTGCATGAGGCGACTTACGGCGACGAACTCACAGAGCTTGCCCGCGAGCGGCGCCACGCCACGATACGCCAGGCCGCCGCAGTCGCGCGCGCGGCGGGAGCCAAGAAGTTCGTCGCAACTCATTTTTCCACGCGCTACGACCGGCACGGTATCGCCAAGCTCGAAGAAGAGGGCCGCGAGCTCTTCCCCGACATCATCATGGCCAAAGATCTCATGTGCTTGGATGTCTGAAGCAATCCGCGAGACCAAGCCCGTTCTTTTGTCTTGGAGTTCAGGCAAAGACAGCAGCTGGACGCTACACCGACTTCAGGCCGATCCTGACTACGAAGTGGTCGGCCTCATGACGACCTTCAACAAAGCCGCCGATCGCGTCGCCATGCATGCGGTGCGACGGCAACTCGCCATCGCGCAAGCCGCTGCTTTGGAGCTGCCCTTGTGGCAAGTTGATTTGCCCTGGCCGTGTTCAAACGTTGACTACGAAGCCATCATGAAAGATGTGACGATAAAGGCCGAAGATCGAGGCATCACGCACATCGCCTTCGGTGATCTCTACCTCGAAGACATCCGGTCTTATCGCGAAAAGCAACTCGCCGCCTCTGACTTGAGACCCATTTTCCCGCTGTGGCAACCAGACGGAGGCACTCGCGTCCTTGCCCGACAGATGATTGCGGCGGGGCTCAAAGCCACCGTCACCTGCGTCGATCCCAAACAACTATCGCCGGATTTTCTCGGCCGACGTTTCGACGCCGAGTTTCTAAGCGACCTCCCCGATACCATCGATCCTTGCGGCGAAAACGGTGAGTTTCACACCTTTTGCAGCGACGGCCCGTCTTTTTTGAGGCCGGTGCCTTTTCAACTCGGCGAATGCATCGAGCGTGATGGATTTTGCTTCCAGGACTTACTCATCGCAGACGAAACCTGAGTTGACCGAGCCTAGGCAAGACCGCGCCGCTACTCAGCTGGCTCTTCGCTGCCATCGTGGCTCAATAAAATCTCACATTCGAGCGAACTGAGCCTCATGCCATCGCCTGAGATTTGTGCCGCCGCGACCGCTGAATCTCGGAAGAAGAAATTGACCCAACTACGATCGATAGCGCGAGTCAACCACTCGGCCTTTTTCTCCATGCTGTCGAGAGGCATCAAGTCGTGCGCCGAAATAGCATTAAGGTGGAGGTGATGAGTACTCGGAATAAGGTCGCCCCAAAAAACCGCGCCTTCACCGCCCGATTCGATCACTGCAATTTGATGGGCCTTGGTGTGGCCGCCCGTCACACGGCACCAAAACCCGGGCAAAAGCTGCGTGTCGCCTTGCACCAACTCAACTTGCTGGTGCCACAGTAGCGGCTCGAAGTCTTCTTTTTCGTAGAGCCCACGCGTCCGGATGTTGGTGTGGATGCCCTGTTCCCATTCGTCTTTTTGAATCACCACGCGGGCCTTGGGAAAAGTGGGCTCCAGCACACCCTCGCGATTGATGTAAGTCAGGTTGCCGGCGCTCGCATAGTGCAGGTGAGTCATGACAACAATGTCGATACTCTCGCGTGACACGCCAGCGTTGGCCAGCAACTCGTCCGCCGTACTGACCCGCCCAAAACCGGCTTCCTGCTCCTGACGACTGGAACGTTTCGTTCCCATGCCGGTGTCGATCAGAACGTTGTTGCCGTGGCCCTGAACCAAAAAGAAGGTGACGCCGAACAACACGCAGTTATTTGCGTCGGGGGGCATGATCTTGGACCAAGCGGCGCGCGGAACGGCGCCGAAGGAAACACCGCCGTCAAAAACGATAGTGCCCTCGTGAAGGGGCATGACGAAATAGGATCCGATACGCACGCGAGTGATACTCCTGGGGTCGGGTTGACGCGTCGCCGCATCGTACTCGTTTTCTGATGAGGTGCTGCCTTAGGCGGAGGGCAGGCAGCGATTCCGCATCTGCTGGTTCTCGCCATCCCTTCAGGCAAGGCCAACGAGCCTCAAAGGTGGTTTAGAGGCGGGGCGTAGGTTTGATGCGGAGAATAGCGCCTTCGAATTGCGAGTCTTGT
>JAZGFI010000139.1:0-2365 GCA_036479435.1 Planctomycetota bacterium | reverse complement strand
ACCGTCTGCGTCAGCTGTTCAATCACATGCTTTATCGAGCCTGGCTCCACCGTGTTCAACATCCGCTCTATCACCCGCGGCGCCAGCGTCAACAACACCGGGCTCTTCGCTATCGCCGCCGCTATCGTATACGCCTCTCCTGACTCATCGATCGTCTTCTTGCCCACCCCGTCCATCCACGCATTGAGCGCCTGGCCCGCCACCGTGCCACTGTCGGCCAGTCGATCCGACAGGCTGGTGTAACGACTGTCCACCATCTGCGCAAAATCCATATCCGCCGCATCGGTTGCCTGATGGATACGGTTGCCTGCCAAACCCGACCCGTACGAACTCATGCTCAGACCCGCCTGACCATTCAACGCATCCGCCGCGTTCAACCCCGCCGCCAACCCTTCATCTATCGAGCGCATATACAAGAACATCGGCTTGAAATCATCCACCACCTCAAAGCGCTCGCCCCGCCCCTTGTCCTCCAGCTCATGGATCGAAAAACCAATGATGCCAAACGGGCTCTCGACTTGCAGGTACGCATCCTTGCCCCCATCGCCATCGGCTCCGGTGTGCATCACCAGTCCATCCGCATCCGTGGCACCATTGTTCAGCGCCGCTATATCCTTCGGGTCCGTGCTCTGAGTCTGCGCACTGCTTGTCCAAAAATTCATGTTCACCTCCGGCTCCTCCATCCCGTGGGCCCAGAAAAATACCTTGGATAGATCACCCAACAGCAGCTGACCCACATTGTATTGGTCCACTCCGTTATCGGCCATGTCAGTGATCGCCGAGGCCGTGTTTATGCCTACGGCCGCTATCGCCAGAGCCCAACCCACCGGATTCCAGATGTTCGCCGCCGCCGCACTGGCCGTCCCCGCCATCGCCGCCGACACCGCCAGGGAGCCCAAAAATGAGCTCACCGCATTCATCGACTGCGTCGCTTTGGTCGTATCATCCAACTCATCGTTGTCGGCAATCTCCGCGATCTCAAAGCCCAACGTCACCAGCTTGTAGGCTGCGTACACATAACCGCCTATCTCCGCTATGCCTTCGACTACGTTCAGCGCCTCAACATACGTCATCTCATAGCCTACCGAGGCGGCCGCACTGACCAGCATGTCCGTCGATTCTGCGATCACCGCTACCGCCACCTCCTGGCCTGCCTCAAACGTCAGTGCACTCGCCAGTGTGCCGCCCATCTCCAGAAACTCCTCCGGCAGCTCCACATCGAACATCTGCGACACCTGCACCGCCGCCGTCATACCCAGCGCCACCACCGCACCGGCTCCGCCTCCGCCATTCATCGCCGCCTCGCCCGCCTTGAACAGGTCATAGCCGGTGCCCAGTACCGCCCCTACCTGACCGTATGTCTCTCCCTCGTTGCCCCCGATGATCGCCCCTGCGACACTAAAACCCAGCTGAACCCCTTTGACCCCCGCTCCGCTGTAGTCCCCGCTGTTGATCAGCGTCGTGACCGAGTCCCCGCCCAGCATCGAGGCCGCTGTGGCCCACTGTTTGCCGACCTGCGTCATCTCCGGGTTATCCGACAAAATACCGAATGCGGCCACCGCCGAGCCGGCCAGTGACAGGCCACCACCTGTCGCCGTCACACCGTTGCTGTCCTCCTGTAACAACCCCACATAGAAATCGGCCGCACCCGATAACATCACCCCGGCCGCCATCGCCTCTTTACTGTCCTGACCTTGCCCTATCGCATAGGTCAGATCCCCAAAGCCGCGCAGCGAATACGCCGAGGTCTTTATCTGGTCCTCATTCGCATTGGCCAGATAACCCCGGCCAAAATCATCCATCACCGCCGCATACGCAACCGCATCGCCCTCGCCGATCATCTTCATCAGCTGCTTGAAGCTCTTGCCCGTCGCTTTCGACAACTCCATGATCGCCGCTCCATCGGCCAACACCGGGTTCTCTTCGGTAGCATGCGCTTTGGCCGTATCAACGATCCCTCTGATCATCGTCAGCATCAACACGCCTTCGGCGTTGCCCGCCGCCTGGTGAAACTTGATCAGAGCATCCACATCGCTACTGAACGTGCTCATGCTTTCGATCTGCCCAACCTCTTTCTGCGACACCACCTCCGCCAGTGTCTTGCCTTCCGACAGCATCGCCCTTACACCCGCCAGGTCTCCTTTGAGCAGCTGCAGCGTTACGGCGTTCTCTGGATCCAGCAGGTGGCGCGCCATCAGCGCCGCCTCCGCAGGCGTGCTCCCTTCGCCCACCACCTGATCAAAGATCAGCATAAAATCCACCTCCTGCTCGGCCGTTAAATCCGTCTCCAGCCCGCCCAGCTCATTAAACTCAATGATCGCCTCTCCCGCATTCGTCACACCCGTGTGCAGCATCCGCATCTCGT
>JAZGFI010000138.1:0-6639 GCA_036479435.1 Planctomycetota bacterium | reverse complement strand
TCGGCGTCGTGATCGGGCAGCTGAATATTCAACCGTCGGCCCGCCGCCGACGCAGAGGACTGGAGCTTGCCGCTATAAAACTCTTCGCTCGGAAAGCTCACCAACTCGTCGTTGAGACGAAAACTGCGGTCGAGCATCGTCGAGGGTTGCTTCGCCAGCTCCACCAAATGTCGAAACACGGAAATGCCGGGACCAAATCCCGGGCGAACCGTCGCGACGACGGGGGGGAGTTGCTGGTGATCTCCAGCGAAGACGAATCGGTCCGCTTGCAACATCGCCATCGCGGCAGCCGAGATGGTCAGCTGGCCGGCTTCGTCAAACACCAAGACGTCGAAGCGGTCTTGGAGCGAGTCGCCGATGGCTCCCTCCAGGCCTCGGGCCAAAGGCCCAAATGCCGCGTGCTGAGTAAAGCCGGTAACGGCGGGCCGGTTCTTCTGTTTGAAAAAGGCCGCGGGTCTTGGGTTCAAGTTGAGGCGCGGGTGGTCGGGGTCGCGGTTCCAAGTGCCGGGCGCGCCGAGTTTCACGACCTCGGGGATGTCTTCGTACTGCAAGCACTCGTTCAGCACGTTGTTGATGCCCTGGTGGGTAAACGCGCAAACCCCGACAGACTTGCCGCGCCGTACAAATTCGCGAATCAAAAGACCCAGGATGTAGGTTTTTCCCGTGCCGGGCGGGCCCTGAATGAGCGCGAAGTCGTTTTCAATCGCCGCAGTGAGCGCTTCGCGCTGGGCCTCGGTGAGTTGCGACAAAAAACTGTCGTCACCGGCATTAAACAGAGAGCGATCGCCCGAAGCCCGCGGCCCTTCGCGGCCTTCTAAGAGCGCGCGGATGCGTTTGATACGAGGGTGTTGTCCAAACTCGCCGTTGAGGATGCGCAGCGCCAACACCGGAAGGTCGCGTCCGAAATGGGCGGCGGGAAGAGTCTGATCGAGCACCACTCGATCGTCGATTCGAAACCGGCGCTCAAAACGCCGTGCCTGTTGGTAGGCCGGTTCGATGACTACGGTCTTTGTCTCGTGATCGAGTTTTCGAATGACGCCTTCGGGCCCGCTGATGACGTCTTTCGGTTCCACCGTCATTGCATTGACGTAGACATATTCGCCCTCGCGGAGCTTCGAGGGATTGTTGCGAAAATTGAGTTCAACTCGGCGGCCATTGTCGGCCGAGGCAACGACGCTGAGACCAGGCCAGCAGGTAAACTGATCGACGCGCTGCGGGATCGGCAAAGTGATTTGATCGATCACGTTTCTAAATTGGTGACGAAACTCCGCATCGATGAAGGCGATCATGGCGGGGATGTCAAGTTTGGCCTCGGCGTTCACGACTTCCCTCCAACCGCGGGGCTGCGTCCGGTGCGAAACAGCGCGCCGAGGACGAAACGTGCCGACTGAAGCTCTTGTCCAAGTTCGAAGCGAATCAGATCACGCCAAGCGTCATCTTCTGATCGCCGCCACTCTCTTACGATAAGCGTGGTCAAGTCGCCGGGCACTTTTTCGAAGTCCTCGACATCGAGATCGAGTTCGTAGTCGCGCGCGACTCTCCGCACCAGATCAGGTGCGGCGACGGCGATCCTTCCGGCTTCAACTGGCGATTCTCCCGTGACTTGTTCGAAGAACGCCGCGACATTTTCGGTGTCTAAAAGCGATGGACGCAGGGGTGGCGTGTCATCGGACGACTTGGCGAGCAGCCGGCGGTAGTCGTCGTGATGATCGGGCTCTTCCGGTAAGTAAAAAGTGCGATCGACCAAGTCGGGGATCGTCATGGAGTCCGCCAGTAGTTGTTCGATGCCGCTGATGGCAGCGGAGTGACCGGTGGCTTCGGCCTCGCGACGAAGCAAGAAAATGACGCGGCGATTTGCGAACAGCGGCAAGGCTCGTTCGCCTTGAGCCGCGCAGAGTTTTGCGATTTCTGCGATCTGAGCGTAGAGGCCGTCAAAGAGCTCTTCGCCGCGACCGGGCGCGCCGAAAGACACCCGTGGCCTCTCGAATCCGGCTTCGAGTTCGGAACCACGACGCCGCACCAAGGCCGTCGCCATCGCGGCCTCGCAGCCGTGGTAGTGGTCGGCGAGCGACGCGATGAGGAGCATCGGACCCCGATGGCGAAAGAGGTCGGGGGAGCCGAGGCCATCTTTTCCGGCGGCCGTTTGCAGTCGTGGGTGCTGACGCAACAAGGCCGTCTTGAACTCTTGGGCCGAGGCGCGGCGCTTAAGATCGCGAAAGCCGTCCAGGCGATTGCCGTAACGCCGTCCCATACTTCTGAGATCCGTATCGTTTTGTTGCAGCAAGTCGCGCCGCGAATGGACGCCGGATTGCAGCAGCGCGCGTTTGTCGGGGCGGCGTAGCGATGGGACCAGGGACAAGTCGTCATTTTCTTGCGCCCGCTGGCGGCAATGGTCGCGCCAGTGGCAGTAAGAACAATGGAAATCCAAGTGGTAGAACGCGGCCTCGTCAGCTAGACACTCGTGGACTTCCTCTTCGAGGAAGTGTCGAAGCGTCCAGATTGTCTCGTCGATGTCGAAGCTTTCGCGGCGACCATCACCCGTCACGATGAAGCCCCGGGTTGGCAATTGACCCTGACGTTTTTCCAGTAGCCAACTGTAAAAGGTCACCTGCATTTTCTGTGGAAAGCGCGCTTGCCGGCTCGACTTCACGTCGCCGACCTGATAGGACCATTTTCCGAATCCAGGCGACGGTTCATCGACGCGGACCAGCAGGTCGGTTTCGCCTCGCATCACCAGATCACTGATCACAGACTTGAGTCCTGGAATCGAGGCGACAATATCGCCGGGTTCAGAACTCAGAAAACCGTGCAAGATGAACCGTTTGCCCTGCCGCATGGCTTCGAGGGTAAGGGCGGTTCGGCGTGCGAAATCTTGTTCGCGATCTGTCGCTTCTGGGTCCGCTGCGATCTCGGCGATATCGTCAGGGTGATCTCGGCGGATCTTTTCAAAAACTTCGGACTCGAGGCGGTTGCCGCGCTCCATGAGGTAGCGGCCCGTAGCAGATGGTGCCGAACGCTCGCGGCGGTCGCCGAGCAGGTCCAGGCGGAGGCGATAGCGGCAGGCGTGACCAAAGTGGTTGTAGACCACGTTGCCAGTCAAAGCCCGACCTTTTCGATCGGCCATCGCAGTGAAGACTCCGGTAAAAAGAAGGAGGGGGGAGGATAACCGAGCGGGGGCGTCGCGTCTCCCGAAGATGGTGTTTTGCAGGAGTTTGCGCCGGTGGCAGGGAATTCGCCTTCCCTTAGCGCCGATGAAAATGCAGCCCCAAGGGTTTCGAGCGAGATTTCATTCAATCTCGACCTATCCGGAGAGTAGCATGGCGGTTCGCCACCACTCCGAGGGACCCATTTGATGCCCAGCGTCGCAGCAAGTCAGGTAAGGATCGCTATTTGTGTGATCGCGCTTGCCCTGTTGTCGGCATTTGCGGCCACATCGATGGGTTTGGGGGCTGTGGCCACCCCGCTTGTTCGCGATTACCACGGTGAACGCGACAGCACGCCGCTCTCCGGCGGGCGCGACAGCACGCCGCTCTCAGGCGAGCGCGACAGCGAGCCGCTCTTGATCACCATCGCGGGAGAAATTCCCGCCAACACCCTGGAAGCACGGACACGAGCCGTCGCGGGCCACATCGCCCAAGTGAGTGTTCGCATTGAGACGAACGATGGCATGGGTTCAGGAACTATCGTCGCCCGTGATGGCATCATCCTGACCAGCGCGCATGTTGTCGAAGGTTGCACGAGTATCGACGTTTGCACCTCGACCGGCCGTCTTTTTCGGGCCCGAGCCCTCGGTTCCAATGGGCAGGGGGACCTTACTCTGCTCAAGGTCGACGCGCGCTTTACGCAGGTCGCTGCCGCAGGGAATTCCCAGCTCTTGGCTTTAGGCAGCTGGGTGCTGGCTTCGGGCCATCCGACGTCCGCCTTCGATGATTTTCAGCCCAGCCTTTCGATCGGCCGGGTGCGCGAGCTCGAGGGTTCGATCGACGCGGGCGAGGACAAGAGTTTTCGCCAGGCTATTGTCAGTGACGTGCCGCTTTCTGCCGGCTCAAGTGGGGGCGGGCTATTTAACCTCAATGGTCGCCTGATCGGGGTCAACGCCGCGGTGACCCGCAATGAACGCCGTGCGTTTAGCGTTCGCATCGAGGAGTACCTCGTCGATGCTGATCGCTTGCGTCGGGGCGAGCACTTCAATCGTGTTCCGCCGCGCCGCGGCAGCGCCAAGAGTTTGGGGCCTACACGTCGCGCCTGGTTTGATGCGCGTTGGCGACAGTCTGCGGCGGCGACGATTGTCGATGGCCGTTGGGCGCAGCTGCACCTCAAGGACGGCCTGAAAGTTTCGGCGCTGCACGTCAGCTCGAAGGGAGACTTGATGGCGGCCGCGTCAAGTCTTGCGCCTTCGTCCTACCCGATAGGTGCTCGCATCGAAGTGCGCCGTGGCAAGAGCTTATTGGGCCAAGCCACCTTAGTTGGCCGAGACTTGGCTCACGGCGTCGTTCTGCTGCGTTTGCCAGAGCGCCCATTTGCTGCCTGGAGTTATTTTGATCTGGCCGCTACGGCGGGCGTGACGTCCGCGGCTCGGGGCAGCTTGGTGATGGTGCCGGGCCGCAGCAGCTACTACGGCGGTATCATCGCGAGTGCCTTGCGCCGGCCACCGAACGAAATGAGAGGTCATGCCCAGTCCGGGTTTTGGCCTCAAGTCCTACAATGCGACATGCGTTTGGGACGTTCGCATTTGGGGGCACCCGTGGTCACTCGACAAGGCGAGCTACTCGGAATGGTCCTGCAGCATCGCCTGCGGCTATCGAAGAGTCGCTGGGAGCGAGAGCCCTACGGGAACTTCGTCTTGCCTCGGTACGCCCTCGCCGAAAGTCATCGCATCCTCAGCCGCCAGTCCCTTCGCCCCGCGCCCAAGCTCGGCTACTTCGGGATCGGTCTCGAAGACCTAACCCAGGGCGAACTTCGCCGTCTTCGCCTCCCTGGCGCCGCTCGAGTTCACACGGTTGAGCCCGGCTGGCCCGCAGATTTGGGCGGCATTCGGCACGGAGACCTGATTTTGGCTATCGACGGCGAATCCGTCCGCGGGCGTGCTCCGGCCATCGAGTTCATTGCGGCCCTCCCCACGGGGCGCCGCGTGTCGGTGACCTTGCTCAGAAACCATCAACGCGTTCACTGCTTCGTGAAAGCCGGCGAACGCCACCGCCGCCCCCGCGCGAAATTGGCCGCTAGTCGCTAATCACCTGCTTTCCTCCCAAACCCTCAAGACTAGCGTCAGACGCAATTCACTACCCTTTGCCAGCTCTTCCCTCCGGCAATTTGGGCAATAGCCGTGTTTAGGCCCTACTTTTCGCGAAACTTAAGGCCTGGGCCGGAGTTTGGGATGGCGTGGGGGCTGCCTTATCATCCTGCGAGACCCCCAAGGCCAACTTAGGACCGAATTCATGAGAGATCTTGGCATCTACGCGCTCGTGGCTCTGTTGACGACCACCCTCTCCGCCTTCGTTTTCTACTTCGTTGCGGACGCCAGCGCCGCCGAAGACGACGCGATCGAGGCGGGGGCGGGCTTCTCCCACGACGCCGTCCGAGCCGAAGTTGACGACTACTTCGACGAGTTTGTCGCCCAGCGCCTCGCGACCGATGATTCAAAAGCGGGCCTTTTTGTGGGCCAAATCCAAAACGGTATCGACGACATTCGCAGCGGCCAGGGCAAGCTCCTCGCCCGCCTCGACCAAGTTGCGAACGCCGACCCTCGAGCGATGGCGGCCGCTGACTACGTCATCCCGGACGCAGACAAGATCGAGGCCATTGTGGCTCAGGTATTGGCGCAAGAAGAAGAACGCCGCCAACGCGAGCGGACCGCGAAGCGCGACAAAGATCGCAAGGAGCGCGGTGAGCGTCGTCGCGCCAGCACCATGAAGGATCTCAAAAAACGCCTGAAGCTGGACTCCGGTCAAGAGTCGCGCGTGAGCGTGGTGATGGCTGAGATGGAGAAAGTCCGCGGCGATATGTTCACCCGCATGCGCGATGCTCGCACCAACGGCGGGGCCGACTTCGACTGGCGTTCGATGCGCACCGAGTTCGAGAAGATTGGCACGCAGACGGACGATCGTGTCAAGGACATCCTGACGACGGACCAACAAAAACTGTATGACGCCTACAAGTCTGAAAACCCCTGGGGCGGTTTTGGTGGTGGTCGGCGGCGCGGCGGCAACAATCGCCAACAGGCTCGCGGCGGCCGCCGCGGCGGTAGCGACGCATGAATATCTTGCCCGCCGCCATCACTCTCGTCGTGTCGGTCGTCGCCGGCGGCTATATCGCCGAGAGTTTTCGATCTCCGGCGCCTTCCGCGGAAACGAACGATCAAAATGAACGCGACGCCTTCGCGAGAAGCCTAGCCAAAGAGCGTGCGCTAGCACGTTTTGAGCGCTGGGAGCGGAGCGCTCCCGCGGCTGACCCCGAGGCCGACGCGCAGCTCGTGAAAGTTCTTGAGGAAAAAAACGGCGTCGTTTCCGAATTCGAAGCGGCTTTGGGCCAAACCGAAAGTGCCGTGAGACTCGCCGAGGACGTCGCAGCCAATCCCGACAATCAGGGCGAGCGCGATGTTCGCTACGTCAGCACACGTTTCCTCCGTGATCCGGTGCG
>JAZGFI010000137.1:0-42024 GCA_036479435.1 Planctomycetota bacterium | reverse complement strand
TGACGAATACTGGCGCTTCCACCAACGGCAACGGCTACATGAAAACCACCTACGAAACTACGAAGGTGGAAAATTGAGACTCGCGGGATGACCGACAACATCGTCGTCGCAAAGGAGCCACACCCATCGGATATCTCATATCCTTGCTTGGGTCATGAAGGAGCTCTTCGATTTCCATGATGCGGGTTTTGTCTTCGATGATTTGCCAGTTGAAGACGACCGCTTTGTCATCCACGTCGAGAACTTTCATCTCCGTCCAACGATTGATGCGACTATCCAGAGAGTGAATCAGAAGAAGGGACCCGGCCGAGCACTTGAGGTACTCTGCGGGGGCCTTCTGGCGGAGTACGCCTAGGCTCCAACTCCCGATCCCAACGTTGCCTAGATTCCAACCTTTGCTCCGATCGCCCGTCACTGTGCAAAGTCGAATCTGGCTACCTTTCCAAGGTGAGTAAGAAAAGTCGCGGTCTCGACCGCGTTTCGGAACGGCCTCATTGCGAGCTAGCGTGAAATCAAATGAAGAATAGAGGGACGCCAAGTGCCGGTCCTTGGTGATTTTTGAGGCGAAGCGAGATGACAAGACAACTCCAACCCTGCGTCCGTCGCCGGAACGACCGTGTCTTAAAGCACGAGCACGTATTTCTGATTCGAGCCGTTCTTTCTCAAGGGACTTCTTGAGGTCAGCCGCCACCTGGGCGTGATCCACTTCGAATGCCGACATGTCGATCATGAATCCACCTTCGCTACGGTTGGCTGAACGAGTCTCGTCGAAGATCGCTTCCTTGGGGTTCCAGACATACTCGACCAGCGCTTGGTTCTTGGTCCAACCACCGTCGGACAAGCGTTCAAGAATTGCGCACAGCGCGAAGCCGCCGCCCTTGGTTTTCACTACGAAGACATCTTGACGCGGTCGCCTGTCGTCACAACTGATCCGATGGGACCACTTGATGCTCTTGAGATCGAGTGCGAGCGCGGACCGAAAATAGCAATTGGCCGTGTAGTCTTTTTGACCGCTGCGTTGTCGCGTGTGCAGATGTCGGCGCGACCATACAGATTTTGGGTAAGAGACGACGCCATTCTTTGAGGTGTAGACAATGCTCGATATCCCGCCAGCGCAAGTCTCGAAATAAAGGTCCGCCTCCTCTTTCGGCACGATGGCGTCGTTCGAGAAAGAGTAGCCCTGTTTGTAGTGCATGGCGAAGCTACCGGTGCGAGTCTCAGAAGACGCTTTCGCGGTTTTCGGTGTCTCGGCGCCGCCGTCCTTGGAGGCGCCAGCGGCTCGTCGATCGGCCAAATCCGGGGACGAACTCGAAGGAATGCTCCTCCTCGCTTCTTGTGTGCTTTTATCGGCGTCGAAGGGAATCGAAAGTTCGGTCTCGTTGTTGGCCGTCTCGACCAGAGCGTCAGCAGCATCATCGTCGGCGAAGTACTTATTGGTTTGAATCGCCGCCCCCACGACAAGAGAAACTCCCACCACCGCCGCCAGAACCTTGATCGTTAGTAGACCCGTCGCAGTGCTGGCCTTGACGGTGCTGGCCTGTGCAAGCACTGAACTCCTGACCGCCGCGAGGCTAGTGCCCTGGAATACCAGTAGCGCCGCCGGGATGGCGACTCCCGAGGGAACTCCCTTCTTCAAGATCGAAATGCCGCGATGAAGTCGCGTGCGGATTGCACCCGGCGTCAAATTCAGCTTTGCGGCGATTTCGGCGGGGGCGTCGCCGTTCGTCAACACCATGTCGACTACTTCACGATAAAGATCGGGGAGAGCCGCGACGGCGGTTTGTAGGGCGCGGCTGGCCTCGCTTTTCTCCAGCGCGGATTGAGGAGTTGTTTGCTTTTGGTTTGCGAGGCGTTCCGGTGCAGGCTTGCGGCGCTCACGCCGGGCTCGCATTTGAGCTTCCCGTTTCAAGATTCCCATCAGCCAAGGGGAGGCTTTTTTCTTCGGATTCCAGCGACCAATCGATTTCATCACGGCCAAGAAGGTCTCTTGAAGAAGATCCTCGGCGCCCTGAGGATCATTCGTCAGGTGAAGGGCCGTTTGAAACAAAGACGGGGCGACCAAGTCGAAAAGAGCACCAAGATCATCGGCGAGGCCCGTCTCCCGATAGCGAGACATCAGCTTGTATACGGTTTGTTCTTGCATTGTGCCCACTCTCTGCGCCGGATGCCGCAACGTTACAATAAATCGTATTCCGTCCGCTTTTTGGCCAGGCGGCCGGAGGGTGTTGAGAGCGTCACCTTGCCGCAGGAGGGTGGTACCGGAAAGTGACGGCGTGGTGCCTGGCACCATGGAATCACTCGCCCAGTTCCGGCTCTGCGGCGGAGAACTCGGGAATCAGATCCGGGTATCATGGGTTAGTTGATGCAGCCGCCGCGATCAGTTTGAAGGGAGAGCGATGAGCGATTCACGATCGACTGCCGTCCTTTGGGTCGAGACCCATGGAGATGCGCTCTTTGCGCACGCTTTGCTTCGTCTCGCTTGTCGTGCGGACGCGGAGGACGCGGTGCAGGAGACGCTGTTGGCCGCTCTGCGTTCTGAGGAGAGCTTTCGCGGCGACAGCAGTGAACGGACTTGGCTGCACGGGATTCTGAGTCACAAGATCATCGATAGGCAGCGAGCTCGGACGAAAGGTGAGGTCGCGGAAGCGTTCAGTGCGGACGATGAGTTTTTCGACTCGAGGAATCGTTGGCGAAAAGACCCGGCCAAGTTTGCGATGGTGGCTGATGACCTGGTTGAGAGCGCGGAGTTTCGAGCTCAGTTTGCTGACTGTCTCCAAGGGCTCCCGCCGCGTCAGGCAGCCGTTTTCGTGGCTTCTGCGATTGAAGGGCAAAATTCTGAACTTGTTTGTAAGGAAAACGGGGTTTCTACGACCAACTATTGGGTGCTGATCCATCGTGCCAGGCTGGCGCTTCGCGCCTGTCTTGAGCACACCTGGTTTTCGGAGGTTAAGTGAGCGTGCTGGGTCTCTTTTCTTGTCGCGAGCAGGCCAAGAACGCTTCTTTGGCCCATGACGGGCGTCTTTCCGGGCGCAGCCGGATGATCTTGCGTATGCATTTGGCCATGTGTCGTGCTTGCCGGCGTTTTGCGCGGCAAATTCGCGACCTCGATTCCTTCATGGCTCGCTGTCTTTCGTCTGAGGGCGAAGGTGGCGAGAACGGACTGAGCGTGGAGGCGAAGGAGCGGATCCGGCAGGACCTCGAACGTGAGTGAAGAGACGAACCTCGAACGTGAGTGAAGGACCATTGACAAACGTCAGTGAAGAGACGATCAGCAGACGCCGCTGAAGAGACGAAAAGCAGATCGGTCCAAGACAGGCAAATTGTTGTTGCTAAAGGGAAACTCCATGCCTCACCTTTGCTCTCGGGACTTCATCCGTCCACTTTTGTTGCTCGTTCTTGCATTTGCGGTTTCAGCTTGCTCACGCAGTGGATCTGAAGAACGGCGAACCCTCGTTCTTACGGGATCGAGTACGGTCGCGCCGCTCGCGTCTGAGATAGGCAAGCGTTTTGAGTCGCTTCACCCCGGCGTGCGGATCGATGTGCAAACCGGTGGCTCGAGCCGCGGTATCAACGATGCACGCCAAGGCTTGGCGGGTCTCGGGATGGTCTCGCGCGCCCTTGGGGAAAAAGAGAAAGATCTAAAGGCCTACACCGTCGCTCGCGATGGCGTAGCGCTGATCGTGCATGGCGACAATCCCATCAATTCCCTTAGTGATACCGAGGTTGTTTCCATCTACCAGGGGAAGATTGGCAACTGGAAAACAGTCGGGGGAATGGACGCAGCTATTACGGTTGTCAACAAAGCGGAGGGGCGGTCGACCCTTGAGCTGTTCCTGCATTACTTCAAGATGAAGAACTCCGAAGTGCGCCCCCACGTTGTCATCGGCGATAACGAACAGGGCATCAAGACCGTGTCGACCACCAAGAATGCCATTGCCTATGTTTCTATTGGCGCGGCCGAGTATGCGGTCACGCACGGCCTCCCGATCAAGCTTTTGCCCATCGCCGGAATACCCGCCACCTTGGCGACGGTGGCGGAAGGGACCTTTCCGATTTCGAGGCCCTTGAATTTCGTGAGCCTTAGCGAGCCCAAGGGACTCGCTAAGGAGTTCATCGATTTCGCGCGTTCGGAAGCGGTCCACGACATCGTCAGGAGTCAGTATTTTGTTCCCATCACGGAGCAATGATCGACTCCTTTGGATCTTGCGTGGCTCTGCGGCAATTTCCGGAATCGTCGTTCTCTTCATCTTGCTTTACTTGGTCTTAGGGGCTTGGCCGGCGCTTAGGAACTTGGGCCTCTCTCGTTTCTTTTTCGACGAGGGATGGCACCCCACAGAAGATGTCTACAACTTGTCACCCATGTTGCTCGGTACGCTTGCGGTGAGTTTCGGCGCGGTCGCTTTGGCGACTCCACTGGGCATCGGCGCCGCCGTTTTTTGCAACTCTTACGCTCCCGCGCCGGTTGCGAGCCTCTATCGCGGGATGATCGCCCTGATGGCGGGCATCCCCTCGGTGATATACGGGTTCTGGGGCTTGGTGACTTTCGTGCCTTTGGTTGCCAGGTTCGTCCCCCACGGACAAAACCTTTTCGCGGGTTGTGTCATCCTCGCGCTGATGATTCTCCCGACGATCGCGCTGATTGCAGATGCCAGCATCGCTCGCGCGTCGAAGGAGTACCAGCAAAGTTCAGCGGCCCTCGGACTTGATCGTTGGCGGACTTTGCGTCGTGTCGTCATTCCGGCCGCGGGCTCGGGGATTACCGCGGGAATCTTTTTGGCGGCGGCACGGGCCATCGGCGAAACAATGGCGGTCATCATGGTCACGGGGAATGTCGTCAGAGTTCCCGACGAGCTGTTTCAGCCGACGCGCACCTTGACCGCGAACATTGCCTTGGAGATGGCTTACGCCATGGGCGATCATCGTTCCGCACTTTTTGTCAGCGGATTGGCGCTGTTTGTGATGACCCTGGTCTTGACCATCGTTGCCCAGTTCTTCGGCAAGGTTCGTAGCCATGTTTGAGTCGACTTGGCGACAGCACTTTGAGGCAAGGCTGGCCGCGGCCACCGTGTACCTCGGCGCCTTCCTTATTGCCGGTGTTTTCGTCTGGATTGTCGGCGGTTTGCTCGAATCTGGAATCTCCAAACTGTCTTTCAGTTTTCTGACCGAATCCCCGAGCGACGCGGGTCGAGCCGGCGGCATTTTTTCGATCATCGTCTCGACCATGCTAATTCTTATGGTCTGCGGACTCGCCGCCGTCCCGCTCGGCGTCGCCACCGCCTTGATGTTGGCGGAGTTCCAGTCCCGAAACGTTTGGTTCGACGGCTTTGTGCGCCGTAGTCTCGACCTTTTAGCTGGCGTGCCTTCCGTCGTCTTTGGACTTTTTGGGCAGGCCTTTTTCGCCAAGACCCTGGGCTTGGGATTCTCCATTCTGACCGGTGGCTTGACTCTGGCCTGTATGGTTTTGCCAATTCTCGTACGTTCCATCGAAGTCGGCATGCGCGGCGTCCCGGTAGACTATCGTCTCGGTGCCGCCGCTCTTGGCCTGACGCGCGTCGGCGCCCTGAGACGAGTGGTTTTCCCCGCGGCGGCTCCGGCGGTTGCGATGGGGATGGTTCTGGGATTGGCCCGCGCCACGGCGGAGACCGCGGCTTTAATTTTCACGAGTGGCTACGTCGATCGCTTGCCCGAGTCTCTTTTGGATTCGGGGCGCGCTCTTTCCGTCCACATCTACGATCTCACGATGAACGTGCCCGGTGGTTCTGAAAACGCGGCGGCGTCGGCCCTGGTCCTTTTGTTGATGCTGCTGGCCATGAATGGTCTGGCGTTTTTTCTCGGTAAACATGGACTTGGACGAGGAGTGGTGAGTTCATGAGTTTAGGATCCGAACCAAGGTCAACGATGCCGAAGCTCAAAGCGCCTGCGGCAGGGGGGGTGCCAGCCACCCCTGAGTCGATTTTGGAAATTGAAAACCTCGAGCTTCACTACGGGCGAAAGGCCGCCTTCACTCAGATCGACATGAGGATTAGGCCGGGACTCGTGACCGCCTTTGTCGGGCCGTCTGGATGCGGAAAGTCAAGTTTCCTGATGGCCCTGAATCGTCTGTCGGATCTTGTTCCGTCCTGCAAGGTCAGCGGCAGCGTTCGGTTCACGGCCAAGAGGTCTTGGGCAGCAACGTAGACGTGGTTCAGCTGCGACGGAGGATCGGGATGATCTTCCAGCAACCCCTGCCGTTTCCATTTTCGATTCGAAAGAACTTGGCGATGGCTCAGATCGAACGTGGCGGCAAGGACCGACACGCCATCGCGGAGGCCAGCGAAAAAGCTCTGTGCGCCGTCGGACTGTGGGACGAAGTCAAAGACCGCCTTGATGCGCCAGCGCAAGATCTTTCTGGCGGTCAACAGCAACGTCTCTGCCTGGCCCGCGCTCTGGTTCTTGAACCAGAGATCTTGCTTCTCGACGAGCCTTGCAGCTCTCTTGACCCGATGTCGGGCGCGGTGATCGAGGATCTTATCGCCGAGCTTCGCGGCCGCTACACGATCGTGATCGTCACGCACAATCTCGCCCAGGCTCGACGTCTCGCCGACGATCTGGCGGTGTTTTGGGTAGTGGACGGAAAGGGGAGTCTTATCGAGTCCGGCCCCTGTGATTCTGTTTTCGACGCACCTCAACACCACCTTAGTCGCGCGTATTTCTCCGGCCTACGGGGATAGCTGAGTTCCGAAATCCCATCCTCTTTGCGGGAACTGGAGACGCCAGCGCCGGGAGCCCTGCCGCTGGTGGATGCGCAGCCCGTAAGACTTGGGCGATCCCAGTTCTATTGGCGCCAAGGCGAGAGAAAAGTGCTGTGTGCTGGCCAATGTTCGCCTGCGGCAATTTGTCATCCCCTGCGTTTGGGCAGCGCCACGCCTAGCGAAAGCGCAAGAACTGTCCCAGTTCAGCGGCTCGTTTCGTTGCGTCAGGACTTGAATTTGCGAAGGATTGATTGGCGGTCGGGAGTGCCCTGGCCGAACTCGCAACGTCACAGTGAGGATGACAAATGACGACCGAAAATGGACCTCCGGCCGGTTACACGCGCTTTGTTGAGCGCTTCCCGACCTTAAGCGAGGCCTGGGATCTCATTCATCAAGCGGGTGGCGACGGGCCGCTCGACGCCAAGACCGTGCGCTTGGTGAAGCTCGGCATGGCGATGGGAGCCTTACGAGAAGGGCAAGTGCATGCGGGTGTTCGCAAGTCACTGAAATTGGGAGTGACACGGGCAGAGATTGAACAAGTGGTCTCGATGGTCCCGTCGACGCTCGGTATGCCCGCGGCGGTGGCGACTTTTTGCTGGGCCAATGACATCTTGGACGCCGCAGAGGGTTAGGGCAGAGGGTGTTTGGAGGTTTTCCTGGAGGTGTTCGTTTGATGCGGGATGTACTCGCGCGCTTGCCGATCAAGCACAAGTTGACGCTGACGTTCCTGTTTATCTGCATGATCGTCGTGGTTGTTGGCGGAGTATTCGTCTCGCAATTCGCGCGGACGTCGCTTGAGGACCAAATCGCCTTCCGCGTCGAGGCGGAAGCCGAGGCCCGCTCGATGGCGATTGGCGCGGCTAGAGATTTGATCGGACGCAGGGCCGAGGATTTTGCGTCGGACGGTTTCATTCGCAATCGGCTCGAACAGATCGGCGTGGATGCGGCGCCGCACTTCCGAGAAGAGCTGGCTCGCCACCTGAGAACGAACAAACTGCCGCTGGTCCAATCAGCGGTGAGCGCCAGTGTTTTGGATATGTCGGGGCAGGTTGTCGCAGCAACGGCGGGGGGGCCATGGCCCGCTGAGATTCCAGTTGGAGAATCGGAGACCTGGACGGCGACTTTTTTCGGAAAATTCTCCGATCGGAATCAACTGAACGACTTTCCGTCGTTCCTGGTGTGTGCGCCCATTCGCGACCTTGTCAGATCGCGGATCTTAGGCCTCATGGTCTTGCGTATTCATGTCGGCCGTTTCCTCGCGGGCGTGCCGGGGATTGCCAAACGAACGGAATTGGTGAACAACCACGAGCTCGTGATTGGCGACCCATTCGGCAACGAGCTGCATCTTCCGACCTGGCTCATTCGTGAGGGGGCGGAGAACGCGGACCTCGTCGAAGAAGCGGCGGGATTCCGAGTCGTAACCCAGGCGGCGGAACTCGATCCACGGGGTTTCGTATTTGAGTTTGATGCTGGTGAGATCGGCGGCAAGGGCTGGAAGGTGCGAGTCGACGTCGACGCCACCGCCGCGATGGCGCCGGTTCGGAGCCTTGAGAACCGGTACTTTGGGGCCGCACTTGTCATTTTGGCGGTTGGCTTTTTTAGCATCCTCGCGACGGTTCGACTGGTCGTCTTGCCGCTGAGACATTTGCGGGCGGCGGCTGAAAAGATCGCCAATGGCGATCACAGCGTTCGCGTGGATATTGAAGCCGATGATGAAATTGGGGTGGTTGGGACGGCCTTCAACGCCATGGCCGCGGCCGTAGAGACCCGCACTTTCGAGCTGGAACGGCGGCGCGACGAGCTCGCATCCGTCGTGGCTTCGATGCATGACGGTCTTTGTCTTTTGTCGCCAGAGGGTGAAGTCCTTTTGGCGAATGCTGCCGCGCAGCCCCTGAAGAAACTTCTCGCTGAAAGCAGCCCTCGACACGGAATGGCCTTGTGCAAAGAACTACATTGTTCTGATTGCCTCAGATCGACGAGCAACGGAGCCAGCGCTTGCGAAGTCGAGATCGATGGTCGAGTCTTTGAAGTGCAGGCGAGTGACCTCCGCGCCGGTGGCGTGATTGGCGGCCGCTTGTTGGTCAGCCGCGACATCACCGAACGGCTTGAGATGGCCGAGCGCCAGGCCTTCCACGAGCGCATGTCGATGGCCGGTGAGTTGGCGGCCGTGGTCGCGCATGAGATCAACAATCCCTTGGCCTCGATCTCGATGTACGCCCAGATGATGTCTGATGAACTCCCACCGGAGTCCGCTTTTCATGAGCACGTTGACGTTATCGAGCGGAACACGGCGGCTTGTTCGCGCGCGATCCGTGACTTGCTTGAAAACGTTCGCGGCGGAGCTTCGGAAGTCGTCGAAGTCGATTTTCGGGATATCGCTCAGGATGCCGCCCGTTTCCTTGCGCCTTTGGCGAAAGTCTCTGGGGTCACGTTGCGGCCCGAGCTTGATGACAGCGTCGAGGCACTTGTCGTGGGCGACGAAACCAAGTTGCGTCAAGCGCTCATGAACTTGGCCATGAACGGCATTCAGGCGACTTCGCCGGGTGGCTCGGTCGCGATCAAAGTTTCAGTGAAGGGCGAGCAAGTCATCGTTAGGATCGTGGACGAGGGCTCCGGGATTCCGGACGCCGACCGCGAGCGGATTTTCGAACCGTTTTTTACGACGAAAGCCGCTGGCGAGGGAACTGGGCTCGGTCTTCCCACGGCGCGCCGCACCGTCGAATCCCATGGCGGGCAGTTCGCGCTCGAAGATTCCTCCGCAAAGGGCACGACATTTCGATTCAGCCTGCCGCTGTCGGCAGCGACGGCTGCTGACCTCGCGGGCTCTGAAGACAAAGAAGGAACTGCATGACGTCAGCTGACGCCGAACCAGCGAAAGAAGCAAATCTAGAGGGCTTCACGATCTTGGTTGTGGACGACGAAGACGACGTGCGTCGCGGCCTCCAAAAACTCATCGGTTCGCTCCAGGCCGAAGTCCTCACGGCGCCCGATGGGGCTCGTGCTCTCAGCATTGTCCGCGACGGCGGGATCGACATCGTCGTTTCGGACATTCGGATGCCTCATGTTTCCGGAATCGAACTGCTGGATGCCGTCCGTAAGGAAAGCCCGAAAACAGAAGTGCTAATGATGACCGGTTTCGGCACGATTGAACTTGCCGTCTCGTGCATGGCCGCCGGCGCAGCTCATTTCGTCGCGAAGCCTTTCGACAATCGTCAGGTTCTGCGAGTGCTGCTGTCGATGGGACGGCGCATTAGGGCCAACGCCGAATCTAGGCCCGAGCGTCAAACGTCTTTCGTTGTGGCCGATGCGAAGATGGTCGCGGTCATGGCGCACATCGATCAGGTCGCCTCGACGAAGCTTCCCGTTCTCATCGAAGGCGAAACCGGTACCGGGAAAGAGCTCGTCGCTCGCGAGATTCACCGTCGAAGCGGTCTGGCGGCAAGACCTTTCCTCGCTGTCAACTGTGCGGCGCTGCCCGACACGCTCTTGGAGTCGGAACTGTTTGGGCATCGCTCCGGTGCTTTCACGGGGGCTGAGCGCGACCGCGTGGGGCTTTTCGCGAGTGCCCAGGGGGGAACCGTGTTCTTGGACGAGATCGCTTCGATGTCGCCAGCCTTCCAGGGCAAGCTTTTGCGCGTGTTGCAAAACCAGGCCGTACGACCACTCGGCGCGGACAAAGATGTGCCGGTTGAGTTTCGATTACTTGCGGCCACCAACCGAAATCTGGAGAAGCAGGTCCGAGACGGAAAATTCCGGGACGATCTTTTGTATCGCCTCCGCATCCTCCACGTCGAGATTCCGCCGCTTCGCGAACGCCCCGGGGACATCAGCGCGATCGCCCGGTCTATCGTGGAACGATCAACGGCAGATTGTCGAGGTGTTGGAGCGAAGCCTCCCGTCATCACGGCTGATGCCGATCGCTTACTTCGCGAGCAACCATGGCCGGGTAACGTCCGCGAACTCGAGGCCGTCGTGATCCGCGCGCTCGTCGCCAGTCGCGGCGACGAACTCGACGCCCACCACCTGGATCTGAAGCCCTCTGATTCTTCGAAACTCAGCTACGACGCGGGCAAAAAGCGCGCCATCGCGAGTTTCCAACGCCGCTTTGTCGAAGATGCCCTCAGCGTCAACAAGGGCAACATCTCTCACGCCGCCGATGCCTGCGGCCTCACCCGCGCCGCCCTGCAAAAGATCATCCGCTCCCTCCAGATCGATCGAGCGCGCTTCGTTTCTGAGTGATCCTCGAAATGCGATAGACGGCGATGGCTTGCTCTTTTGATGGATGTGCTTGCTGTGCAGCGATGAAGGGTCGTCAGTTTGGCCGAACCATTTCACGCCAGATCTATGAAGCGTTTGAGTTCGGCCTTCAGGTCCTTGCCGCGATTGAATCCTCGCTCCTCGATCAGGTTCACGAGATGATTCGACTCCTCGATCTCTGCACCTGTTGCAACCTTAAGCAAAGCCATGAGGTCAAAGCGATCATGAACGCGACTTTCCTGCTCTGAAAGTGTCTTCATCGCAACAAGGTGGGGAAGACGAGCTACGGGGGCCGAGTAGCCTTGCACCAACTCGAGTGACTCGGCTTCGGCCACGATCTCACGCTCAATGCCGGATGAGCCCACCAAGAGGTCCACTGACGGTTCATCAATCTTATCTTCGGGGTGTCGGAACCGTACGGTGCTCATGATTCCCTTCGATTTCTGCTCAACCACCTGCATGAGTTCGAATCTATGCTGCTGCATGGCAAAGGTGAGATTCTCTGCATCGGCGTCCGAATTCACGGCTACCGCGAAATCGATGTCTTTTGTAAAACGCTCTCGGCTGCGCATTGAGACCGCAAGACCGCCAACCAGAGCGCTCTCATAGCCGAGCGACCGTATGAGTTTGAAGAGTTCCGAGGTCCGTCTAGCCTGGTTCATCGAGTTTCAATTTTGCCAATCGAGCTGCGGAGACTTGGAGGCCAGCCCCAGTCTCTTCTTCGTTTGCAAGTTCCTCGAGGCGGCGAAGGACTTCGTCATCCGAGAGACCGGGGTGCATCCGGCGTACACGCTCAACTCGCATGGAAAGGCCGAGATCTTGCAGCTCTGAGGCTGACTTGAAGCGTGACGCAGATAGCGGCGAAGTCTGCCCTCGTTGGTGCAGTTGAGAAGCCTCAGCATTCTCGACCTTCAACAGGAGGCGTAGTGCCTCGCGGAACAGCTCGCTTGCGGAGGCGTACAGGCCACTTTCGACGCGATTTGCAACCACCGCGGCTAACTTGGGGGTCAGCGAGATGCTGAGAGTTGGTGCTCGTCGACTTGTGGGTTGAGTCATGCCTTCACTCTGACATTAGTGCGAACAAGTAGCAATCTTCAATAGTAACCAAGAGTCGATGACGCGCCGAATCTCAGTTCCCTTGGCGGTTCCGGGCGTCAATGGCTCACCAAAGAGACCGAGAAGCTCTTTGAGGTGACGTTGGATTTCGGCTGGGATGACGACTTCACCGCATCATCTGGGGCCTCGGTGCATGCTGCGGAATGCAGCGCGCAACTCATTTGACCGTTGATGCTTAGGGTAGGTTGGGCTTTTCGGGTGCTTCCTGCAGGATGCGCCTAAGCCCCTTGCCGCGAATTCTGGTTGCTTTGGGCGATGTGTAAGCCTTTTGAAGCAATAGATTTAGGGTATTTCGGGATCTTACCCAAAGCCGGTACGGGATCTGCTTTCTGACTGACGCTATCCGCACGATTTGCGAGGGACGTCATGAAAGCATCTGTCTTAGGCCGCTTGATTTTCGGCTTGGTCGGTTTCGGCCTCTTGGGGCTTAGTAGCGCTTCGGCGCAAGAGACCTCCGAGTACTTTGGGCAAAACTGTTACAGCTGCCACACGATTGGCGGCGGGCTTTTAACGGGGCCTGACCTTAAGAACGTGGAAGAGCGCAAAGATCGCGACTGGCTGATCCGATTCATCGTCGATCCGCCGTCCATGCTCGCGAGTGGCGATGCCTACGCCAAAAAGATCTTGGCCCTGCACAACAACGTGCCGATGCCCAAGGTCGCGGGCATGACGCGCGACCGAGCGCGGCGCTTGCTCGACTTCATCGCGGCGGAATCCAAGTTGACGCGCTCGCAGTTCGCAGGTCTCGACATTTCGGACCGCGCTCTTACCGCCGAAGACATCGAAGTCGGCCGCGCCCTGTTTACGGGCACGAAGCGTTTGGCCAACGGCGGTCCCGCTTGTACTTCCTGCCATTCAATCAACGGACTTTCTGGGCTCGGCGGCGGCCTTTTGGGCCCCGACCTGTCGCACGCCTACGCGCGCTCCAATGGCCGCAAGGCCTTCAGCGCTTGGCTCGCCAGTCCGGCCACCGAAACCATGGCGCCCGTTTATCGCGACGCCCCCATCGACAAAGAAGAGATTCTCCCTCTACTCGCCTACCTGAAGAACACGGCGGAGAAGGGCGGAGAGCCGGAACCCGGCCCCCGCGTTGAGTTTCTGATTCTCGGCGTGATCGGTGCCGCTATTGCTCTGTTGTTGTGTGACGTCATCTGGCGTCGGCGACACACGAGCGTTCGCGGCGCCCTGTTGAAAGGCAAACTATGATCAAGCATGGCGCCGGCACCGACGGCCACGACAACACTTGGATCAAAGACATCCACGACCCCTCTAAGCGGTCTTGGGAAGAGTTTTATCGCAACCGCCATCAGCACGACAAAGTCGTTCGCTCGACGCATGGCGTAAACTGCACGGGTGGATGCTCGTGGAACATCCACGTTAAAGAGGGCATCGTCACCTGGGAAATGCAGGCGACGGACTACCCGACGATCGACCCGGAGATCCCGCCCTACGAGCCGCGGGGTTGCCAGCGGGGTATTTCCTACTCCTGGTATCTCTACAGCCCGCTCCGCGTTAAGTACCCCTACATCCGTGGGGCCATGCTCGACCTTTGGCGCAAAGCCCGCGCCCAGCACGACGATCCCGTCGAGGCTTGGCGTTCGCTCGTTGGCGACGAGACCAGCCGTCGCCGCTGGCAACAAGCCCGTGGTAAGGGCGGATTTCGCCGCACGGGTTGGGACACCGTACTCGAGATCATCGCGTCCGCGAACATTCACACGGCCAAAGAGCACGGCCCGGATCGCATCACCGGCTTCTCGCCCATCCCCGCAATGAGCATGCTGAGCTACGCTGCCGGTAGCCGCTTTTTGCAGCTCATGGGTGGAGTATCGCTGTCGTTCTACGACTGGTACTGCGATTTGCCGACGGCCTCGCCCGAAACTTGGGGCGAGCAGACCGACGTCAACGAGTCGGCAGACTGGTACAACGCCAAGATGCTCGCGGTCATGGGGTCTAACCTCAACATGACCCGTACGCCCGACTGCCACTTCGCAGCCGAAGCGCGTCACAACGGCACGAAAATGGTGGTCTTCGCACCTGACTTCAACCAGGTAGCGAAGTACGCCGACGAGTGGATGGCCATCAACGCCGGCCAAGATGGCGCCTGGTGGATGGCGGTTAACCATGTGCTCTTGAAAGAGTTCCACCACGAACAACAAACGCCGTACTTCATCGAGTACGTCAAGCAGTACTCGGACTCGGCTTTTTTGGTCGAGCTCAAAGATGACAACGGCAAGCTTCGCGCCGGGCAGTTACTGCGCGCGAACCGCGTCGACGGCATGCACGACGTCGAAAACGGCGACTGGAAGTTCCTCATCTGGGATGAAATTGAATCCCGCCCGCGCATGCCGCTCGGCAGCGTCGGTCACCGTTGGGGTGACGAAAAGGGCAAGTGGAACCTGAAGATGGAAGATGCCGTCGATGGCGGCAAGATCGATCCAGCTTTGACCTTTTTGGGTCAAGACAGTGTTCCGGTGATGTTCGACGACTTCGCCGGTGGCGGCCAGATCGAACGCCATGTTCCGATCCGCGAGATCGAGACGCCCGACGGAACGGTCAAAGTTACCACGGCCTACGACTTGTTGATGGCGCAGTACGGTGTGAATCGCGGCCTCGCTGGCGCCTATGCCGCCGATTACGACGATGCCGACGCTCCCTACACGCCAGCTTGGTCTGAGATCTACACGGGCATCGACCGTGCGACCCTCATCAAGTTTGCCCGCGAGTGGGGCGTTACCGCCGAGAAGACCAAAGGCAAGTGCACCGTGATCATCGGTGCGGGTATCAACCACTGGTACCACGCCAACCTCATGTATCGCGCGGCCATCCACGCGCTCATTTTCTGCGGCTGCATCGGCCGTAACGGGGGTGGGCTCGCTCACTACGTCGGTCAGGAAAAACTGGCGCCTCAGGAGTCCTGGGGTTCGATCGCGATGAGTAAGGACTGGTACGGACCGTCCCGACTCCAAAATGGTCCCAGTTGGCACTACGTTCACTGCGATCAGTGGCGCTACGAAAAGAGCTACCGCGAGTACGATGTCGTGCCCGAGGATGTTCGGGGCGTTGAAACTCCGATCGAGCACACCATGGACGCCCAGATCCAGGCCGTGCAAAACGGTTGGCTGCCGTTCTATCCTCAGTTCCTAGAAAACCCGCTCGAGCTGGCCAAAATGGCCGGCAAAGACGGTGCGACGACGAACGCTGAGATCCGTGAATGGGTCATCGAGAAGATGAAATCTCGCGAGATCAAGTTCGCGGTCGAAGATCCGGACGCTCCCGAGAGCTGGCCGCGCGTTTTCTACATCTGGCGCGGCAACGCCTTGATGTCGAGTGCCAAGGGTCACGAGTACTTTCTGAAGCACTATCTAGGCACTCACAACAACGCCATCGCCTCGTCCGACGAAGCCAAAGATTCGGTCAAGGAAGTGGTTTGGCGCGATGTGGCCCCGGAAGGAAAGATGGATCTCATCATCGACCTTAACTTCCGCATGGATACGTCGGCGCTCTACTCGGATATCGTATTGCCCGCGGCCACTTGGTACGAAAAGGCCGACCTCAATTCGACGGACATGCACAGCTTCATCCACCCGCTTTCCGAAGCGGTGCCGCCGTGCTGGGAATCGAAGAGTGACTGGAACATCTTCCGCGAGATCGCGAAGAAGACCGCCGAAGTCGCCGCGGCGCACTATCCGAAACCGGTTAAAGACGTGGTCATCACGCCTTTGCCTCACGATACTCCGGCAGAGATCGCCCAAGCCAAAATCCCAGATTGGGTGCATGGCGACGACGAAGGCATTGCCGGTAAAACCATGCCGAACGTGGCCGTCGTCGAGCGCGATTACAAAAACATCTACAAACAGTTCATTTCCTACGGGCCGAATATCCCGAAGAATGGCCTAGGGGCTCACGGCACTCACTACGCCGTTGATGATGTCTACGCAGACATCGTGAAGGAAGGGCCTACGGTCACTTGGGATGGTGCTACCTATCCCGACATCAGTCGCGCCGAAGACGCTGCCGACATCGTGCTGCGGCTCGCGACGGTTACCAATGGCGAACTCGCGTATCGCTCCTACGTCGATATGGAAGAAAAGGTCGGGCTTCAGCTTAGAGACCTGGCTGAGGGCAACCGAGACTTCCGCTTGCGCTACAAGGACCTTCAGTCGCAGCCGCGGCGGCTTCTCAACAGCCCGATGTGGTCGGGGCTGCTCGACGGCGGCAGAGCCTATGCGCCCTTCACCTACAACGTGGAACGACTGGTTCCCTTCCGCACGCTGACGGGACGCCAGCATCTCTATCTCGATAGCCCGACTTACATCCGCTTCGGGGAAAACCTGCCGACCTACAAGCCGCGGCCAACTCCCGAGCAGTTCTCCGACCTCAAGGTCAGTGAGAAAGACGGGCCGACGCTCATGCTCAACTTTTTGACTCCGCACGGCAAGTGGCACATCCACTCGACCTACGGCGACAACCAACGGATGACGACGCTCAGCCGCGGGTGCGAACCGTTCTGGATCAACAAAGACGACGCGGCCAGCCTCGATATCGCCGACAACGACTGGGTTGAGGTTCACAACGATCACGGGGTCGTGGTGACGCGGGCTTGCGTCAGTCACCGCATCCCCCGCGGCGTTTGCATCATCTATCACTCTCCCGAGCGAACTCTCGGAGTTCCGAAGTCACCGCTTCGGAAATTTAGACGCGCGGGTGGTCACAACAGTTTGACCCGAACGCGACTGAAGCCAAATCTCATGGCCGGTGGCTATGGACAGTTCACTTACCACTTCAATTACTGGGGGCCGACCGGCTGTAACCGCGATACGCACATCTACGTTCGCAAACTCCCCACCCTGGTCTACTAATTAGAGGATTCGAAATGGACGTCAGATCTCAAATCTCGATGGTGTTTCACCTCGATAAGTGCATCGGGTGCCACACCTGTAGCATCGCCTGCAAAAACATCTGGACCGACCGCAAAGGGTCGGAGTACATGTGGTGGAACAACGTCGAGACCAAGCCGGGCACCGGTTTTCCGACGCGTTGGGAAGACCAGGAAGCCTACAAGGGCGGTTGGATACTGGATGCCAAGGGCAACCTAAGCCTGCGGTCAACCAGCAAGAAGAAGACCGTCTTCAACTTGTTCCACAACCCGAACCAGCCCAGTCTCGATGACTACTACGAGCCTTGGACCTACAAGTACGAGGACTTGTTCAACGCCCCTGAGGGTGACGATCAGCCCACGGCTCGCCCGATCTCGATGATCACCGGCGAATTCATGGAGATCGAAGCCGGCCCGAACTGGGACGATGACCTCAGTGGTTCCACAATCTACGCGGAGAACGACCCCAACCTCGAAGCCTTGTCGCCAGAGCAACAAGCTCAGCTGACCGCGATCGAGCGCATGGTCATGTTCTACTTCCCGCGCATCTGCAACCACTGCCTAAACCCCTCTTGTGTTGCGTCTTGCCCCTCGGGCGCGCTCTACAAGCGCGGCGAAGACGGCATTGTCCTCATCGACCAGAACCGTTGCCGCGGCTGGCGCGCCTGCATCGCGGCCTGCCCCTACAAAAAGACCTACTACAACTGGCAAACCGGCAAGTCCGAGAAATGCATCCTGTGTTTCCCGCGTCTTGAAACCGGCCAGGCTCCGGCCTGCTTCCACTCTTGCGTGGGGCGCATTCGTTACCTCGGTGTTCTGCTTTACGACGCCGACAAGCTGGAAGAAGTTGCCAGTCTGCCTACGGATCAGTTGATCCAGGGTCAGCGCGACATGATTCTCAACCCGCACGATCCCGATGTGATCGCCGCGGCGCGAAAGAACGGCGTGCATGAATCGGTCATCGAAAGCGCGCAGATTTCTCCGGTCTACAAGTTTGTGAAGGAGTGGGGAATCGCCCTGCCGCCTCACATCGAGTACCGCACGCTACCGATGCTCTTCTACGTTCCGCCATTGCTTCCGGTCATGTCGCAGCAAACCGGCGGCGGCATCAAGAACAGCTCGGAAGAGCTTTTTCACGGCATCGATGAGGCTCGCCTCCCGATGGAGTTCCTTGCGAACATCTTTGGTGCTGGCAACCAGAGTTTTTTGCGGACCGGCTTGCGCAAGCAGATGGCCGTTCGCAGCTACCGCCGCGCGGTCACCGTCGGCGACATCGAGATGAGCACCGCCGAGCAGATGCTGAGCGAAGCGGGAAGCTCGGTGGCGGAAGCCGAAGAGATCTACCGCCTCACCGCGCTTTGCACCTTTGACCAACGTTTCGTCATCCCACCAATGCATCGAGAAGAAGCACTTGAGATGATGAAGGACCCGCACGAGCACAAGCAGGAAGCCGGTTTTGGTTTCCTCACCGGTCCGAAGCGAGGGCTTTGACATGCCTGAAGAAGCAGCGTTCGAAGGGCTCGCCGTCTTGTTGGAGTACCCGGAGACGGGGTTTCAAGAGCGTGTACCAGAGCTGGTGGCGACCATCACGGCCTTCGACAGTTCCCTATCAAAGCGCCTCGCTGCTTTTGCAGATCCTGTCGTTGCGATGAGTTCGTCTGACCTTGAAGAGCTCTACACGCGGACTTTTGACATCAACCCTTTGTGCAGCTTAGAGGTTGGCTGGCAGGTCTACGGCGAAACCTACGATCGCGGTGGCTTCCTCGTCAATGTCAACATGGCGTTGCGCGACTACGGTATCCCACCGTCCAAAGAACTAGCTGATCACCTTCCCCAAATGCTGCGGCTCTTTACGCGTTCCGATCCAAAAAAGGCGCGCGATCTGTCGGTTGGCTTTCTGAAACCCGCCATCGAAAGGATGCTCACGGGTTTCACCGACGAAAGCAATCCCTACGGATCGCTCCTTAGCTGCGTCCAAGACGCAATCGAAAATGTCGTAACCGCCGCGGCGCCAACGGATGAATGCCATGTTGAGTGAACAATTCCTCGGAGACCTCGACAACTTCCTTTTCGTCGTGCTGCCCTACTTGTCGATCGTCGTCTTCTTGTTGATGACGATCCAGCGCTACCGGCAGCAGACTTTCACCTACTCGAGTCTCTCTTCGCAGTTTCTTGAGAACAAGCATCACTTTTGGGGCATGGTTCCGTTTCACTACGGCATCCTCGTGGTGTTGGCTGGGCACATCATCGGATTCTGTGTTCCGCGACACATCATCGCCTGGAACGCGACGCCACTGAGGCTCTACATCCTTGAAGTGACGGCCTTGATCTTCGGAATTCTGACTTTGGTCGGATTCATCAACGTCATCATTCGCCGCTTTAAGAACACGAGAGTCCGCAAAGTCACGACGCCGGTCGACTGGCTGCTCTATGCCATCTTGCTGTTGCAGTTTGCCACTGGTGTCTACATCGCGGTCTTCGCCCGATGGGGTTCCTCTTGGTACGCGTCCAACGCGGTGCCTTACCTTTGGTCACTGCTGAAGTTCTCACCCGAGATCGCCTACATTGCGCCGCTTCCGGCCATGGCGAAGATCCATATCGTCTCGGCCTTCGCGCTGATCGCTTTATTCCCCTTCACTCGCCTCGTTCACATTCTCGTGGTTCCCAATCCCTACCTGTGGAGACGACGCCAGGTAGTGCGCTGGTACAGCGATCGCCGCCAGAGGATTGAAAGGTGAAAGACGACGCACGCTCTGTTCGTATTCTCGTCCTGAATACCATTGCGTTCACCGTCTGTTTCGCGTGTTGGATGATGAACGGCGTGCTCGTGACTTTTTTGGTCGAAAACGGGATCTTCGACTGGGACAAGGCAGCCATGGGTTGGCTGATCGGTATCCCGGTCCTGACCGGCGCGATCACCCGTCTTCCGATTGGCGTCCTCACCGATAAGTACGGCGGACGCAAGATCTACACCGGCGTCATGCTGTTCTCGGCGATACCGCTTTACCTCGTGGGCCATGTCAATAGCTATGTGGGCTTCATGCTCTGCGGCCTTGGCTTTGGCTTCTGCGGTGCGTCTTTTTCAGTCGGTATCGCCTATACCTCGGTTTGGTTCTCTAAGCACCGGCAGGGCACAGCGCTGGGGATCTTTGGCGCGGGCAACGCTGGCGCTGCGCTCACGAGTCTCTTTGCTCCGACGATGCTGAAGTCCTTCACGGACGGTGGTGCCAACCTCGAAGGTTGGCGGATGCTGCCCAAGGTCTACGCCGTGGGGCTGGTCGTCATGGCGATCATCTTTTGGTTCATGACCATTGAGCGCGTTGCCAATACCGGTCCTTTGACCCTTGGCCAACGGCTCGCCCCCTTGAAGCACCTCCAGGTCTGGCGATTCGGCTTTTACTATT
This sequence comes from Planctomycetota bacterium, assembly GCA_036479435.1. Lineage (GTDB taxonomy): Bacteria > Planctomycetota > DRQF01 > JAZGFI01. Next base: position 21,640 of record JAZGFI010000137.1, on the reverse strand, counting down.
TCTTTGTCTTCGGCGGCTTTGTTGCCTTAGCCCAGTGGCTCATTCCCTACTACGTCAACACCTACGCGATGAGTGTGGCGACCGCTGGTCTGATGGCGTCGATCTTCACCCTGCCGTCCGGCCTCATCCGCGCCTTCGGGGGTTGGCTCTCTGACCACATCGGCGCGCGATCCGTCATGTACTGGGTACTGGGGCTGTGCGCGATCTGCTGCGGCCTGTTGGTCGTACCGAAGATGGATATTGAATCACCGGGGCAAGGCGTCATGGCCTTGCGGCCAGGTGTCGTGTCCCAAGTCGATGGCGACGGGATCACGGTGGGTGAAAAACACTACCCGGTCAAGACTCGCCCGGCCGAAGATATCGAGTACTCCGACGACGACTTCATGGTCTTCCCGAAGTCTGAAGCTTGGCAAGAGACGATCGTCAAGGTCGGCGATGAGGTCGGCAAAAAACAGCTTCTCGCCAAAGGCGTCACGCACATCTACTTCCAGTCCAATGTGTGGATCTTCACCTTCTTGGTTTTCGTCATCGGGATCATGATGGGCATCGGTAAAGCCGCGGTCTACAAACACATACCCGACTACTTTCCGAATGAAGTCGGCGTGGTCGGCGGCATGGTCGGTGTTCTCGGAGGCCTGGGCGGATTCGTTTGTCCCATCATCTTCGGCTACATGCTGCGCGGTACCGGACTTTGGACGACCTGTTGGATGTTCTTCTTCGCAGTGACGGTGGTGTGCCTTATCTGGATGCACCTTGTCATCAGAAAGATGATGAATCGCCGCGCGCCGCACCTCATCCATGAGATTGAAGATCGTGGACCCAATGCCGGAGGCGAGCCCACTCAACCAGGAGCTCAGGCATGAGCGGCAAAAAGAAAGTAGCGAACGGGCGGACTCTGATCCGCTGGGACGTCGAAGACGAGGAGTTCTGGGAGTCGACCGGTAAAAAGGTCGCGTACCAAAACCTGTGGATCTCGATCCCCAACCTTTTGTGCGGGTTCGCGCTTTGGCTCTACTGGGGCATGTTGGCGAAGTTCATCCAAAAAGCGCACTTTGCGAACACGGATCTCTTCAACTTCAGCTTCATGAACGACGGGGCGTCTTACGACGGCGATGCCTATCGCGCGCTAATGTTCACGCTCCCCGCCGTGGCCGGCCTCGCTGGCGCCACCATGCGTATTCCGAACTCGTTCATGATCTCGCTTTGCGGTGGCCGCAACGTGAAGTTCATGACGACGCTCTTATTGCTGCTGCCAGCGATCGGTGCGGGGATTGCGCTGCGGAATCCGGACACGAGTTTCTTTATCTTCATCTTGCTGGCCGGACTATCTGGAGTTGGCGGTGGCGCCTTCGCCTCGTCGATGTCGAACATCTCGTTCTTCTTCCCGAAAAAGATGCAAGGCCTCTCGCTGGGACTCAACGCGGGCCTCGGCAACCTCGGTGTCAGTGTGATGCAGTTTCTACTGCCTTGGATCATCACCTTTGGCGCTTTCGGCGCGATTGGCGGTGAGCCCTTCGCAGTAGCTGGCAATGACCTTTGGATTCAGAACGCAGCCTTGGTGTGGATTCCGATTCTCGCCTTTTTGGGCATTCTTGCGTTCTTGTTCATGCACAACATGCCAGAGCATGACTGCGGGCCGACCCCGGTCGCCGTGGGCAAGTACCTTTGGTTGACCTTCATCGGATTTTTGGGTGCCGGCATCGCTATCACCTTGTTGGTGATTCCCTGGGGTGGATTCCCGGTCCTGCTCAAGACCTTTTTGATCCTCATCATCGCCGTCATAGTGACGCTGTTCATGATGAAGAAGATGACCTCAGCGCAGACCCGCAAGAACCTCGATACCCAGTTCGAGATCTTTGACAACAAGCACAATTGGGTCATGACCTGGCTCTACACGATGACTTTCGGTTCCTTCATCGGTTACGCGAATGCCTTTCCGAAGCTCATTGACGATGTGTTCGGAGTCATTCGAGTGGCTTCGGATGGGAGCGCCTTGGCAACGGCGATTGAGAACCCGAACGCTCCGATCAGCGCCAGCTACATCTGGATTGGCGCCGGCGTCGGCGCGCTTATTCGTCCCTTGGGCGGATGGCTCGCCGACAAGTTCGGGGGCGCGCGCGTGACGCATTGGGACACGATCATCATGATCGGCGCGACGGTTGGTGCGGGCTACTATGTGGCCCTCGCGAGCCAGTCGACGACTCCCGAGCAGTACTTCATGCCGTTTCTGCTCCTGTTCGTGCTCCTCTTCGCGACCACGGGTGTGGGCAACGGATCGACCTTTCGCATGATCCCGATGATCTTTTCCAAATCGCAGGCAGGACCGGTGCTGGGTTGGACTTCGGCGATCGCGGCCTACGGCGCCTACATCATTCCGAAGGTCTTCGCGACCCAGATCAAAAACGGAACTCCCGAGCGTGCGCTCTACGGATTCGCCCTTTACTACCTGAGCTGCCTCGGCGTTAACTGGTGGTTCTACGGCCGCAAGAACGCAGAGATCAAGTGTTGAACGGGAACGGGAACGACAATGACTAGACGAACCGTTTGGATCATCTTCGTGGTGAGTTGCATGATGGGCGGCGCGGCAATCCTCGCGTCATCCAACGTGCGACTGCCCGGCAACGACATCGGCTACGTGCCGGAGCAACCGATCGCGTTCTCGCATCGTTTGCATGCGGGTGAGCTGGCGATCTCTTGTTTGTACTGCCACTCGGGGGCCGAGCAAAGTCGGCACGCCGGAATTCCCGCTGTCAGCGTGTGCATGAACTGCCACTTAACGGTCAAGGCTCCCATGGCCGAGGTCAAAGCCGAGGCCGCCGCTGCGACCGCGGAAGGCCGTGATCCGCGCCGCATCGTGTCGCCGGAGATCCAAAAGATCTACGACGCGATGGGGCTAGACAAAGACCTGAAGCGCGACCCGAAGCGGCCGGCTCCCGGCATCTCCTGGATCAAGGTCCACGACCTTCCTGACTTCGTGTACTTCAATCACGGCCGGCATGTCAATGCCGGCGTCGATTGCACGGCTTGTCACGGACCGGTAGCCACCATGGATCGCGTGCGGCAAGAAAGCAACTTGTCCATGGGATTTTGCGTCAACTGCCATCGAGATGTGAACGAAAACGGACTTGCCGGCGATCATTCGCTTCATGCGTCTACCGATTGCGCTGGGTGTCACTACTAATGAGAGGGCCAAGACGATGACGTCTTCGAGCGGCCAGAACTACTGGATGTCGATCGATAGTCTTGGGGACCAAAGCCTCGAGACGCCGCAGTCCGAAAGTCCCGACGGGTCACAACCGGTGAGTCCGGAGAGCGACTCTGGCTGGTCGCGGCGATCGTTTCTAAGAGCAGCTGGTTTTGGCGGGGCGGGAGCCGTGGTTGCGGGTTGTAGCCCGGCACCCATCAAAAAGGCGATTCCCTTTTTGGTGCAGCCAGAAGAGATCGTTCCCGGGCGTGCCTACTACTACGCCTCGACCTGCGCTGGATGTAGCGCGGGTTGCGGGATGATGGTCAAAAACCGCGACGGTCGACCCATCAAGCTAGAGGGTTTTCGCGGTGCTGGCGGAACGATGGATCGAAGCCATCCCGTCTCGGGTGGTGGACTCTGCTCGGTTGGCCAAGCGAGCCTGTTGGGGCTTTATGACTCGAAGCGATTCAAGAATCCGCAACTCAAAGGCAAAGACTCCGACTACAGCAAGATTGATGCTGAGCTGTCCAGCCGATTCGCGGCGGGCAAGATCTGGGTTCTGACCGCGACGATCACGAGTCCTTCGACGCGTCGTCGTCTTGAGCAATTCCTCGCCAAGCACCCCGGCTCCGAGCATGTCGTCTACGACGAGCAGAGTTGTTCAGCCCTTTTGGATGCGCATGACCGCGCCTTTGGCCAGCGGGTGCTGCCACGCTACCGCTTCGAGCGCGCTGATGTGATCGTCGGCGTTGGCTGCGACTTCCTCGGGACCTGGGTTTCGCCGGTTGAGTTTGCCGCCGGATACGCCAAGGGTCGCGAGAAAAACGCGGGTGAAACAGCCTGGCATGCTCAAGTCGAAGGCACGATGTCGTTGACGGGCACGAAGGCGGACCTGCGGGTCGTCAAGACCGAGCGCGAACAGATACGGCTCATCGGAACGCTGGCTGGGATGCTCGCGCGCCGCGCCGGAGTCAGCCCGCCCCAAGGTTTGCCCAACGCCAAGCCCGACGCGAACTTGAAATCCCTTGAAGCGAAGCTCTGGGGAGCACGGGGCAAAAGCATAGTGGTCTCAGGAGTGCAGCATGCAGGCACTCAGGTTGCCGTGGCCTTCATCAACGATTTGCTGGGCAACTACGGCCAAACTTTGGACATCGAAAGTCCGTCCTTCCAACGCCAAGGCGATGATCACGGTATTCAGCGCTTAACGAGCGCCATGGCCGCGGGTGGGGTTGAGACGCTCATCATTCATGATCTAAACCCTCTCTACGATCTTCCCGACGCCGCGGGATTCGCCAAGGCGATGAAGAGCGTTGGGACCGTTATCAGTACCTCTTCGGCCCCCAACGAAACCAGCGCAGCGGCCACCGTCATCTGCCCCGAGCCTCATTTCCTTGAGCGCTGGGACGACGCGATTCCGGTGAAAGGTGCCTTGTGCTTGACTCAACCCGCGATCTCGACGACCACCCTGTTTAAGACGCGTAGCTTTCGCGACAGCCTTGCCGCGTGGGCGGGTGACAAGACGGATGACCTGGCCTTTCGCAAGGCCCATTTGTCTAAGACCGTCGATTGGCGCGCCGCAAGTCATGCGAATTTTGAGAGCTTTTGGAGCGCGGCCGTTCACGACGGTGTGGTGGAGATGCCGAGCAAGGTGGCCCCACTTGGCAAGTTCAAATCCACGGCTTTGAAGGGCTTAAGCTGGCCTTCGGCCCAAGCCGCGGATGGTTTCGAAGTCATCCTCAACGAAAAAGTCGGGATGCCGAGTGGCCGTCACGCCCACAATGCCTGGCTGCAAGAACTTCCCGACCCGATCACCAAGATGAGCTGGGGCAACGCCGCGCTCTTTGGCGTTGCGGCCGCTGCGGAATTAAGGATCAGCGATGGCGACATCGTGGCGATTCGAACCAAGGACTTGGTCATCGAAATCCCTGCGAAGGCCCAACCCGGCCAGCACGACGACGTTATCTCGATCGCGATTGGCTACGGGCGCTCGGGTACCGAGAGATTTGCCAAAGTCGGCCCCGACTGGATCGAGGCCCGACCGACCGTCGCGGCCGACGGGGTGGTGGGTGTCAACGCCGCGCCGCTCGCCGTCTGGGAAGACGGGCTGTTGCGCCGCACGCGCATGGTAACGGTTGAAAAAACCGGTCGTCACATCGATTTCGCCTTGTCGCAGACTTACGATTCGATCGATTTGCCCGCCAACACGGCTCCCGGCGAGGACCGACGTCGCAACATTGTCCACGAAACCACGACCGGTGCTCTGGCCGCGAAGGGCTGCGATGATCACGCGCGCCACCGCGGCGACGTCGATCTGTGGACCGACGACCATGCCAACAATCTACCGCACTGGGGCATGGCGATTGACTTGAATCGCTGCACCGGCTGCTCCGCCTGTGTGGTCGCTTGCCAGGTTGAAAACAACATCCCCGTGGTGGGGCATGACGAAGTTCGCCGTCGGCGCGACATGCACTGGATTCGCATCGACCGCTACTACAGCGGCGATCCGGAAAAGCCCGAAGACGTCGATGTCATCCACCAGCCGATGATGTGCCACCATTGCGACAACGCACCCTGCGAAACGGTGTGCCCGGTCCTCGCGACCGTGCACAGCGAAGAGGGGCTCAATCAGCAGGTTTACAACCGCTGCGTTGGAACGCGCTACTGCGCGAACAACTGTCCCTACAAAGTGCGGCGCTTCAACTGGTTCGATTACTCCCGCGAGGATCGACTGCAGAACATGGTGCTCAATCCAGATATCGCGGTGCGGTCGCGCGGCGTCATGGAGAAGTGCAGTTTCTGCGTCCAGCGCATCCAAGCGGCGAAGAACGAATCTAAGCGGACTGGGGTCGAGATCTTTGATGGTCAGATTCAGCCGGCCTGTGTCCAAACTTGCCCGACCGAGGCGATTGTCTTTGGCGACGTGAAGAAGGCCGACAGTGCCATCACGAAGGCCAATGCTGATCCCTTGCATTTCAAGGTGTTGGAGGAGTTGAACGTGAAGCCTTCCGTCGGCTACCGAACGCTAGTTCGAAACCGAAAAGTGAAAGGGGAGTAGTCCATGCACGACGATACGATCACGCCCCCCTTGATTCTCGGCGGCAAGAGCAACCGTGATGTAACTAACGACATCGCGGCGCCCTTAGAGCGCAACCCCGGTCAGATGTGGTGGATTGCCTTCATCATCTCATTTTCCGTCATGATGCTCGGAGTGGTAGCTGTCTGGTACCAGATCGCGACCGGCATCGGCACCTGGGGTTTGAACAAGACCGTGGGTTGGGCCTTCGACATCACGAACTTCGTGTTCTGGGTTGGAATCGGTCACGCCGGGACGCTGATTTCGGCCATTCTGTTCTTGTTGCGCCAAAAGTGGCGCACCTCGATGAACCGTGCCGCCGAGGCCATGACGCTTATTGCCGTCATTTGCGCGGGCCTATTCCCGGTCATTCACATGGGCCGACCCTGGCTGGCCTACTGGGTCTTTCCCTATCCCAACATGCGCGGCCCTTTGTGGGTGAACTTCAGGTCGCCGCTGTTGTGGGATGTGTTTGCGATCGGGACCTACTTCACGATTTCCGCGGTCTTTTGGTACGTCGGCCTCATTCCCGACCTCGCCACGATGCGAGACCGAGCCAAGACCGTCTTCCGCAAGACCCTTTACCGGGTGATGTCACTGGGATGGAGCGGTTCGCAACGCACTTGGTGGCGATATGAAGTCGTCTACTTGTTGCTCGCTAGCTTGGCGACGCCGCTCGTGGTCTCGGTGCACAGTGTTGTGAGTTTCGACTTTGCAACCGCGATGGTGCCGGGATGGCATACGACGATTTTCCCCCCCTACTTTGTGATCGGCGCCATCTTCTCCGGATTCGCGATGGTGATGTCGCTCATGCTCATCGCAAGATCAGCGCTCGACTTCGGGGCCTACATCACTCAGCGGCATGTTGATGCGGTCTGTCGCGTCATTGTCTTCGGATCTTGCATCGTTGGATTTGCCTACAGCACCGAGCTCTTCATCGCCTGGTACTCAGGCAACGAGTTCGAGCAGTTCGCCTTTTTGAACCGCGTGCGCGGTCCTATGAGCTGGGCTTACTTCATCATGGTGTCTTGCAACGTGGTGATTCCGCAGTTGCTCTGGTCGCAAAGAGTTCGCAACTCGGCGCTGCTGGTCTTCATCATCACCATCGCCGTCAACATCGGGATGTGGTTCGAGCGCTTTGTGATCATCGTCACGTCGATCCACCGCGACTTTCTGCCGTCGAGCTGGGCGGACTACACACCAACCTTGGTGGAGTTTGCCACGCTCATCGGCAGTTTCGGGCTCTTCTTCACTTTGTTCCTCCTCTTCTGCCGCCTGTTCCCCTTCATTGCGGCCTCGGAAGTGAAGGCGATTTTGCCCCGTGACACTGAGGGAGTGCACTAATGGCTTTAAAGATGCGCGAGTACGCGTTGTTGCACTACGGGGCCTTCGAGGACGATCGGGCCGCTTGCGCCGCAGCGAATGATTGCAGCAAAAACGGAATTGAAATTGTCGATGTGTATGGTCCTTATCCCATTCACGGCATCGACAAGGCGATGGGCCTTAAGCCTTCGCGATTGACTTGGGCCTGTTTCCTTTTCGGACTCACTAGCCTTATCTGCGCCTTGTTGCTCCAGTATTGGACGTCTGCGTTTGATTGGCCGACTAACGTCGGTGGTAAGCCCTACGAGTCGCTGCCGGCTTTCATCCCCGTCGCGTTTGAAATGACGGTCTTGTTTGCGGGGCTCGGCACGGTAGGGACTTTCCTGGTTTGGGCGCGCCTGTTTCCGGGCAAACGGGCGATCTTGACCAAAGCGCGTGTCAACGACGACCGATTCGTCATCGTGGTTCGCGGCGGCATGCCCGTTGCTGACCAGTCCAAGCTCGAAGAACTGTGGAAGCAACATGGCGCCGCCGAGTCATGGGCTGAGCACCAGGAGATCAAGTCGTGAGTAACCAGTCTCTATTGCTCCTACTCCTCATCGCCTGGGCCGCGGGCACTCTCGTCTTGGGACGCGCCCTGCAACACGACTCAAGTGAGCGCAGGCCTGAGTTCCTGATGGACATGGCGCATTCGCCGGGCTATGAGGCCCAGGGTGCCAATTCACTGTTTAAGGACGATCGAAACTTACTCATGCCGGTAGAGGGGACCATCGCGAGAGGGTTTTTGCCTTTCGCCTACGAGGCGACCCCGGAAGGTGCGGCACTCGCAGGCCGCGAACTCAAAAATCCACTTTCCGCGAGTCCACAAGTACTCGCGCGAGGCCAAGTGGTATTCGGAAACTTTTGTGCCGCGTGCCACGGCGCCGGCGGATTAGGCGATGGAATCGTGACGAAGCGTGGCGTACCGCCGCCGCCCTCGCTGTTGGCGGAGAACGCCAAGAAGATGGCAGACGGTGAGATCTATCACGCCATCACGCTCGGAAAAATCAACATGCCCGCGCACGCCGCACAGGTGAGGCGCGAGGACCGCTGGAAAGTAATTTCTTACATCCGCGAGATGCAGGGGAGCGGCAAATGATTGACACCACCAACACCCCGAAGGCAACGAGCTCGGTGCTCGCTTGGCTGGTGATTATAGGTGTGGCCGTCTTTGTGCTCGGCCTGTTTTTAGCCCCCGAGCGCGTGTGGCCGTCTTGGCTTGTTTCCGTGAACCTGTTCATGGGGCTTTGTCTCGCGGGCCCCGTCTTCATCGCCATCATGCGGCTCACCTCAGGGCGTTGGGCTGACCCGATCATGCCCGTGGCGCGTGCCATGGGCTCCGGTTTGCCTCTCGCCGTTCTGATGGCTGTCTTTGTCGTCTTTGGCGCCTCGACGCTCTATGACTGGAGCCACATGGAGGCGGGTCATGTCAGCAAGCACATGGAGCACAAGCTCGGTTGGCTGAATCTCGGTGCCTTCTCCGCTCGAGCCGCCGTTTGCTTCTTCATTTGGCTGTTCATCACCCCCTGGATGCTGAAGAAAACCGGACGCGGCCGCGCTGGCATCTGGATGATCCTCTTCGGGCTCTCATTTTCGGTTTTCGTTTTCGACTGGCTGATGTCACTCGAAGCCGAGTGGTTCAGCACGATGTTTGCGGTCTACTTGTTCGCGGGTCTGTTCCAAACAGGGATCGCCGCCATCACCCTGATCGCGCTTCAACAAGAGCGCCTTGGGCACCTCAAGCTTGCCGATAGTGTTCGGCACGATCTCGGCAAGTTACTCTTCGCATTCTCCTTTTTTTGGGGCTACATCTGGTTCTGCCAGTACATGCTCATCTGGTACACGAACATTCCCGAAGAGACGACTTGGTTCCACGCTCGCTTGAGCGGGGGCTGGACGACGATGACGCTGTTGAGTCTCGCCGTGAGTTTCGTGGTGCCCTTCCTCGTGTTGCTGCCGGCACCCGCCAAACGCAATCGTGCGACTTTGGCTCGCGTGGCGATGTTGATCTTGGTCGGTCGCTGGCTTGACCTCTACATCATCGTGACCCCGGCATCGTCACCGGGGGTGCCGCCGCTCGGGTTCTGGGAAATCGCGCCACCGGTGGCCGCGGCCGCTGGGTTTTTCTTGTGGACGCGGCGCTGGCTTGCTGTCAACCGAGTCTTGGGAGACGCCATTCCCGCCGGCCTCGGCACTGCGGAACCGAGTGGTCCCGGGAGCGCTGAGCCCAGCGACCTCGCGGTCGCTGATCTTGACCAACTTGCGGGCGCGGATATTGACGGGCTTGCGGCCGCCGATATCGACGGACTTGCGGGCGCGGAACCATCGAAGGGATGATTAACCGCAGGCCAAGTTTGCAGCGAGTTCGATGAGAACGCCGAGCGGTCGCCGGAACCTGATCGCTGTTCTCGTCTGTTGCTTCTTTGCTCAGACCGCGCTCGTCTACCTCGACGACAGCGGTCGCCAAACGCCGCCGCTTTCGAAGACAGCTCAAGTGGGCTGGGAAGTCTGGCACCGGCACAACTGCCAAAGCTGTCACCAGATCCACGGATTTGGTGGCTTCTTTGGGCCGGACCTTACCAATGCGGCCGAGTATCTCGCTTACGAACGGCTTCAGTCGATCCTGACGGACGGAGCCGGTCGCATGCCGGCGTTCCATCTGTCGAGCGATGAGATCGCGGGCATCGCCGCCTTCCTCGCCGCACTCAATGAGACCGGCACTGGTCAGCTTCGCCTTGCACGCACTCCCTCCGCCATCGAGACGCTGGATGCCGTTGTGGCCGCGGCGCCAAATCCCCTGAATCCACTTGAACGAACGGGGCACGCCGTTGTGCAGGCTCGAAAGTGCATCGGCTGTCATCTTCCCAACAAGACCGCGACCGTCGTGGGTCCCGACATGCGTCATTTGCTTGAGCGCCTCGGCGAAAAAGGTGTGCTGGGGACGGTCGCCGCAGGGCGTGGCCCCAAAGGCATGCCAGCATTTGACCTTTCCGAGAATGAAGAACGCGGGATGCTGGCGTTCTTGGCTTGGTTGCGCGAAAACTGCGAGGCCCTGGGTCTCGCCTTCGAGGACGCTGCGGGAACCGCGGAGGATGGGGCCGGGATTCCCTGGTTTGAGTACCGACGATGACTGAAGACCAAGTACGCGCCGAGCGCATGACCTTCACGCTGATGCGTTGTGCCTTAGCCTGCGTGATGATCACAATCATCGGCGGGGCGTCCTCGATTCTCTTTTACATCGAGCAGATCGCCAAGTTCCTCAATGGCTACGGCATCCAATTTCAAAACCTCCGTCCCCTGCACACGACTTTCGCATCCGCGTGGATTTTTCTCGGCGGGGTTGCTTGCGTCCATCGCTATCTTTTTTCGGCCATCGCGTCACCGACTCCTGGCGACCGCAAGCGCTTCCGATTTCAGATGGTCTGCTGGGGACTCGCCGGGGCGGGGATCTGTTTGACCTTGCCCTTTGGTCTTTCGTCGGGCCGAGAGTATCTAGGTTTTCACCCCATCTTCTCTTTGCTGATCCTCGCCGGGTGGTTGGCATTCGCCGTCACCTTCTTCAAGAAGGTATCCAAGGGCTTCTTCGAGCGGCCGGTTTATGTCTACATGTGGGGGACGGGCGTCCTCTTCTTTGTGTTCACCTTCATCGAAGGTCACGCCTACCTCATCCCACAAGTGCGCAACTACCCGATCGCTGATCTGCAGATTCAGTGGAAACACTGCGGAACGTTGGTGGCTTCCTTCAACATGCTGGTTTACGGCGCGCTCTTGTACTTGGGCGAACTTGTCACCGGCGACAAAAGCTACGCACGCTCGACGAAGGCTTTCGTGTTTCTGGGTATCGGCATGCTCAATAGCTTCACGAACTACGCCCACCACACCTATCACATTCCCCAAGATCACCTGATCAAGTGGGTGGCGTTTGTGGTCAGCATGATCGAGATCATCATTCTCGTCAGCATTTTTAACGACCTGCGTCGGGCTATTGCGAAGACGACTCCCACCGATCGCTTCACCCAAACGACCCGCTACCTCGCCATCGGCAGAGCTTGGTCTTTTGGCTTGCTGGCTTTGGCCTTGCTGATTTCGGTGCCGCCACTCAACGCCGTGATCCACGGTACGCGGGTCGTCATGGCGCATGCGATGGGAAGTGAGATCGGCATCGACACTCTCGTGCTCTTTGCCTTCTTTTCATTCGTCATCGAAGACGCTTTCTCCAGATGTTGGCGGACACAAGCCTGGTTGAGGCACATCGATGCGCGACGGCTCATCAATCGACTCAACGGGTCGCTCATTGCTTTGTTTTTGTGGCTGATGTTGGACGGCCTGGTCACGGGCATCACCCGGGCGCAGTCAATGCCGCTCCCGGAGTGGTTGGCGAAGATCAGCCCGATGGCCACGGTCGTACTCGGAACGATTCACGCCTACTACTTGCTTAGGGTTGTCCACGATCTGGGCATGATGTTGAAGCGGCCAGTTGACCGTAGACGTCTTGAGTGCGATGTGTTTCCGGATTATCCGGTGCCCCCACGGTCGTTGTTGCCACCTCCGTCCACCAAGAACATCAGCTCCGGCATCGGTGATGATGTCGGAGCTGATCATGTCTAAGCCAGCGAGCCCTTAGTGCCCGGTGCAGCAGTATCCAATCGCGTCGGAACGCTGTCGCATGTCCGCCCAGAGTGCTTCGTCCTTGATGACGCTGACGGCTAAGGGGTAGAGGATATTGTTCTCTTTGCTCATGTGCTCACGCATGTCGCCGACGATCTCATTCGCGGCCGCTTGAAGGCGAAAAGTGTCACCGTCGTCTTTCAACAACTGAGTCGCTTCTTCCTTCACGGTTTTCTTGAGATCTCGGATCTGCACATGCTCTGCGAGCATGACGCTGGGCGGTCCGACGAATCCCCGCGAGACGAGTTCGGGAAAAAGGATTTCCTCTTCGCGGCGATGGTGCGGCTCGGAGGCAATCAAGGCCGCCCCCGTCGATTCGATCTTGCGAAGCAAGTCTTGCCGATCATCATTGCCGAGCTTCAAAAGCTCAATGTAACCCTCGAGGTCATCGAGATGACTGCGGATCTTTTGGTGTTCCTGCATCAAGATCTTGACGAGATGACCATCTGGCAAGGATTCGAAGAGGGCGTCTTCGGCGAGCCCGCTGGGCTCATGGTCGACGTGGTGTCCCGAGCAGGTCGTTGGGTCGTGCAAAGATTCTTCGGGATGATGGGACATTGCGTTTTCTCCGGTGCGTGGTGCTGGGGCTTTAGAAATTGATGGTGACTTGGAAGAACCCGAAGTCCGTATCCGGCGAGCTGCCGGTGTCTTCGACGTAATCTCCAGCGAAGAAGTGAGACCACCCGAACCACAATGAAGTCGAGGGGTTCAGGTTGTACTTGAAGTGAACGTCAAGTTCGAATCCCACGGTGTTGCTGACATTGCCCGCCGTCGTCCTTCTGATGACGCCGCCGCCCGCGTTGTACCAGGCATCCTTATCGGAGTCGAGAATGAACATGTGGCCGGCAACCTGGAACCAGAGGTCCTGGGTCGGTGATGCTTCCACTTTGACGGCCAAGTCGTGACCGTTACGCCAAGCGAAGAGGTCGGCATATCCCTGGAAGGCGTGGCCGAAGGGGAAAAGGGGATCGAAGGTTTCGTAGTCGCCGTCGGTCGGGTCATCGTCACCACTGGCGAAGGTCCACTCGAGGCCGATACGCGGATTCCAGTTGCCGCCGAAGTGGTAGCCGACGGTGACCGCCCAAGCGTAGGCGGTGACGTCATCGCCAGCGCGATCGCCGAGCTGGAGATCGGCTTCCGCCGAATAATCAAAACCGCCCTGTTTGCCGGAGAAGCGGAACCCGAGGGTCACGTCTTCAAGGTCGTCAATCGTGCCGTCCTCAGCCCTGAAGCTGTTGGATCCGAATCGGCGGTAGAACACATAGACGTCGAGCTCATGATCGGCGAAGACCTTGGTCGTCAAGTAGACCCCGGCGAAAATATGGTCATCGTCGGTTTGGCCACCGAGGAGGGTGCTGTTTTCGACCACGTTGGTGACGAAGAGGTCAATGGTGAAGTCGTCGGCGTCATACCAGGTGCGAACGCCATCCCAGGCGCGCCCTACGGGATGCCAATCGAGGGGACTGACTAGGCGTTGATCGCCGAATGAGAGCGATTGCCGTCCGACGCGGATGGTCCAGGGACGCCCGAACACATGGCTGAAGTCGACATAGCCTTGGTGGAGGTCGACGCCTTCAAGGTCTCCAACCGTGCTCCCTTCTTCGCCCCAGTTGCGCGAGTCTTGGAGCTCGACAAAGACCCTGACATTGTCATGGACTCTGAAGTCGAAAGTGAGGCGAGTCCGTTGGATGACGAAGTCGACATCGTCGCGGATACCACTTCCGTAGTTCTTGGGGTCACGTGCCTCAGCACGAAGGCGCAGTTGGCCGCCAACCAAAAGACGTTCGGAGCGAGGTGTCGTGACTCCGCCGCCGCCTTCCAGGTCGTTCAGAAGACCATTGACGGCTAGCTCGAGCTCGCCGCTTTCACGGGCTTCATCGCTAACTGTCAGTTGGTGTTGTAGATTTTGGATCAACTCATCCTGGGCCTGAGCGCGGCCTTCGAGCCGGTTGATTCGGTCCAACAGATCGTCGTTCGAGTTCGAGTTTGAGTTCGAATTTGATTGCGACAAAACGACGCATGGCAACAGGAAAACAACGGATGCAACCACGGCCGAAAAGGCCAGTGTTCTTGAGATGGAAAAGTGTCTCATTGCGAACCTCGCATACCCTTTCAATGATAAGGGCGGCGTGTCGAACATGCGTATCTGCCGCCAGGGCATCGTACCCATCGGCGCGGTCTCACGCCACATTGTAGGCGTACTTTGACGCGGCATTTGTCTTTTTGGCTGGCCCCTGAAATCCGTATTCGCGTGAGTCATTTCGCCGCAGTTGGGCAGATTCAATAGAGTACTTCTGGGTCCGCTTTGGCATGACGAAAGTGGGGGCAGAGCCGATGGAGAATTGAAAAGATGACAGTGCCGAAAGACAGTAAATCGTTAGCAATGACTGGCAGGGAATTCAGCGGCAAAGTGCTTTCAAGTCGCTTGGTCTTTGCGGTTGCAGCCATGGTCATCGCTGGCAGCTTTCGGCTTCATTGAGTTGCGGCCCATGAGCTTGATCACGCGTTCCTGAAGCCCGGATATGACCTTCCGGCAGATGGCAATCCATCTGCGTGTTTCCAAGCAGATGGTCCCGGCATCGCAGTCCACGATGAGTTGTTGGTTTTGATCGAATCGGTGACGAAGAAAGTGGCGACGTTGCGGCAAAATCTGAGCCGATGCCATGCCCGGGGCGACGACATTTCGATCCCCGACGCTTCACTCGCCGTCGCGGAGATTTCCCTGTCGTTCGCCCAGCACGACGTCAATGCCGCTCCCCGGCGAAAATGGCCCTTCGTTCGATGGCCTAGGTCGACACCATGCTGGATGCAAGCTTGCGGAGCAGCGACGAAGTGTTGGCGGGAAGGTCACGATTCCCATAAATCCCCAACTGGAATGTCATCGGGCTCAAAGTTCACGAAGGCGGCTTTTGCTGCGGAGAAGCCCCCGTGTTTCTGACCGGATTCAATTGGAATGCGGATTGGGCTCGGCGTAAGCCCGACCTCATGAAACGCTTGGGGGTGAATCTCGTCGATGGGATGCTGCGCGGAGGCCTGACGGAATCGGGGAAGCTCGACGATGATTGGTTTCGCGAGCGCAGCAAGCCTCACCTCAATCAGATGCTGCGGGACAACATTGCGGTCGACTTCATGAACGAGCCCGCGTTCCAGGGGACCGGCCGCCACACTTTCAGCAATTGGCAAGGACGGCTTAAGAAGAAGTACGGCTCGCTTAACGGCTTGAACAAGGCTTGGGGTACGACGTTCGTATTAAGCGGCACGCTCCTCGCGTCTTGACGCAGGTCAAGACCATGTTGGGCGACTACCTTACCGGCGGTACTGAGCACCGAGGCTGGTCGATGCCGGTCTCCTACAACAACTACGGCATTGACCTTCCCGCGATCTCCAGGATGTGCGGCCTAAGTAGCGGAGACGATTCCTTCTCCGACCTTTCCTTGGTCGAGAAGCCAATTCGTTTCTTCGGAAACAGCCCCTATGTCGCCGGTTGGCTGAACAGCAGTCTGGCTGCGAACTTTCTGAAGTCTATCGCTCCCAACACGCCTTTCTACAACTCCGAGTTCCATGTCGTGGAGTCGGTGAACGCGACGAAACTCGACGCCAGTCCCGCCGAACATATGAAACTCGCGCTATGGCACGCGCACCTTCACGGGATGAGCGCCAACTTGCCGACAAGTTTCTCGCCAGCACCGTCGGCAACGAAACTTGTTTGATCATCGTCCCCAACGCAACTTGCGTTCAAGGTGAGACCCTGCGGCATCTGAGACAAGCGGTCAAACTCGGCAAGGTCGTTCGCGTCATTGGAAAAGACGCACTGCGCTGGGAGCCCATCGGCAAGCCACACCGAAACAGCGCCGTGGGCAACAGCAAAGCCATCGACCTCGGCATTCCTCAGGGCTAGCACCAACTCATCGATCGGTGGCTATCAAAGGCCGGAATCGACCGAGACTTGACGGCCCTCGATGAAGCGGGAAATCCGGAATGGGGGATCGAAGTTCGGACGGCCCGCATCGGCAACCAGCGGTTGGCCTACCTCATCAATTTCAGGCGGAACACCATTCAAGTTGACTTGCGCTGGAAACCCAAGAACCCGAGGTTTGCCGATCTCGACTCCGAGCAAGCAATCTCCTCCAAACTCACCCTCAAATCCCGCGAGATCATCATCGGCAGTTTCTAGATCACTTGCAATTCAGCAGTCGTGTTCAAGCTAGGTCAAAAAGGACAAAAGAGTGGGACCGGAGCCCCTGCTCGGAACCTTCCGGAACGCGGCAACCCTGGATAGCCTCTTGAATTGATCGGTGGCAAAACCCCAAAACCAGATTCAAGCAGAATGGCGTCGCTAGCCGCCGCGCTTCACCTAGACGGACACGGCAGATCCAAGTCCTGCCGCCGCCGCCGGGACTTCAGCTCGGCACGGTTACTTGCGGTGGTCTGGGTACCACACGATGGCTCCGATCTTGACGTCTTGAGGGCGGCCAGCGATCACTTCGATTGTGATGTTGTGGCGGGCAGATCCGTCCTCGATCCTTCGCATCACGGGCCTCGCGGGATCGTGAGAATGTTCCGAAATGACCTCACGTTGATCACCCACGATGAGGGCAACCCGACTGTGAGGCTTCTTGTGCCTTGCGAGTTGGATGAAGATCGCGAGGTGGCCCGGGCCAGAATTTTCGAGCGACAGGGTGACGTTCTTGCGGTCGAGTTTCATGGCCCATTGGTCTGCGGCGATGCAGCCGTCTGGAAGGGACTTGGCAAATGGTGGCCGATAGAGTTGGCGTCGAAGGTGCGGAGCCTTGGTACCCGTGATGGCGACGAACCGGCACGCCGCTTCGCGAGACCACCGGAATCTTGACCCGAGTGATTGCTGCAACAAGAAACGGTCGGGAGTGTCGTGTTGTAGTCGCAGGAATCGTAGCAAGGCCAAGAGGTGGCGATCGCTAGCCGATTGTTCGAGGGCGGAGAGCACATTGGGGTCAAGGTCGTATTGGCCTCCAGTCGCGACACTGGCGGATCGGCGCTTGATCCAATGACGCGGACTCGCGAGGCCAGCTTCGATCCACTTCGAGTCGAGAGTCTTATGACTCAGCGTGGAGAGATAAAAGGCAGCAGAAAACGCATCGGGAGTGATGGCTTTTGGGCTGGCTTGACTCAGCAACTGAGAGGCGGCAGCGTACAGTGATGAGTCCTCCCGTCGCCTGGCGATCTCGAGAATGACGCCGCGGAGCTCTTCGTTCTCGATCTCGTCCCAACGATCTCGAAGGCGGTTCCACTCGGCAAGGGTGCCCCGACCATTACAAAGTCGCGAAGCGGCTGCTGCGCGTCTTACTTCTGGACGCGCGTCATCAGCGAACCGTTGCTCGATCACCTTTTCCAAGTCGGGGCTGCGGAAGTCACTAAAGTGGCAGAGTAGGCTCACGGCGCCGTCAACGTCCCATTCCTGAATCGTGTTCGCGAGCACGCTGACCGCGACGTCGCCAATATCTGCGGCGTTCGCGACGAGTGAGGTCATCGACGGCAGAGTTTTATTTGTGGTTTCTAAGGAGACCGCGGTGCTGACAGCCTGGAGGCGTCGCAAAGTCTGAAAAAGGCCTTCGCATTCCCCGCGCCGCTGCTCTGACGCCAAATTTCGGCGCTCTGCCGGGTCTCTCATTAGGTCAAAGAGCCGAAAGCGCCGGTTGCGTTCGTCAAAAATCAGCTTTTTCTCAGGCGTGATGAGGGCCGAAGAGGGATTCCAACTTCCAGTACCGACCGGCGGAAGGTCGACGACCACCTCGGATGACCAGACCTCGCGCGCTGTTTCGCCAGCCTCTCGAACCGTCGTCAAACCATCTATCAAACCGGCCAGGGCCGCGACCCAGCCGCGGCCGCTGCTTTGTGGGGCGGTTTCGTGATCGAGATCAAAAATTTGCTCGAATGTTGCGACGAAGTCGATCAGGGATACCGGTCCCTTGAATCGACCAGGCTCGATGCCGGGACCGTGGAGGATGAGGGGGACTCGCACAGATTCCTCGAAGACCTGAGTTCCGTGGCGATCGTAGCCATGCTCCTGAAACTCCTCACCGTGGTCAGACGTGATCAGAAGCCACATGTCGTCGAGGAGTCCGGCCGACTTGAACTTCTCCAGAACCTGTCGCAGATCGTCATCCGCATGACGAACTTCGGCGCAGTATTTCTCCCATTCCGAATCTCCAGCGGCGAAGGTCTGTGGATGCTGGTCGTAGGGGAAATGAGGGTGGAGCGCGTGCCAGTGAAGGAGGAAAGGCCCGTCGCTGCGAGGGCGAAGGTGCTGGAAGATGCGCGCCGGCGTTGGGTCCTCCCAATGGTGACCGAGCGGAAACTCGAAGCCAAGATCCTGGGAGGCAAGCTTGTTGGTTTGCACGGTCATGATGCCGTGGGGAATGATGCTACGAGTTTCGATGCCCAATTTTCGCCAACGCATGGTCGCGAGAGGGATATCGTCGAAGGAACCATACGCGGCCAGAAACTGACTGGGGTAAAGTCCAGAGTACATCCCGTAGAACGCGACTTGTGAAATCGGGGCGGGGCAATACGCGCGCTCGAAGACCATGCCTTCCTTCGCGAGCCGAGAAATTGTCGGAGCCACTGGGCGGCTTCCGACGGACCTATCGAGAAGATCCCAACGCATCGCATCGATGCTAATGACCAAAACTCCGCGAGGGCGCGGTCCTTGCACGAGCCAGTCCCTGGAACGGCGGTCAAGGGAACTGCCGAGGAAATGAGGAGGACTCGCCGAAAACCCCGAGGGCTCGGTGACGGAGTCCCTTGCAAGGGCCCGCATCAGACTGGCAATTCGCCCTCCGGCGACCGTCCGCCCGAGGAGGAAATCGATCTCGGGGCCTTCCCGAAGCGCCCGAGTTGCGGAGAGGCTTCCGAGAGCAACAGTAATCAAGGTCAGGCTGAGGACGACAAGGGTGCGAACCCGTTTGCCGATTCTAAAGGCTAGTAGCGTTAGGAATACCAATCCCGTCGTGAGGAGAATCCCTGCGTCCTTCCATTCCAGATAACGGCCGCGCTGCCAAGTGGCGGTCCAACCCATCAAGGTAAGCGCGCAGAACCCATATAGCCAAGCCTCTTGTCTGCCAAGACGAGGAGGCCGTCGGATGAAGGCCAAGGCGACGAGGGAGCCGATGACGGCCGCGGTCACTGGCCACCACTCCGGTCGCCAATCCACGGCCGCGTACTTCGTGCGGGATAGGCCTTCGGCGAATCGCCAGCCAACGAGGGCCAAAACCAAGAAAATCAGACGCCAGGGAGCTATCAGGAGAACGATGCCGACCAAGGCTCCCGGTAGCAAAGGGAGCAGCAGGGAAATCACCCGTGAAACCCAGGGGAGTTCTGTTGTTGGCCCGGGGCCGAAGACATCCACTATGGCGTCAAGTCCGACCCAAACGAAGGCCGTTGACAATGCAGCCAGGGATGCGGTGGACCGGGTGACGTCGGGCCTGCGTTGACGTAGATTCATGAATTCAAGCCTCGTGAAGGGCGTATCCAAGCGGTCCGTGTCTAAGGGTACTCGCTTCGCGCCGGCGATCGAGTCTTGCCGCCCTCAAGATGCAAAATTCGAGGGTGGAGCAAGACTCTTCTGAAAACTCGAAACGACTTGAGGGGCGAGAGGGGCATGAAAAGGAGATGACGCAACAATTCTTCTGTAATTTCCACGAGCGAGTCATTCCGATCCCATCGCCAAATAGATTGTCCCGGTATCCCATTCCTCGCCTTTCTCAGCGAGCATCGCCGAGACCAACCTGAGCAAGGAGTCGATGTTGGGAAAGACAGCGACGACTTTGACTCTTCTGCTCACCTCCAAATTGAGTCGCTCAATCGAGTTCGAAGTTCTGAGTTTCTTTTGATGCTTCGGCGGCATGGCAAAAACGGTCAGATTTTCTGGGATGTTTTCCGCCATCCAGGCCGCCAATTCCGGCGCTTTTTCCTGGTATTACTTGACGGTGTCGCTGAGCATTCTGTCGGCATTGGCTCGATCTTTTGCGTCGAAAATGGCGCGGATCGATCTGGCCACGGCATCTTTCATGGCGGCCTTTGGGACATGTGCCTGAGCCTATTGCTGCAAGTGAAATTGGCATCGTTGCCAAGGGACGGTTGGGAAGCACGCCGCGATGGCAGCGATCAATCCCGAGTGCCTATCGCTGGTGATCATCTCGATCCCGTGAAGCCCTCGATTCTGCAAGCTTTCGAAGAAGTCTCGCCAGTGAGTCTCTGCCTCGGAGAGTGCTACGCTCACTCCGATGATGGACCTCTTGCCGTTCTCCATCACGCCGAATCGCCTTCAGTCCGACGTCATCCAGAACATCCGGGTGACCTTTCCCAACTTCCCGCTCTTCAACAATTCCTCGACTGGAATCCAAGACTCGATCGGCATTCACCTTCAAGAACGACAAGAGCTACGCCTCGTCCTTCGTGTCGACGGCCCGGTGCCGAGACTCAGAGTCTTGTCTTTAGAGACGATCGACGAGGTGAACCGACTCCTTGACCGCAACGTGACCACGGGCGGCAACGGCGATCTTTCCATCGCCATCGACGGTACGAAGCGGAGATCCTCAAGCTCTTCGCCGTCAACGTGGCTGGGCCGCCCGGCCCAGGCCCACTCTTGGGCCTGCCGTTTGGGGCTGATCAATTCGCGCAGATCTTGCTGCCGCTGGGGTGGCATCCCATCCAGGTACAAGCCGACTCGGTGGGTTACTACTTTTGGGGAACCCTGCCCGGCTCGTTACCGGCGGGCTTCACTCTCGACGGCCTCTCGATGGGACTCGCAACCGCTCCCGGGCAACCCTTGCGAATCTCAGAGTCATCCGCCTTACTTTTTGACCCATCCGGGGCCCTCTCATCTCATCTGGCACTGTCTAGTCGTTGAGGCTAAAGAGGCCGTTTTCGGATTTGCTGAGGCGACCTTGGCGGGCCAGCTCATCCCAGGTTTCCTTGGGGAACTGGCTGGGCGGCTCAATGCCCGCGATCGATGACTGCTTGCCGCCACTCATGCTGCTGCCTCCGAGTCGCGATTCGTCATCTAAGCGGGTTATCTTGAGTCGCTTGCGAAAGGCGCGCATGGCGCTCTTGAGGGTGGCTTTGTCGCAGGGCGGTGGCAGTTCTTCGGCTGGCTCTTGGGGGCTCATCGCGATTCTCCTTTGGGCGTGATCCTTGGGTCCCAATGTACACGACGCGCGATCAAAAGACCCGCTACCATGGGCGGGTCCAGCGATTCCGCATCTGCTGGTTCTCGCCATCCCTTCAGGCAAGGCCAACGAGCCTCAAAGGTGGTTTAGAGGCGGGGCGTAGGTTTGATGCGGAGAATAGCGCCTTCGAATTGCGAGTCTTGT